>CAOKOL010000017.1 GCA_948470335.1 uncultured Lachnospiraceae bacterium | reverse complement strand
GGGAGCGGCCGGATATACGGCCATCTTTTATGTGATGCTCGGTTTCGGCGTGGCGGGGCTTTTGATGTCCGTACTGCTGCTGAGAATAACAAAAAAATAAAAAGTCAGAGTCCTGTGGTTCGTAACGAAAAAAGAAATCGGCTCATAATCAACAGCGGCGGGACAAAAGCCGCAAAAATGATTCGTAAGTAAAGTTTCCGCCGGAATCAGCATTTTTAACAGTGTTTGATTTCGGCGGAAATTTTTGATATGATTACTGTTAATATTTATATGCGGCAGCATACATATCAACTGTTTTAAAATTTTTTCTCAAATGAAACATGACAACGGAGGCACGGTATGCATATAACAAAAGAAGACATCTTTTTTCTGCTGGAACAGAACGGAATCTCCTATGAACTGGCAGAGCATAAAGCCGTCTACACGATAGAAGAAATGAAACGGCTGGGACTGAAACATGAGGACCGCATTGCAAAAAACCTGTTTATCCGGGACGATAAAAAGCGGCAGTATTTTCTGGTGACACTGGAACAGGAGAAGCAGTTGGATTTAAAAGCATTACAGGGAAAAATCGGAAGCCGGAGGCTTTCCTTTGCCTCGGAAACAGATCTGGACCGTTTCCTGGGGCTGTCGAAGGGCGAGGTTACGCCGTTTGGCATGTTAAACGACCGGGAGCATCGGGTGAGGCTGCTGATTGACACGGTGTTTCAGGACAGCATAATCGGGGTACACCCCAATGAAAATACTGCCACGGTATGGCTGCGGACAGAGGATCTGATTCGGCTGATCGGGCAGTCGGGAGGCAGTTTGGAGTGGATTGAGGGATAACATCCTGAAACCACATTGTTAAAAAAAATACAAAAAAATATTGCGGTGAAAGAAGCATTTATGGTATAATATTCTATATAAACACACATGGAAAACAGCTTGGAAAAGCCAGGGAACAAAACCTGTTTTTCCGGGATTTTGTGTGATTTTTTTGTGTTTAAAACGATAGCAAGGGAGATGGGTCAACATGACAGAAGAACAAACAGGCGCCGTTCCGTTCCGGAGGATGAGACGGAGCGTCAACGGTAGAATATTAAGGAATACGATGCTTAATATCCTAATACTGGTCGTCATATGCTGTGTGATTATGGCACTTTCCATGCAGTCGCTGGCAAACAGCATTCTTCTGGACAGCTTACAGCCTATGGTCCGTCAGTCCTCCAAAAACGTGGAAGCGAATATTCATATGCTGGCAGACCGGATGATGACCATTGCCGACGATCCCAGGATGACCGGCGCTGCGGTTTCCGAAAGCGGGGAAGCAGAGGAGAACGGGTCGTCCGACGCCGCTCTGGTCAGGGAAAGCCGTGAAGCGGTTCTGAAAGAGGCTGCCGAGATTTATGAGTTGTACACCATTGGGCTGTACGATTCGGAAGGGCGGCTGGTGCAGGGCATTGACGGTGCGCCGGAAAGTCCGGACAGCAGCTTTTTTGCGCTTCTGAAAGAAACAGATAATCTGACGACGGATTCTTCCACCACCTTTGAGGGCAGGCTGGGCATTACCATGGGAATGCCTGTAAAAGAAAACGGGGAAACCGCCCTGTATGTGGTGGGCGTTTATAAATACGATGCGCTGAACGATGTGATCAGCAGCATCAATCTGGGAAAAAACGGAATGGCCTATATGGTGAACCGGGAAGGGCTGGTTACCGGCCATCCGGATCAGTCCGTGGTTCTGGCACAGAGCACGCTGATTGAAGTCGACGGCGGCAATGAAAAAGCCATCGCCCGTGTGACTACAGGAGAGACCGGCGCCACGGAATTCCCCATTGACGGAAAACAGATGCTGGTTGCTTTTTCTCCGATTCGGGGTACCCAGTGGTCACTGGTGATCCAGGTTCCGAAATCCGATTATAACAACCTGATTAACAGGGCGATGCTGGCGGCGGTGCTGTCAACCCTGGCAGTGCTGGCGGTGTCTATCCTGCTTGTGCTGCGTCTGGCCCGTTCCATTTCCCGGCCGGTGAAGGACGTTACGGAGCGGATGGTATCACTTTCGGACGGGGATCTGCATACGGAGGTGGTGTCCGTCCGTTCCGGCGATGAACTGGAGGTACTGGCCGGAACGCTGGGGGCCACCGTGGAGAGCGTCAATCAGTACATATTGGATATTCAGCAGGTGCTGTCCCAGATTGCGCAGGGGAATCTGTGTACGGAACCTCAGATGGACTATAAAGGTGATTTTGCTCTGATCAGGAGCAGTTTAAATGCGATTATCGGTTCCATGAACGGAACCATATCGGATCTGCGTTCCGCCGCAGTCCGGCTGGCCAGCATGGCGGAGGAGCTGAGCGGCCAGTCAGGACAGCTTCATCAGGCTTCTCTGGAGCAGAACCAGTCTGCCGGGGAGCTGGTAGATGAGGTGTCCCATGTAAAAGAACAGTTGGAAAGTGTCGCTGAGAGCAGCGGCCAGACCCGGTGCAAAACGGAAGAAATCACCCAATGCATCCGGGAGGCGAATACACAGATGGACGCTCTTTCCGGTGCAATGGATGATATCAGTGCCAACGCCCTTGAAATCACGAAAATTGCCAGCGATATTGGGGACATCGCTTTCCAGACCAATGTGCTGGCCATTAATGCGGCGGTGGAAGCGGCCCGGGCAGGAAGCGCGGGAAGCGGATTTGCCGTGGTAGCCGATGAAGTGCGGGAGCTGGCTGTCAAAAGCGCGGAGGCTGCCCAGAACGCTGCGGATATGATTGCGAATACCAGGGCGATTATTCAGACCGGCGTGGAGCTGAATGCCGAGACCGCAGGTTCTCTGAAAGCTATTTCCGAAGTGTCCGGCCAGATCAGCGAGATTTCCGACGATCTGGTGACGGCGGTACAGGGACAAAAAGATGCCCTTGGGGCAATGGAGGATCGGATCGAAACCATTTCCTCGATCACCAACAGAAATATGCAGAATGCGGAAGGGACGAAACAGGCCAGCGGAGCGCTTGCCCAGGAGGCCGAGAAGCTTCAGGCTCAGGTGGAAAAATTCGTGTTAAAGGAGGGGCGCAGGCAATGAGACGAATCATCAGCGTGGGGATGCTTCTGTTACTGTTGACTGTTCTGCTGGCCGGCTGCGGCAAAACGGAAGGCTTTAAAGACGGTTATTATACTGCCCAGGCTTCCGAATACAGCCATGGATGGAAGGAATATATTACGATTATGGTCAAAGGAGGGCGCATCGTTTCCGTGGAATACAATGCGGAAAATGCCAGCGGCTTTATCAAGAGCTGGGACAATGCCTATATGCAGAACATGCTGCACTCCAACGGCACGTATCCCAATGCATATACCCGCTTTTATGCGGGACAACTGCTGGAAGGGCAGGGGGAAGGCAAAATCGACGCAATGACCGGGGCCTCATCTTCTCACGGCTCTTTTGAAAAGCTGTCGGCGGCCGTGCTGGAACAGGCAAGAAAAGGGGATTCCAGCATTGTTATTGTGAATACCGGACACTGATCGGAAAGCCTGGATTTCGTTGCCATCGACCAGGCCTGCCTGGATCTGGTTTACGGCAGTATGAACTGATTGTTGTGGAATAAGAGGGGGGAGCTTTCTTGATATCTGAATAGAAGATGGGAGCTGGTAAATTGGAGAATGAAAAACTGGCGCTGGAAAAAGAAAATCTGCGCAGGGTAATGGATAATTTTTCCGTATCCACCGAACTGAGTGTTGTGGCTGTCAATCTATATGGAGAAGTGTTCCTGTCCGGCGCCCAATATGAAGAAAACACATTCTGCCAGTATATTCAGTCCATCGCCGAGGGCAGAGAGCGGTGCAGACGCTGTTATGAAAAGGCGTGCAAAGAAGCCTTTAAATGGGATGAACCTTATTTCTTCCGCTGCCATGGCGGGCTGGTGATGTGGGCTTCGCCTCTGCAGATTGAGCAGACCAGGGTGGGCGCGATTGTGTGCGGCCAGGTGCTGCTCTGGAAAGCGGATCACCTGTTTTTAAATGAGGTCAAAAGCCGGCATCTTTATGTGAAACAGTCAGATCAGCTTCTGAACAGGGCCAGGGAACTGAAAGTAATTTCTGTCAGGCAGTGTCAGGCGGCGGCGGAACTTCTGAAAGTGGTGGCGGAACATTTCAACAATACCGGATATTATCTTCTGATCGATCAGAAGAATAAGTACAACTGGAGAAATATGGTGTTGTCCCAGATCCGGGACAGGAAAAAAACATACGAGACAACCGCATTTGACCGATCCGTTTATCTGAAACGGGAGCGGAACTTTCTCCAGCATGTCCGGATGGAGAATAAAGAAAAGATTGTGGAACTGTTTCCGGTCCTGTACACGGATATGGAGATCCTCTCAGGATATGATCAGACAGAGGTAAAACAAAGCGTAAGGGATTTTATGGTGCTGGTGTCCAGAGCCTGCGCGGAGGCGGGACTGGAGGCCGAGCTGGCACAGCAGATGCTGCGGCAGTATGAAAAAGAGACGGAAAGTCTGAAAAATTCGGAAGAAATCTATGCGGTTTCTTACGGAATGATCTGTAATTATCTGGATATGATTTTTCAGGCGGGCGGAGATTCCCATACCGGGCTGATCCAGTCGGTGATTGGCTATATACAGCAGCATTACGGAGAGGAGATTGTTCTTGACGACATCGCCGCCCACGTCTGTCTGAGCAGATCTTATCTATGTGCCCTGTTCAGAAAAAATATGAATATGACCATCAATGATTACCTGCTGCGGGTACGTGTGGAAAAATCCATAGAACTGATGAAAAGCCGGGCATGGAACATCGGCGAAATTAGCAGGAAATGCGGATTTGCCAGCCAGAGTCATTACACAAAAGTATTCAGAAAGTTTATAGGTTTAACGCCGGGGCAGTACAGAAATAAACTGTTGTCATAGTCTTTTTCGTCCGGGAGGTGTATGGTGGATATCTATGAAGAAATCAGCGATTCCCTTTTAATGGGAAATGCGGAAACAACGGAAAGTCTGGTACGGAAAGCACTGGGAAAAATGTATCCGGCTGAAATGATCCTGGAACGGGGCCTGATCGGCGGCATCAAAAAAATGGAAGAAAAATTTCAGTCTATGAGTATGTTTGTCCCAGAAGCACTGATGTCCGGCAGAGCACTGAATATCGGACTGGAAACCCTTCGGCCGTATCTGAAGAAAAAAGACGGTTATAAATGTACGGCCATTCTGGGAACGGTGGAAGGGGATTATCATGATATCGGAAAAAATCTGGTAAGAGTCTATGTGTCTACCCTGGACGTTAAAGTAATTGATCTGGGGGTGGATGTATCAAAAGAAGAATTTATAGAGGCGATCCGGAAATACAATGCGCGGCTGCTTCTGATCTCCGCCCTTCTCACCACAACACTGCGGGAAATGGATCGGGTGATCAAAGAACTGGAAAAGGAAGGTCTGCGGGACCAGGTAACCGTTTTTGTAGGCGGTCTGCCGGTTACAAAGTCCTATGCCGAATCCATCGGGGCGGATTATTATACCAGGGATGCTTTGGCTCTGCGGGATTTTCTGCGAAAAAATTTGGACAGGCTTTTAAAGGACAAATAAACAAAAAATAATAAGATTTAACAAAAATAATTAGACTGGTTTTGTGCTATCCTTTCAGTAGAGATGAAAACAAAACCGGTTTTTTTTCGTATCAGCGGAACTAAAGTTAAGAGGGGTATTACAGGGGCCGGAATGAAACTGTCTATCGGATCATAAACCGGAACCGGTACACCGGAAAACATTGTTACAGGAGGATGTAAATGGGTAAGAAAGGATTGTATTCAACACTGCGTTTTATTGAGGACAGAGATTATGGAAGAATCCATGATGCGTCCATTGACATTCTGGAAAATACCGGCGTTGTATTCCAGAGTGACGAAGTGATAGAAATCTTCAAAAAACATGGAGCGAAAACAGACGGATACCGTGTCTTCATCACCAGAGCTATGGTAGAAAAAGCTTTGAAGACGCTGCCTCGCACTTTTAAGTTTTGCAGCCGTAATCCGGAACGAACTGTGGAAATCGGAAAAGATTTTGCGGTATTTCCCAATGGAGGCGCCGTATTTATTCAGGATCTGGATCATGGGAAAAGACTGGCTACCATTGAGGATTACGGCAACATGATGAGACTGGCTCAGGCCAGCGACATTGTAAACCTGGCAGGAACACATCCGCTGAATCCTTCGGATGTTCCTGAAGAATTCAAACATCTGTATATGTGTTATGAAGTACTGAAGAACTCAGATATGCCAGCACTGGGCTTTACCATGGGACAGAAGAACAGTAAAGAGTTCCTGGATATGATTCAGATTTCCATGGGTATGGCACCCGGTGAAGAAACTGATATTCAGTATAGCAACTTTAATCCTAATCCTTTAAGTCCTCTGGCATGGTCACGTGATACGCTGGGTTCCATGATCGAGTACATTAAGCGCGGGCAAGGAGTTTACCTGCTTCCCTGTATTTTGGCAGGTATTTCCGGTCCCATGCGTCATATGGGTATGCTGGTACTGCAAAATACGGAAATACTCAGCGGTATTGTACTGACAAATCTGATCAACGAAAAAACTCCCGTTGTTTACGCACCGTCTTCCACTGTCGGCTATATGAAGAAGGGTACCTACATGACAGGTACGCCTGATATGTCTCTGGTCAACGTTCCTCTGCTTTTGATGGCTCATGATTTCTATCATCTTCCTACCAGAAACATGTGCGGAATGACCGATTCTAAGGTGCCTGATATGCAGGCAGGTCTGGAGACCATGCAGAATGTAATGATGGCAGTTTTCGCGGAAGCAGATATCATCAACGAATGCCTTGGCGTTCTGGATGCCATTATGACAGTATCCTATGAAAAACATATCGTGGACGAGGAAATCATTAAGAGAGCGCTGTATCTGAAACAGGGTATAGAGACCGATGATGATGCTCTGTCCGTTGATGTAATCAAAGAAGTTGGCCCCAGAGGTTCTTATCTTGAACATGAGGATACGTTCGACCATTTCAGAGAGGCATTCGACAATGACATCTCCGAATGCGAAAGTTACAGTGACTGGACTGACAAAGGTTCTCCGGATATCATTCGGCGTGCAAATGCAAAATATAAAGAGATCCTGGCAGCGGCTCCCGATACATTGCTGGACCCTGAAACAGATAAGGATCTGCGCGCCTATATGGCAAAGATTATGGGCTGAGTAAAAAATGTAGGAGGAGCAATAGTGGAAAAGAAAAAAAGTGCAGGTATTGAGCCGGTTGTATTTATTCCGCCGCTGCTTGTTATCATCATGCTGGTAGCATGGGTTTTAAGTGACCCCGCATCTGCAGGCTCTGCACTGAGCACACTGGCATTCAGCGTGATCTGTGCTGACCTGGGCTGGTTTTTCGAACTGTTTGTATTCATGCTGATTGCGTTATGTATCTTCCTGTGTATTCATCCTGCCGGAAAAATGCGCTTTGGCACGGAGGCCCCTGAACATACCACATTCTCATGGCTGAGCATGATTTTTACATCCACCGTAGGCGTTGGTGTTTTAACATGGACAGCAATTGAATGGTTTTATTACTATCAGACACCCACCGAAGGCGTCGAGCCTTATTCGGTAGAAGCGCTGTATAAAGCAACCGCTTATCCTCTTCACCACTGGGGGTTTGTTATTCAGTCAGCAGCAACTTTGATGGGTGTTATATGGGCATACCAGATTTTCTGCAAAAAAGCAAAGGATGTACGTCCCTCCACGGCATGTATATCCCTCCTTGGTGAGAAGAATGCCAGAGGTATTTTCGGCAAAGTAATCGATGCGTTGTTTGCCATATCCATCCTGACAGGTGTGGTAACGGCCGTAGGCGTAAACGTACCTACTGTGTCCGCGCTTATCGGCAGAAGCTTTGGTATCCGGATGAATTTCCAGACAGAAGCAGTTGTAATCATCATGTGGTCAGTTGTGATGGCTTTGCTGTTATATACCGGTCTTTCCAAAGGTGTCAAATACCTGAGCAACTTCCGTGTAATCGTCGGCTTCGGCCTGCTGGCATTTCTGCTGATCGTAGGGCCTACTTCCTATATTCTGAACGCCACGCTGGATAACATCGGTATGTATCTGCAGAATATCGTTCGTCTGACATTCAATACGGATACGTACGCGGCCTCCGGCACACCTCAGAACTGGACGATCTTTTACTGGTGCTGGTACCTGGCACTGGCAATCCACAACGGTTTATTTTTCGCAAAGATCTCCCGCGGCCGTACCGTAAGACAGACTGTTATCGGCGCGCTGGCGGCTCAGACACTGGGTTCATGGCTGTTCTTTGGCGTATTTCAGAATTACTCTATTTATATTCAGCAGAACCATCATGTAGATCTGGCTTCCATAATCACGGCATCCGGACAGGGAGCGGCAATCGTAGCACTCTGGGATTACATCCCTTTTATCAAGTTTTTATATCCTGTCCTGATGGTCTTTGGCTTCCTGTGTATGCAGACTCTGCTGAATGGCAATGTTTATAGTATGGCCATGATTACCACAAAGGATCTGGGACCTGAGGATGAGCCTCCCAACTGGAACAAAATTTTCTGGTCGCTGGGCGTCGGCGCAATCGCAATCGCCCTGCTGCTCTGCGGCGGTATTTCCGCGGCGCAGGCAATTACCATCATCGGTTCCGTACCTGCGGTTATCATTATCGCCTTAATGGTTGTTACCTTTTTCAAAGAAATCAGGAAAAAATGGACGATCCTCAATGACGACGGAACCGTACAGAAAGAGACTGTTTACGAGGAGCAATAAATGAGCGGCGGCGAACGGGAACAGAAAAACAGAAAAAAACAGACGGCCAGCGTATCAAAACCGATTTTTCTGGCTTCTGTCATTGGCTGTCTTGCCCTTTACGTTCCGTTGATCGTTTTGCGGGATAAGGCACAGGAACCGGTCAGTCTGATAATGGACAGCGTTACGTATGGTCTGGACTGGCTGTTTGAACTGGTCGGATTTGTCAGTCTTGCTTTCAGTCTGTGGATTGTAGCCGGCAGATTTAGTTCCGTAAAACTGGGATCAAAGGATGATAAGCCGGAATTTAAAACTTTCACATGGATTGCCATGTTCTTCTGCGCGGGAATCGGCGCGGGAGCAATGTACTGGGCCTGTGTGGAGCCTCTGTACTACCTTTCATCCCCGCCCTTTGGCATTGAACCAATGTCCGTGGCTGCCAGGGAATGGGCGTCCGCATATACCTTTTTCCACTGGGGATTTACCCCATGGGCCATTTTCTCCGTACCTGCCATTGCGTTTGCATACTGTTATTATAACAGACGGCAGTTTCATTTTAAGGCAAGCTATGCATGCGGCGGGCTTCTGGGAAAAAGAGCATACGGAAAAATCGGTATTGCCATTGATGTGCTGGTAGTGATCGGTATGATGGGTGGGTTTGCCACCTCCCTGGCCTTTGTATTTCCGATGATCTCCTGTATCATATCAGAATTTTTCGGGATTCCGGATACGATGCCGCTGAAAATCGGGATAGGACTGTTTTTTACCTGTATATACAGCTGGAGCTGTTTTAAGGGCTTATATTCGGGAATCGCAACGCTTTCGGACATCAACATGGCTATGTTTATCGCATTTGTAATCTATGTATTTCTGGTAGGGCCGTCCTCATGGATTCTGTCTTATTTCAGTGATTCCCTGGGTATTATGATACAGAACTTTTTCAGAATGAGCTTTTATACCGACGCGGTCGGCAGATCCGGCTTTCCTCAGAACTGGACCGTATTTTACTGGGCCTGGTGGATGTCATGGGCGATCTATATTGGTCTGTTCATGGCCCGCATTTCCAAAGGCAGAACGCTGAGAGCCTTTGTGATCAATATGATTGTCACCGCAGGCGGCGGTACCATGCTGATCTTTGGTGTTATGGGCGGTTATGTTCAGGATCTGATCTTCAACAAAGGGATGGATCTGATCGGTATCATGCAGTCTCAGGGAGAGCCCCGGGCAATCTATGCGATCCTGGATACCCTGCCCGGCAAGACGGTGATTATTCCTCTGTTTGTACTGCTTCTTATGGTTGCGCAGGCCACCGGTATTGACTCCGGCGCCTACACCATGTCAAATATCACCAGCCAGGAAGTCGGATACAATGCGGAACCCAGGCGCTGGGTGCGCCTGTTCTGGTCATTCTTTGTATTTCTCGCAACAATGTCACTGATTCTTGTAGGCGGCATGGAGGTGGTAAAAACTTCATCCATCCTGACCTGTGTACCGATTCTGGTCCTTCAGATTTTTTTCATCATTTCAGTGCTGCGCTGGCTGAAAGAAGATTTTGGAATATCGGAAATACTTTCGGGAAACAGGTAGTCTGTTCCAGGGGAGTCGGTAACTCAGACGAGTTACCGACTCCCCTGCGTTATATGTTGCCGGGATTTTTCTGATTCTGTCGGATTTGCCCAAATTGAAAAAGTTTAGTATAATATTTTCAAAAAAGGAGAAATCAACTGATGCGTACCATAATAAGAGAAATGACCGACGAAGACAGAGGGGAAGTTTTTGAGATGATGAAGGTGTTTTACGCGTCTCCGGCGGTTTCTACCAACGGGTCCGCCCAGGTGTTTCAGGCGGATATCGACCATTGCGTTGGGGACTGTCCCTATCTGGAAGGCTATATATTCCAGGAAGGGCAGGAGATTCAGGGTTATGGGATGGTGGCGAAAAGCTTTTCCACGGAGTACGGGAGATGCTGCATCTGGATTGAAGATTTGTATATCAGAGAACCTTTCCGGGGGAATGGTATCGGCAGCAGGTTTCTGAACTTTATGGCGGAGAAATATCCGGATGCGATTTTAAAGCTGGAAGTGGAAAAAGAAAACGAGAGAGCCATTAAAGTTTATGAAAAATGCGGCTATGAGACGCTGCCTTATTTTGAGATGAAAAGACAAAACCGATGAAAAATTACAGATTTTTAATCCAATATGACGGAACCCGTTACGACGGCTGGCAGAGGCAAAAGAATACCGGCCGGACCATACAGGGAAAACTGGAAGCTGTGCTGGCAAAAATGTGCGGCTGTCCGGAGGGGGAAATCGAGGTACAGGGTTCGGGCAGAACCGACGCCGGCGTTCATGCCGGCGGGCAGGTGGCGAACGCGCACATGGATACGTCTCTGTCCTGCGGCGGGATTAGAGATTACTTAAATCAGTATCTTCCTGCCGACATTTCCGTTGTCAGCGTTGCGGCGGCGGACGGCCGTTTTCACAGCCGCTTGAACGCCAGGGCGAAAACCTACCGTTATCGTATTTATACGGGGGATGCAAAGCCTGTGTTTGACCGTAATTATATATGGGTTCCTGAGAAAAGGATGCCGCTGAATGTGCCGGATATGGAACGGGCGGCCGGATTTCTGGAAGGGGAACATGATTTTAAAAGCTTCTGTGCCAACAGGCAGATGAAAAAATCCACGGTGCGCCACATTTACAGCCTGCGTGTCGAACAGATCGGGGACGAGCTTTGGATTACCGTTACCGGAAACGGTTTTCTCTACAATATGGTCCGCATTCTGGCCGGGACGCTGTATGAGGTGGGGACAGGCGAAAGGAAGCCGGAAGAAATGGAGCGGATTTTAAAGGCCCGGGACCGGCAGGCGGCAGGGATGCTGGCGCCTGCAAAGGGGCTGACACTGGAAAAGGTGTATTATGAGGAAGCAGAGGCAGTTTCGACTGTCTGATTTCTGTAAAAATTGTCTGAATAAATCTGAAAACAGGATCAAAATGGAAAAACAAAAACAGTTGAATATAAATGATAAATGTGGTAAAATTGGGAAGATATTTAAGGCTGAAACGCGCATAAATGAAGGAGAATCGTACCACATGGAACAGTACAAAAGAGAGTTCATCGAATTCATGGTAGACTGCGAAGTGCTGAAATTCGGCGACTTTGTGACAAAAAGTGGAAGGAAGACCCCGTTTTTTATCAATACAGGATTTTACAGAACCGGAGCGCAGCTAAAGAAGCTGGGCGAGTATTACGCGAAGGCGATCCACAGTGCTTTTGGTACGGATTTTGACGTGCTGTTTGGCCCCGCTTATAAAGGGATTCCGCTGACGGTTGCGGCCAGCATGGCTTTCAGTGACCGGTACGGCGCCGAAATCCGTTACTGTTCGAACCGGAAAGAGGTAAAAGACCACGGTGACAAAGGAATTCTGCTGGGAAGTCCGATCGGGGACGGCGACCGGGTGGTGATTATCGAGGATGTGACCACGGCGGGAACCTCAATCGCCGAGACGCTTCCGATTGTGAAAGCCCAGGGCGACGTAACGGTGCTGGGACTGGCAGTGAGTGTGGACCGTATGGAGCGGGGCCAGGGAACAAAATCCGCACTGACGGAGATTTCGGAGACCTATGGTTTCAGGACGACTGCGATCGTGACGATGGAAGAAGTGATTCAGCACTTATATAATCGCCCTTATAAGGGAAAAATGATTATTGACGATAATTTAAAGCAGGCGATCGACGCATATTATGAGGTATACGGAGTAAAGTAAATACAGGCTGAACAATCGGAGGTGTTCAATGGGAGAAAAAATTTATAAGACCATGAACCGTACCGGCGGATGGAGCGTCGCCATGGGAATTGTAATCCTGGTGGTGGGGATCAGCACCGGTATCGGCTGTATTGTCAACGGAGGCATTTTGCTGAAGAGAAAGTCACAGATTACATTTTAGCCGGATGAGGAAAAGTGATAAATCTCAGGCCGGATGGGTGGAGTGGCTGTGTTTTACGGCCTATCTGGGATTTCTTCTTTATCTTGTTTTTTTTGCCGAGCAGTTTGGAAGGGCAGATTCGGACCGCATTTACCGGTATAATCTGGTGCCGTTTCGGGAGATCGGACGCTATATCCGACATTTTCGTGCTCTTGGTATTTATTCAGTCATCAATCTCGCGGGGAATGTGGCTGTTTTTGTTCCTTTCGGAATGTGGCTGCCGATTCTGGCGTCTCCGGCCAGAAAGGGATATCATCTGGTATTTTACACATTTTTGTTCAGTCTTATGATTGAATCCGTTCAGTTGTTATTCCGGGTAGGCTCTTTTGATGTGGATGACATCTTTCTGAATACGCTGGGCGGACTGATCGGTTTTATCCTGTACCGGTTTCTGAACCGGAGTGAGGAAAAAAAGTCTGAAAAGAAAACGGAGCGGAAATAGAGGGAAATGGAAGGATTCTATGAGACGTAGAAAGGTAAGGGCAAGATATCTGCAGGAGGAAGCCGGGGAGTATACCGGAAGCGGCGCACAGACTGACAGGGCTTTTTCGCCCTTTTCGCATTTTTCCTGTGTGACAGCGGTCGCGGCAGCCGTCTTGGCTGCGGCAGGCATCGTGCCCTCCGTTCTTACCGGGGGCGCCGTCCCGGAACGCTATGCGGGAGTGGGGCTGTGCGGTATGCCGGCGGCTATTTTCGGATTATGGCTGGGTATTAAAGGAAAGTATGACAGAGAAGAAAAACGGCAGACGGCAGGTCTTGTGGGCTGTGTTGCCAATGCGGTTGTCTTTATTGTGCTTGCAGCCATCTATGGAGTCGGATTATTTTTGTCGTAAAAACATTGACGCCGGGCGGCAGATGAAGTGAGGAGAGCAATATGTGTGACCAGAACATATCAGAGCAGGAAAGTGAACGGGAATACGGTTTCGAAGAAGAGCGTTTCCGACTGGTACTGGACCGGATCAGAGAGATTGCCGGAACAAAAGAAATCACAGACCCGATTACAGGTACAAAAGAAGAACTGTCAGATGAGAAAAAGAAGAGTTTCTGCGGAGATTTTTTCAGGAGAACCGCCGCGTTTATCCTGACCGTCGTTCAGTATGGCGAGGAGAGGCGTTCGGGGCGGTTTCATGAGCTGTCTTTGGAGAAGCTTCAGGAATATAATGAAAAACTTTACGGAGATATAATCGGCGATGCATATGAACGCAGCTATGCCAATCCGGCCTATGCGGCCGGCCGGTTGGGAACCGGTATGGGCCGGCTGCTTTCCTGTTTATATATGGAGATCAGAGGTATGGTCGTCTATGCTGCAGAGGGTCGTCTGCTGGACATGACTATCTGCTGCGAAATTTTTATGGAGGTTTTTTGCATACTGGAGGATGGCGGCGGCGAGCCGGAAGTGCAAAAGGCCCTTTATTATTTTTTCAGCGATTACTGCGATGTGACCGTGGATTACAGAAACCGGGAGCTTTTGGATCCGGGGCTGTCTTTTGCCCGGAACGTTGTGATGGACAGCGATTTGGAAGACCTCCGTTATCTGTACCGCTACGGGGAATATGTCAGTGAAAATGAACTGGAAACCGCCCGTTATTTGAACGGTCTGCCGGAAAAAACGATTATTGCCATGGCGGCCACTTATACGGAGGGTTACCGCAAAGGCTTTGAGCTGGCCCATGTGGATCTGTCGAAAAAACAGTTTGTGGATGTGCGCTATTGTCTTGGTTTTGAGCGGGTAATCCGGGCGGCTGTCAGACAGTTTGGACAGATGGGGCTGCAGGCTGTTTTGTACCGTTCTCCGGTAAACCTGATGAACCGCCGGGATAATCTGAAGATCGGTTACTATGGCACGTCGCCTAATCAGCAGTGCGATTATGACCACCGCTGTGATCTGGGGCTGTTTCTGAACGGAGATTTGAAGGAGCGGAAGCTGTCGGTGATGCGGACAGCCTTTGAGAAGCGGAAAAGCCTGGCCGCAGGCATGGCGGGGCCTGCGGTGATGGAAACTTTCGGAGAGGAAAACTTTGCGCCGGTTAATAAGCCGGAAGCGGCCGCTTATGAGGACTGGCAGTTGAAACTGCTGGCTCAGATGCAGCAGGAGTCAACCAGAATCACTTATCAGTATATTAACGGGGAAGAGCGCAGCTTTACGATTATCTCTTACCCGGTTCCGGCTATCGGCAAAGACTTTGAGGCGATTTTTGATGAGACGATCCGGCTGAATAATCTGGATTATGAGCTGTACAGACAGGTACAGGAGACGATGATCGGGGCGCTGGATCAGTGTGAGCAGGTGGAGATCAAAGGCCGGGACGGCAATGAAACCTCTCTCACCGTGGCTTTGCAGAGGTTAGAGGATCCTCAGGTTCAGACAAAGTTTGAGAACTGCCTGGCGGATGTGAATATTCCGCTGGGGGAGGTGTTTACCTCTCCGGTGCTGAAAGGAACGGAAGGCCGCCTACATGTAAAAGAACTGTATATAGAAGGGATTTATTATAAGGATATCTGGTTCCGGATAAAAGACGGCATGGTGCAGGAGTATGGCTGCGGCAGCTTCTTGGGTGAAGAGGAAGGAAAGGCGCTGGTGCGGGAAACGATTCTTCATCATCACCGGACGCTGCCCATGGGCGAATTTGCCATCGGCACCAATACGGCGGCTTATCGGATGGCTAAAAAATATGGTATTTTTGACAAGCTGAAAATTCTGATTGCGGAAAAGACAGGCCCCCATTTTGCGTTTGGGGATACCTGCTACAGCAACGGGGAGGAGCGCAGAGTCTTTAACCCGGACGGAAAAGAAATTGTGGCAAAGGACAATGAGATTTCGATTCTCAGGAAGACAAAGCCGAAGGAAGCCTATTTCGGATGCCACACCGATATTACCCTGCCCTATGACGAGCTGGATACGATTACAGGGGTCCGGGCCGACGGCAGCCGGATTGAAATTGTCAGAGGCGGCAGGTTCGTACTGCCGGGGACAGAGGAATTAAATAAAGAACTGTAGCGGAACTAAAAAAACAGCGGAAGTCCGTATAAGCCCCGGAAGGATTTACGGATGCTTGCGGCCGGAAATTCTTCCAGAGTCAAAGGGGCTTGGGAGGACTGTAGCGGAACTAAAAAAACAGCGGAAGTCCGTATAAGCCCCGGAAGGATTTACGGATGCTTGCGGCCGGAAATTCTTCCAGAGTCAAAGGGGCTTGGGAGGACTGTAGCGGAACTAAAAAACAGCGGAAGTCCGTACAAGCCCCGGAAGGATTTACGGACGCTTGCGGCCGGAAATTCTTCCAGAGTCAGGGGGCTTGGGAGGACTGTAGCGGAACTATAAATAGGAGGACATGAAAGATGAAACCGGTAATTGGTATTGTAATGGGCAGCGACTCTGATCTGACGGTGATGCAGAAAGCTGCGAAGACGCTGGATGATTTCGGCGTGCCTTATGAACTGACGATTATTTCTGCGCACAGAACGCCGGACAAGATGGTGGAATATGCCAGAAGCGCAAAAGAAAGAGGTCTGAAAGTGATTATCTCAGGCGCCGGATGGGCGGCGGCCCTGCCTGGGATGCTGGCGGCTCTGACCACGCTTCCGGTGATCGGCGTGCCGCTGCATTCAAAATATTTCGGCGGCCAGGACGCCCTGTATTCTATCGTGATGACACCGCCGGGCGTGCCTGTGGCTACGGTAGCCATCGACGGCGCCGTAAATGCGGCTCTGCTGGCTATGAAGATGCTGGCCATCGGCGATGAGGAATTGTCGGAAAAGCTGGCGGCCTACGGTGAGAATATGAAAACCTCCGTGGAGAAAAAGGCGGAGAAGATCGAAGATATCAAGTATGAGGAATATTTGAAGCAGATGTAAAAACAGCGGAAAAGCTGTATCGGAGCTAAATTAGGAGGAATCAATTGTGGATTATAAAAATTCCGGAGTAGATATTGAGGCTGGCTATAAGTCAGTGGAATTGATGAAGAAGCATGTGCAGACGACCATGAGGCCGGAGGTGCTGTCCGGGCTGGGCGGTTTTTCCGGCGCATTTTCCATGGAAAGTTTTAAAACGATGGAAAAGCCTGTTCTGCTGTCGGGAACGGACGGCGTGGGAACGAAGCTGAAACTGGCTTTTCTGATGGACCGGCATAATACCATCGGCATCGACTGTGTGGCAATGTGCGTCAACGACGTGGCCTGTGCAGGGGGAGAGCCGCTGTTTTTCCTGGATTACATAGCCTGCGGTAAAAATGATCCGGAAAAGATAGCGGAGATCGTAAGCGGCGTGGCGGAAGGCTGCCGTCAGGCAGGCGCGGCGCTGATCGGCGGTGAGACGGCAGAGATGCCGGGATTTTATCCTGTGGATGAATACGACCTGGCTGGTTTTGCGGTGGGCGTGGCCGATGAGAAAAACCTGATCAGCGGCGCAGATTTAAAAGCAGGAGACGTGCTGATCGGTATGGCGTCTTCCGGCGTTCACAGCAATGGCTTTTCTCTGGTACGCAAAGTATTTGACATGACGAAAGAAAGCCTGTCCACCTATTATGACAGTTTGGGAGGAACACTGGGAGACGTGCTGCTGGCGCCTACCAAAATTTATGTAAAAGCTTTGAGATCTCTGAAAGAGGCAGGCGTACGGGTAAAAGCATGCAGCCATATCACCGGCGGCGGTTTTTATGAGAATGTGCCCAGAATGCTGCCGGAAGGTATCTGCGCGGTGATTGAGAAGTCCAGCTATCCGGTGCCTCCTGTTTTCGCTTTGATTGCAGAACGGGGCCAGGTGGAAGAACACGCCATGTACAATACCTTTAATATGGGCATCGGCATGGTGGTTGCCGTGGACCCGGCGGCAAAAGACGCTGCCATGGAAGCCATCAAAGAGGCCGGCGAAACGCCTTATGTGATCGGTTCCGTGAAAGCAGGAGAAAAAGGAGTCATCTTATGTTAAGGGCAGCGGTGCTGGTATCCGGCGGCGGAACCAACCTGCAGGCGATTATTGACGCGGTTAAGAACGGTACGGTGCAACATACGGAGCTGGCCGTGGTAATCAGCAACAATGAGAGCGCTTACGCCCTGGCCAGAGCCAGAGCCAACGGCATCGACGCCTGCTGTGTCTCTCCCGGAACGTTCGGGACAAGAGAGGAATTTCATCAGGCGCTGCTGAATAAACTGGCGGAATATGAGCCGGATCTGATCGTGCTGGCCGGATATCTGGTAAAGATTCCGCCGAAGATGGTACAGGCCTATCCGGGCCGGATCATTAATGTTCATCCGTCTTTGATTCCTTCTTTCTGCGGTGTGGGTTATTATGGGCTGAAAGTCCATGAGGCGGCGCTGGCCAGAGGGGTAAAGGTAACAGGCGCCACGGTTCACTATGTGGACGAGGGAACCGATACCGGTCCGATTCTTCTGCAGAAGGCGGTGGAAGTAGAGCCGGGAGACACGCCGGAGCTTTTGCAGCGCCGGGTGATGGAACAGGCAGAGTGGATTATTCTGCCTCAGGCCATCCATATGCTGGCCTGTAAAAAAGAGGCGATGGGCCGGTTATAGGAAAAAGAGAGGAACTGCAAAACAGCGGCAGTCCCCTGATGCTTACGGAAGGATTTACGGGCGCGGAAGGGACGAAGCGGAACTCTAACTTAGGAGAAAAAGAAAGATGAAGGTTTTGATTATAGGCAGCGGCGGCAGGGAACATGCCATCGCCTGGAAGGTGGCGCAGAGCAGCCGGGTCAGCAAAATTTACTGTGCGCCGGGCAATGCGGGAATCAGCCGGCTGGCAGAGTGCGTTCCTATTGGGGCGATGGAAATTGACAGACTGGTGGATTTTGCAAAGGAAAAGGAGATCGACCTGACCGTGGTAGGAATGGATGATCCCTTGGTGGCCGGTGTGGTGGACGCTTTTGAAGCCGCAGGTCTGCGGGTGTTCGGTCCCAGAAAAAACGCGGCGGTACTGGAAGGCTCTAAAGCATTTTCCAAAGATCTGATGAAAAAATACCGGATTCCCACGGCGGCATATGAGGTGTTTGAGTATGCGGACGCCGCTCTCTGTTATCTGGAGAACGAGGCATCTTTCCCGATCGTTCTGAAAGCGGACGGTCTGGCGCTGGGAAAAGGTGTTCTGATCTGCAATACGCGGGAAGAAGCGAAAGACGGCGTAAAAGAGATTATGCTGGATAAGAAGTTTGGTACTGCGGGGAATAAACTGGTGATTGAAGAATTTATGACCGGACGGGAGGTGTCCGTACTCTCCTTCGTAGATGGCGAAACCATCCGGATTATGACCTCCGCGCAGGATCATAAGCGGGCCAAAGACGGTGACCAGGGCCTGAATACCGGCGGTATGGGAACCTTTTCCCCCAGTCCTTTTTACACGGCAGAGGTGGACGAATTCTGTAAAAAATATATTTACCAGCCTACCGTAGACGCCATGAAAGCCGAGGGAAGGCCCTTTAAGGGAATTATTTTCTTCGGGTTAATGCTGACGGAAAAAGGCCCCAGGGTACTGGAGTACAACGCCCGTTTCGGTGACCCGGAAGCCCAGGTGGTGATTCCCAGGATGAAAAATGATATTGTGGACCTGTTTGAGTCCTGTATTGACGGTACATTGTCCCGGATCGAACTGGAATTTGAAGACAATGCGGCGGTCTGTGTGGTGCTGGCTTCCGACGGTTATCCCGTGTCTTATGAGAAAGGATATCCCATCAAAGGACTGGAAACTTTCGAGGAGAAAGAAGGACGCTGGGTATTCCATGCCGGAACCAGATGGGACAACGGCCAGATTGTCACCAACGGAGGACGGGTGCTGGGCGTAACAGCCACCGGCGCGGACCTGCATAAAGCCAGAGCCAATGCTTACGAGGCGGTTCGGTGGATTGACTTTGACAATAAGTATTGCAGAAGCGATATCGGAAAAGCGATAGACGAGGCATAGTTTTTTTCGGCGGCCACAGCGGCCGCCGATTTGTATCCTATGTTTTGGCGGGTTCAGGAGGACAGATCGGTGAAAATTTACGACCTTCCCTGTGGGGATGAGGTGCATCGTTTTGATTATAATATTGTCATCCCGTTCAAAGGAAAACGGCGGGTGCTCAGTACTGCGCCCTATAACGGCGGATACCGTACGGATTTGAAGACGGTGTTCAATCACGACTGCAATCCGGGCGTGGGGTGTTCGGCCGAGATGAAGGGAAAGACTTACCGGGAGCATATGATGCGTACGATTGAGGAAATTGGTCTGGACCTGGAAACTACGGCAGGGCTGGAAACGGCGGCCAGCATGGATCATGCGGCGATCTGCACGGAGCGGTTTGAAAAACTTGCCGTCACGGCGATTGTGACAGGGGGAATCGAGGTAAACGGAGGCCGGGCGGGCGATCCGGCCACGTGGATTGAGAACAGTGCGGTGGCCCCGGAATACCGGATGGGTACCATAAACATTCTTCTCTGTGTGAATGCGGATTTATCGGAGGGAGCCATGGCCCGCGCTCTTGTCACCTGCACCGAGGCAAAAACCGCCGCCGTTCAGGAACTGATGGCGGAAAGCCGTTCTTCCAGAGGACTTGCCACCGGCTCCGGAACAGACGGGACCATTGTGACGGCGGATATGGAATCGGAGATGTATCTGACCGATGCGGGAAAACACAGCAAGCTGGGAGAACTGATCGGGAAAGCGGTGAAGCCGGCGGTAAAGAGGGCTTTGTATTTACAGACAAAACTGGATGCGGAGCGGCAGCACAATGTAATCAGACGTCTGTCCCGGTTTGGCGTCAGCGAAGCCGGCCTGTATCGCAGATATGTACAGGAACTGGGGGCTTTGGCCATGGACAGAGCCAGATTTTCCGCACTGCTGGAAGAACGGGCCGCAGAAGGCGGGATGGTGACAAAAGCCTCTTTTATTGCCCATGCCATTGATCAGATGGACTGGGGGCTTTTGGAGGTGCCGGAAGCTTTGGAAGCCGTATCGGATCTTTTGGCAGGGATGGGCATGGAGGAGCCTCTGGCCGCCGGCGGAGCGGAAACGCCGGATCAGGCAGTGGAGCTGATTGTGGAGGCATTTGAAACAGTATTTTTAAAAAAGTTTTGAAAGCTGACGACGAACCCCTTGCCTTTTTGTGCGTAGTATAGTATAGTAAGAGCAATCTCTTTGCACTGCATACAATCTACAGTACAAACTGATCAGGCAGCATAAAAAGTGCGTAGCCGGGCTATGAGAATGGCAGCAGATGAACAGGGTATTTATCTGTGGGACAGTGTATGTTCCGCAGAATTTTTTGCGAAAGCGAACCAGGCGGATGTAGATGCCTGGTTTTTTTGCGGAATATACCGTATGTATTGACGATTTTCAGTTATGAAGTGCCCAGAAGACTTATAATCCAATGGATCGGCAGAAGCCATGTATCGGGCCGGGTTCAGGCGCGGCGGCGGTTTTTGCGGAACTGAATCAGGAGGTAATGAAGATGGGAAAACATAATGAAAACGCCGTTAAAACGGAACAGAAACCGGAAACAGACGTATCTGAAAAAATCGCGATGCGGGTTTCCGTAAACAGCATTATTGTAAATGTGCTTTTATCGCTGTTTAAGCTGATCGCGGGACTGGCGGGCCGGTCGGGAGCCATGGTTTCCGATGCGGTTCACTCGATTTCGGATGTGCTCAGCACTTTTGTGGTGATGGCGGGCGTTAAAATGGCGAGGAAAAAGTCCGACCATAATCATCCCTATGGACATGAGCGGATGGAATGTGTGGCGGCGATTATTCTGGCCGTATTTCTGGCCTTCACGGGGTTTGGGATCGGTTATGGCGGCATTGTCAAAATCGTCGAGAGGGATTATGGGGATTTGTCTGTCCCCGGCCTGATCGCTCTGGTGATGGCGCTGGTGTCGGTGGCGGTAAAAGAAGGAATGTACTGGTATACCCGCCATGCGGCGAAAAAAATCAAATCCGGCGCGCTGATGGCGGACGCCTGGCATCACCGTTCCGACGCCATGTCTTCGATCGGCAGTTTTGCGGGTATTCTGGGGGCCAGACTGGGCTTTCCGGTGCTTGATCCCGTGGCCAGTGTGGTAATCTGTGTGTTTATTATCAAGGCGGCGGCGGACATTTTTATTGATGCCGTGCGGAAGATGACGGATGAATCCTGTGATGACAGGACAGAAGAAGAAATGCGCCGCGTGGTGCTTTCCGTGCAGAACGTTCTTGGTCTGGATGAGATGAGAACCAGAAAATTCGGCTCGAAAATCTATGTGGATATCGAAATCTGCGCCGACGGGGAAAAGACGCTGAATGAGACACACCGGATTGCCGAAACCGTCCATGATGCCATCGAGCGGGAATTTACGGATGTGAAGCACTGTATGGTGCATGTGAATCCGGCGAAGGTGTGACCTGTTGCTGAGTCCGGTGGAAGCTGCGGCATCTCCTTTATCGGTCAGCACTGCGGCAAGATCTGAGGTCATGGGTGTGTCTTGCGGATACTGCATGTTTCTGCGGACTATGGGTCGGCTTTTTTGAATAAAAAACTCCTGTTTTGGTCAAGGCTGACGGACAGGAGTTTTTTAATGGAACTTTGATGATGATGAAGTATCCGTCAAAATGCGCCGGAGACATATTTTGGCGGATTGTGTTTCGGGAATAGGACATGCCCTACATATTCAGCCTGAAATTCAGCTTCCGCAGCAGCATGACCGGATCCACACCATGGCCCTCCGCCGCTTCTTTCAGACTTTCGCCGGAAGCGGAAGCGCAGGACACACAGTTCATGCCCTCGTCTGCCAGAATGCCGGCAGCTCTGGAATCTGCCTTTACAATTTCTTCAATGGTCATATCCAACGTAACTTTCATGATAAAATACCTCCTGATTTGGTCCTGTTTTGATTTTCAGTTAATGCCGTTTCCATGTTCTCGGACTGAACAGCAGCAGCATCGGGAAAATTTCCAGTCTTCCGGCCAGCATATCAAACATCAGCACCAGCTTGGAAAACGGAGTAAAAATAGAAAAATTGGCCGTAGGTCCCACCTGTTCCAGACCGGGGCCGATATTGTTGATTGTTGCGGCAACGGCGGTAAATGTGGTGGAAGGGTCCATGCCGTCCAGGCTTACCAGCAGAACCGACACGGCAAACACCAGAACATAGCACATTAAAAATGCGCCGGCAGAGCGGATGACTCCGTCGTCGATGGCTTTGCCGTCCGTCTTCAGCACTTTCACGCTTCTGGGATGGATCAGCATGGACAGCTCCCTGGCCGTGGATTTGATGTATATAATGGACCTGGAAACCTTGATGCCGCCTCCGGTACTGCCTGCGCAGGCGCCGATAAACATGGTGAGAACCAGAATGGTTTTGGAAAAAACAGGCCACTGGTTAAAATCCGCCGTGGCAAAGCCGGTGGTGGTCATTACGGAGGAAACCTGAAACGCCGCATGGTGCAGGTTTGAAATAAAATGACCGGAAAGTGAAGTCAGATTCACTGCGATGGCCAGTACCGCCGCCGAGAATATAAAGAAATACCACCTGACCTCTTCCATTCGAAAGGCATCCTTCACTCTGCGGATAATAATCAGAAAATAAAAGTTAAAATTGACACCGAACAAAAACATAAAAATTGTGATAACAGCCTGCAGATAAGGGCTGTAATCGGCAATGCTGGTATTTTTGATACCAAATCCGCCGGTACCTGCCGTACCGAATACCGTACACACCGCGTCAAAGACCGGCATACGCCCGGCCAGCAGAAACAGCAGCTCAATACCTGACATGACAAAATAAATCGTGTAGAGGAACAGTGCGGACTGCTGCAACTTGGGAACCAGCTTGCCGAAGGTGGGACCGGGGCTTTCCGTACGCATCAGGTACATATTCTGGGCGCCGGCCAGCGGCAGGATAGCCAGAACAAATACTAGAACGCCCATGCCGCCGATCCAGTGAGAAAAGCTCCGCCAGAACAGCATACAGTGATCCAGTGCCTCCACATCCGTCAGAATGCTGGAGCCTGTGGTGGTAAAGCCGGAAATAATCTCAAAGAGGGCATCAATATAAAAAGGAATCTCCCCGCTTAAAGTAAAAGGAAGAGCGCCGATCAGGCCGAGCACGATCCAGCTTAAGGACACCATGATAAATCCTTCTTTGGCGTAAAACGCACAGTTTTCCGGCCGTTTTCGGGACATCAGAAAACCGGTGGCGATGCAGACGGCGGCGCAGAGGAGAAACCACATTCCGGACATTTCCCGGTAAATACCGGCCACGGCCGCCGGAAACAGCATCAGAATGCCTTCTATCTTAATTACGGAGCCAAGTATATAGAAAATAATTGCGAAATTCATAGTGTCCTCTTTACTGTCTTACAATTTCCTGTAAGCAGTTCAGTCCCAGATGGGTCGTGACGATAATAACCGTATCGTTTGTTTTCAGCACATCCCGTCCGGAAGGGGTGATCAGGCTGCCGTTACGGATGATGCAGCAGATCAGAAGATTGTCAATCAGGTTCAGTTCCAGCAGCGGAATATCGGTGATGCCGGAATGGTCCTTGACGATAAATTCCAGCGCCTCCACCTGGCCGTTTGCCATGCGGTACAGGGATTCCACGTTGCTGCCGATGGAATTCTGCCGGGAGCGTACATAGCGCAGAATGCTTTCTGCCGTAATATGTTTGGGGTAAACGATGCTGCCCAGCGGAATGTCCTCAATGACCTCGTCAAAAGAAATTCGGTTTAATTTGGTTATGATTTTGCCCTGGGACGCCTTGTTGCCGTAGAGGGAGAGCAGGATGTTTTCTTCGTCTATGCCGGTCAGAGACACAAAAGCGTCTGTCTTTTTGATCCCCTCCTCCAGCAAAAGCTGCCGGTCCGTGGCATCCCCCTGAATAATCATGGCGCCCGGAAGCAGTTCGCTTAAATGCTGACAGCGTCCCAAATCCTTCTCAATGATTTTCACCGACACTTTCATCTTCGTCAGCAGACTGGCCAGATAGTAGGAAATGGTGCCGCCGCCGGCGATCATCACGTTATGGATGGCTTTGGTATGGATGCCGCATGTGGAAAAAAAGGAAGATATTTTATGTAACGGAACGACGGCCGACACAGAGTCGTCTTTCTGCAGCACAAAGTTACCGTCGGGGATAATCACCTGTTTATGCCGCTCCACGACGCAGAACAGCACATTCTCCGAAATTTTACGGGGACAGTCGGCAATTTTCATGTTGTTCAGAACCGATTGTTCCGGAACGACAAATTTAATCAGGTTCACCTTGTTTTTGGCAAAGGAATCAATCTCCATAGCAGAGGGAATCTGAATTAGACGGGTCATCTCCATGGCAGTGGCCAGCTCCGGGTTAATAACCATGGCCAGACCGATATCATCCTTGAACAGTCCGATTTCCTGGTTATATTCCGGGTTCCGGACTCTGGCGATGGTAGGGCAGCCGCCGGTTTTTCTGGCCACCAGGCAGCTAAGCAGGTTGATTTCGTCCTGGTCGGTGACTGCGATAAACAGATCCGCGGCTTCGATGCCGGCTTCTTTCAGGGTGCGGTTGTTGATGGTATTTCCGGGAATCACCTGGATATCAAGCTGGGACATGGTCTGTTCCAGCCGGTCTGCGGCGAGATCTACCATGGTAATCTCATGATTTTCCGCCCGTAGCTGTTCTGCCAGGGTGACGCCCACTTTTCCGCATCCTGCGATAATGATGTTCATAAAAAAATCCTCCTCGCGCGATCGCATTTACACAAAAAGGAAAAGAAAAAAGATGTATGTTATCTCTGTAAGCTATCATAATAATAGCGAATCTGCGCATAAATGTCAATGTCGGAGGAATAAAATCCATATAAATAAAAAAAGAAACTGCTTGCACCCCGGAAAAGACAATGGGACTTCTGACCGAATGGCAAAGTTTTGGTAATTATTTCTTCTGTTTTTCAATGGGATAGGCACTATGTAAAAGGCGTGAATATAGAATTCAGGTATTTTTGTAAATGATATATAAAAAAGTAAACTGTCACAAATGATTTTATGGGCAAATATACAAAATAACCAATTTATCAGAAAAACGGAATGATGCATTTGATTTTATACAAAAAAAAGGAAATAAGTTTGTAAAAACGTTATAATGCTGAAAATAGTAAAAATAAAAAAAACAGATTGCACATATGTTAATAAATTGTTAAAATAAAATACGACAGAAAAGATCTGCGTTTGTCTGTCCGTCAGAAGGCATCAGCCATGTCGGAATGTCGGAATGTCGAAAAACGGAGGGCAGATTCCATGATCTGCACAGGTGACGGAACGGGTATCCATTAAGACAGGATCCTGCACGGGAAAGAGGAGCAATATGAAAAAGACGGATTTAAGGGATGTGTTCAGAAATTTTGCGCTGGCTTCCCAGTTTGGGATTTCATTCATCTCTCCCCTGTTGCTGTGCGTGGTGCTCTGCTGGTGGCTGACCACCCGGCTGGGGCTTGGCGGCTGGATTTATATTCCGGGATTTTTTTTCGGGCTGGGAGGTTCTTTTTCCATAGCGTATAAACTGTATTTGACAGTTACGGGACAACTGAAAAAAGAGAAAAAGAAGAAAAAAATTTCTTTCAATGATCATCACTGACATGGTATCGCGAATGTGCGCGGCCGGTTGTGCCGCTTTATTGCATTTGCGTGTACATTATATGAGAAAATCGGAGGTATGAAGGGATATATGAGCGGTATTTTCGGTGAAATACAGCCGGCGGTGAGAAAAGAATCGATAAGGGTGGGCGTGATCACGGCTGTGGGCGTGGCGCTGATGTGCGCCGGATTTTTCGGGCTTCACTTGATCGTGCCGGATATCGTGCCCTTTGACTATACGGTTATTTTAGGCGGAATTGCGGGCGGCTTTATCGCCGTCCTGAACTTTTTTCTGATGGGCCTTACGGTCCAGAAGGTGGCTGCCGCTGCCGACGAGGGCAGCGCCAGAAACAAGATGAAGGCAAGCTATACCCAGAGGATGCTGTTTCAGCTTCTTTGGGTGGTGGTGGCCATCGTGGCTCCCTGTTTTCAGTTTGCGGCAGGGATCATTCCTTTATTTATCCCCAGCTACGGCATCAAGCTGTTGGGAATAGCAAACCGGTAATGTAATGATAAAAGGCTGAAATTACATTCATGAACATCAGCCGGATGGGAGGTGGAAACAGTATGGAAGTAGACATTACAGGAGCCAGAATACTTTTTGATACGCCGATTAATCTGCCCATATTAGGGCAGCTTCGGATTACCGAGACCATGGTGATCAGCTGGCTGGTAATGCTGGTGGTGACAGGCCTTTGCATTTGGCTGACCCGCAACCTGAAAACGGAGAACATCTCTAAGCGCCAGGCAGTGGCGGAGATGCTGGTAGAGATGGCGAACAAGTTTGTAGTGGGAAACATGGGAGAGAAGTTCCGCTACTTTGTTCCTTTTGTAGCAGCCCTTTTTGCCACCAGTATGGTATCAAATCTGATCGGTCTGGTCGGACTGCGCAGCCCGACGGCGGATCTTTCCACGGAAATGGCGTGGGCGATCACCGTATTTGTTCTGATTACGGCGCAGAAGATCAAGACCAACGGCCTGGGAGGATATCTGAAAGATTTCACGACTCCTATCCCGCTTCTTACGCCCTTTAACATTCTGGGAGAAGTGGCGACGCCTATCGGCATGGCATTCCGTCATTTCGGAAACATTCTGTCGGGTCTGGTAATCAACACCCTGTTGTATGCTGCCCTTGCGGTGGCAAGCTCCGCGCTGCTGGGACTGATCCCCGGCGCAGTGGGTGCGGTTCTGTCCCAGATTCCGATTCTGGACGTGGGTATTCCCGCGATCCTGTCAGTATACTTTGACTGGGTGTCAGGTGTGCTGCAGGCGTACATTTTCTGTATGCTGACCGTTATGTTCATCGCCAATGCGGCGGAGGGCTGAGAAACGTCGTAACCCGGCAACCTCCGTGAATTTTGCGCCCTGTCGTTAATGACGGACGTACCTTTGGGCGGTGAGCCGGAAGGCAGATGCCGGCCAAGAGCGGCAGGCAGATTTCACGGCATTTTACAACTGAATAAAAGAAAGCATATTTAAAAACATTTTTTTAGGAGGATTACACTATGGATTTCCAATTTCTCGCAAAAGGTATTGCGCTTGCAGGATGTGCTCTCGGAGCAGGTATCGCGTTGATCGCAGGTGTTGGCCCTGGTATCGGTGAAGGTGAAGCGGTAGCTCATGCGCTGGATGCCATCGGACGTCAGCCGGAATGTAAAGGCGATGTAACTTCTACTATGATCCTGGGCTGTGCTCTGGCAGAGACGACCGGTATCTATGGTTTCGTAACCGGCCTGCTGCTGATCTTCGTAGCTCCCGGCTCATTCATGAATCTCCTGAGCTAATTGCGTGACTTGAACAACCAATAGAACAGGAGGGTACAAACATGTCAGTACAAGAGTTAGTATCGTTTGCTCCCTGGAATTTCATTGCACAGATTTGCAACCTTCTTATCCAGATGTATCTGATCAAGCGTTTCTTATTCAAGCCGGTTAATGCGATGCTGGAAAAGAGACAGGCCATGGCAGACGCCGAGATCCAGGACGCCATCAAGGCGAAGGACGAGGCCCAGGCCATGAAAGCCGAGTATGAGCAGAACATGAAGGAGGCCAGAGATAAGGCCAATGAGATCATGACCACGGCTCAGAAAACGGCGACGGCCCAGAGCGAAGAAATGATCAAGGAAGCCACTCAGCAGGCTGCCGCCATCAAGGCAAAGGCCGAGAGTGACATCGTTCAGGAACGCAGAAAAGCAGTCAATGAGATCAAGGATGAGATCGGCGGCATGGCGATGGAAATCGCCGGCAAAGTGATCGAGCGTGAGATTAACGAGGCGGACCATACGAAACTGATTGACGATTTTATAGCGAATGTAGGTGAGGTATCATGACGCAGACTGCCAGAGTATACGGCGGGAGCCTCTATGACCTTGCCGCCGAAGAACAGCTTACGGAAGCCATCATGGAGCAGATGTCTGAAATCCGGCAGCTTTTCCGGGAGAATCCGGATTACATGAAGCTTTTGTCGGAGCCTTCCATCCCTACAAAGGACCGGACGGATCTGATCGAGACTGCATTTGGTGAACAGGCAGAGAGATATCTGGTAAGCTTTTTAAAACTGCTGTGTGAACGGAGCATTTTGGCAGAATATGCAGGCTGCTGTGAGGAATTTGCGCGGCGCTACAACGCAGATCATAACATCACCGAGGCGGTAGTCACCAGCGCAGCGAAGCTGAGTGACGAGCAGATGGAGACGCTTAAGGCAAAGCTGGAGAAGATGAGCGGGAAGAAGGTGTCCCTGATTCAGCATATCGACAGCACGGTTCTTGCCGGTCTGCGTGTAGAATTAGAAGGAAAGCAGCTGGATGGCACGGTACAGGGCCGCCTGTCCGGTATTTCCAGGAAACTGAATGAAGTAATCGTGTAATGTCTGTTTCCTTAGCTGTAAAGGAAAGGGACCATTGCGAAATAATTGTGTAAGGATGGGAATGGAAACATGCAATTAAAACCTGAAGAAATATCCAAGGTCATCCGCAGCCAGATCAAATATTACGAAAATACGATACAGCAGAATGAGACAGGTACAGTTTTAACGGTAGGTGACGGTATTGCCAGAGTCAGCGGCCTGGTAAACTGTATGGCCGGAGAACTGCTGGAATTTGAGGATGGCAGCTTCGGCATGGCACAGAATCTGGAAGAAAACAGTGTATCCGTCGTATTATTTGATTCCGGCGATGAGATCGGCGAGGGTCAGACGGTAAAGCGTACCGGCAAGGTAGTGTCCGTACCGGTAGGCGAAGCCATGATCGGGCGTGTTGTCAATGCGCTGGGCCAGTCCATCGACGGTGCGGGACCGATTGTAACGGAAGAATTTAGACCGATCGAGAGCCGTGCGCCCGGTATCTGTGAAAGACAGCACGTATCCGAGCCGCTTCAGACCGGTATCAAGGCGATCGACTCGATGATCCCCATTGGCCGCGGACAGCGTGAGCTGATTATCGGCGATCGTCAGACCGGTAAAACCACCATTGCTACGGATACCATTATCAACCAGAAGGGCAAAGATGTTATCTGTATCTACGTGGCCATCGGACAGAAGCGTTCCACCGTGGCAAACCTGGTGGAGACCCTGACCAAAAACGGCGCTATGGACTATACCATCGTCGTGGCGGCGACTGCTTCCGAGGCAAGCCCTCTGCAGTATATTGCACCTTATACCGGCTGCGCCATGGGCGAGTATTTTATGAACAAGGGACAGCATGTGCTGATTATCTATGATGATCTGAGCAAGCATGCGGTGGCATACCGTGCCCTCTCCCTGCTGATCCGCCGTCCTCCGGGACGTGAGGCTTACCCCGGCGACGTATTCTACCTCCATTCAAGACTTCTGGAGCGTGCGGCGAAGCTGGATGATGCCCATGGCGGCGGTTCCCTGACCGCTCTGCCGATTATTGAGACTCAGGCAGGCGACGTGTCTGCTTATATTCCGACCAACGTTATTTCCATCACCGACGGCCAGATCTTCCTGGAGACCGAGCTGTTCCACTCCGGCGTTATGCCTGCCGTGGACCCCGGTATCTCCGTGTCCCGTGTAGGCGGCGACGCACAGATCAAGGCCATGAAGAAGGTAGCAGGTACCCTGAAGCTGATCTACTCTCAGTACAGAGAGCTGCAGAGCTTCGCTCAGTTCGGTTCCGACCTGGATGCCGATACCAAGTCTCGTCTGGAGCAGGGCGCCCGTATCGTGGAAGTGCTGAAACAGAATCAGAATGCGCCGATTCCTGTTGAGAAGCAGGTGGCGATTATTTATGCCGTTACCAAAGGGATTCTGTCTAAAGTGCGGATTGAAGACGTCCGTGATTATGAGGCAGGCCTTTATACCTATCTGGATACCGATGCCGACGGTTCTGCCGCCATGCAGGAGATCCGCACCACCGGCAAGCTGGAGGAAGGTACGGAAGAGAAGCTGAAAAAGGCATTGAACGGCTATACGGAGCATTTCCTTGGCACAAGGCCCGGGGCTGCTGCAAATTGATGTGATAAGGGAGGAAATATATGGCTGCAAACATGAAAGCGGTAAAGCTGCGTATCAAGAGTGTGCAGAGCACCATGCAGATTACCAAGGCAATGGAACTTGTGGCGTCCTCCAAACTGCGTAGAGCAAAGGAACGGGCGGAGATCTGCCGCCCTTATTTCAGGGAGCTGCACCGGACTCTAGAGGACATTGCAGCGGGAAACACGGATTTTTCTTCCGTCTATGCCAGGGATGCGGCGAATGACACCTACTGTTATGTGGTGGTTGCCGGCGACCGCGGACTGGCGGGAGGATATAATTCCAACCTGTTCAAATGCCTGGAGGCAGACGCCGCGGGGAAAGATTATGTGGTGCTGCCGATTGGGAAAAAAGCAGTGGAATATTTCCACCGCAGAGGCATCACATGTGTGACCGAGGATTTTGCCGAGATTGCCGACGTGTCCGTGGCGGACTGTTTTGAGATGGCGAAGCTGCTTTGCAATGAGTTCAAGGCAGGCAGGTTTGGCCATATCCAGTTGTGCTACACGGAATTTGTCTCCATGCTGTCTCAGAATCCTCAGGTATATAGTACCCTTCCGTTAAAGGATCTGGATCGTCCGGATGCCGGGGAAGGAAAACAGGTGACCCGTAACCTGATCCTGTATGAGCCTGACAGCGAGACCGTTTTCGACGCGATTGTGCCGGAATATGTGGCAGGGCTGATCTACGGCGGTGTCTGCGACGGCCTGGCCAGTGAGCTGGCGGCCAGAAGAACGGCCATGGAAGCTGCCACCAGCAATGCGGAGGAAATGATCGAGAAGCTGAATCTGTATTACAACAGAGCCCGTCAGGCCAGCATCACGCAGGAAATCACGGAGATTGTCGCAGGTGCGGAGAGTGTTTAAAAAAGGGGCGTAAGTTCCGCTCCCCACTGTTCCGCAACGAATATAAGGAGATTCGAAGCATGAGTGAAAAACACATTGGCGAGGTAGTGCAGGTCACCGGTCCTGTATTGGACATCCGCTTTGCGCACGATGAACTGCCTGCACTGCTCAATGCCATTGAAATTGATAATCAAGGCGCAAAGCTGACGGCCGAGGTGGCCCAGCAGCTGGGTGACAATACGGTTCGCTGTATTGCCATGAATTCCACCGACGGCCTGGTTCGTGGCGCCAAGGCCGTGGATACCGGCGCTTCTATTTCCGTACCGGTAGGTGAGGAATGTCTGGGCCGTGTATTCAACCTTCTGGGTGATCCGGTAGATGATAAGCCGGCGCCTGAGACAAAGGAGAGATGGTCGATCCACCGTCCGGCTCCCGCTTACGAGGAGCAGACGCCGGCCACGGAGATTCTGGAAACCGGTATCAAGGTCGTAGACCTGATCTGCCCTTACGCAAAGGGCGGTAAGATCGGTCTGTTCGGCGGTGCCGGTGTAGGAAAGACCGTGCTGATTATGGAGCTGATCCATAATGTGGCGACGGCTCACGGCGGTATTTCCGTATTTACGGGTGTTGGCGAGCGTACCCGTGAGGGAAATGACCTTTACAATGAGATGCAGGAGAGCGGCGTTATCAACAAGACCGCCCTGGTGTACGGCCAGATGAACGAACCGCCGGGAGCCCGTATGCGTGTGGGCCTGTCCGGTCTGACCATGGCCGAGTATTTCCGTGATGAGAAGAACCAGGACGTACTTTTATTCATTGATAATATTTTCCGTTTTACCCAGGCAGGTTCCGAGGTATCCGCTCTGCTTGGACGTATGCCTTCCGCGGTAGGCTACCAGCCTACGCTGGCTACCGAAATGGGCGCTCTGCAGGAGCGTATTACATCCACCAGAAAGGGTTCCATCACATCCGTACAGGCCGTATACGTGCCTGCCGATGACTTGACCGACCCTGCCCCTGCCACCACCTTCTCCCATCTGGACGCTACCACGGTTCTTTCCCGTGATATCGCCAGCCAGGGTATCTATCCGGCCGTGGATCCGCTGGAATCTACCAGCCGTATCCTGTCTCCGGAGGTTGTGGGAACGGATCATTATGAGATTGCCCGTGCGGTACAGAGAGTGCTGCAGCGTTACAAAGAGTTACAGGATATCATCGCCATCATGGGTATGGACGAACTGTCCGAGGAAGATAAAGTGACCGTAAACCGTGCCCGTAAGGTACAGCGTTTCCTGTCTCAGAGCTTCTCCGTGGCAGAGCAGTTTACAGGTATGCCCGGTAAGTATGTGCCTCTGAAAGAGACGCTCAGAGGCTTCAAGATGATTCTGGACGGCGAATGCGACCATATTCCGGAGAGCTACTTCTTGCTGACAGGAACCATTGACGAAGTTTTCGAAAACTTTGAAAAAGCGAAGAATCAGTAAAGGAGGCTGTCTATGGCGACATTTCCATTACTAATCGGAACACCGGACGGCCTGCTGTTTGAGGGAGACGTGGTTCGGGTGGTGTGCAGAAGCATCACCGGCGACCTGGCCATTCTCGCGAGACATGTGAATTTCTGTACGGCCCTTGGCATGGGCGGCGCCCATGTGGTGTTTGAGGACGGCACCCAGCGGGAAGCGGCCTGCATCGGCGGTATGCTTTCCATGCAGGACGGCGTCTGCCGTCTGATGGCTACCACCTGGGAATGGCAGGAAGACATCGACGCGGAGAGAGCTGCCGCCGCGAAAAAGCGTGCCGAGGACGCTCTGGCGAGAAGCGGCCTTACGGAACGGGAACACAGGCTGGCCGAGGCCAAGCTCCACAGGGCGCTGGTGCGTCTGAGTGTGAAAGGATAAAATCCGACAAAATACGCGGACGGCGTATTTTGCTGAATATCGCGTAATGAAAAAACGGGCGGAAAACCGGGAAGAAGGGTTTCCGCCCGTTTTGTTACGGAGTATCCGGCACCTGTACAGGCACCCCGTTTACCTCCACGCCATCCTCGATGGCGATTACCAGGCATTTACGGCCGTTTACCACCATGGTTTCGATCAGATCGGTGCGTTCGGGGCTGACGCTGATGCTGACATCGGGAGTTTTGATACTGAATGTTCGCGCGGAAATAATATTGGAGACGACCAGCGGCGTATCCGGCTCGTCGTCAGCTTCATAAGTATCCGCAAAATGCTCCAGTTTTTCGTCGGGTACGCCGCTGGCTTCCATCAGTCGCCTGACGTCAGGCCGGGAGAGAATCAATGGGTCCGGGGAATCTTTTGCTTCCTCCATCAAACCGTTTAGAGTGTCGTGGATGTTTTTCACTGTCTCATAATCACAGTCGTCTCCCAGTGTGGAGCTGATTATGGTGTTGAAAGTTTCCTTCTGGTTTTTGGCGGTCAGCGGATAGGCACAGCCAAACATAGAGTCGATAAAATCCTCCTGAAGCTGCTCCGGATTTTTCGTATAATATAAAATGCTGTGAATATCGGTACAGCGGTCGTTGAATACCGGGAACAAAAATCCCTTGGCCGGCATGTCCACAATCCAGTCCTGAATGATGGTTTCAATCGTATTGGTTTCTGCATTATAGTGGAGGCCGGGCTGTGACAGGTGTACCGGGCAGATGCTGCACAGCAGGTACTCATACACTTCGTCAGAGGCGTCAAACAGCTCCGCCCCGTCTTTTGCTCTGCCGGGCACATCGTAGGCGGCGTGAACCAGAATGATGTAATAATTTTCCGGGAAATCATAAGCTTCAATGATCCTGGAATAAAATTCGGAGATTAACTGGTCGTCTTTAAGCCGGCTGTCCCGCAGCTTTAACAGAAATTCCTGGTGTCCTCCTTCTCGTTCCTGTTCCAGGGGGAAATCCATGTTCAGCAGATTCTTTCCGATGGTGCCGGAGAGGGTTTTTTTGAAAATGGCGAAATACTTAAAGGCTTCTTCCTCAGGAAGAGAGAGAAATGCTTCTTTTAATTCGGTTTTGATCTTTTTTTCATAATCTACATAGCAGCCGCAGATCCGGGTGACGGTGCAGCGTTCGGGCGTAAACTGTTTTTTGATTTCGGAGATTTCTTTTTTATTCATGGAATTTTATGCCTTTCCGTATGTAATGATCGTTGTGTTCATCTTATCATATAAATGGAGAAATGTAAAATTTTCCGATATTGATGGGGGATTATACATGTCTTTGTTTGTTCTGCTCAGATGCCATTGTTCCGCGAGGTGTTTCGTGTATTTTGTGCATGAAATTCCGATAGACTGTCTGCGGTTTTCGTCATAAATGACGAAAATGAGGTCGAAACAGGGCGAAAACAGAGTGAAATTTGTATGCTTCGGCTATAGAAATTTTTTGAAAAAGTATTATAATAATTCAAGTAAAGGGAATTAAGTAGCTTCTATAAAATGACTGCGGCTGTTCTGTTCTTGCCGCATAACAGCCGTGAGTGCGATGTTTAGTCGTTTATGAGGGACTTAATAAGGGGAATACGATTGTAACAGGGGATATGTCTTGGGAGGGCATATCCCCTGTTCGGTGTGTGCGGAATTCAGTTTGGTCAGACAGGCAAAATTATGATAAGATAAAAAAGGAAACTGTAAAACTGTTTGGAAAGAGGAAAATATGAAATTAAGCATGTGGATGATCGCAAACCGTCTGAGCGCGCTGGATCCGGAAATACATATCAGGGATTCGGCGCCTATTATTCTGCGCAGCGCCCGCAGGGCCTATGCAACCAATTGCGTTCATGTATTTCAGGTGGGAAAGGATGCGATCTGCAACGGGGAGGGCGACTATGTCCGACTGAAAGATATGAGTGCCAGCCAGGCTTTCGAGATTATACAGTGTGTGTTTGATTTCTATGACGACTGGAATTCGGATATTATGGAAGCGGTCAGCCGGATGGATTATCAGCAGGCCATAGACGAAAGCTGGCATATTTTCCATAATCCGGTGCTGCTTCTGGATGCAAACTGTAAGGCTCTGGCTATGAGCGCACAGTATGGGGAGGAGGAAGTGGACGGAGAATGGAAACACCTTTCGGAATACGGTTATCTTTCGGCGGGAAGCTTTCGGTATCTGCAGGAAGCCGGAATGAGGAAGGAGAGTAGCTGCCCGGAGGCTGTCAGGATGATCCATGGCGGAGGCGGGAGTGTGTCCGTGGGGTGGATGAGCGGCAGGCTGTCAGAAAACGGCGCGCTGTTAGGCCGTCTGAACGTTCTGGAACTGGAGCGGAAATTGAATACCGGCGACGCCCAGCTCCTTCAATATCTGATTTCTCTGCTGACCCCTTCTTTAAGCTGGCGGAATGAAAAAGACCGGCGTTTTTCCAGCAAAAGTGTATTCTGGGAGATGATCTGCAAAAACTGGGTCAGCAGGGAAGCCATCGACAGGCAGATGGCTTATATGAACTGGGGCCGTGAAGACAGGTTCCGCATTTTCTTACTGCAAAGCGGCAGCCAGGGCAGAGAGGGGGAGTCGGTCAGCCAGTCTCTGATGGTAAATCTGATTGCTTCTTATATTCCGCAGGCGTCTTTGATGAAAGCGGAGGATAAAATTGTGGTGATCGTCAATGAAAGACAACTGAGGGAGAATCAGGTGAAAATTCTGCTGGCGGATATCCTGAAACAGAAGAATCTCTGGGCAGGCGTCAGTCTTGCGGTGCGGGGAATCAGAAATCTTCATGCGGTATACCGGCAGGCGGAAGCGGCTTTGATATATGGTATGGCAGAACGCCCGGAAGAAAATTATTTTCATTTTTACGACTGGGCCGTTGATTTTATCGTGGAAAACAGCGGGCCGGAGGATTTAATCTGCGCCTGTCAGCCAGATGTACGCCGTCTGTGGGAGGAGGAAGGCGAAGGCGGTGATCAGATCCAGATTTTGAAAAGCTATCTGACAAATGAACGTTCTCTTGCAAAAACGGCAGCCGCCCTTTTCGTTCACCGAAATACGCTGGTGTACCGGGTTAAAAAGCTTCTGGAAACGCTGGAATACAGCCCGGAGGAAGATTATACCAGAGATTACATGAAACTGTCGATCCGGATTCTGGAACTGTACCGGAAAAAGGAAAAATAGGGAGTATTGCCGATGTTCGGAGGAGTTTCGGAAAAAGCATGCCCGGGTATTCCGACCGGATCTATCTATATATTTTGTAGGATTCCTACAAATGAGAAAGGAAAATGGGGTGGTGAAAAGTTTAACAATCCCTATGTTTCAGAGAAAGCTGTTTTTGTCTATTTTGCAGTAGAACTGAGGTGATATGAAAGATATAAATGAAAATTTAGCAATAGAAAGATGAATTTATTGTTTTTTTTCAAGTGCAATTAAAAATCTGTGATATTTACTGAAAATTCTGAAATTTATAATTTGGTTGATTCATACAAATAAAGTATTGACAAGTCGAAAAAAGTAGTATAAGATAGGTGCATAGATTGAGGAGGTAAGTTACCCATGATTATTATCGGTGAAAAAATTAATGGTTCCATTCCTTCCGTAGCGAAAGCCATCGCAGAGAAGAATGCCGACTGGATTCGTGACCTGGCAAGGAAGCAGACAGAAGCAGGTGCAACCTTTATTGATGTGTGCGCATCTGTGGAAGATGATATTGAAGTTGAAACGATGAAGTGGCTGATTGATCTGGTACAGGAAGTGACCGATCTGCCCATCGCAGTGGACAGCCCCAACCCTCATACCTGCGTAACCTGTATGCAGTACTGCAACAAGCCGGGTATGATTAATTCCGTATCCATGGAAGGCGACAAGATCGAAGCCGTATTCCCGATCCTTGCAAAGCCTGAGAATGAGAAGTGGGAAGTAGCCGCTCTGTTAAACGGCGACGAGGGTATTCCGAAGAACGCGGACGACCGTCTGAAAGTGTTCCATCAGATTATGGACAATGCGAAGAAGTACAATATTGATCCCAGCCGTATCCATATCGATCCGCTGGTAGAGATGCTGTGTACGTCCGAGGACGGAATCGCCATGGTTGAGGAAGTAATGGATACGATCAGAAAAGAGTATCCGACGATCCACATCACCGGCGCTGTCAGCAATATTTCATTTAATCTGCCCGCACGTAAGCTGATTAATCAGGGCTTTGTGGTTCTGGCTATGAAAGCGGGCCTTGACAGTGCGATCCTGGATCCGCTGAACAGAGATATGATGGGTATGATCTATGCAACCGAAGCGCTGCTGGGCATGGATGACTACTGCATGGAATATATCTCAGCATTCCGAGAAGGCCTGATCGGACCGGTTAAATAATGAGGTAAATCTGTTTTAGGATTTTACGTACATATTATTGCGTGTGTAATTTGTTTATAATATGACCGGAAGGTTCATATAGAGGATTGTCCGGATAAGGAACGGACGGTCTGAGGAAAAGAGTAAAGGGTTAAACCGTGCCGGGTTCGGCACAGAAAAGAAGGAGGATTTTTATCATGTCTAAAGTACAGGAAATTGCTGCAGCAGTAGAGGCCGGAAAAGCTAAAGTTATCGGTGGTCTGGTAGAAGAAGCTATCAAAGATGGCTGCGATCCCTTAGAGATCTTAAACGTTGGTATGATCGACGCTATGGGCGTTGTAGGCGAGAAGTTCAGAAACAACGAGATCTTCGTTCCTGAGATGCTGGTAGCCGCACGTGCTATGAAGAAGGGCGTTGAGGTTCTGAAGCCCCATCTGGCAGGCGACAACAGCGCTACCGTTGGCAAATACATTATCGGCACCGTAGCAGGCGACCTGCATGACATCGGCAAGAACCTGGTTGCTATGATGATCGAGAGCGCAGGTTTCGAAGTAATCGACCTGGGCGTTGACGTTCCCGCTGAGAAGTTCGTAGAGGCTATCAAGTCCAACCCTGACTGCAAGGTTGTTGGTCTGTCCGCTCTGCTGACGACGACGATGCCTGCTATGAAAGATACTGTTGCAGCGATTATCGACGCTGGCCTGAAGTCTCAGGTTAAGATCATGGTTGGCGGAGCTCCTATCACTCAGGAATTCGCTGATGAGATCGGTGCTGACGCTTACACCGCTGACGCTGCAAGTGCTGCTCAGAAGGCAAAAGAGCTGGTTGCTTAATTTTTTCATAACCGAATGATCTGTAAAAGGCGCTCCGAGAGGGGCGTCTTTTTTCCTGATCGCACTGCAAATTTTGCTGGATTATTCTGTGGAGATGGGGTATAATGAAGCGGCGGCGCATATGTTAATACTGTTTGCGCCATATATGCAGAATCAAATATAAGTTTAAGAGGAGTATGACTGTGTTAAAAAAATATCTTTGGGTTTTTCTGATTTCCATGGTACCGCTGGTAGAGTTAAGAGGTGCGATCCCCGTCTCTCAGGGGCTGGGCCTGCCGCTTGCGACCTCATATGTCGTATCAATTGTGGGGAACATGCTGCCTGTTCCGGTTATTTATCTGTTTGCCAGAAAGGTGCTGGAGTGGGGCTGTGATAAACCGGTAATCGGCGGCTTTTTTAGCTGGTGCCTGGAAAAAGGAGAAAAAGGCGGAAAGAAGCTGCAGGAAAAAGCGGGAAGAGGGCTGTTTGTGGCCCTGCTGCTGTTTGTGGGCATTCCTCTGCCCGGTACGGGCGCCTGGACGGGCACACTGGCTGCCAGCCTCCTGGATATGGATTTTAAATCCAGCGTTATGGCCGTGATGGGAGGTGTTCTTCTGGCAGGCGTTATTATGGGAGCGGTCAGCGCAGGATTTTTCGGCGCGCTGGGAGCGATTTTGTAGGCGGCGGGCAGGCGTAAATAAAATGTAAAAAATGTGTAATCTATTCTTAAATCACAGATTGGGTAAAATGGTGTAAAATATAATCATACATTTTCAGAATAATAGACAGAAATGATGTGACTGTGGTGTTTCCATTACCGAATCAAAATGTGATTGTTTTTAATAGTCTGGAATTTATCTTCAGAATCCTTCCCGTATCCGTACTGCTCTGCGCCCTGGTTCCCGGAATCGGATTCTCCGGGGTGTTGCTGTTTCTCAGCCTGCTGCTGTACTGGATGGCAGATCCTTCTTTTATCTGGCTGTTGCTGGCAGTATGGCTGATAAACTATATGCTGGCCTGGTGGATGGGCTGCTGCAGGGGAAAAACGGGAAGGCGGCTGTTTCTGATTTTATCCGTATTCTGCGATTTTGGCCTGTTATTCGGCTTTAAATTTTCCCTGTTTCCTTTTCTGACCGGGAGCGGGGCGATACCTCTGGGAATCAGCTTTTATATATTCCGTGCCGTATCATATACGGCGGATGTCTATACCGGGAAGATTCCTCCGGAGCTGTCGCCCTTTAAGCTGTGCATTTATCTGTATATGTTCCCGGTGATGGCTTCCGGCCCGATTACCCGTTATGGGCAGATCAGCGGACAACTGAAAAAGAATATGGCTCCGTACAAAGTGGAAGAGGGGCTCCACACGTTTATAGTGGGGCTTGCTTTTAAAGTGCTGCTTGCAGACCGGATCGGCATTCTCTGGCATGAGATTCAGGTGATCGGATTTGAGAGCATTTCCACGCCGCTGGCCTGGATGGGTGCTTTTGCCTATACACTGATGCTGTATTTTGATTTTAACGGTTATTCCCTGATGGCCGTGGGCGTGGGAAAGATGCTGGGGTTTACGCTGCCGGAAAATTTTCGTTATCCTTATGCGGCTCGCTCTTTTACGCAGTTCTGGCGGCGGTGGCACATTACGCTGAGCTCCTGGTTCAGAGATTATGTGTATATTCCCCTGGGAGGCAGTCGGAAGGGCAGGGTCAGGACCTGTCTGAATTTGCTGGCTGTCTGGCTGCTTACCGGAATCTGGCATGGAAATGGATGGAATTTTCTGCTGTGGGGCCTGCTGCTCTGGTTGCTTTTGACGGCAGAAAAGCTGTTTTTACGGTATTGGCTGGAAGAACATGGGGTATGGTCCCGGCTTTATATGCTGTTTCTCATTCCTGTGACCTGGATTGTATTTGCCGTAACCGATCTGAAAGAACTGGCGGTTTATCTTTCACGAATGTTTCCGGTGTTCGGTCCGACGCAGGGGAATGTGAACGGCGCAGATTTTATCAAGTACGGAAAAATGTTCTGGCCCCTGTTTCTCTTCGGATGGTTTTTCTCCCGGCCATGGGCGGAAGACTGGTATAAAAAGACAAAAAAGAATCCATTGTGGATGGCGGTATTGCTTGCGGTGTTCTGGATATGCATATACAATCTGGTCAATACGTCCGGCAATCCCTTTTTATATTTTTCATTTTAGAAAGTGTGATTACATATGAAAATATTTCGCGGCTGTCCGGTGCTTTTGATGCTGTTGGTCACCGGTCTTTTGTTCAGCGGCATCAGTGTGAAAGGGGAACGGGGAATATACAGGGATATTCCGGCGTCTGCCGGTTATGAACCTGCCTGTGCGCCGATGATGAAAGGGATCCATGAGGGGATCTATCCGTGGAGTGCGGCGCAGGACGAAGATCCGGAAAAGAAGGGGGACGGTCTGATCCGGGCTGCGGACGCCGCCGTTTTGCCAGATCTTGAATGTTTGAATGTGGGTACTGTTTCCGGCAGCGAAATCCCGGAGGCAGAAAGTCTTTCGGAGAATCGCTGTGAGGAAGATGGGGGCAGCCTTTCGGAAAATACCGTAAAAGATGAGGGCAGTCTCTCCGGAAATGAAACCGCCGGGACGGAGAGCCTTTCCGGGAATGCGGTTTTCTGCCATGCGGAGGAGGATTATTTTGACGACGCGCTGTTTATCGGGGATTCCCGGACAGTGGGATTGTTTGAATATGGTCATATTGAGGACAGAGCTCAGTTTTATGCTCAGACATCTCTGATGATTTATGAAGTAATGGAAAATCCAAAGGCCATTGTTAAAACCGATGATGAGAGAGAATCCGTTACGGTGGAAGAGGCGCTGTCCGAAAAGCAGTTCGGCAAAATCTATATTATGCTTGGTCTGAATGAGATGGGTTTCGGAACGCCGGAGTCGTTCGGAAAAGCTTATGGAGCCGTAATCAGCCGGATTCGCGAGCTGCAGCCGGATGCGGTGATTTATATTCAGAGCATTATGCATGTGGCCAGTGAAAAAAATGAGACGGATCCGGTATATAACAATGCGAACATTGATCTGAGAAACCGGCCGCTGATGCAGCTTGCGGATAATCAGAATGTTTTTTATCTGGATATTAATGAGGCGCTTTGCGATGAAACCGGCTGCCTGGTCAGCGACTGGACTTTCGATCAGGTACATTTGAAAGCTGCCTATTATCAGGTGTGGAAGGATTATCTGCTGGATCATGCCGTTGTCCGGCAGTGACAGCCCCATTGGGTTTCTGGAATGTATGGATGAGGATGGGGATATGTGGTATGTGGTATGTGGTATGTGCTCTGCTTTGACTATGCCGATATTGTAATGGAACGAATGGGATGGGCAAAATAAGGGAGAGGTATCCGGCCGGAGAATCATATTTGCAGAAAACCTTCATATAATAAAATAAAAGACGGATATAAGCGGCGGGGCGGGCTCCGCTGTTTTTTTACAGGCGGGTCTTATGAAGGTAAAATATGTGGTATTATCCTGTGCGGTGGGACTGATGCTGTGCGCGGCGGCGGTTTCCTGGTTCGGTTACAGAAGACAGGCGGAGACACTGGCGCGGCTTGGCGGACAGAGAGCGGAAATTGGGACAGGGGAAAGCGGGCCTGGAGGCGGCAATGACAGTCAGGAGCAGGCCGGCAGACTGGGAGAGTCCTATCGGGCTGAAGAAAAGAAAGACGGAGAGACTGATACGGAGGGCAGGGTACAGGAAACAGAAAGCGGAGCGCCGGAGACACAAACGCCGAAAGATTATATTAAATGGGTGGATTTTGATATAACGGTTCAGGCACTGGAGGATGCATACCGGCAGGATGTGGACAGCTATGGAAGCGGGCAGCATGTGAGCTGGATCGAACTGCTGGCTTATCTGGCTACGAAATATGGAGGGGATTTTTCCAAATATAAGACAAAAGACATGCAGGATCTGGTTCAGGCGCTGACTGACAGCGGCCAGACCATGGCTGCGTATGCCCAGGGCAGACAATATTATTCGTATTATCTGGAGGCCTATACTGCGGTGCTCGGCGGCCTGGTCGGGGAGTATGAAATCGAGGTGCCGGCCGAGGGGAATCCGGAGGCGACTCACTGGGAAAAGAAGTACGGTCTGCGGGCTTTTTCACCGGTGGCGAAAGGATATGAATACAGTGATTATGATGATTTTGGCGTTGCCCGGTCCTACGGTTACCGCCGTCAGCATCTGGGCCATGATATGATGGGACAGACAGGAACACCGATTATTGCCATTGAATCCGGTTATGTAGAGGCCATCGGCTGGAACCAGTACGGCGGCTGGCGGATTGGAATCCGCAGCTTTGACAAAAAACGCTATTATTATTATGCCCATCTGCGCCAGAATTTCCCTTTTAATAAATCCCTGAAAGAAGGCAGCATCGTGACGGCCGGCGATGTGATCGGTTATATGGGGCATACCGGCTACAGTGCGAAGGAAAATGTCAATAATATTGATGAGACCCATCTGCACTGGGGACTGCAGTTGATTTTTGACGAATCCCAGAAGGAAGGGAACAATGAGATCTGGGTGGACTGCTATGCGCTGACCCGTTTTCTTTCACGAAACCGCTGTGCGACAAAAAAGAATATGGAAACGAAGGAATATTACCGGATTTATGAGATGCGGATTCCGGAGACAGAGTCAGACGGCGTAGATTTGGCGGAATAACGTATCTGACACAAGCATGTGCTTTCGGTACGGCACATGTTTCTGATAATTAAGCAAAGACATATGAAAAAGGCTGTACGCCAGGGGCGTAAACCCATGGCATACCAGCCTTTTCGTGCTTGTTATTCAGTTACTTTCAGACCTGCGAGAGCTGCCAGCTCTTTGATCGTTTCTTTGGAAACTAACTTCCCTTTGTATTCCACCAGATTTTCCTTGCTGCCCGTAAAAATGTCGCTGGAGATGTACTTTTTCAGGATGATGCTGTCACCCTCTACATAAATTTCGACGGCGTCTCTTTCCTCTAACTGAAATGATCGTCTCAGTTCGATGGGGAGTGTAACCCGTCCAAGTTCATCCAGCCGTCTTACAACGCCTGTTGTTTTCATGTCTTAGACCCCCTGCTCTTAAAAAGCATGTTAATTATGTATCGGTTAATATTAAAATACCATAAGAGGGTGATTCTGTCAATAAAGGTCGAATTTTTTGATGGATGTTTCATAAAAAATTCATATTTGCAAGCTGTTTTTATTAAGAAATATTGAGCGAAATGAGTCGTATGCAAAGTTGGTTTGTGTAATGACGTATTTTATAAAATATTTCAAAATAAAAGATCATATCACAGGTATATGATTGCCGTATACAGAAAGTATTGCAGATTTTTAAAAGAGAATAATATTTATCATAAATGATATTTTTGAAATTAAAATAACAGAAAAACCGGTTTAACAGAAAATTCATGATTAAGAAAAACGATTGCGGCATACATATATAAAAAAGCTTTAACAGGTGTTTGCTTATGCTGAATTACATATGGGCTGCCATGATTCTGGCCGGTATTTTCTACGGCGCGGTCAGAGGGAGAATGCCTCAGATTACGGAAGGAGCTTTAGCCGGGGCCAGAGATGCGGTGAATCTGTGTCTGACTATGGCAGGAGTGACGGCGCTGTGGACCGGATTGATGGAAATTGCGGAACGGTCGGGGCTTCTCGATAAAGCGGCCGGAGGCTTAAGACCGCTGATTCGGTTTCTTTTTCCCCAGGTTCCCGACGGTCATCCGGCCCAGGCGGATATTTCGGCTAATATGATTGCAAATTTTCTGGGATTGGGTTATGCGGCGACCCCGGCCGGTCTGAGGGCGTTCGAGAAACTGGAAACACTGAACGATAAGCCCGGAGTAGCCACCGACGCCATGTGCATGTTCCTGATTGTGAATATCTCGTCGCTGCAACTGATTCCGATCAATATGATTGCTTACCGCAGCCAGTACGGCTCCGCAAATCCCGCCGCCGTTATTGTGCCGGCTCTGATTGCCACCACGGTAACGACTATATGCGGTATTTTATTCGCAAAGATGATGGGAAGTAAAAGCTCGTCGCCGGCGGGTGTCAGGGAGATGAAAATGACAGGCAGGACATCGGAACATGTATGTTTGTCTGAGAAGAAAAAAGGGCCGGGGCAGACAGATGTGCCGGGAAAATCAGAAAGGGGCGCGTGAGAATGGATTTTCTGGTGTTTCTTTCGGATTTTATTATGCCGCTTATGATTTTTTATATTGTAGGTTATGGAGTGCTGGCCAGCCGTCCGGTATATGATGATTTTGTGCGGGGGGCTCAAAAGGGATTGAAAATTACGGTGGAGATTCTTCCCACATTATGCGGCCTGCTGGTGGGAGTCAGCATTCTGCGGGCTTCAGGCTTTCTGGATGATCTGTCCGCGCTGCTGGCGCCGGCCGCAGCCGCCGTGGGATTGCCGGCGCCTATTGTGCCGTTGTCTTTTATAAAAATGTTTTCATCCTCAGCTGCTACGGGGCTGGTGCTGGATATTTTTAAAGAATACGGACCTGATTCCCGAATCGGCTGGATTACATCAATTCTGATGAGCTGCACCGAAACGGTTTTTTATACCATGTCCGTATATTTTATGTCCGTACATATCAAAAAAACCAGATACACCCTGGCAGGCGCGCTGATCGCCTCCCTGGCAGGAGTGGCGGTCAGCGTGCTGCTGGCGGCGGGGTGAAAATTCACCCTCTCTGGTTTGTATTTCGGAATTGTCAGAAACGGAATATGGCGATACCATACGCATTCAGCGGAAATGCGATGGAATAAGGTTTACCGTCACAGGGAGAGGCTTCCGGCTTAAAAACCGGAGCGTCGCTCATTTTCTCCACGAGACCGTTCTGTTCGTCTAAAAGCCGCAGATGTTTCCGTCTGCTGGTAACGCCCACCCGGTAATCTTCTCTTGCCACCGGCGTGAAATTGCAGACAAACAGGAAGTTTCCGCCCCGTTCATTTTTCCGGACGAAGCTGAAAATACTGCGGTCTGAGTCGTCGCAGTTGATCCACTCAAAACCGTCCCAGTCATAGTCGTGGGAATACAGCGCCTGGTTGTTCTTGTACAATTTTAAAAGGCTGCCTACAAATTGATGCAGTTCCTGATGTTTGTCCTCATTTAACAGATACCAGTCTAACTGGGTTTCTTCATTCCATTCATTCCACTGGCCGAAATCCTGTCCCATAAACAGTAGTTTTTTGCCGGGATGGCCGATCATATATGTATAGGCGACCTTCAAGTTGGCAAACTTGTCGTCATACAGGCCGGGCATTTTATTAATCATGGAACATTTTAAATGGACCACCTCATCATGGGACAGAACCAGGACGAAACGTTCGCTGGTGGAATAGGTCATAGAAAAGGTCATTTTATTATGGTTGTATTGCCGGAAATAAGGGTCCAGCTTCATATATTCAAGGAAATCATGCATCCATCCCATATTCCATTTAAAGGAGAAGCCCAGTCCGCCGTTTTCGGCGGTATCCGTTACTTTCGGCCATGCTGTGGATTCCTCGGCGATTACGGCCACGCCTGGGTTGCGATGGCTCATAATGCTGTTCAGATGCCTGAAAAATTCAATGGCTTCCAGATTTTCGTTGCCGCCGTAAATATTGGGAACCCACTGTCCGTCCTGTTTTCCGTAATCCAGATACAGCATGGAGGCCACTGCGTCTACCCGCAGTCCGTCCACATGGAATTTTTCCACCCAGAACAAAGCGTTGGCAATCAGGAAATTCAATACTTCATTTTTTGAATAATCGAAAATCTTAGTGCCCCAGTCGGGGTGCTCTCCTTTTCGGGGATCCGTATATTCATATAAAGGTTCACCGTCAAAATCGGCCAGGCCATGGGCGTCTCTGGGAAAATGAGCGGGAACCCAGTCCAGGATTACGCCGATTCCTTTACTGTGCATATGGTTGACAAACCAGGCAAAATCTTCCGGCGAACCGTACCGTGAGGTAGGGGCATAATAGCCGGTGACCTGATATCCCCAAGAACCGTCGTAGGGATGCTCTGCGATGCCGATCAGCTCCACATGGGTATATCCCATCTTTTTTACATAGTCTCCCAGTTCTTTGGCGGCTTCCCGGTAATTGTAATAGCCTTCGCCGGTTTCATCCGTATGCCGTTTCCAGGAACCTAAATGCACTTCGTAAATGGCCATGGCTGCCTGACTGAGATCCGTATTGCGGCGGCGCGTGAGCCACTTTTCATCGGTCCATTTTAATCCGGACAAATCGGCGACCACCGATGCGGTGCCCGGCCGGAATTCGGCGGCGTTGGCATAGGGGTCGGCTTTGAACAGTACTTTTCCGGAATGGGTGGTGATGGCATATTTATATAATTCATTTTTTTTGATTTGATTCGTAAATATCTCGTAGATTCCGGAGTCCTCCAGCGGTGTCATGCGGTTGGCGTCCGGGTTCCAGCCGTTAAAATCCCCGACCAGGCTGACAGAAGCGGCATGGGGCGCCCATACTGCAAAATAAACGCCCTTTTTTCCGTTGATTGTCATAGGATGAGCGCCCAGTTTTTCATAGATTTCATAATGGGTTCCATTTCCGAACAGATATCGGTCAACTTCCGTGATTTTTTTGTTTTTTGTTTTTCTCATGGTATTCTCCTTATCCCACAGCCGGGCAGCGGCAATGCGGCGGCGATTTTTCTTTACTTTGTCCATGGCTGTCTGCATTTACACCCCGTACTGCTTGACTCTTCTTAAGAGAAACTGATACCGCATCTGGGCGGCTTTCAGTTCATAAATATAGCAGTCCACCAGTGCCGGATCGTTCACCTGTTCAAAGTTGGACTGTGCCCGGTCCAGCGCTCCTTTGGTAATGCGCAGATCCTCCATTAACTGTATAAATTCGCCGGCAGTACTGTGATTTTTTTTCTGGACTTTCGACTGAAAAATCATAGAAATCTCTCCCATATTTGTTATTTATTACTAAGTATAGTCAGGGGAAAAAGATTCTATGCAAATAATACAACGATTTTTCCATGGCGTCAATGGGGCGGCGTCTTTCAGAAGAAGATTTGTAAAATTTCACAAAATTTGGAAGTTTGATTTGGTTCATGTTTTGAGAGTGACAGTTCCGTGCCGCGAAACAGCGGGGATTTTGTGAGAATCTAATTATCTTACAGGAAGAGGGCGGGTGAATATTCGGTTAAAGAACACAAAAGTGCAGATTTGTGCCACAAAAAGAAATGCTTGACGAATCTGGAAAATGCTGGGATAATACAATCACACAGCAAACGCCGGACACGGGGGCTGCTCATTCCTTTGTAGATCTGCAGAGCATATCTGTAAAAGTCGTATTCCGACAAATATCCCGAATTCAGATAATTGAAATGACGGTATGAAGTAACGGTATGAAACGAATTTAGGAAGTGTAAGTGAGCTGCATAAACAGCAACGGACCGTATAGGCCCTGGGAGGGTAGCTGCGGGAACTATAATATAGAAAGGAGATTTTTATGAAAGACAGAAGTATGGGAATTTTGGACCGGGAGCCTGGATATGTCAGGCGGTTGGCGGAATACATAACGACAAAGGAAGGCTGCCGGCTTAGGCTGTTTACCTTTGACAACGAACAGGAGGTTTCCTCATATCTGGAAAACGGAAGATTGGATATTCTTCTGGTAGGACAGTCTATGGCCGCCGAAATCATGAAAGGGCATAACAGCGTAGGGCAATTGATTGTGCTCAGCGAGGAGATGGGTTTTCAGGAATCGGACAGGCGTTCCGTATATAAGTTTCAGTCGTCGGACGGTCTTTTGCGTGAAGTGATGGACTGTTACGCAAAAGAAAGGGGCGATGAAGATGTGCTGCAGGAAAGTGAAAAACAGGGAGAGATCATCGGCGTATATTCTCCGGTAAAGCGATGCGGAAAAACGATTTTTTCTTTTGTGCTGGCTTCTGTGTTGGCAGAACAGTGTAAGTGTTTGCTGATCAGCCTGGATGAATTCTGCATTATAGATGAACTGCGTCCGAAAGACCATGAAAAAGATCTGGCAGACATTATGTTTCTCTACCGCCAGAATTCGATGGAAAGCTTTCGGGATATGAATTTGTTCAGCAGACTTCACGGCCTGGAATACATTCCTCCTGTTTCTTTTCCCTGGGATCTGCGCCAGATCAGAACAGAAGAGCTGGCCGGGCTGGTAAGATGGGCGGTATCGGAGGGAGGATATGAAAAAGTTGTGCTGGACATCGGAGAGGGAGGCGACAGCCCTCTGGAACTGCTGGATGTGTGCAGGCAGGTATATATGCCGGAACAGGAGGACCCGGTGTCACAGGAAAAAATTCACTCTTTTGAATCATATATGAAAGTGTCAGGCCAGCAGCAGATACTGGACAAAATTGAGAAGATCAGCCTGCCGGCGGTAAAGCTGGAGGCAAAGATGGCGGGAGCGGAAAGTCTTTTGTGGAGTCCTATGGAGAAATTTACCAGAAAAATCTCAGGTGCGGGTGAATAAAGGCCGGAAGAAAAGGTGTCTGTGGGAATAAGAAGGAAATTATGATTGGAAAGGAACAATACATTTACTTTCAGGATCGTTTCATGGAGCGGCTGGACAAGACTCGTGAAGTGTCAGATGAAGAACTGGCCGCCCAGATCGATTGCTTTGTGGTGGAGCAGGGCAGAGAGCACTGTCTGGATCTGGGCAATAAAGAAAAACTGCGGAAATATCTGCTGAACAGCCTGCGGGGGCTTGATGTGCTGCAGGATTTACTGGAAGATGAGAGCATCACGGAGATTATGGTAAACGGACCGGAGCATATTTTTGTGGAGCGGGGCGGAAAGGTAGAGCGGTGGCCGGCCGCCTTCACCTCCGGCGAAAAGCTGGAGAATGTGATTCAGCAGATTGTGGCAAAGGTAAACCGGGTGGTCAACGACACGGTTCCGATGGCGGATGCCAGGCTCGCGGACGGATCAAGAGTTCATGTGGTATTGGCGCCCGTGGCGATTAACGGTCCGATTCTGACTATCAGAAAGTTTTCTTCCCGGCCCGTGACCATGGAACAATTGATTGCCTGGGGCAGCATTACACCGGAGGCGGCAGATTTTCTGGCACTTCTGGTACGGGCCCGGTATAACATTTTTATCAGCGGCGGTACGGGAAGCGGGAAGACCACGATGCTGAACGCATTGTCGGGGTTTATTCCGGAGCGGGAGCGGGTGATCACCATCGAGGATTCGGCCGAATTAAAGCTGAATCATATTCCGAATCTGGTGCGGCTGGAAGCCCGGAATAAAAATCTGGAGGGCAGAAATGAGATTACGATCAGAGATCTGATCCGGGAAGCCCTGCGGATGCGTCCGGACAGAGTGGTTGTGGGCGAGGTGCGTTCGGCAGAGGCTCTGGATATGCTCCAGGCCATGAATACGGGCCATGACGGAAGCCTGTCTACAGGCCACGGAAATAATCCGGCAGATATGCTGAAACGGCTGGAAACCATGGTGCTTATGGGGACGGAGATTCCATTGATGGCAGTGCGGGGACAGATCGCGTCGGCGATTGATATTATGGTGCATTTGTCCAGATTCCGGGACGGCAGCAGGAAGGTGGTCAGTATTATGGAGGTGACGGGACTGACGGATGGAGAAATTAAATTGGAACCTCTTTACCGGTATGAGGAAGAAGCCGGAGACGGGGAAACAGGAGGCCAGGTCAGGGGGAAGCTTAAAGCCACGGGCAGAGCCCTTGGAAACAGGGAAAAGCTCTGCCATGCCGGCATTGCCCCGGTATGACGGCTATCAGTTAAGCGTGCGGGAATTTCTCCGGTATTCCATAACCGGAACCGGTTACGCAGTACTGTTTACTTGTCTGTTTTTTCAGAAAGTGTCTGTTTTTTTCCTTTTGGCTCCCGCAGGGGCATTGTATCCGTTTCTAATCAGGAAGAATCTGGCGAAGAAACAGCGGGAAAAGCTGCTGCTGCAGTGGAAGGAGGCAATTCTTTCGATCGGCGTATCCCTAAGCGCGGGATATTCGGTGGAGAATGCCTTTGTGCAGACCTGGAAGGAGCTGTGTCAGCGCTTCGGGGAGGAACAGGCCATATCCCGGGAATTTGGTTATATGGTTCGTCAGATTGATATGAATGTGCCGGTTGAGAAAGCGCTGGATGATTTTGCAGAAAGAAGCGGACTGGACGAGGTAAGAAGCTTTTCGGATATTTTCAGAATAGCCCGGCGCTCCGGTGCTGATCTGATCAGAATTATTTCGGAGACAGGAGAGGTGATCGCATCCAGAGTGGAAGTAAAAGAGGAGATTATCACAATGATGACGGCGGTGCGTCTGGAAGGGAAAATTATGAATGTGGTGCCATTGGGGATTCTTGCCTATATTAATCTCAGTTCCCCGCATTTTTTCTATCCCATGTATCACACGGTAATCGGAAGGCTTGTGATGGCTGCCAGCCTTGCCGCTTATCTGGGAATCTGCCGTTATTCCGGAAAATTAATGGAGATAGAGCTTTGAGTATTGGGAGAGTTTGGAGGTGTGGATGTTAGCGATAGCAGGAATGGGAGCGGGACTGGCGGCGCTTATGGTAATTTACCTGACAGGCCTGATAAAAGGAGGTGCGGCGTCCCGGAGTACCGCTGAGAATCGGAATGCAAAATGTCTTCGTTTTTTTTATCCGGCGGGAGCCGTGGTTTGGAACTGGTATGAAAGACTATTAAAAAGACGGCAGAACGGTCCGCAGAGGGAAATCAGACAGAGACTGCGCAGGCTTTTTGTCAGGGATGACGTAGAAGAAGATTACAAAGGTTTTCAGATAAGACGTTTTACCTGTGCCTGGCTGTTGGCTGTGGCTGGGCTTATCGTAGGGATCGGGGCGGAGACTGTACAGTTGTGCCGGTCCGGTCGGGAAATCACGGATCTGGAACGTCCCGGAGCAGGAAGCGGCAGCAGGATTTATCAGTTAGAAGCAGAGGGGGGATGGGAGGGGAGGATGGCGGCGGAGCTTTCCGTAAACCCGCAGGAATATACAAAGCAGCAGTTGGAACAGCTTTTTGAAGAGACTTATACACGGGCATTGGAGCAGTTGCCGGGGGAAAATCAATCTCTGGACCAGGTGGAGGGACAGCTTGATTTTCTGGAATCCGGACCGCCCGGAATCCGGTGCAGATGGACGCCGGAACGGTGGGAGTATATTGATCACAGCGGAGTGATTGTGGCGGAGGATATTCCGGAAGAAGGGATTATCACTTATGTGACGCTGGAACTGTCTTACGGGACAGAACAGACGGAATATCAGATTCCATGCAGAATCGTACGCTCTTCATTATCGGAGGAGGATCTGTTAAAAGGAGAGCTGGCAGCAGCGCTGAAAGAGAAGGAGACAGAGGATCCCTACGGTAAAAAAATCAGTCTGCCAGGCACATATGACGGTATGCCTTTGTCTTTTTATCCGGCGGGAAAGAATCGAAACGGGCTGCTGATCGCCGGAATGGGTTTGCTGATTGCGGTGCTGTACTGCTGCGGCCATACGCAAAAGCTGAAAGAGCGGGAAGAAGAAAGAAATCGGCAGATGACGGCAGATTATCCGGAAATTCTTTCGAAACTGACCGTTTTGATCGGCGCCGGATTTACCGTAAGAGGCGCATGGGAAAAAATTGCCCTGAATTACAGTAAGCAGGTGGAAACAGGGATGGGAAAGAGGCGGTATGCCTATGAAGAAATGCTTTATGCATGTCGGGGAATGCAGGGCGGACAGCCGGAACTGCAGGCCTATAAAAGTTTTGGAAAACGGTGCGGCTTACAGCCTTACCGGAAGCTGACCATGCTGTTGGAACAGAATCTGAAAAAGGGCGGCAGAGACCTGACGGTACGGCTGCGGACGGAGACAGACGAGGCATTTTCCGCCCGGCTTCATCAGGCGAAAAGAGAGGGAGAAAAGGCCGGGACAAAACTGATGATTCCCATGTTTCTGATGTTTATCCTGGTGCTGATTCTGATTATGGTTCCGGCTGCCATGGCACTTTAAAGGTCGGAACAGAAGCAATGACGGATAAAAGGATCATATGGCGGTAAAACGCCGGAAAGGAAAAAGTGATGAGAAAAATGAAAAGAGAAGCAGAAAAAATCGGATGGAATGCTTGGAAAAGGGTGATCGGAAAATTTGCAGATATGGAACTGGCAGCGGTAGGCGTTGTGGAGGTAATCCTGATTTTAGTCGTTTTGATTGCACTGGTTATTATTTTTCAGGAGCAACTGACTCAGTTGGTGAATAATATTTTTTCCAGTATCCGCGATAAGGCCGGAACAATCTATTAAGGTATCTGTGATGGGAGTGAAAACAAGACAGCCTGCCCAGATTACCGTATTTGTCAGCATGGCGCTTGTGGTGATTCTGACACTTCTGTGTACCTCTCTGGAATCTGCCAGAGTATCTGTTTTGCGATACTATATCAGAACCGCGGCGGAATCTTCCGTGTTTTCCGTATTTTCCGAATATCACAGAGAACTTCTGGATCGTTATCATCTGTTTTTTCTGGAGGATGACGGCAGTTTGGAACAGACTGCCGAAGAATATCTGTCTTATTATGAGGACCCTTCTAAGGAGCTTGCGGCCGGAGGAATGCATTTTTATCCTTTTGAGGTGGATGAGCTGCAGATGGAGAATCCGGTCTATGCTTTGGATCAGGGGGCTTTTCCGGTGAAAGAAGAGATTCTGGAATATATGAAATACGGCATGGTGGAAAATCTGGTGGAGCAGGTGAGGGATAAGCTGAACATGGGGCAGCAGTGCCGGGAGATGATGGGTGCGGTGGATCAGATCACCGCATCCGCAGGCGACGTACTGCATTTGGAGAATCAGTATGTCAGACTGAAAGGATCGACGGAGGAACTGCAACTTTCGGCAAATGAGGCAGTCGGCGCCTATCAGGAGCTGAAACCATTGCTGCGGGAAAAAAATGATCTGGAAAAAAGAGTGGAGGCATTGGAAAGAGAGAGTGATGAAACAGATGAAGAAGAAGCTGTGTTTTTGAGAGCAGAGCTGCGAAATGCCAGGAAAGAATTGTCAGAAGTGTGCGATCGTATGGACAAGGCGTCCGAACAGGCCAAAAGGAAAGAGAATGCTATGGAAGAACAGGCAGAGACTTCCGCTTTCTGTCTGGAACAGATTCAAAAGGCTACGGAGCAGCTTATGGAACAGTTGGAACCGCCGCTGTCCGAACTGGAACAGTTAAAACCCCGGCTGTCAGATGAATTTTTACAGGCTGCAAATCAGCAGACCGAAGCGGTTGAAGTGTATACGAAAGAGAATGGAAAGCGAAAGGCATTGGCAATTGAGATTGGGGACAGTATTGCGGAATTGCGGTATGTTCTGGAGCGCCAGCCGGGGATTGAGGAAATCTTACAAATGGAGACAGAGGATGCCGAGCGCTTGCTGGATCAACGCGGGAAGCAGATCAGCCTTCAAACGGAGTTTGTAGGATCGGAGGAACTGCAGGAAGCGAAAGAGCCGATGAACAGCGATCTGCTGGAACAGGTAAAAAAACTGAAAGAGAAGGGAATTCTGGCACTGATAGTAGGCAAAGAAGCAGTACTGTCCTCACGGCAGATAGATGCAGGTGGTCTGCCGTCCGGGCAGTCAGGAGAGTCCGGGGAAGCGATTCTAGGCGGCGGACAGGAGAGCGGCGGGTTATGGGATATGGTTTCAGGGATGTTTGGGGAGCTGTATGAGAATTTGTGTCTGAGTGAATATGCATTGAAGACGATGCCCTCTTATGTCGATTGTAAAACGGATTCTGACGGCGGGACAGGCGGCAGATTTTATGACCTGGAATATATTGTGGGAGACAGCGGCACGGACCGGGAAAATCTTTCTCAGGTCATGGAAAAACTGCTGCTGATCCGGGAAGGAATGAATTTTATTTATCTGCTGGGCGATCGACAAAAATCTGAGGAGGCCCAGATGTTGGCTATGACGCTGACCGGCGTATTGGGTCTGACGCCGCTGGCAGGTCTGGTAAAGCTGATGATATTGGCGGCGTGGGCATTTGCGGAATCGGCGGCAGATGTGAGAACACTGGCCGACGGAGGGAGGATTCCCTTTTTAAAGCAGTCTGCAGACTGGAAAACTACGCTGGAACAGGCGCCGGCGGTCATTGCGGGCGGCCAGGCCGGTTCGGGGGACGTAAGTGAGATTTCCGGCGGAAAGGGGATGCGTTATCAGGATTATCTCCGTCTGCTTCTTTGCCTGACATCAAATGAGAAAAAATTATATCGGTGTATGGATATGGTGCAGTGGAACATACAGAGAGAGGAACCGGACTTTTATTTAAAGAATTGTATTTATCGGACTTCATTTCATATGAAGATCCGGGCAGATAAACTGTTTGTGACGCTGCCGCTGATGGGGACGCAGACAGAAACGGACGGGAGATATTATTTTGAGACGGCGGAGGAACGATGTTACGGAGAAGAATTTTCAGAACCGGAAGGGGTGAATACAGATGCCTTTTCAAACTGATGCCGGAAGCCATATGTCCTGCAACGATCCTTTCTCCCATTTTTGTAAAAAGGACAGACCGACCGCAGAAAGTGATGTAAATCTCCAAACACGCAAAAACAATATCCTGACAAAAAATCATGGCTCGGACAAAGGAGAAAAGGTGTCTGTATGTACCTCTTCTGTCCGGGGAAGCTTTACGGTGGAAGCTTCGGTGGTTATGGCGGTTTTCATTCTCTCGGTGTATGGCTTTCTTTATCTGTTTCTTGTGTTTCGCGTGCAGGTGGCTTTGCAGGAAGCGGCAGAACAGGCGGCACAGACCGCAGCCTGCTATGCGTATGCAAAGGAATGTCTGACCGAGGGCATAGGGCCGGAGCAGGAATGGACAGAGGCGGTGGGGGATGTGCTGGAGTGGGGGATTCAGACCGGCATTCTCAGGCAAAATGTTATTAGCACAATTTCGGAGGAATATCCGGGAGGCTCCTGCATCAAAGAAGGAAACAGCGGCATTTATTTTCTGGAAAGCAGCATTCTGGAAGAGGACGGAATGGTAGATGTGGTGATGTGCTATGATGTGGAGATTCCGATTGGTTTTCCGGGTATGACGAAGTTCCGGTTTGTACAGAGAAGCAGAAAACGTGGATGGATCGGCAGACAAAAACAGGGCGGAGAGGACACGGAGGAAGAGTCCCAGGAATGGGCCTATGTTACGGAAACCGGATCCGTGTATCACTTATATGAAGACTGTACCCATATCAGACTGTCTGTCCGGAATGTAAGTTATCATCAGGTGGATCAGTGCCGCAATGAAAACGGAGGAAAATATAAACCCTGTGAGAAATGCTGTGGTGAAGGAAAAACGGGAGCGAGTGTGCATATCACAAAAGATGGGGACCGTTATCACAGTACATTGGGATGCAGCGGCTTAAAACGGCAGGTAAAAAAGGTTCCGAAGGATGAAGCGGAATCGGGGATGCGTCTGTGCAGCAGGTGCGGGGTGAGACAACAGAAAGAGTAACGCAGCGCAGATTCGGTGAAACGTTATATTGTAAAATCAGTCGCCGCAGGACTTTGCAGGTACAGATTTGATAAGAAAGGGAAAAATGATGAATGCTTTGGATTTTATTTTGGGCAGCAGCCTACTTACCTTCTGCGGTCTGGAGGACATCAGGTATAAAAAGATCAGGATAATCTATCCGGTGGTTTGGGGAAGTGTGGGTTGTATTCTGCATATGGCCGGAGGACAGTTTCCGTTTATTCTGATCGGCTGCCTGCCGGGGCTGGCACTTTTTGGAATATCCTGGGTGACAGGGGGAGCGATCGGAGCGGGAGACGGTGTGATCGTGACAGTTATGGGAATTTTTGCAGGGTTGTGGAATTGTCTGCTGTTATTGTTCTGGGCACTGGCTGCCGCTGCGGTTATCGGCTGCGGAATGATGGCGGTGGGAAAGTGGGGGCGGAAGAAGCAGCTTCCATTTGTACCGTTTTTATGGGCTGCCTATATGGGGGTGATGCTGTGGAATTAAAAAAGAAATCGTTTCTGAAATATAGTGTATCAGTGACGAAGCTCGAAGTGAAAGGTGTTTTTACGGTGGAGGCGGCGCTGGTTGTCCCGACAGTGATCGGCTGTCTGCTGTTTGTAATCCTGATGGCTTTCAGCCTCCACGATTATGCCGTTTTAAAAGCGGCGGCCGCCGAAAGGGTGACAGGGGGATTTGTACAGAAGGAGGAAACGGACAGGGTGCGTCTGCTATACTATCGGGATTATATATGGGAAGAGGAAAGCGAAAAAACCGGCGGTCTGATTCAGACCGGGCATCAGTATCGGATTCGGTACCGGGTGGAGGAACATGATCTGATCGGGCGGCTGACCGGCACATTGACGGGAAACTATGACAGGAACAATCCTCTCTGCGTTCAGGGAACGTCGGAATATGTTAGATCCGGGCCGGTGAAACTGATCTGGCGCTGTCAGGTTCTGACGGATCCCTTTGAAGGAGGCGATAATACGGATGGAAATCAAATACCGCAGAGAGCGGAATGAATGTTATATGCTGGTGGATGCAGGCGGTATTGATGCAGATGATTATCAGATCAGAATGCTGGAACATAACAGAATCGGCGGGTTGTTAAAGGTTCGATTGCAGCAGATTAATCAGCAGTCGGAACTCTGTTATACAATATCCGGAAGACAGTCGATGGTCCGGAAGTATGAGAATGTCACTATCAGCATAGATGAGATAAAACAGTTGATGGCCGCGCTGAATAAAACAGCAGGACAGTTGGAAGAATTTCTGCTGAATATTGACAGCCTGCAGTTAGAGCCGGAATGGATTTACTGGAAGGAGGATGGAGACGGACCGCCGGAATTCTGTTATTATCCGAAAGGTGTTCCGGATAAAAGTTTTCGTGAACATGTGCGGATCTTGCTTCAATATTTATTAAATAAGATCAGCCATAAAGAGATCGACGCTGTCAATGCCGTGTATGGTCTGTATCAGATCGGTATCAGAGAGAGCTTTCGTATGCAGGATTTGATGCAGCTTTTGTTTTATGGTGAGGAAGAAAAGCCGGAACCTGACGGGGAGGAAGTTTTATCGCCGGGTTTGCCGGAGGATGAGGAATGGAAGACAGACGACGGGTATGCAGGGGCTGTTTACGAAATGTCTGATGAGGAAAGAAGAGAACAGGAACAGAAGAAAAAGCGGCGGAAGCACCAAAAACAGAAAGAAAAACAGAGGAGGTCTTCGTGCTTTCGCCGGTCGGCAGATACGATTTTGGCGTTGTTGGTTGCGTCATTGGCGTTGGCTGCCGTGTCAAGGCTGGCGTTTCTCTGTTATGGCAGATGGGAAATGATAAGGGAGCGGGAGGCGGTTATCTATATCGGCCTGATCTGTGGGATTGCCGCTGTGTCGGGAACGGCCATCTATAAACTGATGGTCAAAACGGATGCTTCCGCTGCTGCCGTATGGGAATCACCAGAGGAAGCCGCCGCAGAGGATCCAAGTCATTCATTTCAGTGGGAGAAGAGCATATCAGAAAGCCAGAATGTTTTGTTTTGCCAGAAACATATGCCGAAACAGGAGAATGTGTCGGGACAGGGCGATCTGCCGGTGCAGAGCATGATGCCGGAACAAAGAGATTTTACGGAGGAAACCTGTGTTTTGACCGGAATATCCGGTGCTCCTGCAGTTGGCTGGTGGTTTCGCTATCAGGGAGAAGAAAAAAATATAGAGGATTTTTTCCTGAGTGGCCAGGAAGGTCAGGTTATGGTCGGAAAACAATTAAAAGCTCCGGATATCAGTTTGAACCGGTCTACGGTCAGCAGGCGTCATGCGGTCTTTCAGATACGAAACGGTATCTGTACGGTCAAAGACTGTGACTCCACGAACGGTACATATCTGAACGGAGACAGACTGGGCCGGGAAGAAAGATGCTTTCTGGCTCCGGGCAGTGAACTTAAATTTGCGGATGTTGCTTTCAGAATAGAGGAGAAGGGCATGGACGAGAACGCAACGACAATATTGACCCCTCCGTAAAAGGAGTGATATAGAATGAGTCTGATTGAGAGAAAAAAATATCCGGTTGTTTCTCTTGTTATGGAGAAAAATCACATAAATGCCGATAAATACAATAGAGGGATTGATAATCCAACAGTCTGTCCTTTTCGCACAGACGGGATGATCTGCCCTGCAAAAAGGTATGATTACCAGAAAGGAGATGATTGTATGTCAGTTAGTGGAATCTCAGGTCTTGGTTACGGCAGTTCTTTTGGTTACTCAAACTCAACGATGGTTGATGATTGGTATAGCAAAGCGAATTCCGCATCGGATCAGTTGAAGAACTCTCTGAATATTGATTCGACCGACAAAAGCACGAAGACCGACAGCACCACCGGCAGCACAAGTACAGGCAGTACCAGTACTACAAAACCCAGCAGTACGTCCACATTCTTGATGCAGTATCAGTCAGCATTGGAGGATCTGGAGAAGGCATCGGCCAGCCTTCAGACCAGCAATGCGGATAATGTATTTTCAAAATATGAAAAGGCAGTTGCGTCAGGAGACGAGTCTGCGATTAAAAAGGCTACGGATGATATTATTTCCGCTGCCCAGGATTTTGTAAATAAGTACAACAGTACGACTTCCCTGCTGAAAAACAATGCGGGACGCGGCGATGCTCTGGCATCGCAGCTTTCGGCGTTTGAGAGGGCGATCCCGAACGACAAAGCGCTGAAAGTCGCAGGCATGAAGATTGATACCAATGGAAAACTGACGCTGGATCAGGAAAAACTGGGCGAAGCGATCGGGAAAGACTATGGTCTGGTAAAAGATGTTCTGGGCGGTCAGTATGGCATGGCTGAACGCGCAGGATCAAAGGCATCTTCCGTGCTGGATACGTCTGTTGACAAGATTATCGGAACTGCCACAAACGGCACCAGCGGTACGGAAAGTACCGGCAGCAGCACTGATAAGAAAGGGCTCGGCTCTACGTCTCTGCTGACTTCCAACGGTTCTGCAATGTCTGATTCCTTTATGTATTTTGCCAAATTCGCACAGAGCAGCCCATATAGCTTAAGCAATTACTATATGGTTGGTTCACTGCTGAATACGCTGGCTTAATCGGCAGCAGGATTGTAAAGGGAAACAGAAAGACAGAAAGGTGAAAACATTTCTGCAATGCGCAAAGATGGCGGAGATTTAATCTCCGCCATCGCTGTCTTTATATCATTTGTCAATATGGTTTGTGTAATCGTCCAATTATTTCTTAAGACGGAATTTTTTGACCTGTTCCTGAAGCAGACGTACCTGGTCGAAAAGTTCGGAGCTGACCGCGGCAGATTCTTCGCTGCTGGCAGAGTTGCTCTGAACAACCACGGAAATCTGGCTGATTCCTTCCGTTACCTGCGCAATGGAGCTGGCTTCGCCTTCTATGGCTTTTGCAATTGTGCTGATATTGTCGTTGGACTGTACGACCAGTTTCAGCGTTTTCTGCAGTACGGCGGAAACTTCCTCTACGATCTGACGGCCCCGTTCCGTGGCTTCCATAGAGTTCTCGATCAGTTCCTTTGTAGCTTTTGCCGCTTCGTCAGACTGGGTTGCAAGCCCGCGCACTTCGTTGGCTACGACTGAGAAGCCTTTGCCGGCTTCGCCGGCTCTTGCCGCTTCCACACCTGCGTTGATTGACAGAATATTGGTCTGGGACGCGATATTCTCAATTGTGGCGATAACTTTTCCGATCTGCTGGGACGCGGCGGTGATATCGGACATAGCCGTTACCATCTGATCCATATGCTGGCTGCTCTGTGTTACCTGTTCTCCTGTCAGGCGGGCATTTTCCTGGGCGCTGGCCGCCATCTTGACATTCTGCTCCGCTGTCTTGGAAAGTTCTTCCAGAGTGGCGTAAAGTTCTTCCACTGCGCTGGCCTGTTCCACCGCTCCCTGAGCCAGTGACTGCGCGCCGGTAGACAGATGATTGGCATGGCCGGATACCTGCTGCTCTGCGCGGCTGATCTGAGCCAGTGCCGTCGAAATCGTAGAGGTAAAGCTGTTTATGGACTCCTCGATAGAACGGAAGTCACCGATAAAAGGTGTGGAGGTATGAACATTAAAGTCGCCGTTGGAAAGCTGGCTCATAATGTGGTTGATGTCCGTCACGTAACTGTGAATCCGTTTCATGGAATCTTCCAGCGTAATGGCAAGATCGCCTAATTCATCTTTTTCATGGTAATTCAGATGCAGATCCAGCCGGCCTTCGCTGAGAGGCTTACTGTTAGTCGTAATCAGCAGGATCGGGCGTACAACCTTGTGAAGCACGTACAATACCAGACTGATCAGGCAGGCCAGGGCAATTACAAAAAAGATATTGGAGATTACCTCTACGACCAGGATCATCGTACGCATCTGTGTGCTGTTTTCTTTGCTGATCTGGGTAACTTCCGTTACAATCTGATCCAGCAGGCCGACCAGGGTCGTAAGGTTGCTCTGAATCGTGTCCTGATAATAGGCCTGAGCCTGTTCCGGATCGGTTTTCAGAAGTTCCAGAACATGGGAGGCTGATTCATGAAGTTCTTTATGTAGAGGCTCTATCTGTGTCCGGAGCGACTCAATTTTTTCGTTGTCCGTATTTGTTTCTCCGTAAACCCACTGTCCCAGGACGCAGCCGGTGGGGTCCATGCTGCCGGTAAATTCGGTGCCGGCGTATAATGCGTTGCTTAAATTGCTGGACCATTTGTAATGTGCGACTTCCGCTTTCTGAATTCTGTCAAGCAGTTCGTTTGCCTCAACATTTGAGACCTGAGTGTTTTTGATACGGATGATGCTTACAGTGGTTACAATGCTGAACAATAATATGGAAATTACCGCTGCAGCCACTCGGATTCCGATCATTTTTTTAATGCTCTTGCGCATAACCTTAATCCTCTTCCTTCTTTTTAATATTGTATTTAACAGTATTTCCAGTATAACATAATGAAGCATGTTTTTTCAATACCTTCTTGACGGAAATCCGTTAAATATGCAATCAAAAATTTCCAGTTTTCTGCCGCATGGGCGTATTGAGCGGTGCTTTTTGGAAAAAGGAGAAAATGTGAGGACGGTTCGTACATCCTGCATGTAAACGGCGCTTACCGCAAAGATACGCCAAGTGGAAAATTTATGCATGATTTTTCATGTACCAGTGCTACGGATTGTATTATGATATGCTGGCAGAGGGAATGCTGATATTTGAAAAAATGGCCGAATATGCAGGAATTTCGCTTGATGAAGTAGAAAAACGGAAAGCGGAATGATGCGTTTTTTAAAAGAAAGTTAGAGAAAAACAGGATGATGACTGCCATATAAGCTGTTTGCGCAAATCAGGACAGGATAGAAAGGCCGGCGTGAAAGTTTTGCCGCAATTTCTCCCTCCCGGGACTAATTTTGCCATTCCCCGCATACACTGTAAAAACAACGTATTCCGGGGGATTCCCTTTGAAAGATTATATTGAAGAAAGGGCTGTGGAGATTGCGAATTATATTATAGAGGAAAATGCGACGGTTCGCCAGACGGCGAAACGGTTTGGAATCAGTAAGAGTACGGTACATAAAGACGTAACAGAACGCCTTGCGCAGATCAACCCTGGCCTGGCGGCCCAGGCCCGCATCGTTTTGGATGTGAATAAATCGGAGCGCCACATACGGGGCGGCATGGCTACGCGGGAAAAATATCTGCATCTGGAGCAACATTAGCGGAAAAAATAAAAGCTGTTCAGACAGCCGGTGAAGGCTGTCCGGGCAGCTTTTTGGCAGGATCATCCGTCACAGGGGTGGTCCTTATTTTATGGGTGTGTGAGGAAATGAGAGGGGTAAGCGATACCATATATATAATTTAGAGAGTTTAGCCATTTACCGTGCGGAAGGGGACCCAAGAAAAAAGAAATTTATTGCCGATCACAGGCTGCGTGATTTATGATAGAAGTGAGCGGAGAGCATGGAAACCTGACAAGGCAAAGCATGGAATATCAGGAAAAGCCATTGTGATTTTACTATACTATGGTTGCGGGAGGAGGAAAGCGCATGGAATGGGTGAAAGGATTACAGAAAGCGATAGATTATATTGAAGATCATATTACCGAAGATATGGACTATGCTGAAATTGCAAGACAGGCGTATTCTTCAAGTTTCCATTTCCAGAGGGTGTTCCATATGATCTGCGGCTATTCTGTCGGCGAGTATATCCGAAACAGAAGGTTATCGCTGGCGGCAGCGGATTTGTCATCCGGGAATGAAAAGGTGATAGATGTTGCTTTCAGGTACGGGTATAACAGTCCGGAAAGTTTCAGCAGGGCATTTACAAAATTCCACGGAATTACGCCGGTCCGGGCAAAAAATGAAAAACTGACGCTCAAGTCCTTTTCCAGAATTTCCGTAAAAATCATATTAGAAGGAGGAACAGCAATGGAGTACAGAATTGAAAAACGGGAAGGGTTTGAGATCATTGCCAAACGGGCCAGATACGGTGGAGGACAGGAAATCGGCCAGAAGAATATCTGCGCAACATGGGCGGCCTGCGGCGCAGACGGAACGCTGGATACTTTGTGCGGGTATATCAATCCGGAAAATATTTTCGGAGGAGCCATCGTTGGGATCTGTTTTGACAATCCGGAAAAAGGGGATTTTGACTATGCAATCGGCGCTGTTTATTCGGGCGGTAATGTGGCGGCAGGACTGGCGGTTGAAAAAGTGCCCGCAAATACTTGGGCGGTGTTCCCCTGTACCGGGAGGATGCCGGAAGCATTTCAGGAGCTGTATCGAAAAATTTATACGGAATTTTTCCCGACCAGTAAATATCAGCCCGCGGGCGGGATGTGCATTGAGGTTTATCCGAGTGCCGAAATACACGATGATAATTACCACTGTGAAATATGGCTTTCCGTGGAGGAAAAATAAAGCCATTGTGGGCCGGTGCATTTATGGAAATGTTCCGTATTGATCTGTGTGGTGTGCGTCAGAAGTAAGACAGGGCGTATCCGGAAAGAAGTGGAGGAAAAGGTTCCGGATAAATGCGGCGGCGTTTCAAATTCCGACAGAGACTTGACAGCGGCGGTATTTTGGAGGTATACATTACTATGTATCATCTGCCGCGTAAATTTTGCGGGGGCGGATAAAAAGAGGAAACAGACAAACCGATCAGAGCAGGCGAAAGAAACCATAACAGATAAAGGGTAAAACAGTGACGAAAACGGAGGGTTTATCAGATGTACACATATGGACTGCCGCAATGGCTGATGTTTTTCTATCTGTATTGTTTTGCGGGATGGATTTTTGAATCCGCCTATGTGACGCTGAGAACGAAGCATTTTGTCAACAGAGGGTTTCTGCGGGCGCCGATGCTTCCGTTATATGGGACAGGCGCTGTGGTGATGCTGTGGGTTTCGATTCCGGTGCGGGGGAATCTGGTGCTGACATATCTGGCGGGCGTTATCGGAGCGACCGTCCTGGAATATGTGGTGGGCGTGGGGATGGAAGCGCTGTTCAAGGTGAAATACTGGGATTACAGCGACCAGAGACTGAATTTTCAGGGAATTATCTGCCTGTCTTCCTCCGTTGCGTGGGGATTTCTGACATTGTTTCTGACGGAAGTGATTCATAAGCCTGTCGAGCGGTGGGTGCTGGAACTGCCGGATCTGACATTGGGGATTTTTCTTGGATCTGTCAGCACCGTTTTCGTTTCGGATACAATTGTGTCGGTGAAAGCGGCTCTGGATCTGCGGAAGATGCTGGAAAGCATGACCAGGGTGCGGGCCGAAGTGGAGGCTATGCAGGTGCAGCTCAGTCTGGCCAGGATGGAAACCAGAGATCAGGTGGAGGAATTCCGGGAAACCATCGAGGAACGCATGCGCAGATACAAAGAAGCAAAGCGAAAATTTACGGAGCGTCTGGAAGCGCTTCATATTCCTACCAGGGCGCAGTTGGATGAATTGAAGGAGCTTCTGCCGGATCATTCTTCGCTGCTGGAAAAACTGCGGGAGAAGGCATTGGAGTATAACCGGATTGCCGACAGGCCGGGCTTTTTCAGGGAAAGCCTGCTAAGGGGGAATCCGGGCGCCAGTTCCATGAAATTTGGGATGGCATTAAAGGAACTGCAGGGACGGATAAAGGAGCGGACGAAAGGCCAGGAAATAAAAGGCGAAGAAGATTCGGAGAAATGAAATGTTCAAGTCCGTAAATCAGAAAGAAACGAAACAGATATAAAATCGAAAAACCATGAACCCCCAAGTCGGATTCATGGTTTTTTGTATGACAGATCGTTTATTTTTTAGACCGGCGGCTGCGGTAGCAGAAGGTCAGATATCCGATTTTGGCATTATATAAAAGACTGCAGGGGTACCCTTTCATAAATTCCTTGCGGAACTGATTTTTGTCCAGCAGATTGTCTCTGGTAAATTCGGGTTCCGACTTGATCCGGAACAGTTTGCTGACCTGCTGGAAAAGCTGTTCAAATACCGGCAGGGCGGTTTCGGCGGTAATCTCATTTTTCTGCAGCGCCTGCATTCCCGGAAGTCTGTTGACGCCCCGGATAAACAGCGCATCCTCCACGCCCAGAAGCAGCGTCAGTCTGACGCCGCCCTCGGTTTCGTAATCCTGGCGGCAATAAAGGGCGTTTCCGATATTCTCCCCTTTATAATCGGGGTTGGACAGTTTGGCTTCCGTCTGGAACAGATCCTGTGCGGCTTTGTTGACCGCTTTTGTGATAATGGGGATCTGGGAGGAAAAATCATAGCTTTTTTTTACGACCGCTTTTCCGACGATTGCCTGGTCCTCCTGCATAATATGGTTTTTCAGCCAGTTGTTCATGATTCCCACGAAGCGCTCGACGGCCGCCGTGGAATAATGGGACAGTTCCAGATCTTTTTTAAGGGAAACCAGTGTTTTATCTCTGAAATAGTCATGGATCTGCTTGTGCCGTGCGTATCCTCCGTACCGGATGGAACGCATATAGGCTTCTTCTTCTGAAAAATGTGTCATGGAGTAGGCTTCAAGATATTTGATGCCTTCTCTGTATGTATTCTGATTGGTGCCAGGTTCATTGGAAAGCTCAAGCAGCTTTTTTGTGATGCGGAATAGTTTGGCATGTGCTTTATCCACGATTTCCACGCCGATTTTAAACTTATCATCCCATACGATTAATTCCATATCAAAAGACTCCTTCCCGTCATATTTTTCAATTAATCTGATTGTATTATAAAAGGCTTTTGTATTTTTGTCTATAATTATGAGAAATTTCGGAAGAATTGAATATCACGAAATCAGCCGGGGAGAATGAGGGGAGTTGTCGAAGGATTTTATCCCGTTTGGCTGACGAAATGCGGAACCGGGAAAAAGTCGGGACAGAGCCGGAAAGGCTTGAAAAGAAAATCTGTAGAACAAAAAAGGAATGTTACAAAGAACATTCCTTTCCTTTAGAGCGCGAGACGGGATTCGAACCCGCGACCCTCGCCTTGGCAAGGCGATACTCCACCACTGAGCCACTCGCGCATATTCTTTTTTGCTTCTGTGCTTTTGTTTTTCTGTGTTTCTCTCAAGCACATGTAGAATGATACTACAGGGTGGAAGAAAAGTCAATAGTTTTTTGAAAAAAATTTTAATAAATTTTTCGGGCCGTCAAAATCCGCATTTTCAGACCCTTCTGTTCCGGTTTGTCAAGGCCTAAAACTTTATTAAATTTCATCTGCCGCGGTATATTCAAATCGGTTAATGAGAATCATTTTAGTAGACTATGATTTCTAGGAGGATTCTTGCGGTGGCTCTTAATAAAGTAGAAATATGCGGTGTGAATACGTCAAAGCTCCCGGTTCTTTCCAATGATGAAAAAGAAGTGCTGTTTTCAAGAATTCAACAGGGTGATCAAGAGGCAAGGGAGCTTTATATTAAAGGGAACTTAAGGCTGGTGCTCAGCGTGATCAAACGGTTTTCCAACAGCAATGAAAACGTGGATGATCTGTTTCAGATCGGCTGCATCGGCCTGATTAAGGCGATTGACAATTTCGACGCCACCTTAAACGTGAAGTTTTCAACTTATGCAGTTCCTATGATCGTCGGAGAAGTGCGCAGATATCTGCGGGACAACAACAGCATCCGCGTCTCCCGTTCTCTGCGGGATACGGCCTATAAGGCCATTTATGCCAGAGAGCATCTGGTGAAAAAGAATGCGAAAGACCCAACGATCTATGAGATTGCAAAAGAAGTGGGACTGAGCAAGGAAGAAGTGGTGTTTGCTCTGGATGCGATTCAGAGTCCGGTCAGCCTTTATGAGCCGGTGTATACCGACGGCGGCGACACCCTTTATGTGATGGACCAGATCGGGGATAAAAAGAACCGGGAAGAACGGTGGGTGGAGGAGATTTCGCTGGGAGAAGCGATGAAGCGGCTGCCGGACCGGGAACGGCATATTATTGATCTGCGGTTTTTCGAGGGGAAGACCCAGATGGAAGTGGCGGAGGAAATCAATATTTCCCAGGCCCAGGTGTCGAGACTGGAAAAAAATGCCTTGAAGACGATGCGGAATTATCTGTCCTGAAACCTATCCGAGAGGGTATTCGAAAGTTCCCGGAGCTGACGGCCGGCCTGTGAAAATGGTTGAAAACGGACAAACTGGAAAAAAGGTGTACGGAACAAAATTTTTATGCTATACTGTCTGAGATTGGATCGGATAATTGATAGATAGGTTTGGAGAAAGACATACGATGAGTGAAGTTCTGTACATTGTAGTGCCCTGCTATAATGAGGAAGAAGTGCTGCCTGAGACAGCGAGGAAGCTGGGGGAGAAGCTGGATTCCCTGGTAGGGGGAGGGCTGGTTTCGCCTGCCAGCAGGATTCTGTTTGTAAATGACGGCTCCTGTGACGGTACATGGGCGATCATCACGAAACTGCATAGACAGAATCCCCATTTTTCCGGGATCTGCCTGACGAGAAACCGGGGCCACCAGAATGCGCTGATGGCCGGCATGATGGAGTGCCGGAAGCGGGCAGATATCATGATTTCCATGGATGCGGACCTTCAGGATGATATCGACGCCGTGGACCGGATGGTGGAGGAATATAAAAAGGGCCATGATATCGTATACGGTGTACGGTCTTCCAGGAAGACCGATACGTTTTTTAAGCGTTTTACGGCCGAAGGCTTTTATAAAGTAATGAAAGCGCTGGGGGTGGAGCTGGTGTTTAACCATGCGGATTACCGGCTGTTAAGCCGCAGGGCGCTTAATGATCTGGCGAAATACAGGGAAGTGAATCTGTTTCTGCGCGGAATCATACCGCAGCTTGGATATGATACGGCGGTGGTTCCTTATGAGAGAAAAGAACGGTTTGCGGGGACATCCAAATATCCCTTAAAAAAGATGCTGTCATTTGCTTTTGACGGCATTACTTCATTCAGCGTAAAGCCCATGCGGCTGATTATCAATGCCGGGGTGCTGGTATTTCTGGTCAGTATTATTATGATGGTTTATACGCTGAATGCCAAAATCGGCGGCCGTACGGTCAGCGGCTGGACCTCTCTGATGGGTTCGATCTGGATGATCGGCGGAATTCAGCTATTATGCCTGGGCGTGATCGGGGAATATATCGGAAAGATCTACAGTGAGTCGAAACACAGGCCCCGGTACCGGATTAGGGAAAATCTGGAAGAAGATGAGCGGACACCGGAAGATGAGTGAAAGCCGGTCCGGGGCTGCTGTGCCCGCACATTGCGCCCGGCAAAAGAGATGCGGATTCGGCGCAATGCAGGGACAGGGCAGGCCGCGGTTTTTGGCGGCAGTTTATTCCGCCACGCTGAACTGGTCTTTTCCGACGCTGCACAGCGGGCATTCCCATTCTTCGGGAAGATCTTCAAAAGGCGTGCCGGGGTCGATGCCCTGGTCAGGATCGCCGGCTTCCGGGTCGTAAATATAACCACATACGTCGCATACATATTTTTTCATAGTCATTCTCCTTTCTTCCTATAAACATAGTATGGTAATCTTCGGAGTAACTATTCAGTTGCCGGGCCGGTTTTTCAGATAGATTAACAGAAGGCCCTTTAACAGCAGGATATCGTCATAGATGATGGCGTGTCTGCAGCAGGGCGTGATAAAACGGGCCAGACCACCTGTGGATATGACTTTGACAGGCCCTTTCAGTTCCTCCTGGGCCCGGTCGATCATGCCGTCGATCATACAGGCGTTTCCAAAGATGGCGCCGCTTTTCATGCATTCGATGGTGTTGGTGCCGATAATCCGTTTCGGGCTGTCCAGGCCGATCCGGGGAAGCTGGGAGGCCCGGCTGCTTAAAGAGTCCAGGGAAACTTTTAAGCCGGGGATGATGGCGCCGCCCACATAGCTGCCGGATTTGTCAACGGCGGACATGGTGGTGGCGGTTCCCATATCAAAGATCAGAAGCGGGGCGCCGTATTCATGGATGGCAGCCACGGCGTCAACCACCAGATCGCTGCCTAACTGGGCGGGATTGTCCATTTTAATATTCAGGCCGGTTTTGATGCCGGGGCCTACTACCAGGGGCAGATGGTGCGTGACCCGTTCCAGTGCTTCACGGATTGTATTGGTGAGAGGCGGAACCACGGAACAGATGATGCAGCCGGAGATGGCGCCGGCGTCGATTCGGTTCATCTCCAGAATATGTTTAAAACTGACGGCATACTCCAGGGATGTCATATACAGATTGGCGGACAGACGCTCGACAAAATATGTTTTCTGCGGGTCCATGCCGCCTGCCACGATGTTGGAGTTTCCGATATCTACTGTCAGGATCATGTAAAGAGGACTCCTTTCCAAAATGAAAATGGGTGAATGAGCAGGACAGGATATGCTGCCGCTCAGGTAAACTGTTGTCTGCGAAAAATTTGTTATTCTCGTAATAGTATACCAACCGCCGTAAAAAGCGGCAAGAGGAGGTTCATATATGTTAAAGGGAAAAACCGTACTGTTAGGGGTGACAGGAAGTATTGCCGCCTATAAAATCGCCGTTCTGGCCCGGATGCTGGTGAAAGTAGGGGCCGAGGTTCATGTGCTGATGACGGAGAACGCCGTCAATTTTATTAATCCCATCACCTTTGAGACATTAACGGGCCATAAATGCCTGATCGACACCTTTGACCGGAACTTTCAGTACAGCGTGGAGCATGTGGCGCTGGCAAAGCAGGCGGACGTGGTGCTGGTGGCACCGGCTTCTGCCAATGTGATCGGGAAGATCGCCTCCGGCATAGCGGACGATATGCTGACGACGACGGTGATGGCCTGTCCGTGCAAAAAGATTATTTCCCCGGCCATGAATACGAATATGTTTTTTAACTCCATTGTTCAGGAGAATATTGAGAAGCTGAAACGCCACGGCTACGAGATTATCGAACCGGCGGTGGGGATGCTGGCCAACCGGGATATCGGAGCCGGCAGAATGCCCGATGAGGACGTATTGTTTGACTATGTGGTAAAAGAAGCGGCTTACCCGAAGGATCTGGAAGGAATGAACGTGCTGGTTACTGCGGGCCCTACCGTGGAGGCCATTGACCCGGTCCGCTATATCTCCAATCATTCCACGGGGAAGATGGGCTATGCGCTGGCGAAAGCGGCTTCTTTGCGGGGGGCGGAAACGACGCTGGTATCCGGGCCTGCCGCTCTTTTAAAGCCCCGGTTTGCGGCCTGCGTGGATATCGTCTCGGCGGAGGATATGTTCCGGGAAGTGACGGAGCGGGCGCCCGAGCAGGACGTGGTGATTAAGGCGGCTGCGGTGGCGGATTACCGGCCTGCCCGGGTGAGCAGGGAAAAGATGAAGAAAAAAGACGGGGAGCTGTCCATTCCCCTTGTCCGCACCAGGGATATTCTGGCATATCTGGGCCGGAATAAAAAAGAGGGACAGTTTTTATGCGGATTTTCCATGGAAACCGAGCATATGCTGGAACATTCCAGGGAAAAACTGGAAAAGAAAAATCTGGATATGATCGTGGCCAACAACCTGCGGCAGCAGGGAGCCGGCTTCGGCACGGATACCAACGTGGTGACGATCCTCACAAAAGACGGGGAGGTTTCCCTGCCGCAGATGAGCAAGGATGAGGTGGCTCACCGGATACTGGATCAGATTCTGAAAATAAAAAATGGCTGCCGCTGATTACGGCGGAACAAAAACAGCGGAACTTTAATTTGGAGGAAACAGAGTTGTCTGCAATCACTGAAGAAATAAACAAGCGAAGAACCTTTGCCATTATCTCCCACCCGGATGCGGGAAAAACCACACTGACGGAAAAGCTTCTGCTGTACGGCGGGGCCATCAATCTGGCAGGTTCGGTAAAAGGAAAGAAGACGGCCCGCCATGCGGTGTCGGACTGGATGGAGATTGAGAAGGAGAGAGGAATTTCCGTCACCTCGTCGGTACTCCAGTTTCACTATGACGGCTGCTGCATCAATATTCTGGACACGCCGGGGCATCAGGATTTCTCGGAGGATACGTACCGGACGCTGATGGCGGCGGATTCCGCCGTGATGGTAATTGACGCCTCAAAGGGCGTGGAGCCTCAGACAATCAAACTGTTCAAGGTCTGTCTGCTGCGCCATATCCCCATTTTTACCTTTATCAATAAGATGGACCGGGAGGCCAACGATCCCTTTTCCCTGATGGACGAGATCGAGGAGGTGCTGGGAATCGCCACCTGTCCCGTTAACTGGCCCATCGGCTGCGGAAAATCCTTTAAGGGCGTGTATGACCGGAACACCCGCCATATCACCACATTTACCGCCGAGGCCAACGGAACGAAGGAGATTGCCTCAAAAGAGGTGCCTGTGGACAGCGCGGAGGCAAGGGAGCTGACCGGAGACGATTATTACGGCCAGCTTCTTGAGGATATTGAGCTGCTGGACGGCGCAGGCCAGGAATTTGACATGGAGATGGTAAGCAAAGGTGCGCTTTCCCCGGTGTTTTTCGGCTCGGCGCTGACCAATTTCGGCGTGGAAACCTTTTTGCGCCATTTCCTGTCCATGACCACCCCGCCGCTGCCAAGGACGGCCGACTGCGGCGTGATCGACCCGGCAAAGGAAGAATTTTCCGCTTTCGTATTCAAGATTCAGGCCAATATGAACAAGGCTCACAGGGACCGGATCGCCTTTATGCGGATCTGTTCCGGAAAGTTTACGGCCGGGATGGAGGTAAACCATGTGCAGGGCGGCAAAAAGGTGAAGCTTTCACAGCCCCAGCAGATGATGGCCCAGGAGCGGAAAATCATTGACGAAGCCTATGCGGGAGACATTATCGGCGTTTTCGATCCCGGAATTTTTTCTATCGGAGACACCCTCTGTCTGTCGGCGCAGAAATTCGCCTATGAAGGGATTCCCACTTTTGCGCCGGAGCATTTTGCCAGAGTCCGCCAGATGGATACGATGAAGCGGAAGCAGTTTGTCAAGGGCATCAGCCAGATTGCCCAGGAGGGCGCCATTCAGATTTTTCAGGAGTTTAACACCGGAATGGAAGAAATCATCGTGGGTGTGGTAGGTGTTTTACAGTTTGACGTGCTGCTGTACCGGCTGGAAAATGAATACGGCGTAGAAGTGAAACTGGAAAATCTTCCCTATGAATATATCCGCTGGATTGAAAATAGAGAAATCGACGTGAACAGGATTCAGGGAACCTCGGATATGAAACGGATCAAGGACCTGAAAGGAAATCCGCTGCTTTTGTTTGTCAACAGTTGGAGCGTGGGCATGGTGGAGGAGCGGAATCCTGATCTGAAACTGGCGGAGTTCGGACGCTGGTAGCGGACACCGGAGGGCAGACGGTCCGTTTTTCCAGTCACCTTTCCCTTATATGCCGCATATACTGTTAATAATGGTGTTTATGGGCGGAAAAACGGTATGCGGATCTGTGAGATGAGGGACCGGGAGGTTATCAATATCTGTACGTGCAGGAGGCTGGGATATGTGGCCGACGTGGAATTTGACCCGGAAAAGGGCTGTATCACGGCGTTTATCGTGCCGGGTCCGGCCAGAATCTGGGGGTGTCTGGGCCGGGATACGGAATATGTGATTCCGTTCTGCTGTGTGCGCCAGATCGGTGCGGATATTATACTTGTGGAAGTGAACGAAGAAGAAGTGTTTGTAAAATGTACGTAAATATTCGGCGCTCCCGGCAAAGCCCGGAAAGGGTAGTTGCGGAACTTTAAAAAACAGCAACGGACCGTACAGGCCCCGGGAGGATTTACAGACGCTTCAGCGGC
>CAOKOL010000016.1 GCA_948470335.1 uncultured Lachnospiraceae bacterium | reverse complement strand
CCCCGGAAGGATTTACGGACGCGTAGCGGGCGGAAATCCTTCCAGAGCCAGGGGGCTTAGGAGGACTGTAGCGGAACTCTAATCGGAGGCATCTATGGAAAAGAAGAACGGTGAAAAAGAAAAAGCGAAAAAACAGGTGCCTCTCCGTCTTTCCGCTTCTCTCTGGAATGATCTGGCAGCCTGGGCGGAGGATGATTTTCGGTCCATCAACGGACAAATCGAATATCTGCTTACGGAGTGTGTGAGGTACAGGAAAAAGCACAGAAAGGACGGAGAGGACCAGTAGTTAATTTGTAACAAACGTAATAAAAATTTAAAAACATTGACGTTTGAAATATGTTATGCTATAACAAAGTCTGAGAACTGAACGAGGAGGTTCAACTGATGAAAATAAGAAACATTTTATTTTCCGTTATGACAGCCTGCGTTGCGGTGATATTATTCCCTGGGTTTTCCGCAAAAGCGGAGAGCACGGTAGACATAATAGACGGTGTGATAGCAGATGGCGTGTACATAGGAGAGATTGATGTCAGCGGCATGACCGAGGCCGAGGCAAAAGCGGCCGTGGATCAGTATATGAAGGAAGCCGGACAGGAGAGCTTAGTGGTCAGGGCCGGGAAAGAGTCGGTGAGGACAAAACTTAACGACCTGGGTCTGCAGTGGTCCAACCGGGACGTGGTGAAAGAAGCTTCCGCCCTGGGAAAAACAGGAAACCTGATCAAACGGTATAAAGACCTGGTTTCACTCCAGTATGAAAATCATATTTTTGGAATTGAAACGGTGCTGGATGACAAAAAGTTAAACGACTTTATTCAGGAGGAGATGGAAGAGTTCAATCAGGAAGTGAAAGAACCGTCTCTGACCAGAGAGGGAGGCACTTTTCAGGTGACGCCCAGTGCCGAGGGACTGGAGGTAAATGAGAGCGAAACGGCGGAGGCCATTAAAGAGGCCGTTCTGAATGCCGAAGGATACAGCGGCCTATCGGTGGAGGCGGTGTGCGAGGTGACAAAGCCCAAGCATGATTCGTCGGAACTGGAGGCGGTACAGGATGTGCTGGCCACTTATTCTACCAAATATAATTCGTCCAATGTGGGGCGGACCCAGAGTCTGGAGCTGTCAGCCCAGCGACTGAACGGCATCGTTATGTATCCCGGCGATACGATCTCCACCTCTCTTTTGATGGGGGAGCGGAGTGTGGAAGGCGGCTACAGCACCGCCATCGGATATGTGGGAACGCAGTCGGTGGATATGATCGGGGCTGGAATCTGTCAGACCGCCAGCACCCTTTACTGTGCCGCTTTATATGCGGAGCTGGATATAGTGGAGCGCAGCAACCATACGAAAACAGTCAGCTATGTGCCTTACAGCATGGATGCCACGATTTATGCAGGCGATGATTATCGGAATCCGAACATCGATCTGAAACTGAAAAACGGGTTCCGGCATCCCGTATATATCGAATCCAGCGTAGGCGGCGGCACCTGTACCTTTACCATTTACGGTAAGAAAACGGATTCGTCCAGACAGGTGGATTATGTTTCGACCACACTCCAGGAGGCTTATCCCGAACCCCAGTTTGTGGAGGATCCCAATCTGCCCTATGGGTATACGGTACAGACCCAGGACGCTTATCCGCAGGTAGTGGCTACCCTTACAAAGATCGTGCGTGTAAACGGCGTGGAGACGGAACGCTCCGTGCTTCATACGGATAAATATAAGCCCTCCAATGCAGTCTTTAACGTGGGTATTAATCCTGCCCTGCCCCCGATAGAGGGACAGACACCCATAGATATGTCCGTACTGCCGCAGCAGCCCGCGGATGGAACACAGCAGCCGGCAGACGGAACGCAGCAGCCGGCAGACGGAACGCAGCAGCCTGCGGACGGAAGTCAGCAGCCCGCGGACGGAAGTCAGCAGCCGGCAGACGGAAGTCAGCAGCCCGCGGATGGAAGCCAGCAGCCTGCGGACGGAACGCAGCAGCCCGCAGATGGAAGCCAGCAGCCCGCAGACGGCAGTCAGCAGCCGCCGGAAGGCGAGTACGGACAGCCTGTGGGAGAGGGGCAGACGCCGTAAAAAGAAAGCATATGGGAAAGCGGGAAAAGAGCTGCTTCGTAGCGGAGCGGTTCTTTTCTTGTGTCATAGGAAAGTCCTTCGAACTTTCCTATGATGCCAAAAGTCCTCTGAATACGGTGAATTTCATAAAATCATAAGAATTGTTTTCGCGGATGTTAAAAAGGAATGGTTAAGATAAAATCAAATAAAAGGCGGCAGGCAGTCTTTGTATTCCGCTTATATTTTGTCATAAAGGAAGCAGCGGCAGAATATAAATAAAATAGCGAGGAGAATGATTTATGAAAAAAGGGTTTAGGACGGGTTGTATAATTCTGATTGTGGTCTGTGTTTTGGCGGCAGGATTATATGCTGCGGGAAGAATGTCTGTCGGCTATGCAAAACTGTGTTTATCCCAATATATCGACAGACAGGTGGAGCAGCAGTTGGCGCAGAAAACCGCACAGTGGCAGAGTCAGATGGCAGTTGAAACGGAATCCGGGGCGGCAGAAACAAAAGAAAGCGAACCGGAGGCTGTGGAGGCTAACAGTCCGGTACAGGAAGAACCGCCGGCTTCCCCGGCAGAGCTGATCCTTCCAAGAGTGCTGTATTTCAGAAAAACAGCGGAGGACCAGCAATACAATATTTATTACAAAAACATTACGGCCGGAGAATATGATACTTTTGAACTGGTTTCTCAGGACGGTATCCAATTGAATGACTGTTACAGGCTGCAGACCGGCGAGCTGAAAAACGAGCTGTTTGAGGTGGTGATGCGGCTGTTTTCCGGCAACAATGAGGTGCTGGCCAGTCAGGGAGTCATATTTAATTTTGTGGAACAGCAGTCGGAGGAAGAAATCAACCTGATGTGTATCGGCGACAGTTGGACCGAGATGGGAGGATACTGCAGCAGAATCCGGGATCAGATGGATCAGTTGAATCTGGTCGGCGTAATGGATCGTCCGGGAGAAAATATGCCCAGAGTCGGTCATGGAGGCTGGTCGCTCTATAATTTCATGAATAATTTTATGACTGATCTGGACAGCCCGTTTCTGTTTCCGGCGGGCGTAGACGGCAGCCGCTACCAGGGCTGTGTGCAGACGATGAAAAATATCGTCACCTGTGATGACAGCGTTTACAACGCGCCGCTCTATAAAAAGTTTGCCAGAGGCTGGAAGGAGGAAGGCGATTTTCTGTGGGATGAGGAAGGGTATTATAAGGATCCTCTGCCGGGAGATGTGATGACGGATAACCAGCGGCCGGAGGGAGAGCAATATATTCAGTGGGATGGCAGTCAGTGGGTTCCCATGGAACAGCAGCCCGAAGGCTATGAATATAATTTTTCCAAATTCATGGAGCGTTTTTCAGTATGCTTTGACGGAAAAAGTCCGACACATGTATCGATCCTGTCCGGGGCCAATGATTTTACCTATGGCTGTACGCCGGAGGAGGTAAGGGAATGGATTGAGGATGATCTGGAGCCGATGATCCGGTCCATCCATGCCTATGATCCGGAAATCCGCATAATGATTGCCGCATGTCAGTTAGGCGCCGATCAGGACGCTTTCGGCAGCAGCTTCGGCGCATGGATTTCCAGCCGTCAGTACAATGATTCCATGAGAACCATGTTAAAGGAAGTGCTTCGGTATTACGATAACGACGAACATAAAAAGGAATCTATTTATGTGGTTCCGATCTATGCCATGCTTGATACGGAAAACGGGTTTTCCACCGTTACGGAGCAGATCGATTCCTATTCGGAGGAAACCGTGGAACGCCAGACGGATGCCCTTCATCCCGACGCGGCAGGCATGAACCAGGTGGGTGACGCCTTCCTGGGCATTTTGGAACTGACCAGATAGTCTGGCCAGATATGATACGATTGATATCAAAAACATCCTTATAAAAGCAGATGAGTGCTGAAAAAGCTTGGCTGCCGGTAAGGATGTTTTTGGGCGTTTTACTTTACAGAAAAGAGGAAATGATGAAGCTGAAAAATAATCTGCTGCTGGTTCTGGCAGCGTTGATCTGGGGCGTGGCTTTTGTGGCCCAGAGCGTGGGGATGGAATATGTAGGCCCTTTTACGTTTAATTCCGTGCGGTTTATCATAGGCGGCTTGGTGCTGATTCCCTGCATTATTTTATTTGACAGGCGGGAGCGGAAAGAGAGCGGGAAAAAGATGTCAGCGGAGCGGAAAAGGCCGGAAGACAAGAAGACGCTGTTGATCGGCGGTTTGTGCTGCGGCATCTTCCTGACGGTGGCAAGTACGCTGCAGCAGTTCGGCATTATGCACACCACAGTGGGAAAAGCCGGGTTTATCACGGCGCTCTATATGATTATCGTACCGGTGGCCGGCATTTTTCTGGGGAAGAAAATTGCGCTGCCCGTATGGGTCAGCGTGGGGCTGGGTGTGGCAGGCATGTATCTGCTGTGCATTACGGAATCTTTTTCCATTAATTTCGGAGATGTGCTGGTGTTGCTGTGTGCTGTCGGATTCACAGGGCATATTCTGGTAATCGACTATTTTTCTCCCCGTGTGGACGGTGTGAAAATGTCATGTATTCAGTTTTTTATCTGCGGTATCGTTTGCGCCGTTCCCGCACTTTTAAGAGAGCATCCAAATCTGACAGTGATTGTGAATGCCTGGAAACCAATCCTTTATACGGGTGTCCTTTCCTGCGGTGTGGCCTACACGTTACAGATCGTGGCCCAGAAAGGGACAAATCCTGTTGCGGCCTCTCTGCTTCTGAGTCTGGAATCGGTTTTTTCCGTGCTGGCCGGATGGCTGATTCTGGGGCAGCGTATGTCGGCGAAGGAGATATTGGGCTGTGCGCTGGTATTTGCCGGGATTGTTTTGGTGCAGATTCCGTGGAAAGCGGGAAAAAGCGGAACAGACGGGCAGGGTTGATTGCGGCAGGGGTGTTTTTTGTTCCGGAGTGGAAAATTATAGAAAATAAAAGGCCCATCAGGAATACGGCATTATGAAAAGCTGAGGTTCCGATGGGTATTTTTATGGGTATTTTCGCAGATAATCCATATCTGCGAAAGGAACAGAGATCTGTTGAAAATGCCGAAATTTAAAAGGGTTGCAAACCAATTGACCATTATTTTGACCCTAAATAGATTGTTATTCAATTTTCATATTTGCTGATTTTAAGAAAAGAAGTGTTTATAAAATATGTTCATTCAAGAAAGAGCACAAACAAAAATGTGATTTAATATAAGATTTTTCTGACCATTATTTTGACCACAAATAAAAGATTTTTATAGATAAAAGCGGTTATATACTTTAGTATTTTTCATTGATTTCCCTTGTTTTCCCATATAATATGATCTTTATTATGGATAAATCAAATTATTTTATTGACAATCGGGTAAGATAGAAGTAAAATAAATGCCATGTGAAATGAATCTGTGTTATTTTTTACAGAATTTACCGTATTTCCTTTCGCAGATATGGATTATCTGTGAAACTTTCTGCTCGTCTGCAAATAAAACGGAGGCCGGGTATGGAAAATATGAGTTTACGGCAGTATTGTATCCGGAATCATAAACCGGATTTGATGCGGCAGTGGGCTGTGCCGGAAAATAAAGATTTTGACCCTGATCAAACCGGTTATGCAAGCCATAAAAAGATATGGTGGTCCTGTGACAGAGGGCATAAATGGCAGGCGATGATCAGTGACAGAGCCACAAAGGATGTAAACTGTCCCTATTGCGCAAACCGTAAAGTTTTGGAGGGGTACAATGATCTGGCCAGCACTTATCCAAAGCTGGCGGCCCAGTGGCATCCCGCAAAAAACGGTGCGCTTACGCCACAAATGATTACTTATGGCAGCAGTAAAGCTGTCTGGTGGCGGTGTGAGTTGGGGCATGAGTGGAAAGCGACAGTGGGAAACCGCGCCACAAAAGGGCAAGGATGTCCTTATTGTACCGGCAAGAAGGCGTGGCCGGGATTTAATGATCTGGCTACCATGGAGCCGGAGCTGATGAAAGAATGGCATCCCATTTTGAACCGGGGGCTTGATCCCGCAAGAATGATGCCATGCAGCAGAAAACGTGTCTGGTGGCAGTGCCCGGAGGGCCATGAATGGGAAACCTATCTGTTTAACCGGACAATTTACAGAAGCGGCTGTCCTTTTTGTGCGGGAAAGCTGTCAAAGAGCAAGGCTGTCGAATGGGCCGCATATGCGGCAGAGAAAAAGGCGGAGCTTTCTTTTTTGGATATGTATATAATAAAAACTGATAGTCTACTAAACAAAGAAGATATCGGTAATCGCATTGCACCGTAGGAAGATAGGTGTGGGTTTTTGGGTACCTATTTTTAGACAAGCATATAATTAAAACTGTGAATCTACTTATTTGTAAAACCGGAACTGGCTGTGAGAGTTTGAAGGCTGCACAGGGGGGACGGGGAGATAGAGAGCGCTGGGGCCATATGGCCCGGCGCATGGGAAGACCTCGGAATGTTGGGAAAGCGATGTTGCGGGGATGGCGAAGCACGTTTTGAATGCAGGTGAAAATATATAAAAGCAAAAAGCTACATATATGAGTATTGCAGAATGAGGATTAAGCAAATTGAAAATATTTTACAGAAAGTATTTAAAAAGGGTATTGGATTTGGCATTGGCGTCAGTATTAATTATACTGTTTAGCTGGCTATTGCTCATTATATCAATTTCTATTTTGGTATTTGATGGGAAGCCGGTTGCTTTTTTACAGGAAAGAGTAGGTTTTAAAGGAAAATTATTTAAAATCTATAAATTTCGTACAATGACCCAAAATGCAGAAAAGATTGGTCCGAAATATACGGAGATAAATGATAACAGAATTACAAAAATCGGAAGCTTTTTAAGAAAGACAAGCCTTGATGAACTTCCTCAGCTTTTTAATGTTTTAAAAGGAGATATGAGTTTTGTAGGTTATCGTCCGGGCGTACCCGAAAATTATGAAAGTAAGGATTATGAAAGCGGAATGTTTGACGTGCGTCCGGGAATAACCGGGTATGCGCAGATCAATGGAAGAAGTATGCTGAATGTAGAAGAAAAAAGAAAACTGGAGTTGAAATATACAGAAGACATATCTTTCTGTACAGATTTAAAAATATTAGTAGGGACATTAAAAGCCGTTTTTCAGAGAGAAGGATCTTTTTAATTTTTATTTCATTTTGATATTGGAAGGAAATTCGGGTGAAAAAAGTATTATTTGTTTCATATGGCGGTGGCCATGCAAATATTGCAAGTTTGGTTTACAAAGAATTGGAAAAAAATTTCAATTATAAATTACAGGTACTGGCGCTAACAGTTGCAGGCGCAGTTTTTAAAAGAAATGGAATTCCGTATATAAATTTGAGTGAATATCTTACTTTGTTTCATGATAAAGATCTGATTATTAAGTATGGGGAAAAATTAGCAGAAAAACATTTTAACCCGAATTCCGGATGCAGTTATGAAGATACTGTGGCATATTTCGGATTTGGATACAGAGAACTTGTAGAACAATATGGAGCGGAAGAAGCAGAATACATTTTTGCAGATAACGGCAGAACAGCATTTTGCCCGGTAAGCGTAATGAAAACCATCATTGAATATGAAAAACCGGATGCGTTGGTTATTACATGCGGCGTACGTTCGGAAAAAGCTGCCGGACTGGCGGCTAACAGTCTGGGGATCCCCGTTATAAGAATAGCAGATTTACCTACTTTTGAAGAAAACGGATGTGAATGTGTCACTTGTGTGATGAATGAATATGCAAAAAAATATGCAATCAATAATCTGAATCTCAATCCCAAAAGTGTAATCATTACAGGACAGCCCGTATTTGAGAATAATCTGAAAGTGGATTCAGAGAGTATTGATAAAGTATATCATCAGATAAAAGGTAATAAATTTCATAAATTTATATTGTATCTTAGTCAGCCCGGATTGGTCGAATCGGATCAAATAGAGAAAAAAATACTGGAGATATCGGACCGCCATCAGGACTGGATTTTTGTGATAAAACTGCATCCAAATCAGGATTTGGATGAGAATATATATGTTACGGAAAATGTTTACAAAACAAAAGATATTGATTTAAAAGCATTGCTATATTTATGTGACGTAGCCATTACAAAAGACTCGACAACAGGACTGGAAGCCGTGTTGATTGGAAAGCCGTTAATTAATATTCTGCTTTCAGAGACGCGTTTAGATTATTCGGAATATGGTATATCAGTGAAGATAACAGACTTGGAAGATCTGGATAAAATAATTTGCGAATGCGTGGGTTCTGACAGTATGACGCTTAAACGATTGAAAAATGGACAAAAAAACATGCGTAATCATAAAAATGCGGCGGCAAATATTGCTGATGTAATAAGAAATGAAATGATTAAGAATATGAAATAAAACATTTTATAAATCATGGCAAGAAAAAATCGAACGTTATTATATAAGGGAGAACGAACAATGGATAATGAAGTAATCGGTCTTATTGCAGGAATCAGCGGAGAAATATTAGCAAAAAAATTACATCAAAGAAAAAAGAGAGTAGCTTTGATTGAAGGAAAAAAGGGCGAATCCGGAGAGGAAACGGCAGACCTGGTTTGTGTAGCTGATTTGCGCAATACGGATAAGATAGACGAATTCCTGAAAACGAATAGTATTAATAAGATTATTATCGGAACAGGACATATTTTAGCTCTTTTGCTTGCCAAAGAACTTGAAGGCAGAGGATATTGTTTATCAAATAATGTTGATGCAAGTTTATTGGCAAAAGACAAGGTCAAATACAAAGAAGCTTTAATCAATGCAGGATTTCAAACGCCAAAATATTTGTCAGAAGAATTTGAAAATGAACCAATTACTGTTGATATAATAAAAAAGCATATTGGTTTGCCCTGCGTTGTAAAATCTCCGATTGATAAGATTCTTCCGCAGAAAGTAAACAGCGAATACGAATTGAAGCAGGCAATAACAGATGTTCGGTCAGCAAATTCCCCTGTCCTGATTGAGCAATTTGTCTCAGGAATTGATGTGACAGTCCCGGTCGTAGTGAAAGGAAAGACAGCAGAAACTGTGATTGTCAGCTACTATAGCAAAGCAAAGGAATGTCATTTGAAGGGCTTTATGGATGGGGATTTAGAAAATAAAACTCTGTCAGATGAAGATGAAAAGAAACTCAGGAATTATTGTGAACAGGCAGCTTTAAAAACAGGTATGGAAGGCCTTTGCAGAATCGACGCGATTATTACGTCAGACCGTCAAATATTTATACTGGAAGCCAATTCAATTATGGTGACAGGCGTGCATCCGAATCAGATAGAATACGGACGTTATTTTTTAGAGCGCGAACATGTCGATTTTGCTGACATATTAATAGATGTGGCAATTAATAAGTTTGAAGGCAAAGCATAAAAAACAGATTCAATATGGTTATACAGGAGAGAGAACATTGGCACTCAAGTTAATGTATATAACAAACAACCCGGAAGTAGCATTGATCGCAGAAAAAAATGGTGTGGATCGTATATGGGTCGATCTTGAATCCGAAGGAAAAGAAGAACGGCAAAAAGGACAGAACTCTGTTAAATCCAATCATACGATTAAAGATATTGAAGCAATAGCTCCGCTTTTAACGACATCAGAGATGCTTGTTCGAATCAATCCATGGAGTGAACGGTCCGTAAAAGAAGTCAACCGTGTTATTCGAGCGGGCGCTGAGTTAATTATGCTTCCGATGTGGAAAACTACGGAGGAAGTAGAACGGTTTGTTCGATGTATAAATGGAAGATGCAAAACGATATTGCTTCTTGAAACAAAAGAAGCAGTAGAATGTCTTGATGATGTTTTGAAAATTCCGGGGATTGATGAGATACATATTGGGCTGAATGATTTGCATTTGTCTTATCAGTTGACATTTATGTTTGAATTAGTGACAAATGGTATGGTGGAATATCTCATTAAAAAAATAAAAAAAGCAGGATTACCATGCGGTTTTGGCGGCATTGGGAAAATAGGCAGAACAGATCTTCCGGTTAAAGCTGAGATGCTTGTGTTAAAACATTATAGTCTAGGTTCAACGAGAGTAATTCTTTCACAAGCATTTTTAGGAAATACGAAATTAGATAATTTAGAAGAAGTGGAAACAGTATTTTGTGAAAACATCAAAGCTTTAAGAAAATTTGAAAAGTATGCGGCAATAGCGGGTGAAGATATTTTTATAGACAATTCAAAAGAACTTTTATATGCAGTTAACAAAAGGGTAAAAGAAATTAATATAAACGGATAAACATAGTAATAATTTTAAATGTTATGTCGTTTGTTTAGATATTATAGAGCAACTAAAGTATAAGTTCTTTTGATAATATGTCAAACATATTTCAGGTAGTAAAAGGTGTAATATGGAAAATAATATAAAAGTTAGTATAATTGTTCCTGTTTATAATGTTGAGAAGTATCTTGAAAGATGTTTAAACAGTCTTCTTTCACAAACACTTGATGAAATAGAGATCATAGCAGTTGATGACATTTCAACAGATCATTCATATACGATATTAAAACAATATGAAAAGAAATATCCGGAAAAAATTAGAGCTTTTCAATTGCCGAAAAAAGGGCGACAAGGTGCTGCGCGCAATTTTGGGATTCGAAAATCAAAAGGAAGATATATAGGATTTGTAGATAGTGATGATTATGTTGAGCCAAATATGTATGAAACATTATATAACTTAGCCATTAATTTATGTGTCGATATGGCATATGGCGGATTTTATAAGGATTTTGGAAAATATAATGAAATAATACCGGGTTCGTCAACATTGGGAAAAGAAAAATCAAAGATTCAGATATCTAAAATAAATCGCGAAGACTTCATGGTTGACATGCGGTCATTTTGTAGTGGTATCTTTTATGCTGATTTAATTAAAAATAATAATATATATTTTCCGGAACGTTTGGCTTATGAAGATAACTATTTTGGAATTGTTATCAAATATTTTATAAAAAGTATTGCTTATACAAAAAAATCGCTGTATTACTATAATAAATGTAATATAGGTTCAACAACATCTTTAAAAAATTCAATGCATCATTTGGACAGAATTAAAACAGCCGAGATGACTTTGAATTTTTTTAAACAATGTGAAGATTATGATCAGATTAAAAAAGCTGTTGAATATATATATTTGGAGCATTTTTATATTCATACTTTATCATGTATAATTTATTATTATGATAAAATTGATTATAAACTGATGCGGAAAATCAGAAAAAAATTTATTAAGGAATTTCCTGAATATAAAAATAACTGTTACTATATACAGAAGTTTGGAAAAATGAAAAGAGCAATTTTTAGTATAAATGAATGGTCTCCACATTTATATGCATATATTTATAAAATATCCAGACTAATTGATAGGAAACGATGAAAATGATATATATAGCTATTTTCATATTATTATTTATAACATCATTAATTGAAATGAATTATGTTATAGACAGAAAAAATAGATTTTTTATTTTTGTTTTACTGACATTGGTGATTCTGATAGGGGGAAGATATGGAAATGGTGCGGATTATTATAGGTATGATGCAATATTTACTAATATAAATATAAATAATTTTTATCTGCTTGATGATCCGGGATTTTCTGCAATAGCTCTTGGATTGAAAATGTGTGGATTTTCCAATGGATTTATTTTTTTGTTTTTTGCCGCGATACAAATAGGATTAATAGGATATTATATAGGAACAAACTCAAAATATAAATTTCCTGCTTTGTTAGTTTATTATTCGTTATATATGTTTCCGTTTGGATTCAACGCTATTGCGCAAGGAATATCTGCTGCCATTATATTATGCTCAATAAAATTTATTGAAGAAAAAAAAGTGTTCCGAGTTATCATAATGGGTATATTGGCAGTTCTGTTTCATAAAGTTGGATTTATAATTATAATAGTATATATTGTATACAATATGAAACTTACAATACGGAATTTAATTGGAATGATAATGGGACTGATACTTTCTTCAATAGTGCTGAATTATTTATTTGTCAGTGATCTACTAATTTCAGTTTTACCAAATGATTTTCAAAATATCATTCTCTCTTATAGATCTCAGTATTCTGCTGCCATAGATTTAGTCAGTATTGCAGCAAGAATAGTCATGCTTTTATTTGTATCTCTGGTATTCACGAAATATAATTTAAATGAGAGAAGGACCTATTTGGTATATTGTATAGGATTTGCTATATACGTAATATTGGCTTCCAATGATTTATTGGCTACTAGAATTAATTTGACTTTTAAAATATTAGAAATGACGTTAGTATGTGGAACACTTAATCAATTTAAAAAGCATGAAACGAAATCAATTATGTTAATTGGAGTGTCAGTATTTTTATTAACAGTTTTGGTGAGCGCTATGAGACATCCGGAGCTTTATCCCTATCATTCATGGTTATTGAAAAACTAATTTATAAAAAATAATATTAGAAAGTGAGTAGGACAAATATTTTATTTGTTTTTTATGCATATGAAAAAAGTTGGTATTCTTACATTTTATTATAAAGTTAAAAATTACGGCGCTATGCTTCAGGCATATGCGTTGTGTCAGACAATCCAGAGATTAGGATATGAATGTAAACAGATATCATATGATAGATTTGCATATTCTAAAAGTACATTCCAACAAGTAAAAGAATATATTTACAATAAAGAATTTACTAAGTTGATTCAAAAAGGAGTAAATGTTTTAAAAAGAAAAGTCCGATATCTTTATTCAAACAAATTAAATACAAGATACAAGTTGTTTGATAAATTTATGACATCAATCCCACATACAATTCAATATTCTGATAAAACCATTGAAAAATGTCTTGATCAGTTTGATGTGTTGATTTGTGGCAGCGATCAAATTTGGAATCCTAATTGGAGTAATGAGGTTTTCTTTTTAGAATTTGCAGGATCTATTGATAAAATTGCTTATGCAGCCAGCATTGGACAATCTTCAATAACCGAAGACTACAAAAAAATGTTGGCAGATAAAATTAAGAAGTTTAATGCGGTTTCGCTTAGAGAAAATCAGCTTATAGAGGAGTTAAGTGTTTTATCAGGTCAAAATATTAAATGTGTTCTTGATCCTACACTGCTGTTAGAGAAAGAAGATTACGAAGCTATTTGTTCGGATGCTATTATAAATGATGACTACACATTAGTGTATTTGCTTGGGGGAAATAGGAAGAATGTTAAAATAGCAAAACGAATGAGCAAACACATGGGACAAAAAGTTGCATATATTCCTTATGTTGGAGATTATGGATTTAATGATGAAAAATTCAGTGATTTTTCTCTCTTAGATATTGGTCCCAGAGAGTTTTTGACTTTAATTAGAAATTCCAGCGCAGTGATAACGGACTCATTTCATGCCTGCGTATTTTCTATTATTTTTCATAAGGACTTCTATTGTTTGGAAAGAAGAGAGAATTTATCCAAATCAACTATGGGAAGCAGAATTGCTACTTTGCTAAATGAGTTTTTACTATATGAACGTTTAATAAGATCTTATAATGATTATTTTAATCTTAATCCGATTGATTATGATTTGGTCGATATTAAATTAAACAAACTAAAAAAAGATTCTTTGGATTTTCTTATAAAATCTTTGGATAATGGGAGAAATAATATATGAAAAAAAAGGGGAAGCATGAAATAAGAACTGGGGTAATGTTTTCCTATATTAATATCTTTTTTCAACTAATTGCTTATATTTTATATACTCCCATCTCCTTAAGATTTCTTGGAGACAGTGAATACGGAGTATACTCTTTATGTGCTTCAATTATGGCATCTTTAGGTATGATTGAGATGGGGTTGTCAAGTGCATATTTAAAATACTATATACAATATAAAGAGGAAAAAGAAAATAATAATAAATTGTCGGCTTTAAACGGAATGTTTATTTGTATATTTTCTTTTTTGGGTTTGATTGCCTTAGTATGTGGTATATTTGTTGCATTGAATCCAAAACAGATTTTAGGAACTAAGCTTACTGAATCAGAAATTGCGATTGCTCAGAAATTGTTATTCATCCTGGCATTTAATCTCTGCATAATGTTAATAGGTGTGTTTTTCAGAACAAATATTATGGCCAATGAAAGATATTCAATGCTAAAAGGCATAGATGCATTGAAGACTATCAGTAATCCCTTTTTAGGAATGATTGCCTTAATATTAGGTTTCAGATCCATAACATTGGGTATGGTATCCCTGGTTGTTACAATATTTTGTGTTTTTGTAAATGCAAGATATTGTATAAGTTGTCTTAAATTGAAAATTTGTTTTAAAAACATGCAATTCAGATTGATAAAAAAATATTGGTTTTTTTCAGCTTTTATTTTTTTGCACACGCTTATGGATCAATTAAACTGGCAAATTGATAAATGGCTGCTCGCAAGATATGCCGGAAGCCTGGCAATAACGGTTTATACACTTGGATCACAAATTAATATGGTATTTATCAAATGTTCTACTGCCATATCTGAAATGTTTGCATCCAGAGTTCATGTCTTGGTAGATAATAATAAAGATGATGAATTAAATTTATTATTTGCAAAAGTTGGAAAGATACAAATTATTGTAGTGTTATATATTTATTTAGGGTTTATCATATTTGGAAAAGCTTTCTTATATTATTGGGTAGGAAAAAATTATGATAATTCATATTGGGTTGCAGTTATGCTCATGACTCCTATTGTTATCTTATTATCACAGAATTTGAATATTGAAATATTCAGAGCATATGAAAAACATAGGATTCAAGCAATTGTTAACTTTGGTATTGGCGTTTTAAACTTTTTTATTAGCATTCCTTTATGCAAACAATATGGTGAAATAGGTTGCGCATTTGGAACAATGATATCAATGGGTACAATATATTATCCATTTACAAATTACTATATAAAAAAATATACGAAAATCAGTTTGAAATATTTTTATGCAGGTGTTTTGAAAGTTTTTCTTGCGTCAATAGTACCTGTGCTTTTTATATGGATTATAAAAGAATTAATGGATATTTATAAATTGAGGTATTTTATTATATATATAGTGATATTTAGTTTGATTTATTTTGCTTCAATATTTTTTATTGCATTAAATCAAACAGAAAAAGAATATATAAAAAACAAAATATTGATTAACAGGAGACATAATGTTAAGAAAAATTAAAAAAGCATGTCGTAATTTATATAAATATTTAAAATATGGCGGTATTAGTGTTGCTCATATAGGTCAGGTTCAGTGGAATAATGTTTTAGCAGGTAAAAAGGTTTTAGTTACAGGCGGAAGCAGCGGAATAGGCCTTGCAATTGCAAAAAAAATGTACAGTATGGGAGCTACGGTACTTATTACAGGCAGAAATAAAGAGAGATTGAAAAAAATTGCGGATAACTATCCTGAAAGAATGTTATATATTATTTGGGATATTTCAGATGAAAGCAAGTTTGAACAAAATTTCAATAGTGCGGTTACACTGCTGAATGGATTGGATATTTTAATAAATAATGCCGGAATATATGTTCCAAAGCATATACTGGAGATAAATTTTGATGATTGGAATACAGTTGTTGATACAAACTTAAAGGGCGCATTTTTTGTTGAAAAAAAATCTTTGCAATTTTTTGTTGAAAATAAAATCAAAGGTAAAGTTATTAATATTGTTTCCAATAGGGGTATTATTGGGGATGACGGACCATACGGAGCTTCCAAATGGGGAATGAGAGGGCTGACCATTGGATTGGCAAGAGATTATATTAAATATGGAATTACTATAAATGGGATTGCGCCGGGAACTACCGCTACGGGAATTAATAATATAAATCCGTTTGATAATATATACGATGAACGAGAGGCAAATAAAAGGGTATCCTTGCCGGAAGAAATAGCAGAGATTGCAGGATTTCTTTTAAGCGGTGCAGCAGAAAATATAGTTGGTCAGATCATTGTATGCGATGGAGGCAGTTCATTAAAATGATTTTTTTGATAATTATCTTATTAATATTTATTGAAGAATTATTAGATAGTCGTTATAAAAGGACAAATGCATATCAAAATGAAAAAAAGGAAACTGAGAAATTTAATGATGTCCCACAGAATATAATGTTTTGCAATCTTGGAAGCTCACATGCAAGGTATGCATTGACTTATGTCAACAGTGAAAAAATTGGATTTAATTTTGCGTTGCCTCCTCAAAATCTGCGATATGATTTTAATATTTTGAAAATGTATCATAAAAATATTAATAAAGGATGCATAGTGGCAATATTTCTGCCAATTTGTATATTTTTTTTAAACAGGTATCAGCACATACAAACCAATTATAAGTATTACAATTTTTTAGATAAGAAATACATTGAAGGATATAATTGGATAACCAAAATCCTTTATCTAAACAGACCATTGTTTTTAATGCCATGGAAAGTAAAATATGTTATCAGTGATGTGTCTCCGTCAATAGCAGATTCAAGTGAACATAATGAGACGATTTCGAATAGACAAAAGCAGGCAAGAGAGCGTATTTTAGAATGGAATGCAGAATTTGGGTTGTTGAATCGTGATACCGATCAGATTCCTTCGGAGTTTAAAGAAACAATAAAAATATTGAATGAAATAATAGATTATTGTATTGAAAAGAGATTCAGACCGGTCTTAGTCATACCGCCAGTCAGCGCTACGATGCATGAGGAAATAAGAAAATATAATTTAAATCTAAAATGGATGGTATATAATCAGCTTACCAAAGATGTTTTGGATAAAGCACCGTTGTTTGATTATTTTTTGACACAAGAGTTTGATGATGACAGTTACTATATAAATGCAGACTTTTTAAATAAGGAGGGAAGAAACCGCTTTACGGAGAAATTAATAAATGATGTCGCTGATACATTATATTAATATTATTTGAATAAGGCTAAGTTATGTATAAAATAAGAAAATTCATTCAAATAGAGCTATTTAAATTTATAAAATATAATTTATTGTTTCGCAGTTTTAAAGGGACAATTATTCCGTTTAAATCTTCAATATTAATAAAGGGAAAGAATGCTGAAATTACAGGAAACGGAAATCTTGTTTTGAATTCCAATACCATAAAATATAACAAAAGATCATCAATTATCAGGTTGGATGACAATTCGAAATTAACAGTAAATGGAAAATTCAGCTTTTATTATGGATCAGATGTAATTGTCTTTGCTAACGGTTGTTTGAATCTTGGGTCCGGATATTTTAATTCTGATGCAAAAATCAGATGTTCTTGTAATATTACAATAGGAAACGATGTTGCAATTTCTCATAATGTTACAATCATGGATGCAGATTTCCATAATATTGAGGGTACAAGTAATCGCGCCCCGGTTAAGATCGGCGATCATGTATGGATTGGAACTAAAGCTACTATTTTAAAAGGGGTTTCAATAGGAAATGGCGCAGTTATAGCTGCGGGAGCTGTTGTTACAAATAATGTGCCAGAGAGAACATTAGTAGCTGGAGTTCCGGCGAAAGTGGTAAAAGAAAACATTGAATGGTGCTAGTCTAACATATATCAAAAATGTTGGAAGGAGAAAGATGGTAACAGATAGAATCTCTTACAGCGAGTGTACGGGATGTTCGGCATGTGCAAATATATGTCCAAAAAAAATTATTAAACTAAACTGTACGGATGACGGATTTGAGGTTCCATTGATATCTAAAGAAGAATGTATCCATTGCGGATTATGTGAGGATGTTTGTCCTTGTCTGGGTGCAGTTACCAAAACGAATCATTTTACAAAAGGGTTTGCTGTATGGTCTTATGATCCTATAGTTAGAAACCAAAGTACATCAGGTGGTGTATTTACAGAAATATCTAAACAGATAATAAATCAAGGTGGTAAAGTTGCCGGTGCAAAATTTGATGATAATAGTATGGTATCTCACTGTTTGGTATCATCTTTAGATGATATGATTAAGCTGCGACAGTCAAAATATGTGCAAAGTCAGAAAAACTTCATTTTTTCTGAAATAAAAAAAGAACTTGAAAAAGGCACAAATGTGATGTTTGTCGGTACTCCATGTGAGGTGGCCGGATTAAAATTATTTTTAGGAAAAGATTATATGTCTTTGTTTACATGTGATTTTATTTGTAAAGGAGCTGCTTCACCGAAAGCTTATAGAGCATATTTGGACGAATTAATAAAAAAATATAAATCAGAAATTATTCGTGTTTGGTTTAAAGAAAAAAGTCTTGGGTGGAATCATTTTTCAACAAAAATAATGTTTGCTAATGGAAAAACTTATAAAAAAGATCGTTATCACGATTGGTATATGCGGGGCTATGTAGAAGAAAATTTATTTTTAAGGGAAAGTTGTGCCGCATGTAAATTTAAGGGGAAACACAGATTTTCTGATGTAACTCTAGCAGATTTTTGGGGCGCAGGTAAAATAGATCGAAGATTAGATTATGATTTAGGAACATCTTTGGTGATTACGAATACTGCCAAAGGAGAATCAATGTTAGATAGTATTTCTGAAAATATATTTATAAAGCCTGTATCTTTGGATAAAGCACTATCTGGAAATTACGCGTATTACAATTCTATAATTCCCAGTATTAACAGAGATTGTTTTTTTGCTGATCTGGAACATAAGTTATTTTCAGAAGCAGTAAAAAAATATGCATATAAAGGTTTTCTTACTGAAATCAAAAGAGAAATTAGAAATAAAATACATTGGGTTGTCCGAAAAGGAAGAATTTTTTTTAACTATTTAAGGAGTATTTGAGGTTCGGAGGTTATGAAATGAAATACTGTAAAAAATGTGTTATGCCTGATACGCGCCCGGGAATTACATTTAATAAAGAAGGTATTTGTTCCGCATGTCAGTCTTTTGAAAAACGAAAAACAATTGATTGGGATTCCAGATGGAAGGAATTTGAACAGATATGCGATAAATACCGAGGAATGAACGGCGACGGATATGATTGTGCAATTGCCGTTTCGGGTGGCAAAGATTCTCATTTTCAGGTCCATCTTATGAAAAATGTAATGCATATGAATCCGATTTTGTTTAGTGTTGAAGATAACTTTCCTATGACGGAAGCCGGGCAGCATAACCTGAAAAATATATCAGAAGAATTTGGGTGCAATATTATCAGTCTGAAACCGGACAGACGGGCACAAAAAAAGTTAATGCGATATATGTTTGAACAGTATGGAAAGCCTACCTGGTATATAGATCGACTGATTTATACATATCCGTTGATTATGTCTGCCAGATTTCATACACCTTTGCTGGTATATGGTGAAAATGTCAGTTATGAATATGGGGGGGGGTATGCGCATGAAACATATTCAGCAAAGTGCCAGTTGAATAATGGCGTGGCATCAGATGTTAATGAAGATGAATTAATCCAAAATACGGGCGTAACGGTTCAGGATCTGTTTATGACGCGAAGTCCGAAACAAGCGGAATTAAATAAGCTGGATCCGATTTATATTTCTTATTTTCTGCCATGGAACAGTGTGGCGAATTATGATTTTGCAAAAAAACACGGTTTTCGTGATTTAACACATGAATGGAAGCGAACGCATCATGTGGAAAATTTTGACCAGGTAGACAGTAGAGCATATTTGATTCATCCATGGCTGAAATATCCCAAATTCGGACATGCGTCTGCTACGGATTATGCATCAAGATTTATACGCTATGGTTTAATGAGCCGTGAAGAAGCGGTGGAACTTGTCAGAAAACACGATCACAATCTGGATGTACTGGCAATAAGGGATTTCTGTGATTTTTGCGGATATACGGTGTCAGAGTTCTGGGAAATTACGGATAAATTGTACAACAGAGATATTTTTAAAAAGGATCAGTTTGATAATTGGGTGTTAAAACATCCCGTATGGGAAGATTAGATTGTGGATGAAACGAATGATGGATAAAGAACGGCTTCAAAAATATATCGGAACAGAAAATCTGACAGTCATCGAGGCTATGCGGAAGATTGATCTGAATGGAAAAGGGATTCTTTATATTGTTGATTCGGATGGAAGGCTTTCCGGCAGCCTTACGGATGGCGATATCCGAAGATGGCTTATTAAAACAGGAGATCTTTCTGAAACTGTGGAACAGATGGCTTTCAGAAATACAAAAAGTTTACCTGTCACAGAGATACAAAACAATGTAAGCTTTATGAAAAAAGAACAAATCCGATCCGTACCGATTATTGATGAAGAACACAGAATAGTGGATATTCGATTTAATTATGAAGGGATTGGAGATTATAAAAAGGGAAGCGGCATTTTGGCATCTGTTCCGGTAATTATTATGGCCGGCGGTAAAGGAACACGGCTCTATCCTTACACTAAAATATTGCCAAAGCCTTTGATACCGATTGGCGATGTGCCGATTTTAGAGCGGATTATGGAACGATTTTATCACTATGGAGTGAAGGATTTTTATCTGACAGTAAATTATAAGAAGGAAATGATAAAATCTTATTTTGCGGATCAGAAAACGCCGTATTCCATTCATTATGCCGAAGAAGATGAACCATTGGGAACTGCCGGAAGCATACGTTTGATTAAAGATACTTTTTCCGTTCCGGTGATTGTGACGAATTGTGATATATTGATTGAAGAAGATTTTGAGAAGGTAATAGAGCATCATTATAAGTTTGGAAATGATATGACGATTATTTCATCTCTTAAAAATATAACGATTCCATATGGAGTACTGCATACGAAAGAAGAAGGAATCATTACGTCGATGGAAGAAAAGCCTCAGTTATCTTATTTTGTCAATACAGGCGTATATGTTGTTAATCCTGAATTTTTAGAATGGATTCCGAAGGGCAGAGTCTTCCATATGACAGATCTGGCTGAAAAGATGATCTGTGAAGGCAAATCGGTAGGGATGTATCCGATCAGTGAAAACAGTTTTCTGGATATGGGAGAATTTGAAGAAATGAAAAAAATGGAAGACCGTATCAGTAATGGCTATGTCAGGTAAAAAACTTGTATTGATTGGCGGCGGCGGACATTGTAAATCTGTTTTGGATGCGGCTGTCCGGTCCGGCTGCTTTTCCGAAATTGTGATTACCGATCACAGTATACCCGCAGGAAATACGATACTTGGCTGTAAAGTGGCAGGAAATGACGAGCTGCTTCCCGAATTGTTTGCAGAAGGATTTAAGTATGCGTTTGTTACGATCGGGAGCATCCGATCGACGGACAAACGCAGAGCAGTTTTTCTGAAAGCAAAAAAGGCAGGCTTTCTTTTCCCCGCAATTATCGACCCAAGCGCTGCTGCTGCCGCTTCGGCATTGATCGCACCGGGCGTATTTATTGGAAAAAACGCGGTTGTGAATGCGGACGCGGTGATCGGCGATATGGCTATTATTAATACGGGCGCGATTGTTGAACATGACTGCAGGATTGGAACGTTTGCGCATATTTCCGTAGGCGCCGCGGTCTGCGGCGGGGCTGAAATCGAAAGAGATGTTTTTGTCGGGGCAAATGCAACGGTTATACAGGGAGTGAGGATTGGAATGAACAGTATTATAGGGGCAGGCAGTATTATATGCCGTGATGTGCCGGAGAACTGCACGGTCACAGGCGTTTTCCATGGGGGGGGGGTAAATGATACATTAAATTATTTATCATTTAGTTATGAAAGTATACACGCATATCGGTATTTTAAACTTGCCGGGAGGTATGCGGTATGATGCGGATCGGTTATTTTGGGGATGGTCCGTGGGCGCATAAGGCTTTCAGAAAACTGAACGATGATAAAACAATTGAGATCGCTTTTGTTTCGGTACGCTATGACAAACGGGATCCGGTATTGCTTTCCCTGGCTGAGGAATATCATATCCCGACAGAAATTCATCAGGATATTAACTCGGATGAATTTGTAAACAGAATGAAAACCTATCATGTGGATTTGTTCGTATCCATGTCCTTTAACCAGATCTTTAAGAACAGGATGATTCATCTTCCGGAACAAAAGACAATAAACTGCCATGCCGGAAACCTCCCTTTTTATCGGGGAAGGAATATTCTTAATTGGGTGTTGATGAATGATGAGAAAGCTTTTGGTATTACCGTTCATTACGTGGATGAGGGAATCGATACGGGAGATATCATCCTTCAGAGAACTTTTCCGATTACGGATCAAGATACTTATCGGACGCTGCTTGACAGAGCGTATACGGGATGTGCGGATATTCTGTATGACGCGGTAAAACAGATTCAAAACAACGAAGTGAAGGCAATACGGCAGGATACGATTGACCGGGTGGGAATGTACTGCGGGATGAGGAAGCCGGGAGATGAACGGATTGACTGGAATTCCACAAGCCGGGAAATATTTAATTTTGTACGTGCTCTGTGTGCTCCGGGTCCCATGGCGTCGTCTTTTATAAATGGGAAGGAGATCAGGATCGGCAGGGTATCGGAAATAAAAGAAGCGAGAGCCTATATTAACATACCGGGGCAGATTATCGGGAAAACGGACAGGGGCTTTTACGTGAAAACAAAAGATACCTTTGTTGAAGTTACGGAATATGAATACGGCGGAAAGATTAAAGTCGGAGACAGAATGACATGGGAAAGATACTGATTATAGCGGAAGCGGGCGTTAATCACAACGGGGATATTAAAACTGCCAGAGAGCTGGTTTTAACAGCGAAAAAATGCGGGGCGGATATCGTAAAGTTTCAGACGTTTAATCCCCGGAAGCTTGCGTCAAAACAGGCCCGGATGGCGGAATATCAAAAAGAAAATATGGGGAAAGAGGAATCACAGGAAGCCATGCTCAGAAGGCTGGTGCTGAGCAATAAAGAATTCCGGGACCTTGCGGATTACTGCCGGGAGATTGGGATTCGGTTTCTGTCTACACCTTTTGATATGGAGAGCATTGATTTTTTGAATGATCTGCAGGATACCTGGAAAATTCCTTCCGGGGAGATTACGAATTATCCATATCTTGTAAAGATCGCGAAGACGGGAAAGCATGTGATTTTATCGACAGGAATGAGTACGCTGCGGGAAGTGGATGACGCGCTGGAAGTGCTGAGGTCTAACGGGGCGGGGAACATTGCGCTTCTGCACTGCACGACGAACTATCCGGCGCCTGTGGAGGAGGTTAATCTGAATGCGATGCTGACGATGAAAGCGCACTGCGGATGTGCGGTCGGGTATTCGGATCATACCAAAGGAATAGAAGTGGCTGTTGCCGCTGCGGCCATGGGAGCGGAAGTGATTGAGAAGCATTTTACGCTTGACCGGAATATGGAGGGACCCGATCACAAAGCGAGTCTTGAACCGGATGAACTTGCGGAAATGGTCAGGGCAATAAGAAATACGGAGCGGGCCATGGGAGACGGCCTGAAAAGACCGTCGGAATCCGAACGGATGCATATTGAAATAGTCAGAAAGAGCATTATGGCCGCAAGGGAGATCAGAAAAGGGGAGATATTTACGGAGGAAAATCTAACGACCAAACGGCCGGGAACAGGAATGAGTCCAATGAAATGGAATGAAATAATCGGTACCATAGCGAAACGGGATTTTGCTGCGGATGAGCCGGTGGAGATATAGAGAAGAAAATATTATGAGAAAGAAAAAAATTGCCGTAGTAACCGCTACAAGGGCGGAATACGGATTGCTGACACCGTTAATCAGACGCATTGCCGGGGATCAGGAGTTAGCGCTTGATTTGATCGTCACAGGAGGACATCTGGCAGAGAAACAGGGATATACGATAAACAGGATCAGGGAAGATGGCTTTCCGATCTCACATGAGATACCCATACTGGCAGAGGGGGACAGTGAATATGAAGTCTCGTTGGCCATGTCCAATGCCATAAGGGGATTTGCGGATTGCTTTCGCAGTGACCGGCCTGATATGCTGATTATTCTCGGAGACCGTACGGAAATGCTGGGGGTAGCGGCCGCGGCCATGAATGAGAGGATACCGATCGCGCATATTCACGGCGGCGAGGTAACGGAAGGAGCTGTGGATGACTGTGTGAGACATGCGATTACCAAGATGAGTTATCTGCATTTCACGGCGACGGAGCTTTATCGGAAAAGAGTGATTCAATTAGGCGAAGATCCGATGCGTGTGTTTCATGTGGGGGCTTTGGGAATTGAAAATATCTTTCATACGGAATTATTGAATGAAGATCATATAAAATCCGATATCGGCATTCCGCCGGATATGCCGTATGCGGTTGTCACTTTTCATCCTGTGACCCTGGAATGTTCGACAGCGGCAGAACAGGCGCTGGAACTGTGTGCGGCTATGGAAAGGAATGAGGATTATTTTTATCTGATTACTAAGGCAAACACGGATGCCGGCGGCAACGCGGTGAATGAGGTTTGGGAAGAATATACGTCAGGGCACAGTCATGTCCGGTTAGTCAGCTCTCTTGGAATGAAGCGATATCTCAGTGCGGTAAAATATGCTGCGTTCGTTTTGGGCAACAGTTCAAGCGGCATAATAGAGGTTCCGGCATTTGGTGTGCCCGTAATCAATATTGGTGACAGGCAGAAAGGGCGGATCATGTCGGAAACGATTATCAACTGTCCTGTTGAAAAAAATGAGATAACAAAAGCAATAAAAGGAACGGCAGCGATGAACAGGATACCATCACATGTTTATGGCGATGGAAAAACTTCCATGGAAATCATCAGGATCATAAAAAAATTTCTTTTTGATGGAATGATAGATTTGAAAAAAGGTTTTTACGATATTCGAAATTAATTATCCAAAAGATGAGATTGATTAAAAATTGTTTATAAGGCATCCGGCAAAACGTATGAGTGATATGCTTTGCCGGATTTTTGGTGGAACGGATTGAAAAATATTGCAATAATATCGGCAAGAAGCGGCTCGAAAGGGCTGAAAGATAAAAACATTAAACCATTACTGGGCAGGCCGCTAATGGCCTATTCCATTGAAGCGGCATTAGATTCCGGTCAGTTTTCTACCGTTATGGTATCAACAGATTCTGAGGAATATGCAAAAATCGCCTGTGAATATGGAGCGGAAGTTCCCTTTCTCCGCAGTGAAGCGACTTCATCAGACACCGCATCGTCGTGGGATGCGATAGAGGAAGTGTTGCTTGGGTACGAGAAAATGGGAAAGGAATTTTCCACGTTTTGCCTGCTTCAGCCTACGTCTCCGATGAGAAGTGCGGAAGATTTGATCAATGCTTATCAATTGTACGGTGAAAAGAATGCGACAGCGGTAGTCTCTGTTTGTGAACTGGATCATCCGCTTGCCTGGTGCGGGACACTGGGAGAAGATTATTCGCTGAATGGCTTTATTGAAAGAAGACAGGATGGCCAAAGACAAGGGATGAAGACGTTTTACAGGCCGAATGGCGCTATATATATTGCGGACATAGAGCGGTTTCGCGAGGACAGGTTTTTATACAGGGAGGGTGGTTATGCCTATATAATGCCGAAAGAGCGGAGCGTTGATATTGACACGGAATTTGATTTTAGATTCGCGGAATATTTAATGCGGAATAATTGACAGCAGAAAGAAAAAACAGAGTATGAGTTCGGAAGTTTTCGGATGGTTCGAAGGGGATATTTCGAACACATGGAATGCCGAACAGATGTGCGGAGGGCGGGCTTATGATGTTCAATCTTGATGATTTTATAAAAACGTATGTGACGAAACGTTCTGATTCAATGTTCGAAACAGATATAGATTCTTACAGAGAAGATCTTTCTGATATTATCGGCGGAAAAAGCGTTCTTGTAATTGGAGGAGCGGGCAGTATCGGCAGCTCTTTTATTCGTGCGCTCTTGCCGTTTAAGCCTTCGGAACTGTATGTTGCAGATACAAATGAGAATGCTTTAACAGAGCTGACAAGGAATCTGCGTGCCTCCAGCTCTTTTGTGCCTTCTGTTTATCTTCCCTATCCGATGGATTACAGTTCTGTGACATTCAAACGTTTTTTTAAAGCACATGGAGGATTTGACATCGTTGCCAATTTCTCGGCTCATAAACATGTAAGAAGTGAAAAGGACATATATTCGGTGGAGGCGCTGCTCCGCAATAACGTAATCAATGCCAGAGGACTGCTTGATCTGCTGGAGGAATATAATCCTTTGGCTTATTTTTGTGTATCAACGGATAAAGCCGCTAATCCGGTGAATATTATGGGAGCAAGCAAAAGAATTATGGAGGATCTGATTTTCTCATATTCCGATTCTTTTCCTGTGAAAACCGCGCGGTTTGCGAATGTAGCTTTTTCCAACGGTTCTCTTCCCGCCGGTTTTCTGGAGCGTATTTCCAGACTGCAGCCTTTGTCAGCTCCTTCCGATGTAAAACGTTACTTTGTTTCCCCGCAGGAGTCCGGACAGATCTGTATGCTTGCCGCCATGCTTGGGGAAAACCGTGCCATATTCTTTCCGAAGTTAAATGAGGCGCAGATGGAGCGTTTTGACCGGATTGCCGAAGAATTGCTTGCCTCTTACGGATACGAAATAAAATATTGCGGAAGTGATGAAGAAGCGATAAAAGAGGCCGAAGAACTGCGTGCAGGAAGCCGGATTTATCCCGTACATTTCAGCAAATCCGATACGAGCGGAGAGAAAACGTCTGAGGAGTTTTATGTACAGGGGGAGCATGTGGATCTGGAACGTTTTGCATCTCTTGGGGTGATAACAGATAAACCGGCACCTGATAAAAATGCCGTTCTTGATCTGATTGCCATGCTTGACAAAGCCTTTGAGAGTGAACTTATTACAAAAGAGGACATTGTTGGAATACTAGCGGAATATCTGCCCAATTTTGAACATATAGAGACCGGAAAATCTCTTGATGGGAAGATGTAGGGTCCTACAATTTATAAAAACAACCGATAACGATAAGAAAGGGGACTGAAATTTTTGATATTTTTGGCTGTGCCGAATCTGACTGGCAATGAGAAGAAATATTTGGATAATTGTATAGAGACAACATTTGTGTCAAGCGTTGGCGAATATGTAACACGGTTTGAAAGCATGGTTGCCAAAGCTACGGGAAGTGATTATGCCGTTGCAACATCCGCAGGAACGACAGGACTTCATGCGGCATTAACAGCGGTTGGAGTGAAACATGGGGAGCTGGTGATCATTCCCACGTTTACATTTATTGCGTCTGCCAATGCCGTCGCTCATTGCGGAGCGGAGCCCTGGTGTATGGATATCAGCGCTGATGACTGGTGTTTAGATCCAAAAATAGTTAGACAGGAAATGAATCGGTATTGTGAGAAAAAAGGAAGTATTCTTATTCATAAACCAAGCGGAAAACGTGTGGCGGCCATAATGCCGGTTTATACATTAGGAAATATTCCGGATATGTCTCTTTTTCGATCCATTGCAGACGAATATGAATTACCCCTTGTTGTTGATGCTGCCTGTGCCATTGGAGCGGAATATAATCAGCAGCCTTTTGGAAAACTTGCCGATGTTTCCGTTCTGTCTTTCAACGGTAATAAGACGATAACCTGTGGCGGCGGTGGGGCCGTAGTCGGCAATAATAAGGAATTGTTAAATCTGGTGCGCCATCTTACCACAACCGCTCGTGTTTGGCCGGATTATGACTTTGATATGGTTGGCTTTAATTACAGAATGACGAATGTTCAGGCCGCAGTGGGATGTGCGCAAATGGAATGTCTGGATGATTTTGTAAAAACAAAGAGATGGGTGCGGATTTATTATAAAGAGGCACTGAATGGAAAGGGGGATTTTTCATTTTTCCCGCATACGGAAGGAAGTTCCTGCTGGTTCAGCGGGATTGTGCTGCCAGTGTCTGCGACGTTGAAAGATGCAAAATATATATGTGATGAATTGAAAAAACGAGATATTGAAGCGCGGCCATTTTGGAAACCGGTGCATTTGCAAAAACCCTATCGGTCATCTCCAAGAGGTAAGGTTTTTGTGGCCGAATCTCTTTGGGAGAGAATTATCACGCTTCCATGCAGTACGAATATTACGGAAGAAGAAATGCAAAAAGTAAAGTCTGTTCTTTGTTTGGTTTTATCATAACAGTAAATGCATAGATCAACGGAGGAGGCAGCCCCCCCTTTCTGCCCTCCTCCATTAAAAATTCTGATCCTACCTAATCGTTCCCCCATTCTGTGTCAATTCACCATAAGCACCGCCAGCGTTGATCAGTTGGCCTCCATTTAGTACGATATGCTCCACAGTGCCTCCGACCAGAGTAAGCGCTCCGTTCTCGGTTTGTGTAATGGTGCCCTCGATGGTGCCCATATTAATGATTCCGCCGGTACTTTCGATGCCCTGGGCTGCGACAATATGAGAATTTTGGGTGGTTCCGTCTCCGGTATCCTTATCTGATTCGCCGTTGGAAATTAGACCGGTATTGACAAACTGACCGTCCACTCTGAGTTCTCCGTTTTCCGTAATCAGGATAAAGCCGTCGTTTGTGATATCGGATTTCACTTCCATTTTCCCATAGACGTTAATCGTTCCTCCGTCCGCGATGGAGAGAGAAACGCCTTCCTCCAACAGAAGGGTGGCATTCTCATGTATGAAAGAAAAATCGTCTATGATCAGCGTATTATCCCCTGTACCGGCCTGTATGGTTATGATTTTGTCGTTGGCCTGGCGTAAAATATCGGTCAATTCTTCACTGGAAACAGGCATTGTATGTACGCCGTCTTCTGCGGCTTCGGTTTCGGCAGGCGCTTCGGAAGAGGTTTCTTCTTCCGGAAGGGTTTCCGGAACTGCGGTCAGCAGCGCATCGTCCAGTTCCGCCTGCACATAGGGCGGAATATCCTCCCGGAAGAAACGTTTGGTTTCAAGATGCATGTTCCCGTTCTCATCGGAGATGACCCTTGCCATTTCTCCGCCGGAAATCTGAACGCTTTCGCTGCCGTCGGGCAGTTCACAGGTAACGGTTCCTTCTAAAATATAGACGGAGGAACTGTTTATGCTTCGGGAATCGACCCAGCCGCAGGTGCCCCGAATTCCAACGACCATGGTTCCGGTACGGATTTCCATAGTTTCATCTTCCTCCAGTGGTTCCGTTACATGAAAAAACAGACTTCCCTGATCAGCAGTCAGTTCCAGATGCTTGTTTTCCTTGCGAACGGAAGCCCGGCTGTCTTCATCCAGTTTGGCCAGCTTGACGTCATCCAGGTTAATCCAGGCATAGCTGGCGGACACCGTTTCTGTCAGATATCCGCTGTATAAAGGCAGATGTTCCTGCAGTTTTACGTTTTCTCCCTGATCGTCCGATACACTCACGGAACCTTCCGTCCGTTCCAGGCGCATTGTCGTGGCACTGGCGGACTTGCTGCCGTTTCCGCCGCATGCCGTGCAGAACAGTACGGTCAGCAGCAGTGTGAAAATAAAAGGGCCTGATCGTTTCATTTTTCATTTCCTCCTTAGTCTTTTTTGTTAGGTTCATAATTTCAATTTTGTATACAATTAAGTGAAAAAATACATAAAACATCTGTAAAAGTTTAACATATTTCGCAGCGGTTGTCAAACAGTCCTGTAAACGGTATTATTTATGCCACGTATAAAATTACCTGTTATAAAGCGTTTTCCGGTTTTTGAGGAACCGGCCGCAGGAAAGTGGAACTGAATCAGCGGAAATGAAATAGCAACATATTATTGCACTTTTTTAAAAGTGTGTTATAATAATTGTATTAATTAAATGAAATAAGACAGATACCCCTAAGTACGGATATTTTTGGGGTACCGGTCGGTCAGGGGGCCGGGTTTGGTCAGTGTATTATTGCAGACAGTGACGGAAATGAAGACGGAGATCCGCCGCAGGTTTGCCTGGGTGTATGAGAAGCTGGGCTTATTTTTAGGAATCTCCCGAAAAAGCAGAGAAGATGTTTTGTCAGAGGAGGAGATGTGCCTGGTGAGACAGGCGAGACAGACGGCGGAACGTTTTTTCGGCGTGGCTGCGGAAACGGACCGGTCGGCCGGAGACGGTGAAGAAGCCGGCAGCGGCGAAGGGAGCAGAACCAAAGAGGCCGTCGGCGTAGCCGGAGAAGTGCTGGCAGCGCTGAGTCCCCGGCGGCGGATGGCACTGATCGAAGATTTTGTGTATGCGCTGCTGGATCTGTATGGAATGTCGGAATGCGATGTAATGATTACCGATTCGGACCAGATTTTTTCAGGCGCCGAGATTGCCTCCTGTATGGGAAAATGCAGTTTTGAGGAAGGTTCTATTTATCTGAACAGCCATTTTCTCTTGCAGGAAGACGAACGGATTTTGAGAAAATGTGCGGTGTCTGCGGTTCATGAAGTGCGTCATATGATGCAGTGGCAGGCGGTGCAGGGAAAGCTGGAACCGCATATTCCCGATGACAAGGTGGAAATATGGCGCAGGAATCTGGTGGGAAATTATATCAGGTCTGCGATGGATTTTGAGGGTTATTATAACCAGCCGGTAGAGACGGATGCCAGAAATTTCGCGGCACTGGTGACGGAAGGGTTCTGAAAGGGGAGTCGGATGGAAGAAGGAAAAGAGCGTTTTGACAGAATGGCCTGTCTGCTGGAGATCGGGTATACCCGGTATGAGGCGGAGCAGGCTGTGAATAAGATGGAACAGATGACGCCCCGGCTGCTGGAGCAGTTGGACTTGTGGTTTCGGGCAGGAGTTTTGCCGGAGGATGTATATGAAGGATTTACCGTCGCGGAACTGGTGGAGGAGCTGGGGTTTACGGTGCCTGCGGCGTTTTTATATCTGGACTGGGCGCTCAGGGAACCGGAAGCCGCAAAGGCGGCGCTTGCCGAAATGGCGGACGGATTGATATAAGACAGAGAACAGGAAAGGGTAAGTGTATGACAGCGGAAAAAGACGGATATGATCGGAAAGAGATAGAGAGAGATGCGGAACAGCAGTTTTATTCGGTGGCCGAGGCAGTGGAATACCTGAATATTCATTATCCCAAAGTGGCGCCGAAAAGCGAAGAGACGATTCGCAGGGCAATCAGAACCAAGCAGTTGAAGGCCGTGATGAATCAGGGACGGGAGGGGCATCAGATTTTGGAGCAGGATCTGCGTGCGTTCGGAGAGTCAAAGTACGGAAAGAAGCTGAAAAAAGCGGGCATAGCCGCGGCCGATGCGCTGCGCCAAGCGATTTCTCCTGTTTTTACGGTGCCCCAGATAGCTGCGGAAATCACACCGGGAAAGTTTTACGAGCTGCTGAAGCTGCACATGAACCAGGAGCTGGATGCCGCTCATTATAAGCTGAAATTATATGAGGAAAAGGCCAAATGGGAGGAGAAACGAAAAACGCTGCTGTGCCAGAAACGGCTTCTGGAAAATGAACTGGAACGGTGTGACAGTGAAATTCAGGCTTTTAACAGCGAGATCGGACGGCTATGAGCAGAATATTGATCTGTGCCAATACATTGTCGGGGAAGACTACTTTTATGTATGGAACCTTTCACCAGATGATGAAAGGCATCTATGGGTTTACGCTGACGCCGAAATATCATTTTGCCCAGTTTAACAGGCAGTGCAAGCGGATTGGGGATACCAGGCTGCCTTTAAACGAGCGTTTTCCGGCTCCCAGCGACCGGATTGAAGAATATACGTTCATATTAAAATATAATCTGAAAACCATCGACGAGATTCAGTGGATTGATTATCCCGGCAATCTGGTGGAAGAGGATGAGGATAACCCGGACAATGTAAAACTGATGGAATATATGGACGGGGCGGATTGCCTGTTTCTCTGTGTGGACGGGTCCCATTTTAATCACGATACCAGAAACGGGATTATCAATGCCATTCTCTGTGACGGCGGCGGCATGGAACTGAACTATATGCTGAATCGGGCCTCCGTGGATGCCGGGACAGGAAAAGACAGAGAACTGCCCCCGGTCTGTCTGATTATTACCAAATATGATCTGGTGGAGCCGGATAAACGGAATGAAACGTTTCTGGTGGATATTTTAAAAGAGGTTTTTCCGATTCTTTTTTATCCGTCTCCGGGACAAAGGGGACGATTGGTATCGGTGTGTCCGGTGACACTGGGCAGAACTATCAGTCAGGGCGGAAAGCTGGAACCGAAAAATATCGAGAAGCCTTTTTGCTATCTGACTTTTCTGCGGATGGCGGCGGCGCTGCGCCGGTACCGGGAACGTATGGAACAGATGAAGTCGGAGCTTTTGCGGCAGCGCGGTGAAAAAGACAAAGGCCGCCGGCTGATCAGGCGGCTTTTGCCCCGCCGCGAAAGCCGTCAGGCAACGGAGGAGGAGCTGGGACGGATGGTGGAAACCTGCTGTCAGTTGGAGCGTGATCTGACGGATATGAAGCGGTCCCTGCAGAATATGGCGCTGTTTGATAACGGACAGCAGATTCCCTGGGATCGGCTGACAGAAAGAGAGGCCGGTTATGTTAGTGGACGAAAGTTCGGTTCTGATCCATTGCCGGAGTAAATACTGTGATTTTCCGGGGAAATTGTTTCAGTGTCCGGAGGATTTTACGGCGCGGCAGATTTACGATTTGCGCTCCGTGATTTTGCAGACCACGGAATCCGTAGAAGACCTGCGCCAGAGCCATGAGCAAAGACAGGTGATTATTTGTCTGGGGGAACATCTGGTTTTGGGGACTACGGCTTATATGAAAGATATTTTGGGCGGGGAGGATTATGGGGACTGCGGCGGCCGGCCGGTTTATGGTTTTTTCGGATTTGTATGGAAAAGAAGGCCGGGAGAAAGAGAGGGATATCCGGTACGGATTGCAAAAGGATTTCCTTCGGCCGAAAGCTTTGCATCGCTGGTTCAAACCTATGTGCTTCCCAAATGGGAAATGCGTTACTGGGAGGAAAGCCGGGGAGCAGCTTATAAGGAACAGGTGAAATTTGACCGGTTTTCAAAATTAACGGCGGAGCTTCTTTGCGGTAAACCGGGGCCGGCAGGCATATCGGAAACAGATCTGCATGCCAATACGGAACAGACAGCGCTGAAAGTTTATCCCGGCAGCCTGAAAGAGACGATGCTGCATCAGGCGCTAAAAGCGGCAGTCCGCGGCGTTTCGGTTTCCTGCTGCACCCGGTTTCCCAGTCTCAACAGCGCGGGCCGCTCGGCCTTTATGAATGTGACCTGTGCCGGGAGAGAAGAGGGACGCATTTTGCTGAAACGAAGGAAACTAAAAAAACGGGGATAGGGCAGAGAATAGCGGAAACAATGAAAACCGGAAAGAAATGTATACGGATTGTAAAGTATGACAGAATATTCGATCATGGCAGAGCATAATAAAAGAGAAAGAGAAACGGAACATGCCGAAAACAAAGGAAAAGAACCTGGTGCGGCGGTTATTATCCACAGCAGAACCCGGTACGGAGATTACAGGGAGGGACTGCTGGTCCGTCCGGCGGATATGTCAAAAGAGCAGGTATATCAATGGAAGAAACAGATTCTTCGCTGCACCGGAGAGCCGGAAGAAATGCGAACCATGCATCAGGTGCGCAGGGCTGTAATCAGCGACGGCGTATACGGGGCGGTGGGCGTAGCTGCCTATTTCAGAGATATTGCATTAAGTTCCTTTGAGGATGAGGGGCGGCGTCCGGCTTATGGATTTGTGGGATTTATCTGGAAAATAAATTCCGGATTCCGGCCTTCCGCCTTCCCTTCCATGGCAGATTTCCGGTATCTGACGGAGCGGTATGTGGTTCCCCGCTGGGAGGAACCGAAAAACGGAATGAATACGGAAAAGGCCACGCTTTCGGCGTATCAGGAATGCTGGGACAGCACTTCTGATATGCGGGAAATATATAGACGGCCGGAATCGCCCGAAAGGCTGAAACAGGATGAATGGCCCGGAATCCGGGACATGGATTCCGACCTGTCCGTGAAACAGGCGCTGGAACGGGCCGTCCGGGGAGAGAACGTATTTTATTGTACCGGATTGCCGGAGCCGCCGCAGGAACAGGCGGAAGACCAAAAATATGTTGCGGATACCGGCGCCGGGGAACCCATAAAAATAGCTGGCGAAGTGCCGGGGGATGCGTCGAAACACCGGCTGATCCGGGCGGTTATAACAGCGGCATTTTTATGCGGCGCAGTGATTTGGGCGCTGCTGTTCCGCTGATCCGGGCAGCGGCATTCAATGGGAAACAGGCATTATATGGACTATTTTGGATATTTGGATCAGGAATACTGGGAATCTGCCATGAAAGCGGCGGATGTTCGAAAGATGAATGTCATCGGAATCGACTGGAGGCCGGCAGAGCTTTGCGCCCGGCGGTTGATAAGAGATAATGGCATTTATCGAACGGTTCCCCTGCTGGCGGAGGGAGAGTATGTTCATAAAAGAAACGGTCGTTCTCCCGAAGCCTTTTTTTGCGGAAAACTGGAAGATTTTTTTAACAATATACAGGCGATACCAGGAGCAGAAGATGATGACGGAGGACTGTGCAGAGAAAAACCGTCGCTGCTTCTGGTCAGCGTGCCGGAGAGCAGGCTGGAACGATGGCAGGCGCTGGAATTTGCCGTCAGGCTGGAACAGATGGCAGGGACGCTGTCCGGGTCAGGGCCGGTAAACGTGATTCTGTTTCCGCGGATCCGGACTGTCTGGGAATATTGCCGCAGTGTCTGTCCGGAAGGCTTTGGCACCGGCGTCATTCAGGTTTTGGAGACGGAAACGCAGTTTCTGCTGCATCCGGGGCAGGAAGTATCCGTTTCTTTCGGTGATTGTCTTGCGAAGGACGGCCGGTCCCGGCAGTATTATAATAAGCCGGTTCGATACCGGGAAAATAATTATCTGTATGAAGCGGACAGATTTCTCTGGCAGGATGCCGCCTATGCCTCCTGGTATCAGGGGTTCGGCCGGATATGCAGAAAGGTATTTGCTGCCCTGGGATGGAAAAAGGAGCAGTGTTTTCTGGCACTTACCGGAAGCGAATTCGCTCTGCCCTGCGCCGAAAAGGCACTGGCGGATATGGAAGCGGCGGCGGATGGCGGCCTGTACCGGATCAATGAGATTCCGACATCTCTGCTGCACTGGTTTTGTCGGGTTCGCGGCCTGGAGTGGGGGGAAGATTCCCTCGTATCGGAACATTGGCGGAATCATCGGGACGGTCGGAAGGATGCCGGCCGCAATGCGGGACACTCCGGGAAACCCGCGGAAAATATTTGGGATATTTAAGTATGCAGTTTAAAGGATATCATATCAACAATTTAAAAAGTTACCGGAAATATTTCTGCTTTTCGGATGCTATGGAAGCGCTGGAAAACGGCGCTTATCAGGAATGGCTGATCGGCATATCGGAAACACTGAAACAAGAGGAGAAATCTGCCGGAGAAGACGGCCGGGTGATCGGGGAAATTCAGGCGCTTTTTCATAGGATTTCCGAATATACCGGTGCGGAACGGCAGTCAGATATGAGGGCGTCTGCCGGCGGGCCGTCTGCGGATATTTACCGCAGACTGTTTCTGTTGTTTTATGAGCTGGCAGAGATCCCTGTGACCGAAGCGGACAGGGAAGAAATTGACCGGCAGGCCGGGTATGAGGCAAAAAAACGGACGGGCCGGCAGATGGATGGCGGTAGAGAACAGGATGCGGGGGCGGAAATTGCCATAACGGCGGAACGGTATGAAATAGAGATTTGGACCGGCAAAGTCAGAGAAATGCCTCTGGAAAATAGTTCGTTATTTCAGTGGAAAAAACTAGTTAACAAAGGGACGGTTCCAACGTCGATTCTTTTTATGGAGGAAGGGCGCGCGGTTTGTTCCCGCCGCCTGAATCCCGGCGGTTTTGTCTGGGCGCTGACCCTGAATCGCCGTTTTGTAAAATGGGGCGTCCGCGTTCAGGTGTGTCACAGGGACTTTGCCTGTGTGGACAGGAAAGGGTCTCTGACGGTGAACGGGTATCCGATGCGGGGAGCGGGCATGATCGATTTTTCTTTTGACCGGCGGACAGGGATACTGGGGGTGGATGAAAGCGGCAGACTCAGACAATATTCCTGTTTGGAACCAGAGTTGAAAACAGAGAAGGGACAAACGCCTGGCACCGCAGAAGAAGGAAAAACAGCTTTTGCCTGTCTGAATGGCGAAACATATGTTTTGGTGAGGGAAAACGGGGAACTGATTACGAATCTGACGGACGGTCCGGCGGATTTCTTCGACTGGCACGGGGCAAACGGAAGAATGAATCTGTCCGGCAGCGCGGCGGTCTGCGAGAAAGCGGAAAGAGATGCGGAAAGCGAACTTCCTTTTCCGGCGGTTGTTGTCAGCAAATCGGATCAGTTACTTGGCTTTGAGACGCCCGACAGCCGTGTCGGCGTGTGGGACCGGGAGCGGAAGCAATTGTTCTGGATGGAAGAATAAAAAGATAGTTTATTAAGCCAGACACAGTGCTGTTCTGAATATGTATGCCTGCGAAATGGAGTATGGCGGAATGGGGTATGATAGAATGGAGAACAACAGAACGGAACGCGGTGAAATAAGATATAGGGGCACAGAACAGGAGATCATCGGAAAAACCGAAGTGAAGTTAAATCGTTCATGTCCATACGAATCTCCTGTAATAGATGACGTGATCCGCAGGATTTCTCTGGTTAAGGATACGATGCCTGTCATTTTTCTGGTGACGGAAGACAGAAATCTGATTGAAAAAATATTCGATCAGTCGGGCTGTTTTAACCTGTATCGTCAGACGGAGCGGGAGGGCCGTACGGTCTGCGAGGAAGTGTTTACCTTCCGGGAAGCACTGTACTCCCGTGAGGATCATGGAAATAAAGGAAATATTATCCGGTATACCAATCCGGGTACGCTGAATCCGCGGGCATACCGGATGGACAGTTATCATGGCCCTTTCTATTATTTCTGCCGGGATTTTCATCTGCTGTATCCGGATGCTTACAGCCGGGACACTTATATCAGAGACTTTATTGATGCCAGCGAGCAAAATCCTTTCCAGATCGCAAATCTGCTGATTTCTTCTCCCAAAAAACTGATTCCCAGAGGGCTGGAAGCCTATATTGAGCTGATCGACGTGCCGATGATCGGCATGTATGAGATCCGGCGGCTGATGGAGGAATACGGAGCGGCGGCGGACGGGCCGGAGGATCGTTTTCTGGCCAATCTGCGGGGGCTGAATGAGCGTCAGATCCGTTCGATTCTGTCTATGGTACGCTCCAGGTTCGGCAGAGTGTCCGCGGCAGGATCGGAACAGGAGGAAGATGAAAAAGGAAAACAGGCGGAAGCGCTGAACGACTACTGCAATCAGTTGATTCTGAGAGAAAAAGAGTCCATGGTAAAGAAGGATGGAACAATCTCTTTTGTTCAGGCAGTCAATCCTCCCGTGGGCGGCCTGGACGGCGTACTGGAATGGATTGAAGAAAAGAAAAAGTATCTGCGGGATCCGGCCGCAGCCAGAGCAAGGGGAGAGCGTTTTCCAAAAGGCATTCTGGTGGCAGGTCTTCCCGGCTCCGGAAAATCTCTGCTGGCAAAAAAAGTGGCGGCGGAGCTTTCTCTGCCGCTGATCCGGTTCCATCTTGGCATGATTCTGGGCGGTCTGGTGGGAGAATCGGAGGCCAATCTGGACAGGGCATTAAAACTGGCAGAGGCGGTTTCCCCCTGTGTTGTGTGGATTGATGAGATTGAAAAAGAGCTGGGCGGAACCCAGGGAAAGGGTGAAACCGACGGAGGCGTGGGCAACCGGATCCTGGCCCGGCTGCTGAACTGGATGCAGGAAAATGACAGGCAGTGCCTGCTCTTTGCCACGGCCAACCGGGTGCAGAACCTGCCCCGTGAACTGACACGGGCGGGCAGAATCTCAAAGAAGTTTTACACGTTTTTGCCCATGCATGAGGAATGTGTTGCGATTTTACGGCAGATTGTCAGGAGAGAAGGAGAAGAGAATCCCGGATTATTCCGGCAGCGGTTTATTGACGAGGAACTAAGGGAATTCGGCGACGCCGTTTTTGATTATGCGGCGGAATTTGAGCATAAATTTTATACGGGAGCGGATATTGAAAATCTGGTGCGGGAGGCGCTGTCAGAATTATATCAGGAAGGGTATTTAGAGCCTGTCGGCCGGGAGCTGTTTCAGGAAAAGCTGTTGGAACAGGTGGTTTATACAAAGCCTTTCGGCGAGACGAATACGGCGGAAACGGCAGAATACTGGCTGGCCTTAAAAGAGGGCCGCTTTGAATGCGCGTCCGTAGGCAGACGAACCGCTCCCGGAAAACGACCGGTGCTGCTGGAATTTGACGATCTGGCCGAGGATGAGGAAGGGTTTTACTGGAAGGATGACATGACAGACAGCGGGTCGGAGATAACGGCGGATGAGGCGATGGGCCCTGCAGTCTGTCATCCTTATGATATTTACATGAAAAAGGCTATGAAGCGGCAGATTTTAATTGCGGCAAACCGAAGGAAAAAAACACAGCATTAATTACAACAAAAATATACAACAAAATATATTGACATATAATATTATATGTGATATATTATGTGCATCAGGAAAGAATACCGATTTTATAGAACCAAAAACAGCGGAGGCCTGTGAAGACTCCGGGAGGATTTACGGACATGGCACATGGCCGGAAATTCTCCCAGATACAGGGGGCCTGAATAAGCCGCAGCGGAACTAAAAACAGCGGAGGCTTATGAAGGCCCCGGGAGGATTTACGGACATGGCACATGGCCGGAAATTCTCCCAGATACAAAGGGGCCTGAATAAGCCGCAGCGGAACTAAATTAGGAGGACATTACTTATGGCAGAAGATTTTATGAAAATTCCCAGAAAAGAAATGGATACGGTAAAGAAAATTTTGGAGGAAATCCTTACCTCTCATTCTGAGGAGGAAGGCTCCATCGACTGCATGGCACGTTTTTACTGCGAACAGTTCCCCAACGTATCCCAGGAGTCTGCCAGAGAGCTGGCGGAGAAGATCAGCACGGTAGTGGACGGCTACCATTCCAAATGTGAGGAAGCCATGGAAGCGGATATTAACCAGTGGATTATGGAGCAGATCGACAGCCGCACCGGAGAAATGTCTCTGGAAGAAGAATACTGGTGCAGAATGAACGTATTGGTGGCCATCGACGCCGTGGACGGACAGAGTCTGAAAAATATGAATGATCTTGCCGTCTCCGAGTGGACTTACGACACGGAGCGGGTCAGTGGAGAAACCCTTCGGATTCCGCCGAAAGGTTCCGTGACAGAAACCGACCTGGAAAATCTGAATCAGGTGCTGGCGGACGGTATCGAGAAATCCGGAGCCATGCTGTACGGCTGTGAGAACTTCTCCCGGCTGCTGGAGCAGGCGGCGGAAGAAGATGCGGTAAAAGTTTTTGTCACGGATATGTGGACAGATACGAAGCTGAAATGTTTCCAGTCTCTGGCTACCTGGATCGCCTACAGAAACGGTAGTCTGACTACCTTGCCGGAGGATGTGACCGTGGAACTTCTGACCGTCAGCGTATGTGCCGGTATGGATGCTGACAATGCCACGAAGAATGCGGCGGCCGGAAAAATTACCTGGGAGGAAGCGGTGAAGATTATCAAGGTAGCGGGCGCGGTGTTTCTGACGATGGCGGCACTGTACATTATCGCCAGTCTGGCGGCCGCGGTGGTATTCGGTATCGCCGCCGGCGTAGGCTCTTTACTGGGCGTGGGTCTGACTGCCCTGATTACCACGGCTGTGCTGACAATCTGCGTGGCAAACCTGCTGTCCGATCCGATGGCGGATCTGCTGCAGAAAATGTTCCGGGGAATGGGAAAGGGTTACGACATCTCTATGGAAGGTCTGAGAAAGGGGTTTGCCCAGTCCACCCGGATGATGCAGGAGAAAGTGCTTCCCCAGGTAAAAGAATATGCCGTTAAGTTCCGGGCATACGGAGAAGCATTTTATCAGACCGTAAAAGAAAAAGCAGAGCAGTTTTGCGAGCAGGCAGGGCAGAAAACAGAGTAATCATAAACCGTATATTTTGTCTGAATACAGCCATACTACCTTATGAAAACGGAAAAGCGGCAAAGTACCTGAATACAGGCCCTGCATGTCCGTTGTGAAAATATAAGGAGGTGTCTGATTATGACAAAATTAGGCTGTAGTGTAACCACCTGTCTGCATAACGCAGATCTGCTGTGCTGTAAAAAAGAAATCGAAGTGGAAGGCCAGGATGCAAAAACTTCCGATTGCACCTGCTGCGGAAGCTTCAAAGAGAAATCCGGGGATTCTTTTAAAGATTCCACCGAATCTCCCAACACGCATCTGGATGTAAAATGTGAGGCGGTAAATTGTGTATACAACACAGATCGTTTCTGTCAGGCCGAAAATATCGGTATCGCGGGAAACGGCGCCACGAAAGCAAAACAGACCGAATGCGCTACATTTAAAATGCGGTAGAAAACCGGGCAGGGAAAACGTTTCTCTGCCCATTTTTGATTTTACATGCTGTTATTTGAAACATATGAGCCCTCTTGTTAGCACTCAACAAAATCGAGTGCTAATTTTTTCTTGACAATCCTCCACAAAGGTATTAATATATACTCTAGTAAAAAGTTTGGAAGTATTTTTTCCAAATTCATCCGGACGGCGCAGCCGTATCCGTATAGGAAAATCCGCGCCCAACGAGGAGATATCAAAAACAGAAAATCAAAGTAAAGGAGCTGTGATTATGAGCAACAAATCAGGCAGTTTATCGATCAACAGTGAAAATATTTTCCCCATTATAAAGAAATGGCTCTATTCCGACCATGACATTTTTTACAGAGAGCTGGTATCCAACGCCTGCGACGCTGTGACGAAGCTGAAAAAACTGGAAGTCATGGGTGAGTATTCCTTCCCGGAAGACTATAAGGCGAAAGTAACCGTGGAGCTTGACCCGGAAACCAAGTCGGCTTCCGTCACGGACAACGGCATCGGCATGACCTTTGAGGAAGTGGACGAGTATATCAACCAGATCGCTTTCTCCGGCGCCCAGGATTTTCTGGAGAAATATAAGGACAAAACCAGCGAGGATCAGATTATCGGTCATTTCGGACTGGGCTTTTATTCCGCGTTTATGGTAGCCGACCGTGTTACCATCGACACTCTGTCCTGCCAGGAAGGCGCGAAAGCCGTACATTGGGAGTCCGACGGCGGCACGGAATATGAGATGGGCGACAGCGACAGAACGGAAGTGGGCACCACCATCACCCTGTATTTCAATGAGGACAGCGTGGAATTTTCCAATGAATACCGGGTAAAAGAGGTGCTGGAAAAATACTGTTCCTTTATGCCGACGGAAATTTATGTGACCGTCAAAGGCAAAGAGCCGGAATATGAGACTATTGACGAAGCCGACGTGCTGGAAACCGATACGGTGATTGAGCATATCGTGGAAGAAGCGAAGACAGAGGAACAGGAGAATGAAAACGGTGAGAAAGAAACCGTGGAAATCTCTCCCCGCCGGGAAAAAGCCAAAATCTTAAAGCGCCCGGAGCCTGTCAATGATACCGCGCCGCTGTGGGCCAAACATCCCAACGACTGCACCGAGGAGGAATACAAGGATTTCTACCGCAAAGTATTCCGGGATTATAAGGAGCCGCTGTTCTGGATTCATCTGAACATGGATTATCCCTTTAACCTGAAAGGCATCCTTTACTTCCCGAAAATCAACATGGAGTACGAGTCCATTGAGGGAACCATCAAGCTGTACAATAACCAGGTGTTTATCGCTGATAATATTAAGGAAGTGATTCCCGAATTCCTGATGCTGTTAAAAGGCGTGATCGACTGTCCCGACCTGCCGCTGAACGTATCCAGAAGCGCACTGCAGAATGACGGCTTTGTGAAAAAAATCTCTGATTATATCACAAAGAAGGTGGCGGACAAGTTAAGCGGCATGTGCAAAACCGACAAGGAAACTTATGAGAAATACTGGGATGATATCAGTCCTTTTATCAAGTTTGGCTGCTTGAGAGACGACAAATTTGATGAGAAGATGAAGGATTACATCCTCTACAAAAACATTGACGGCAAATATCTGACTCTTCCTGAGCTTCTGGAGGAAAATAAGGAAGCCCATGAGAATACGGTATTCTATGTCACCGATGAGAAGGAGCAGAGCCAGTATATCGCCATGTTCCGTCAGGAAGGCATTGACGCGGTGCTGCTGACCCACAATATTGACACGCCTTTTATCAGCCATACGGAGCAGAAAAATGAGAATCTGAAATTCGTCAGGATCGACGCCGATTTAAGCGATTCCTTCAAGGAAACGGTGGACGAAGCCGAGACAGAGCAGATCAAGGCCATGGGCGAGGAACTGTCCGCCGTGTTCAAAGAAGCATTGAAGATGGAGAAGCTGGAAGTGAAGGTAGAGAAGCTGAAAAATGCCTCCCTGGCTTCCATGATTACCGTTTCCGAGGAAGGCCGGAGAATGCAGGATATGATGAAGATGTACGGTATGGACTCTTCCTTTGGCGCCGACGAGGGACAGACCCTGGTGCTGAATGCCAGCCATCCGCTGGTGCAGTACCTGAAAGATCACAAGGATTCCGAGCATGCCGCCATGTTCTGCAACCAGCTTTATGACCTGGCCCAGTTAAGCCACGGAACGCTGACGCCGGAGCGGATGACGGAATTTGTCACCAGAAGCAATGAAGTGATGTTGCTGATGGCGAAATAAATAATCAATTTTTTGAGAGTTGTATCAGGCTGGCAGTTGAGAAGACTGGCGGCCTGATGTCTTTTCATATGTACAAAAGCATTGACAATTGCACATTCTAAAGGCATTTTTCTGATAAAAAGGATTTCGCTTTATGAACAAGATCATGATCATCGAAGACGACGAAATATTAAACGGCGGCTTATGCTACAACCTGCAAAAAAGAGGAATCATCCCTGTTCCCGCATACACTCTGGCGGAAGCGAAAAAGCTGCTGTCGGAAGCTTCCTTTGATTTGATTCTGCTGGATGTGAACCTGCCCGACGGTGACGGCTTTCAGTTTGCCAGGGACCGGCTCGCGCCCTTGGGGCTGCCCTTTATGTTTCTGACTGCCCGCGATCTGGATGAGGAGATTATCGGAGGATACCATCTGGGAGCGGACGATTATATTACAAAGCCATTCCGCATTCAGATCGTTATGGAGAAAATACAGGCCGTGCTGCGCAGATGTACCGAGAGGAGGGAAAGTCCCCGGTATGCATTTGGGAATCTGGCGGTTGACTTTGAGAAAAGGACTGTTTATAAAAACGGAATGCTCTTATCCCTTACCCCCACGGAGTTTGACCTTCTGCAGTGTCTGATTCAAAACCGCAGGCAGATTCTGACAAAAGGCGTTCTGCTGGAACATATATGGGACAGCAAGGGGAATTATGTAAATGAACACACCCTGTCTCTGAATATCAGCCGTCTGAGAAATAAAATTAATGATGAAACCTCTGATTATATAAAGACGATCTATGGGATGGGATATCGGTGGATCGATACGGAGGGAGAGACGGGATGAGAGCGTTTCGATATACACTGATAACCCTTCATGTTATTCTGGCCGCCGCAGGCGGCATCTTTTTCCGGACACAGTTGCCGAAAGGCCGGATAAGCGCCGTTGCTTTTTTGTTTCTGCTGCTTTTCTGTTGTCTGGATCTCGGATATTATCTGTATTTCCGCAAAAGATTTGTGGCTTTTTCGGAAGAAGTATGCCGGAAAGCCGATCAGATCATAAGAAACGGAAACAACCGGATCGGAGAGGACTGCCGCCAAAACGCAAGAGCTGATTGGGACTGCGGTCAGAATCAGGAAACCCTGACCTCAAAGCTGACAATGGAACTGGAAAAACTGGAAAACATTACCCGGAACCGTTTGTCCGAAAGCGAGCGGGAAAAGGAAAAGCTGCAGAAAACAATCTCTGAGATTGCCCATCAGGTAAAAACGCCCTTATCCAATATCCGCATGTATCAGGACATGCTTACGGAGCCGGATCTTTCGCCGGATGAAGCAAAACAGTTTACGGAAATCATGGGGCAGCAGATTGGAAACCTGGAATTCCTGATTGATTCGCTGGTGAAAGCTTCCCGGCTGGAAAGCGATCTGATACGGATGAATATAGAGAATACCTCTGTTTTGCACACGCTCACCGCTTCCGTCAACGGCATTGTCCGAAAGGCAGACCGAAAAAAGATTGATTTGTCAGTTCATTGCGATCCGGACATAACGGCATTCCATGACGTCAAATGGACGGCGGAGGCCGTCGGAAATATTTTGGACAACGGGGTGAAGTATACGCCGGAAGGAGGCCTGATTTGCATTGATGTGCGGCCGGGAGAATTATATGCGGAAATCAGGGTCCGGGATACCGGAAAGGGCATTGCGCCTGCCCATTACAACGATATCTTTAAACGATTTTACCGGGAAGATTCTTCCCGGAATGCAAAGGGACTGGGGCTGGGCTTATATATTGCCAGAAATATTGTTATGCGTGAAGGCGGTTATATTATGGTGCGTTCCGTACCGGGAGAGGGTTCCCTATTTTCCGTATTTCTTCCCATGCATCATATACCGTAAAGATGTACGCTGCCTGTTTTTGCGGAGGACTTTTCGAGAGTACGGTAATTGTTTCATTTCCGAAACCATTCTCCTGCAAAACGAAACCGGATTGATAAAATCTCCTTTTATAATGGTTGCTGTAAAAGGCGGCGGGGGATGCGCTGTCAGACTATGGTGAAGGGAGAGGCCATTCATGGATATTTTACAGACGAACAATCTTACCAAATATTATGGAACGGAGCCGTTTATGGTGAAAGCCATTGACGGCATTACGCTTGCGATTGAGCAGGGAAGCTTTACCGCGATTGTGGGGACATCGGGTTCCGGGAAAAGCACGCTGCTTCACATGCTGGGCGGCCTGGATACGCCTACCGGCGGAACCGTGACGGTGGACGGGCAGGAGCTGTCCGAAATGGAGCGAAACGAGCTGACCATTTTCCGCAGGAGGAAAATCGGGTTTGTATTCCAGAACTACAATCTGATTCCCAATCTGACTGTCTATGACAATATCGTTCTGCCCGTAGAGCTGGACGGACGGCGGGCGGACAGCCAATATTTGCAGGAGATCGTGAAAGCTCTGGGGCTTGAGAACAAGCTGGACAGAAAGCCGGGCAAGCTTTCGGGCGGACAGCAGCAGCGGACGGCCATTGCCAGGGCGCTGATTACCAAGCCGGCCATTATCCTGGCCGACGAGCCGACCGGGAATCTGGACAGCCGTACCAGCCGGGAGGTGATCGGGCTTTTGCAGGCCACCGGAAAGAAATTCCATCAGACCATTGTGATGATTACCCACAATGACGAAATTGCCCAGGTCGCAGACCGGGCGATCCGCATCGAGGACGGGCGGATTGTGGAAAGCAGGTGACCGTTATGAGACTGGATTCAAATAATAACAACGGAATCATTTTCCGGATTGCCAGGAGCAATCTGGCGGGGAAACGGCTGTATACTTTCTTTTCACTTCTGACCATTACCCTTTCCCTTACCTTTATTATGACCATCGTGCTGTTTCTGCAGGAAACCCGGACGGCGGAACAGAGGATGCTGGGACAGATGCAGCATGTTATGTATATGAATATGCCGGAACAGAAGATGGAACAGGCTGCCCGGGATGAGCGGGTGGAGCTTTTGCTTCCTTATAAAGGAGACACCGGAGAATTTGAACACAATGGCGTGAAATACTGCTTCACTTATCAGAAATGCCAGGCGGAACGGATCCGGACTTTCGTGTTGGCGGAGGGGAAAGCGCCGGAGCGTTATCATGAAATCGTGGTGGACCGGGCATTTATGGAGCAGATCGGGCGGCCCTGCGCAATCGGGGAGAAGCTGACTTTGGCGGCGGGGGATACGCAGGAGGAATTTGTCATCTGCGGATATACCGACGGAGGGCAGGCACAGTCCGTATATCCGGTCTATGTATCCAGGGAATATGCGGATTTCGGCATGCCGATGAAGGATACGGGATATACCGCCCTTGTCCGGATTGCGGGTGCGTCCGATATGGAATCCTCCGCTTTTGAGACGGTCGTGTATCAGATCGCTGCGGATTACGGCGTAAAACGTTCCGATGTAAATATCAACGGCAGATTTCAGGAGTCTTTGCAGGAGGAAAATCCTGTGTTCCAGGCGATGCTTCTCATTTCCCTGTTGATCCTGGCCGCCGGCGGCATTGTGATTTACACGATTTTTTATCTGTCCGTCACCGCGCGCACCCGGCAGATCGGTCAACTGCAGACCATAGGAATGACCGGGAAGCAGATCAGAAAGATGGTGCGGCGGGAGGGTTTCTGGCTGTGTACGGTCTCGGTGCCGGCGGCCCTGGTTCTGGGCGGCATTCTCGCATATTTCCTGGAGCCGGAAGGATGGAGCTTTGTCAATTACATCTTGACGGCGGCGGTTACAGGCGCTTTCGGATTTCTTATGGTGCAGATTTCAGCCGGCAGACCGGCGGCTCTTGCGGCAAAGGTTTCTCCTGTCGAAGCGTCGGGAATGACGGAAGAAAGCGGTCCGGAACCGAAAAAGAAGGCGGGCGGATTTACTCCGTTACGGCACAGGGAGCTGACGCCTTTTGTTATGGCGCAGATCGGGCAGGGAAGAAACCGGAAAAAGAGAAGGCTGATGACCATATCCATTGCCTTTGGGGGAATTCTGTTTATGATTGCCGCTTCTTATCTGTATTCCTGGGATGAGCAGGCATATTCCCGCACCGGTGATTTTGCCGATGCGGAATACAGGGTATCCTATTTATATAATCCACATATGCCCCTTCCCTATGGACCTACCGGGATGCAGCTTACGGGGCATCTTGGCGAAGATCTGAAAGAACAACTGCTTCTGATTCCCCATGTCCGGTCTGTGGAAACGAAACACGGAACATACGGAACCGTCGAATATCAAGGCGCTTCCTGGACGCAGGGGTTTTACCGGCTGACGGAAAACGAGGAGGACCATTTCAGAATCGAAGCGGAAGGCCGCCGGGACTATGAATATCTGTGCGAAACAGACGGCATTTTTATTACCAACAGTGAATTTCTGTCCCAGATTAACGGGGTATCTTTTCAGGTTGGCGATCAGATGACGCTTCACTGGTTCGACGGGGAGGAACATGAGACAACGCTGGAGATTGCCGCGGTCGCTCCCGGCATGGTGCCCTCGGACAGAGGGTATAATATCGCCATGACAGACCAGACGATGGAAAAACTGTGGGGCGATATGAATACGGCCGTTGATTTCTGCATTTCCGTGGAGGACTATGACCGGTACGGAGAACAGACAGAAGCAGATATCCGCGCTCTGACAGAGCTTTATCCTGATCTTTCCGTTGAAACACTGCGGGAACAGATGCTGGATGATTCGTCGTCCATACGGAAGCTGAAAATGCAGATTTACGGGATCTCGGCGTTTGTGATTCTGTTCAGCGTGCTGAATCTGGTAAATCTGATGATCGGAAACGTGGCCGCCCGCAAAAAAGAATTTGCCGTGCTGGAAGCCATCGGGATGGAAGCAAGGCAGATCAGATCCATGCTGTTCTGGGAAAGTCTTCTTTTTGTCCTTCCGGCTGTTCTGATTACCCTGGTGATCGGCGGCGGCGCAGGATACGGAGTGGTCGCCGCATTGAAACGGATTGCCGGATATATGGAATACCGATTTCCGGCGGCTGCCGGCCTTATGTTTGCCGCGGGGATGATTTTGGTTCCGGTGCTGATCTCGTATGTCGGTTTGAAAGGGATTGACCGGAGTCAGTATCATCAGGGGTAAAACGATGGAAAAAGTGAACCTGATAATCTTGACAAAAATGGATTTCATTTGACCATTTTCTTTTTTAATAGTATGATAAAAAAAAAGAGGTGTCAAATATGTGCATAGATGAGAAATCCCGCAGAGCAAATAATAGTTTATCAAAAAGAATCCCTTTTTCTGCTGCTGACAAAGAATATTGGACGGGGGTTTTTCGTGACTGTCGTCTGATATTTTTGTCGGCATTCTGCGCCGGCCTGCTTGCACACGGGTTTATTATGACCAATATTCTCAATAACTATGATAACATTACTTTTACGCCGGGCGGTTACGGTGCCGGCCTTACGAGCGGAAGATGGTTTCTGGAAATTTTGGGGAATACAATTGAAGCAGTATGGGGAAACTATACGCTGCCTTTCTTTAACGGATGCATGCTGATTGCTCTGATTTCCGTTTCTGCCTGTATTCTGGTATCCGTTCTTGAAATTCGGTCCAGGTATTTCGCAATGCTGACAGGAATGCTGCTGACAGTATTTCCAACCATTGGGTGCACGATGTTCTTTATGTATACCGCCCCATACTATGCGTTATCCATTCTTTTGTCAGTAGCAGGCGTATATTTTACGAAAAATTTTGAGCGCGGCATTATTCCGGCCGCTGTCTGTTTTGCCCTTTCCCTTGGCATTTATCAGGCTTATCTTCCGTTCGCTGCCGCTCTTTTTCTGCTGTTGCTGCTGCGGAAAGGCTTTTCATCCCGGACCATTTCCGGAGATGAGCTGTTTGCGCTGGCGGTAAAATATTTGATTTCACTTATTTTGGGCGTCTTGTTTTATGTGGTAACGCTGCGGATCTTCTTAACATTTTACCATGCGGAACTTACCGGTTATCAGGGAATTAATCAGATGGGGTTCAGTCTGGAAGAACTGCCTGCAATATTAAAGAGCGTATACGAAAAGTTTTTTACGCTCTCATTCCAAACACAGTATGGCATAAACCTGACATTGTTCGTCAAAAAAGCGTTTTTATTTGTCCAGGTATTGTCAGGACTGCTCTTTTTGTATCTGCTGAGCCAAAAAAAGCAATCTGTCTCCGTGAAAATTTTAAACAGTATCTTTTTTCTGCTCTTTCCATTAAGCATCAACGGGATTCTTCTCATGTGCTCTCGCAGTTACATATATACGATCATGGTTTATGGAATCGTAGCTTTGTTCTTCTTGCCGGTAATTTTATTAGAAGCTGCGGCGGAGCAGCAACCCGTTCGGTCCATTTATAAAGTGATAAAAGGAATTTCTTTTGCATTGGCCTTGGTTCTGTCATTAACCGTCCTGAATTATATCTGGCAGGCAAATGGAAATTGTATGACACTGTATTATATAAACCGACAGACAGAAAATTATTTTGTAAATCTGACAGGGATGATCAAATCCGCCGAAGGCTACAGACAGAATCTTCCGCTGGCTGTCATCGGAGAAAATTTTTCGGATATGACATTTGACCGGTACACCTTTAACAGCAGTACAATATTTGATTACGGAGGAAAATCCAGAAGTTCAGATATGATCAATTCTTATTCCAGAAGAAACTGGCTGATTCACTATGTTGGTTATGACCAGCCATTTGTATCCGCAGAGGAATTAGAACGGCTGACAGAAAAAGAAGAAGTCAGAAACATGACCTGTTACCCTGATGATGGCTCCATACAGGTGATTGATGATGTGATTGTCATCAAACTGGAGGAGACGGAACTGGAATAATATGGACTTATTTGCTGTTTTGGAGTAGAAAAATAAGAAAATAATGGCGCAGGAAATGGATCTGCGGAATCCAAACTGTGATATTTTTAATCGTTTTCGGCCCGGATTTCAGTAAACTTTCCCTGTTATTTTTATAACAATCAAAAAAAGGATGCCGAAAAATCGGACATATGTACGTTTTGCTCTGTCTGCAATCCAACATTTTCTTTCAAACTGCCGAAAATTTTCCGCCCTATTTACAAAAAATCCGGATTGTGATATACCTGCATTGTGAGCGGAAAAAAGAAAAAGAGTGAGATAGTTTGAAAGGAGAGACAGACTATGAAAGTATTTAACATTACGGATATTGACGCATTTTTTAAAGTGATTGACGCCTGCCAGGGGAGAGTGGAGCTGGTAACCGGCGAGGGAGACAGACTGAATCTGAAATCCAAGCTGTCCCAGTATGTGGCGCTGGCCAAGGTATTTTCCGACGGCGTAATTGAGGAACTGGAGCTGGTGGCTCATGAGCCCAAGGATGTGGAGCGGCTGGTTTCCTTTATGTACAATGGCAAATAAAGAGGAAGTAACCTGAATATAAGCTTGTGATAAAATAAGAGGATTTCCGGAAGTACGGAGGTTCTCTTATTTTTATCAAAAGGGATGCGTAAAACATAAAAACACTTACATGAAAAGAAGTACCAGGAGGCGGGAAACATGATCCTGAGCGCAAGCCGCCGCACAGACATACCGGCGTTTTATTCGGAATGGTTTTTTAACAGAATCCGGAAAGGGTTTCTGTATGTCAGAAATCCCATGAATCATCACCAGGTCAGCAGAATCGGGCTTTCTCCGCAAATTGTGGACTGCATTGTTTTTTGGACCAAAAATCCGAAACCGATGTTTGGCCGGATGGAGGAACTAAAAGATTATATGTATTATTTTCAGTTTACGCTGACCGGATACGGGAAGGATATGGAGGCGAATCTTCCGGATAAAGAGAAAGTCATGGTTCCGGTTTTTCGGGAACTGGCGTCTGAAATCGGGAAGGAACGGGTGATCTGGAGATACGACCCGATTGTTTTTTCCGAAAAATATTCCCCGGCGTATCACTTGGAAACTTTTGAAAGGTATGCGGGACTGTTAGCCGGATATACGGAAAAATGTGTAATCAGTTTTGTAGATATCTACGCAAAGAATAAAAAGAACATGGAGACATCCGGTTCCGTGGAGATCGGCCGGGAGGAACTGTATGCTTTTGCGAAACATATGGCCGATATAGCCCGCAGAAACGGAATCGCTATGGCTTCCTGTGCCGAGGCGGTTGATCTGGAAGCGTGCGGAATAGAGCATAATCACTGCATTGACAGAGAACTGATCGAAAGGCTTACGGGGTACCGGATCAAAGCAGGGAAAGATAAGGTCCAGAGAGAGGCGTGCGGGTGTATCGAAAGTATGGAGATCGGTGCTTACAATACATGCGGGAACGGGTGCAGATACTGTTACGCAAATTTCAGCCCGGCATCGGTCAGGACAAATTGCAGGCTTTATGACGTGAATTCCCCTTTCCTGTGCAGTGAACCTGCAGGACCCTTGGATAAGGTGACCAGGCGCAAGACAGTTTCTCTGAAAGGAGAGCCGATAAACGGGCCGAAGCAGATGAGTGTTTTTGATCTGCTTTATTGACAGAAAATGGTTGATTATCTCAAAAAAGCCTTGCTATATGCGGCTTTGAGGGCGCACTTTTGCCAAGGACAAGGATTTATACCTAACCCCGGCAAAATGGCGTTCTATCGCGTAACAAATCCGCAACCTTATACGATTTTATCACTTAGCCAAAACAATTCACAATCAGGCGCTTGCTATTATTCGGCTGTCCGCGTATAGTTATATACTGATACTGCTTGAAGAAAGGACGGGTGAATTATGGAATATATGTCTGCACCACAGGCAGGGTAAAATGGGGTATTTCTGAAAGGCGAATACAGATGTTTTGCAGCGAGAACTGGTGCTTAATACGGCATGATTGCGGCAGTAGTAGGTAGTATTGTTGGCTATATCTGCACGATCTTTGTAGACGCTGCGGACACCGGGACAATTCAGTTAGTAGCTATTCCCATTCTGCCGATTGTTGAGGCCGCGGTTCTTTCAGTTGGAGCCTGTTTGCGGGCAACAGCTATGCCCCTGCATTCCATTTCAAAAATGAATATCGTTGAGTCGATTGAAATGATTGAATAAAGGGAGATTTGCAATGAACATGAAAACCTTTATTGAGGAGAATGTTGAAAAAGAAATACATGCGGAAGCTGGTACGGCATTCCGTCCTGCCGGTTAAAATTTTTCGGCAGAATGGAAAAAATAGCTTGTATTTTTCACCAAACGTGCTATAATATCACTTGCAAAGAATACTTCGTATTCCACAAGGGGCATTAGCGCAGTTGGGAGCGCGCAACATTCGCATTGTTGAGGCCAGGGGTTCGAATCCCCTATGCTCCATTGAATTTTTTTGTACGTTACTCTCGGCGGTGCAAGGATTTGGGATCCTGCGCCGCTTTTGTCGTCTCACCGGATTGATTTGTGGAGAATGGGCGGCAAATTATTTTAAACTGTCTCATTGCATATATGGCCAAAAACCGTTATGCTGAAAGCAGGAGGTGGCTGATATGGCGAATGAAGATCAAAAAGATTGTAATGAGATGCTGCAAAACAGGAAAGACATGCCCAAATTTCAGACAATTACGGACCCGAAAAGCATTCGGAAATACGGCGGAAACAGAATGTACTTTGCTCCGCCGATTGACTATGATCGGGTAATCGAAGGACATACAATTGATATATGCTTTTAAAAACAGAAAACCATCGGAAAAAATGATGATATTCCGGGGCCTGGCAGCAAAGGCCGCCCCGGAACTGCCGATTTTTAAAACAGAAGCTCGCCGCTTAACTCCGCCAGCGTGTTTTCACCCCAGCTATAATTGGTGAGATAGTTTCCTTTAAACAGTTGGGCATATTCTTCCTGGCCGGAAAGGTAGTTATAGAGGTCGCACTGTACCAGCTCCGTGACGATCCGCCGTTTCCCGTCCACGGCTTCCACCACCTCCGGAATGCCATATTCCGCCAGGGTGTTTTTCAGCCGCAGGGCAACTTTACGGTACCGGGCCAGCGTTACGGGCGTGACCGGTTCATCCTCCCATAAAAAGCTGATGGCTTCTTCCGAGGTGACATATCCGCCTCTCCGGTCCACCAGCAGGGCCAGCAGTTCTTTTGACTTTTTATTCCGAAAGGGGATGGGCCTGCTGTCCACAAACACGTCAAAATAGCCGAAGGTGCGGATGGAAACAGGGGTGCTTTTCTGACCGGTTTTCTGTTCCTGCCGGTTTTCCCTGTCAACATTGTAAAGCATAACATACCGGAGGGAAACGCCGTCGGAGGACTTCCGGGAGCAGATGGCTTTGATCTGCCTTTTCCTCCCCGTATTCAGGTCAAAATAGGTAAATTCCGCCTCTCCGTTAGCGAGAAGGGTCTGAAACTCCTCATAAGAAGACTGGCTGCGCTCCACGAAGGTTTTCAAAGGGGTGCCTTTCTTCATCAGAAGAAGCCATTCTTTTCGGGTGAATCCGAAAAATTCACAGACATTGTCACTGGCGTAAAGAGGCTTCACCAGATCCGCCTCCACTTCAAAAGCGGCGATGCCGTCGGTAAACCGTGTCACCAGTTCTCTGATATTTTCTTTCAGGGAAAGATTTTCATTCCGCAGAAAATCTGTTTCTTCCGTATCCGGCATGCGGCGGCAGCAAAAAAGGCTGACAGCAGCATCGATTTTCAGGAAAATACCGGTGTAAGTTCGGATGCTTCCGTCAGAGGACCGGGCCTGATAACGGATCTGAGGCGGGCGCAGGCCGGGTGTTTCCTGCTTCCGGTTTAAAAAAGCATGGAAAAAAGCCCGCACTCTTTCCCGGTCTTTTTCCGCCACCAGATCGTGGATACACCGGTCCGTCGCCTCCTCCAACTGCATAGGAATATCCTTCATCCACAGAGGAGGAGAGGAATCCGGTCCATGGAGATACCGCACGGTATGGCCGGAGAGATCATATTCGAAAATCCGGTCATATACGTCTGACAGCGCCTTGATATATCGTCTGGCTTCCTTGTCTTTTTGTTCCTGGTGCCGTTTTGTGATATCCATGCAGACACTCTGAAATTCCTCTGTGCCCTGGTCATTGACGCATTTTGTAGCCCATCCGAACAGATAGGCCCTTGTGCCGTCAGCGCGCAGAACCGTGATCTCCCCGGCCATGGGAGAGCTCTGGCTGTAAATCCGGTTCAGGTAGAGGGCAAATCTGCGCCGTTCCTCCATGGGGAACATCAGAAAAATATTGTCTCTGTAAAGATCCAGCTCGTCCGGCGCGCCGTCTCCGGCGTCAGAAAGCCGGAGAATGGTCCGCATCTGCCGGTTGATGTAAGTGATCTTCGGCTGTTTTTCACAGGTATATTTGATAAAGCCGCAGGGGATGGTTTCGCTTAAAAAACGGAGATTGTCATTTTCCTTTTTCAGCGGAGTAATGTCTGTTAGAACGGAATCCCCCACAAGTAAGCCGTCTTCCGTCCGCCGGGAGGTGAAGCAATCGCTGACGCAGAGAATCCCGCCGTCCTTTCTGATCAGCCGGTATTCCGCCGTCAGCCTTTGTTCCTCAAGGCGCAGCCGTCCAAGAAAATCCAGATAGCCCTCCCGGTCGGCCGGATGAACCAGAGACAGATAAAAATCCTCCTGTCCGCCAAGCAGTTCCTCCCGTGAAAAACCGGTCATGTCGCAGAGGTTCTGACTGACGAACAGCAGGCGGGCAGGACACGTCAGGGCATACCGGTGGAAGCCGCTGACGCTCTGGTCTAAAATGGATTCGATTTCTGAGTTTGTAAGCATCGTTTTCATATAGTTTATATATCACAAAAATGATGGACAGTCAAATAGGATGTGACGCTACGGTGTTTAAAGGACTGTAAAAAAACAATCATGTATAAAACTCCGGCAAAATACACCGATGGCGTATTCTGCCGGAGCCTCTGGTTTTGACAGTTATAAACGGTCAGCCTTTATGCAGCGCCGCTTTGCGCACCTTCCCGCTGATGGTTTTCGGAAGCTGCTCCACAAATTCTATGGTGCGGATCCATTTGTATTCCGCCAGCTTTTTATTGCAGAATTCTTTCAGTTCCAGTTCCAGTTCCCGTGAGGGGGCGCATCCTTCACGGGGAACCACCATGCCTTTGATGGCCTGGCCCCGCAGCGGGTCGGGAACACCAAACACGGTACATTCCGCCACGTCGGGATGCTCCATCAAAACATGCTCCACTTCATAGGGCCCCACCCGGAAGCCGCCGGTCTTTATAATGTCGTCAAACCGGCCGTGGAACCAGAAATGTCCCTCCTCGTCCATATATGCCGCATCACCGGTATGATATACGCCGCCCCGCCACGCATGACGGTACTGCGCCTCATGGTCCAGATAGCCGCTGAAAATGCCGGGCTGCCTGCCGTTTTCCGGCGGGATTACCACCACCTCGCCGATTTCGCCCACAGGGACGGGCCTGCCGCCTTTGTCCCGAAGTTCGACGTGATAGAAGGGAGAGATGATTCCCATGGAACCTTTTACAGCTTCGCAGCCTCTGAAATTTCCCATTAAAAGCGTAGTCTCGGTCTGGCCATAGCCCTCGCACAGCGGGATGCCCGTGCGCTCCGTAAACCGGCGGAATACTTCCGGCGCCAGCATTTCGCCGGCAGTGGAAGCGTGGCGCAGAGAGGGCATGTCGGGGATGCCTTTGCGGACCAGGTAGCGGTAGACAGTGGGAGGCGCACAAAAAGAGGTAACGCCGTACCGGTTAATGATGGCCGTCAGTTGTCTGGGGTCAAAGTTGTCAAAGTCGTAGACCATTACGGCGCTGCCCACCAGCCACTGGCCGTACAGCTTTCCCCAGGAAGCTTTGGCCCATCCGGTTTCCGCCACCGTGAAATGAAGGCCGCCGTCCTCTGCCTGCTGCCAGTATTTCGCCGTCACGATATGGGCCAGCGGATAGGAGAAGTCATGGATCACTCCTTTGGGATTGCCGGTGGTTCCGGAGGTGAAATAGAGCAGCATAGGATCGGAGACGGCCGTTTCCCGGCGGGAGAGAGCGGTGTCAGCCTGGGCTGTCTCCGCGGTAAGATTGCGAAAACCTTCCGCGTCCTTCTGTACGCACCACAGGATACAGTTCAGTCCGGCTTCTTTTACGGCCTGCCTGATTTTATCCGGCGTCTCATTTTGCGGCGTGCAGATCACGGCGTCTACCCGGGCGGTCCGCAGCCGGTATACATAGTCCCTGACCGTCAGCATATGGGTGGCCGGAATCATGGTAATGCCCAGCTTATGCAGGGCGATGGCGGCAAACCAGTATTCATAGTGGCGTTTCAGCACCACCATAACCCGGCTGCCCCGTTTCAGCCCGGCAGAGAGGAAGACATTTGCCATCCGGTTGCTGCAGGCTCTGATATCGGAAAAGGAAAAGGTATGGGACTCATTTTCCGTGTTGCACCACACAATGGCGGTTTTATCCGGGGTGGCTTCGGCGATGGCATCCGCCACGTCATAGCCGAAATTAAAGTTTTCCGGGTAATCCAGCTCGATGCTCTGAAGCCGTCCCTGTTCATCCGTTATTTCCCTGCAAAATTTCTGATAAATGCTCATAGATACTCCTTGCCTTTTGGTTCCCGCCCGGAAGCGCTCTGCGGATTCCCAGGGGAAACGGCCATGGGGCTGCCGGTGATCGGTGTCGTCGTCTGCCGCAGCGTTTTATGAAAAGCGGCTTTCCATCACGTCCGCACCGATACGGCGGAATCGGTCATACCGTTTTCCCACCAGATCGGGATCTCTGCCAAGTGCCTGAATTTCTTCGGCCAGAAGGGAGCGGATGCGGGTGTAAAATTCTTTTTTTCCGATGTCGTTTTCAGAAAGAATCTGTTCGATTACGCCTAAGGACATGGCATCTTCGGCCGTCAGCTTTAAACTGGCGGCGGCGGTTTCCGCATAAGCGGCGTCTTTCCACAGAATGCTGGCGCAGCCTTCGGGGGAAATAACGGAATAAATGGCGTTTTCCAGCATCCAAACCCGGTCTGCCACCGCAAGGGCCAGAGCGCCGCCGCTGCCGCCTTCCCCGATTAAGATGGAGACGATGGGAACGCAGAGGGTAGACAGTTCCGTCAGATTTTCCGCAATGGCCTGGCCCTGTCCCCGTTCCTCCGCCCCCACGTCACAGCAGGCGCCGGAAGTGTCGATCAGACAGATAACGGGACGGCCGAATTTTTCCGCCTGCTTCATAAGCCGGAGCGCTTTCCGGTAGCCTTCGGGACCCGGCGCGCCGAAATTCCGGCGGGCACGTTCCTTGGCGGTGTGTCCTTTTTCAATGGCGATAACCGTTACGGGACTGCCCTCCAGCCTGGCGATTCCGCCCACGATGGCCGGATCGTCCCCAAAGCGTCTGTCGCCGTGCAGTTCGATAAATCCTTTGAAAATGTTCCGGATATAGTCAAGGCCGGTGGGGCGCTTGTTGTCCCTGGCCAGCTTTACCCGGTTATAGGGCGTCTGATTCATGGGCTTAACCTCCGAATAATAAAGTTCCGCAAATCCTTTTCATCTCCGTAAATCCGCGCAGGGATTCGAAAAAGATCTGCTGTTTTTAACTGGTGCCGCCGTGGATGCGCAGAAGCTCTGCCAGCAGCTTTTTCTGGCTGCTCCGGGGAACAATTTCGTCGATAAAGCCGTGCTCCAGCACGGATTCCGCTTTCTGGAATCCTTTCGGAAGGGCTTTTTTCGTCGTCTGTTCGATCACCCGCTTTCCGGCAAATCCCACGGTGGCTTCCGGCTCAGCCAGAATAATGTCCGCCTCCATGGCAAAGCTGGCGGTAACGCCTCCGGTGGTAGGGTCGGTAAGAACCGCAATATACAGAAGGCCGGCATCGCTGTGCCGCTTGACGGCGGCGCTGGTTTTGGCCATCTGCATCAGCGACAGAAGCCCCTCCTGCATACGTGCGCCGCCGGATACGGTAAATCCGATCACCGGCATGCGCTGTCTGGCGGCATATTCAAAAAGCGCAGTGATTTTTTCTCCGACGGCAGCGCCCATGCTTCCCATCATAAAATAAGGTTCCATAATGAAAATGCAGCAGCGCTGCCTGCCAATCGAAGCGGTGCCGCACAGTACCGCTTCATTTTCATTGCTGACGGAACGCACCGTCTCTAATTTATCCTGATAGCCGGGAAAGCGAAGGGGGTCCAGGGAGCATATGTCGGAATACAGCTCGTGAAAGCTGTTTTTATCGGCGATCATATGCAGCCGCTGTCTGGCCTTCATGCGGAAGTGATAGCCGCAGGCGCAGACCATATGATTGGCCCAGAGACGGCTTAAGGGAATGTCTTTATGACAGTTGGGACAGTTTTTTTCCGGTTCCCCCTCGTCCTGATGCACCAGGGCGGCGCTGCGCCCCCCTTCCTCCAGCTTGTTTTTCGGTTTAAGAAAATGAATTAATGCCATTGATTCACCTGTTTCCCATAAAAGTCAGATCATAGCTGCCGGAGGTAAAACGTTCGTCTCCGACGATGCGGAGCTGTTCCTCCAGATTGGTGGGAATGCCCCGGATCACCAGCTCGCAGAGGGCAGCCCGGATTTTCCTCAGCGCTTCTTCCCTGGTCTTGGCATAGACGATCAGCTTGCCCAAAAGGGAATCATAGTAGGGAGACACGCTGGTTCCTTCTATTAAATATGTGTCAAATCTTACGGAAGGTCCGCCGGGCACATGGAGCATTTCCAGCGTGCCGCAGCTTCCGGCGTTGATGCGGCATTCGATAGCCGTGCCGGTTAAGGGAATATCCTCCTGGGCAAAGCTTAAAGGAATGCCGGCGGCGATGCGGATCTGCCATTTTACCAGGTCCACGCCTGTCAGCATTTCCGTGACGCAGTGTTCCACCTGCAGGCGGACGTTCATCTCCATAAACCAGAAGCGTCCGTCCCGGTCCAGGAGAAATTCCAGGGTGCCGGCGCCTACATAGCCCAGTTGCTTCGTGGCTTCAATGGCGTCTTTTATGATGTCCTGTCTCTGCTGTACGCTTACCGCCGGGGAAGGGGTTTCCTCCAGAAGCTTCTGGTTGCGCCGCTGCAGAGAACAGTCTCTGTCGCCCAGGCAGACCACGTTTCCCGCCTCGTCAGCCAGAATCTGAAGCTCCACATGACGGGCCGGGAAAATATATTTTTCGATATAAACGGAGCCGTCGCCGAAAGCGCTGACCGCCTCGGCCGTCGCCTGCAGATAGGCGTCCTCCACTTCCTCCCGTGACTGAATCAGCCGGATGCCCCGTCCGCCGCCTCCGGCGCAGGCTTTCAGCATCACCGGATATCCCAACTGGTCCGCCGCTTTTTTTGCGGCCTCCGGGGAGGAGACGGCTTTTGTGCCGGGGATAACGGACAGACCGGTATGTTTTACCAGTTCTTTTAAAAGAGCCTTGTCGCTGAGCCGTTCCATGCTGTCCGGATCGGGGCCGATAAACACAATGCCGTGTTTCTGGCACAGTCTGGCAAAATGGGCGTTTTCGGACAGGAAGCCGTAGCCGGGGTGAATGGCCTGGGCACAGGCCAATACGGCGGCGCTGATAATCTGGTTTTCATTCAGATAGCTGTCGGCGGCTTCCGGGCCGCCGATGCAGTAGCTCTGGTCCGCCAGCGCCACGTGAAGGGCGTCTTTGTCGGCTTCGGAGTAGACCGCAACCGTGGCCACGCCCATTTCCTTGCAGGCCCGTATAATCCGGACGGCGATTTCCCCCCGGTTTGCGATTAATATTTTTGAAAACATAGGTTCCTTTTCCCTGGCGCAGCTTCTGCCCTGTGGGGAATTCGCTGCGTTGTATGGCTGTATTTGGAAGTTTCTTTATTTGTGAGTGTGTTCCGCTTATTTATTTTCCGGCGGCTTCCGTGATGCAGAAGGAAAACTCGGCAGACACGCAGAGCCTTTCCTGAACACAGACAGTACCCTCGGCAAAATAAAAAGGATGTTTGGCCCGTTTGATACGGCACCGGGTTTCTATGGTGTCGCCGGGTCTGACGGGAGAGCGGAATTTCACCTGATTCAGCCCTGCATATACGGGAAGTTTTCCCTCCGTCAGTGCCTCCTCCATCAGAACACAGGCCGACTGGGCCAGAATTTCACATAAAATGACGCCGGGGACAATGGGATTGCCCGGAAAATGTCCTTTCAGGAAAAATTCACTGCCCCGCACCGTATAGTGGCCGACAGCGGTGCCTTCCGTACATTCCGCATCGTCCAGCAGAAGCATATCGTCTCTGTGGGGCAGGATTTTCATGAGTTGTTCTCTGTTCATTGCTTACCTCCTGGCGATCCGGAACAGCTCCGTGCCGTATTCCACTACCTGACCGTTGGTCACGCAGATCTGAGAGATCACGCCCGTTTCTTCGGCGGCGATTTCATTCATCAGCTTCATGGCCTCAATGACACAGAGAACATCGCCTTTTTTCACGGGGCTGCCGATGGAGACATATGCATCCGCATTCTCGGCGGGTGCGGCATAGAATACGCCCACGATGGGGGAAGTGACGCTGATATAGTCGGCTGCCGGTTCTTCCTTGGAAAGCCCGGCGGGGCTTTCTGCCGGGGCTGCCGGCTGCCGGACAGTCACCTGTTCTATTGCCCCGGCAGAGACAGCACGTTCCAGCCGCACGACCTGATTATTTTCCGTAATTTCAAGACCGGTAAGCTCCAGCTCCTTCATCAGCGCCGCATATTTTCGGATATCAGATTCTTTCATGTTTTCCTCTTTCCGACGCAGTTACTGCATCATCACCTTGTCAAATATTCCGGAAAGCCAGGCAGGCGTTGTGGCCGCCAAAGCCCAGAGAGTTGGACAGTGCCAGGCTGATGTCTGCCTTTACCGCCGTATTCGGCACATAGTTCAGATCACAGGCCTCGTCGGCTTCCTCCAGATGAATGGTGGGAGGGATCACGCCCTCCTGCAAAGCCAGCAGGCAGGCCATGGCTTCTACGGCCCCGGCAGCGCCCAGCATATGTCCGGTCATGGACTTGGTGGAGCTCACATAGGACTGATAAGCCTTTTCTGTTCCCAGCGCCTGCTTGATGGCCATGGTTTCCACCGCGTCATTCATGGGGGTTCCGGTTCCGTGGGCATTTACATAAACGATATCGTCGGGGGTATAGTCTGCCTCTTTCATGGCTTCTTTCATGGCCCGCATGCCGCCTTTGGCTTCCGGGTGAGGCGCAGTGATATGGTAGGCGTCGCAGGTGGAGCCGTAGCCGCACACCTCACCGTATATATGGACGCCCCGTGCCAGGGCATGTTCGTATTCTTCCAGCACAAGGGCCACGGCCCCTTCTCCGATCACAAATCCGGCTCTCCGTCTGTCGAAGGGGAGAGAGGCTTCATCAGGATTGTCTGCCTGGGATAGTGCCTGCATATTGGCAAAACCGGCTACGGCAGAAGGGGTGATGGCTGCTTCGGCGCCTCCGGTAATCACGGCGTCCGCATAGCCGTGGCGGATCATCCGCATGGCCTCGCCGATGGCATTGGAGCCGGAAGCGCAGGCGGTGACGGAGGGCATGGCAGAACCTTGGCAATTGTGACGGATCGCAATCATTCCGGCAGCCATATTGGCGATCATCATGGGGACAAAAAGAGGAGACACCCGCCGGGGACCTCTCTTGACCAGCTTGTCATATTCCGTCTCGAAGGTGCTGATGCCGCCGATGCCGGCACCAAACTGCACGCCGAACCGTTCCGGTTCCACGGTGCCTTCAATCCTGCTTTCTTCGGCAGCCTGCCAGGCTGCCGCCACGGCCATCTGGGCATAGCGGTCGGTGCGCAGAATATCATTTCTCTCCAGATAAAGGGAGGGGTCAAAGTTTTTTACCTCCGCCCCCAGTTTCGCTTTATAATCAGCGGTGTCAAAAAAGGTGATGGAAGCGATGCCGTTTTTCCCGGCAATCATATTCTGCCAGGTTTCCCGCACATTTAACCCAAGAGGGGTTACTGCGCCCATACCGGTGACAACGACGCGTCTGTTATTTGAATCACTCATGTATCCTGCTCCTTGTTCAAATCATATACAGGATTCTGAAAAGCTACATGGCCATTCCGCCGTCAACTCTCAGAACCTCTCCGGTAACATATCCGGCCATAGACAGATAGGCCACGGCGTCCGCCACATCCTCGGCTTCCCCCATTCTCCCCAACGGGATCATGGACAGCAGCGGATTTTCCGTCTGGTCGGCGGTCATTTCCGTGGCGATAAAGCCGGGGGCGATGGCGTTGCACCGGATTCCCCTGGGGGCCAGTTCTCTGGCAATGGATTTGGTCAGGCCGATCAGACCGGCTTTTGAGGCGGCATAGTTGCACTGTCCGGCATTGCCCATCAGCCCCGTAACGGAGGAAATGTTGATAATACAGCCCTCCCTGTTTCTCAGAAACATACCGGTGCAGTGGCGGATCATGTTAAATGCGCCTTTTAAATTGACGGCGATCACCCGGTCAAAATCTTCCTCCTTCATTCTGGCCGCCAGGCCGTCGCAGGTAATTCCCGCATTGTTTACCAGGATGTGAACCGTTCCGAAATCCTGTTTTACGGCATCCACGGTTTCTTTGACGGCCCCGAAATCCGCAACGTCACAGAGATATGCCTTTGCCTTTACCAGATAGCTCTGGCTGCATGTGGCACAGACGGATTCGGCCAGGGAAGGATTGCTTCTGTATAAAATGGCGATATCGGCTCCCATGGAGGCCAGCTTGTAGGCGATGGTTTCGCCAAGCCCACGGGAACCGCCGGTAATCACCGCAGTTTTTCCTGTTAACATATAATGGTTTCCTCTTTTCGGGCACAGTCTTTGCTCTCCGGGCAGTCTGCCAGATATTCCGCATAGGAACGGGCCGACGCATCGGGACTGATTTTCCGAATCATGCCGGTCAGCGTTTTGCCGGGTCCGATTTCCACGAAGGTGTCGATGCCGGCGGCGGTCATATTGCGGATCAGCGTTTCCCATCTGACGGGACTGCAGATCTGCCGGGAGAGAAGATCGGTTACATTCTGTGTATAGGGCTGCCCGGTTACGTCGGAGTAGAGAGGCAGAGCGGCGGTTTTCACGCAAGCCTCTGACAGCTCGGCGGCAAAGGCTCTGGCGGCATCCTCCATATACGGAGAATGAAAAGCGCCTGACACTTTCAGCGGAATGGCTCTGCCGCCTGCCTGTCTGACGGCGGCAGAAAAATCCGGCATCCGGGATGAAAGCCCTGCCACGGAGATCTGACCGGGGCAGTTGAAATTAACCGGATAAATTTCCGGAAACTGTTCGCACAGAGCGGTCACGGCATCCGGCGTCAGTTTGATCACGGCCGCCATGCCGGTGTCGAACCGCGAAGCCTCCTGCTCCATCAGTTCCCCCCGCCTGCATACGAGGCGGAATCCGGTTTCCAGGTCAAAAAGGCCTGCAAAGACTGCGGCGGATACTTCTCCGAGAGAGAAGCCTGCCACAGCGTCGGCCAGGATCTTTTTTTCGTTCAGCACCGCCGCCGCCGCCAGCTCCATGGCAAACATACAGGGCTGCGTAACTGCTGTCTTTTTTAATTCTTCCTCCGTTCCGTCGAAGCATTGTTCCACGGTGCCGGGCCGCAGGGCGTCGCACCGGCGAAAGATTTCTGCCGCACAGGCGTACTGATCGTACAGCTCTTTCCCCATGCCGGGATACTGATCTCCCTGTCCGGAAAAAACAAATGCTAGTTTACCCATAGGTGTGCGTTTCGGAGAAGGGGTTCGGCCTCCTCCACAACCTCCTTTATAATCTGGGCCGCAGGCTGTTCCTCTTTTACCATGGCGGCAATCTGTCCGGAGAGAAAACAGCCTTTTTCAATATTTCCCTCCTGTACGGCCAGCCGCAGAGCGCCTGTGCCCAGGGCCTCCAGTTCCTCGTCGGCCGCGCCGCCGTACTCGGCTTTTGCGTAGTCTCTGGCAAAGGGAGTGCGCAGGCTGCGGACCGGATGTCCCAGCCGTTTGCCCGTCACCATAGTGCAGAGATCGGTAGCCTTTAAGATTTTTTCTTTATAGACGGGATGGATGCCGCATTCGGCCGCACTTAAAAACCGGGTGCCCATCTGAACACCGCATGCCCCCAGCATCAGAGCCGCCGCAAATCCCCGTCCGTCGGCAATGCCGCCGGCGGCGATCACCGGTAGATCGGTGGCGTCGCAGATCTGAGGAACCAGGGCCATGGTGGTCAGCTCCCCGACATGGCCGCCGCTTTCGCCTCCCTCGGCGATCAGAGCCGACGCCCCTGTCCGGGTCATCAGCTTTGCCATGGCCACGGAGGCCACCACGGGAATTACATGGATGCCGGCTTCTTTCCAGGCCGGCATATATTTGGAAGGATTGCCGGCCCCGGTGGTTACGACGGCCACTTTTTCCTCGGCGGCGATCCGGGCTACCTCGTCCGCATAGGGACTCAGCAGCATAATGTTTACGCCAAAAGGGCGTTCTGTCAGCGCCTTTGCGGTCCGGATCTGTTCTCTGACGGACTCGCCGGGCGCATTGCCCGCCCCGATAATGCCCAGCCCGCCCCCTTCGGAGACGGCGGCCGCCAGCTTTCCGTCGGCGATCCATGCCATGCCGCCCTGAAAGACGGGCCAGGTGATATGCAGCATTTCACAGAGCTTTGACCGGATCATCGGCTCAGCCCTTCTTGCTCTGAATAAACCGATCCAGATCGTCGATGGTCTCCACCTTCTGGTCCAGCTCGATTTCCATGCCGATTTCATCCTCCAGGTTCATCAGAAGCTCTACCGTGTCAAGAGAGTCGATGCCCAGATCGGAAAAGGTGCTTTCCGGCTTTACGTCAGCGACATCACAGCCGGTACGGTCAGAAACAATTTTAGCGATCATATCAAAATACATGTGAAATATCCTCCTGTTGTCAGTAATCAATATTTGGTCCCCCATAGTGAGCGGCGGGGGATTTGCATGTTGCTGAGCCGTATTTTACACGGCCTGGGTTCCAGAGGGATTCCGCCGGCGTTCCAGAAGCGTTCCCGGAACGGCTTTCATTATGCCGCCTTGATTTTTGCCTGTTTTCTGATATACTTACTTTTATGAAGAAAGAAATGGGAGTCAGTATGATGAAAAAAAGAAAAATTTTAATTTTATTTGCAATGGTTACGCTCATCACCGTCATATCGGCGGCGGGCTGTTCCGGGAAGGAGAATCCTCCGACGGCTGCGGAGACGTCTGCCGGGGACGGAGATAAAAGCAGTGACGAAACATCTGCCGCAGATGCGGCGGACGCAGGCACGGCCAGCCGGCTGGGCAGTTTAAAATCCTTTTCCGCAGGTACGCTGGATGGCGGCAGCTTTACGCAGGATGACATTGCCGCAAAGGATGTGACAGTCATTAATTTCTGGTCGCTGACCTGCGGCCCCTGCATTGTGGAAATGCCGGATCTGGCCGCTTTTGCCAAGGCTCTGCCGGATAATGTGCAGGTGGTAACGGTATGCCTGGACGGGAGAGGGAACGAAGATATTGCAGAAAGCGTATTGGCGGAAGCCGGCTTCGAAGGTGCAACGCTGATTTCCGGCGACGGCGATCTGATTACACTGTGCGGCAATCTTCAGTACACGCCTACCACCCTGATTGTGGATTCTGAGGGCGGTCTTGTGGGCGACGCCATTATCGGCGGTCAGAAGGATTTGTCGGAAACTCTGCTGGCAGCGGTAAACGGGGCTTTGAAAACGTCAGGAAAGGCGGAGATCAGTCTTGAGGAATAAAAGGATTCCGGCAGTAAGATTCGTTGTGCTGGCGGCGGCTGTTCTGTCAATCGCTGCAGGGCTGTTCCGGCAGGAGCATCTGGAAGTTATGCAAAAGGCGGTGAAAATATGTCTGGAATGCATCGGAATCGGATAAACCGGTCAAAGCCAAAAAGGTATCCTGACAGCCCCCGTCTGAAAGGAATGTCTTTTCAGCGGATGGTACAACTGGTTTCCGCCGTTTTGGTAAACGGCTATCTTGTCGGATTTCAAAAAGGAAAGATTTACACCGGCGGCACAAAGGCGGTCTGCGTTCCCGTCCTCAACTGTTATTCCTGTCCTGGCGCTCTTGGCGCCTGCCCGATCGGAGCTCTCCAGACGGCAGTGGGCGGTATCAGAGGACATTTTCCTTTTTATGTGATGGGTTCTCTGATGCTGTTCGGCATTATCCTGGGCCGGGTGGCCTGCGGGTTTTTGTGTCCGTTCGGGCTGGTGCAGGATCTGCTGTACAAAATTCCGGTTCCGAAGCCGGAGGCCGGACCGAAGCTGAAAAAAGCAGACCGGACCGCCCGGTATCTGAAATACGTGATTCTTGCGGCGGCGGTGATCCTGCTGCCTGCCTTTGCCGTGACAAAATCGGGAGTACGGCCGCCTTATTTCTGTAAATATATCTGTCCGGCCGGAACACTGGGCGGCGGCCTTACACTGATGGCAGGAAATCCGGCCCTGCGGGAACTGGCCGGTCCGCTGTTTTTATGGAAAATTTTAGTATTAATTGCCGTTTTGGCGGCGGCCATATTCATTTCCCGCCCTTTCTGCCGGTATCTCTGCCCGCTGGGCGCTTTTTACGGATTGTTTAACCGATTCAGTTTTTTTCAGATGTCCCTGAACAAAGATCGGTGCGTCGGCTGTAAAAAATGTGAGCATGTCTGTCCGATGGCGGTGGAGGTGACAGAGAATATAAACAGCCCGGAATGTATCCGCTGCGGGAAATGCAAGGCGGTCTGTCCTGCGGGAGCGATTTCCTCCGGATTGGTGCAAAGTCCGAAGCAGAGCCGGGAAGATATGGCAAAATGAAAGGGAATGAAAGCGGTTTTATTTTCCCTCTTTTCAAATCCTTCTGTTCATGTTATTATAAATAGTAATTAAAACTACATGTCATTGATTGGGTGCGGCTGATTGTCATCCGGCTATCATCAAATGCAGGATATCATATCTGCGTCAACAGACATGTCTGTGCAGGAGGAAAGAGATGAATTATAAAATCGTGGTGGACAGCTGCTGTGACTTAACGGAAGAACTGAAACAGAGCGGCGTATTTCAGGTGATCCCGCTGACGCTTCAGGTGGGAGATGCTTTTATCGTAGATGATGAAACCTTTGACCAGGCGGCATTTTTAAAGACCGTGCGGAAATGCCCGGACTGCCCCAAATCTGCCTGTCCGTCCCCGGATCAGTATAAAACGGCCTATGAGGGTGACGAGGACATGATCTTCGTGGTAACTCTCTCCCAGCATTTAAGCGGTTCTTACAACAGCGCCGTGCTGGCGAAAAACCTTTATATAGAAGAACACGGAGAAGATAAGCAGATTCATATCTTCAGTTCCGACTCGGCAGCCTGCGGCGAGACATTGATTGCCATGAAACTGCGGGAGCTGGCGGACCAGGGAAAAACCTTTGAGGAAATCGTGGAGGAAGCAGCGTATTTCAGAGATCACATGCTGACCTACTTCGTACTGGAAACCCTGGATTCTTTAAAGAAAAACGGCCGCCTTACCGGTGTGCAGGCCATTCTGGCCACGGCGCTGAACATCAAACCGGTGATGGCCGGCGATCGCGGCGTTATCGTTAAACTGGATCAGGCCAGAGGCATTCAGAAAGCGCTGGGGAAATTAGTGCAGCATCTGAGTAAAAGTGTGAAGAATCCGGAGAATAAAATACTGGGGATTTCTCACTGCAACTGTCCGGAGCGGGCGGAATATGTGAAAGAACAGCTTTGCAGGCTGGTAAATTTTAAAGGCGTCTATATCGCCGAGGCGGCGGGCGTGACCAGTCTGTATGCCAGCGACGGGGGCGTGGTGGTGACGGTTTAGGGTTCAGAAAGTGATGGCAACGGTTGTGGCCGCGGCTTTTTTGGAAATTGAATTTACAAAGCTTCCGGGACGGTCCCGGAAAAACGGAAACAGGTTTTTGTTTCCGTTTTTTTGTGGTATACTTAGGATGTTCCGGCAGTGGAAGGAGGCGTATACGGGCATGGCAAAAACAATGGGAATCGGAATTCAGAATTTTGAAAAAGTGATAACAAATCACTGTTTCTATGTGGATAAATCCTATTTTATCAGGGAATGGTGGGAGAATCAGGATGAAGTGACACTGATTACCCGTCCCCGCCGTTTTGGCAAAACCCTGAATATGAGTATGCTGGAGCGTTTCTTTTCTCTGGAATATAAAGAACAGGGGCAGGTATTTGAAGGACTTTCCATATGGGAAGATGAAAAATACCAAAGGCTTCAGGGAACCTGCCCGGTGATTGCGCTGAGCTTTGCCGATGTGAAAGAGGCAACCTTTCACGAAACTCGAAAAAAGATCTGCCAGCTTTTGAAAATGACCTGTGACAAATATGGATTTTTGCTGGAAGGAACTGTACTGTCAGAAAGTGAAAAAGAAGATTTCCGCAGAATCTCCATGGATATGGGTAACAGTGAAGCCTCCCTGTCTTTAAAAATGCTGTCGGTTTATCTTTCACGTTATTATGGAAAAAAAGTGATCATTTTACTGGATGAATATGATACGCCCATACAGGAGGCATATATCCACGGATATTGGGATGAGCTGGCAAACTTTATCAGAAGTCTGTTTAACTCCACCTTTAAAACCAATCCCGGACTTGACCGGGCCGTAATGACCGGCATTACGCGGGTGAGCAAGGAATCTATTTTCTCCGATTTGAATAATTTAGAGGTTGTTACCGCCACTTCCGGAAAGTATGAAACCGCATTCGGCTTTACCCGGCAGGAGGTCCGGGCGGCTCTGGAGGAATACGGCCTGTCCGATCAGGAAGAACATGTAAAAGCCTGGTTTGACGGATTTACTTTCGGACGAAGTTCCGATATCTATAATCCATGGTCAATTATTAATTATCTGGACAAAAAGGTTTTATCCACATACTGGGCCAATACCAGCAGCAATCATCTGGCCGGAAAGCTGATACGGGAAGGGAATCCGGATATTAAAGAGGCAATGGAGGAGCTGCTGAAAGGGAACAGTCTTTTCAGGGAGATTGACGAGCAGATTGTATTCAGCCAATTAGAACATAATGAAGCAGCCATATGGAGTCTTTTTGTGGCAGGCGGATATTTAAAGGTAAAGGGGCACGGCGTTGATGCGGAATCTGGAAAAGAGGAATACGAACTGTCTCTGACAAACAAAGAAGTCCGGATTATGTTTGAGAAAATGATCAGAGACTGGTTCGGACAGTCAGCAAGAGAGTATAACGGTTTTATCAAAGCAATGCTGCTGGGAGATCTCAAGGCAATGAACGGGTATATGAACCGGATAGCCCTGACCACTTTCAGCTATTTTGATACGGGAAACCGGCCGTCAGGCGCAGAACCTGAGCGTTTCTATCATGGTTTTGTCCTTGGCCTGATGGTAGAACTGGCGGACCGATACGTTATCACTTCAAACCGGGAATCCGGTTTCGGCAGATACGACGTAATGCTGAAACCCCGCAGTGTGCAGGATAACGCGGTTATTCTGGAATTTAAGGTTCACGATCCGGAAGATGAGAAAGACCTTCGGGATACGGTGAAAGCTGCTTTGAAACAGATAGAAGCGAAAAATTATAAGGCCGCTCTGATGGCGGAAGGAATCCGTGAAAACCGGATTCGAAATTACGGATTCGCTTTTGAGGGGAAGAAGGTTCTGATCGGCGATAAGTTCTGATTTTAAATTCTGCCTTTTTATGCTATACTACCCTACAGCCAGAGTTTCCCTGTTAATTGCATTTATAAATTCACCTAAATGACACAGCTTTACGCAGGCGCGGAATCTGTGTCAGGAAAGAGAAAACAATGAGAAAATTAGCTTTATCCGACAGAATTTTAATGTCCGTAGATAAGCCGGCCCGATATATCGGAAATGAATGGAACAGCGTGATGAAAGAGAAGTCGGACGTAAAAATCCGCTTTGCCCTCTGTTTCCCCGACGTCTATGAAATCGGCATGTCCCATCTGGGCATTCAGATTCTTTATAATATGTACAATCAGCGGCCGGATATCTGGTGCGAGCGGGTGTACTCTCCCTGGACGGACCTGGATCAGATAATGAGGGAGCGGAACATCCCTCTTTTTGCGGTGGAATCCCAGGACCCTGTAAAAGAATTTGATTTCCTGGGCATTACCATCCAGTATGAAATGTGTTATACCAATATTTTGCAGATTCTGGATCTGAGCCAGATTCCCCTTCATGCCTGCGACAGAACCGAAGAAGACCCCATCGTGATCGGCGGCGGCCCCTGCACTTACAATCCGGAGCCGCTGGCAGACTTTTTTGATCTTTTTTATATCGGCGAAGGGGAAGTGGCCAATCTGGCTCTGATGGATCTGTATCTGGAATATAAAGAACAGAACGCAGGCAGACAGGAATTTCTGCGCCGTGCGGCGAAGCTGCCGGGAATCTATGTGCCTTCCCTGTATCGGGTGTCCTACCATGAGGACGGCACAATCAGCGCTTTTACCCCGCTTTGCGGCGAGGCGCCGGAACAGGTGCGGAAGGTAATTGAAACGGAATTAGACGACGCATATTACCCGGACAATCCGGTGGTGCCCTTTATCAAAGTAACCCAGGACAGGCTGGTGCTGGAAATCCAGCGGGGCTGTATCCGGGGCTGCCGGTTCTGTCAGGCCGGCATGGTTTACCGGCCCGTACGGGAGAGAAGCCTTTCCTGGCTGAAAGAAAAAGCTTCGAAGATGCTGAAAAGTACCGGTCACGAGGAAATTTCTTTAAGTTCGTTAAGTTCCAGCGATTTTTCACAATTAGAGGAACTGATCCGGTTTCTGATCGAAGAAATCGGGGAGAAAAAAATCAATATTTCTCTGCCCTCCCTGCGGATTGACGCTTTTTCTCTGGATGTGATGCGGCGGATTCAGGATGTGAAAAAAAGCAGCCTGACCTTTGCGCCGGAAGCCGGCACCCAGCGGCTGCGGGATGTAATCAATAAAGGGCTGACCCAGGAGGACATCCTGACCGGAGCGGCGGCGGCCTTTGAAGGGGGCTGGAACAAGGTCAAGCTGTATTTTATGCTGGGACTGCCTTCGGAAACGGAAGAAGATATGGAGGGAATCGCCGCCCTGTCCAATGAGGTGGCCAGAGTTTATTACGACACGGTTCCCAAGGAAAAGCGAAACGGACGGGTGCAGGTAACGGCCAGCTCCTCCTTCTTTATCCCGAAACCCTTCACCCCTTTTCAGTGGGCCTCCATGCTGGAAGCGGAAGAATATCTGGAACGGGCCAGGGTCGTGAACCATGCCATGAAGGAGCAGCTAAACCGGAAAAGCCTGAATTACCAGTGGCATTCACCGGAGACGACCATTATCGAGGGCGTACTGGCCAGGGGCGACCGGCGGGTGGGAGCGGTGATCGAAGCCGCATACCGGAACGGCTGTATTTACGACGCATGGACCGAAAGCTTTCATTATGATAAATGGATGGAGGCGTTTGCCGCCGTGGGGCTGGATTACCATTTTTATACGTCCAGAACCCGTTCCCTGGATGAAATATTTCCGTGGGATTTTATTGACACCGGCGTGACCAGAGAATTCCTGAAACGGGAATGGAAACGGGCGCAGGAGGGAAGGGTAACGCCTAATTGCCGTGCCGGCTGCGCCGGCTGCGGCGCCAAAACCTTTGGAGGAGGTGTCTGCTATGAAACTGAGAATTAAATTTGCCAAATCCGGCTGTATGAAATTAATCGGACATCTTGATATCATGCGGTATTTTCAGAAAACGATCCGGAGAGCCGGCATTGACATCGCCTACTCCGAAGGGTTCAGCCCCCATCAGATCATGTCCTTTGCGGCGCCTCTGGGCGTGGGGCTTGAATCACAGGGAGAATATCTGGATATCCAGGTGCATTCCGCGTCTTCCTCCCGACAGATGGCGGCGGAGCTGAATCGGGTAATGACAGAGGGGATAGAGGTGCGCAGTGTCAGACGCCTGCCGGAAGATGGCAGAAACGCCATGTCCATTGTGGCTGCCGCCGATTATTTCCTTCGGTTTGAGAACGGCTGTCCCCCGGAATTTGACGCTTTTATGGCACAGGAAAACATTTCTGTTCTGAAAAAAACAAAGAAAAACAAAATTTTGCTGGATATCCGTCCGCTGATCTATGATTTCCGTCGGGAGGAAACGGGGATTTTTCTGAAACTGGCGGCCGGAAGCGTAAATAACCTGAAACCGGAGCTGGTAATGGAAGCCTTTTTTTCCTGGCTGGGCGAAGCGTGGGACCCCTTCTGCTGCCAGATTTGCCGTTTGGAGCTGTATGCATGGGCCGGCGGCGGGAAACCGGAGGGGGATGCCGCACCGGAACAGAAGCCTGTCTCGGCGGACAGCTTTATTTCATTGGAAGAACTGGGAGAGAGTATTGACGACGCTGAATAGAAACATTGTGATTGCCCGGTACCAGGAGCGGATACTGGCGGCGGTTTATGAAGAAGGCAATGCCGTTTCCATACAGGTGTATGAAGAAAATACCAGTCTGGTAGGCAATATTTACGTGGGAAAAGTGCGGAATATTCTTCGCAGCATCAACGCCGCATTTGTGGAACTGAGCGGCGGGCAGATCTGCTATTATGAGCCGAAACATAAAAAGGTGCTGTACACGGCCCAGAGCAGGCCCGGCCGGCTTACCGTGGGAGATGAGCTGGTGCTCCAGATCGCAAAGGACGCCTCCAAGACAAAGGCGCCTTTAGCCAAAGCGGATTTTAACCTGTCCGGCCGGTATGCGGTGCTGATCTACGGGGAAAGCGGTGTGATGTTTTCCAAAAAAATTTCGGACAGCGGCTGGAAACACAGATGGGAACAACAACTGCTGGCCTTATGCCCGGAAGAATGCGGCATGATCGTCAGAACCAACGCTTACGAAGCGGAAGAATCCCTGCTGCTGGAAGAATGCAGACAACTGTCGGCACAGATGGAGCGGATCACAGAGCAGGCTGTCTACAAAAAATGCCACACCGTTTTATACCAGGCGCCCTCCGCGCTGACCGCCCTGATCAGGGACTTTCATACGGTAGATGAGATTGTGACAGACTGTGAGGATCTGGCCGAAACGCTGCAAGCCTCCTTTCCCGGCTACCGGATACGGCAGTATGCGGATGAAACCCTTCCATTATATAAACTTTATTCTCTGGAAAAACTGGTGCGGGACTGTCTTGCGCCGAAAGTATGGCTGAAATCCGGCGGCTATCTGGTGATCGAACCTACGGAGGCTCTGACCGTCATCGACGTGAACAGCGGAAAATTTATAAAAAGCGGCAGTCCGGACGGAACCCACCGGAAAACCAACCTGGAGGCCGCCGAAGAAATCGCCCGCCAGTTAAGACTGCGGAATCTGTCCGGCATGATTCTGGTGGACTTTATCGACTTAAAGAAAAAGAAAGACCAGGAAGAACTTTTGTCTTATATGAATCAATTGCTGCGCCAGGACCCGGTAGGAGCGGAGGCCCTGGATCTGACCCGGCTGAATCTGATGGAGATTACCAGAAGAAGGATTTACAAGCCTTTTTATGAACAGATGGGCGGAGAACTCCGTTGGAGCAGGTACGGCCAGAAATGATATTTATGGCCGTACCTGTTTTTACATGCTGCAATGTATGGATGAAAAAAATTTTGAGTTTCTTTTGAATATACAATTATTTTTGAATTATAATAATATATTCCAAAAAAAATAATGTTTTTTATTGACAGTGGAAAAGTTTTGTGCTATTCTTAGTACATCATATATTTCAAGCATTTCATCAGTGTCATAAAAGACATCCATTTAGCTGCTGTTTCGCAGCGATATTTCACTGTGAAGTATCCGGCAAGATGTGCCGATGGCGTATTTTGTCCAATGAAGGTCTTTTGGCATCAGGAGAGATCCTGCAAGCGATGGTTATTCCGTCTGCGCCGTTTCTGTTTACCCAGGATGAATACATAGAGATACGGAAAATGTGGAAAAGCTGCCTGGATCCGCAAGGATGGTCAGACAGCTTTTTCGTTTTTTATTCCGCCGCCGGACATCGCATGCAGGTGTTACTGCTCAGATATAAACAGCGGTAAATTTTCGTGAATTGTAAAAGTAAATGCAGTATGCAACAGTAAATGCAATACCCCA
>CAOKOL010000015.1 GCA_948470335.1 uncultured Lachnospiraceae bacterium | reverse complement strand
GATTTATATGTACTGGACGATATAACCAGACGTGATCTGTTTGAATATGCAAAAATGCTGAAGAAAAATCATACTTCGCCTGAAAGAGCCGCTGATTTGAAGGATATAAAGTAGAAAAATAATGCAGGAATAAAATATCGTAGCCATTTTGTAGCCACTTTAGTTCTCTAAAGTAGCTTTCCACGTAAAAAGGCTTTCGGAGAAATCCCCGAAAGCCTTGATTTTACTGAATAAATTATAATTACTCGATGATAGTAGCAACCCTGCCTGAACCAACAGTTCTGCCACCCTCACGAATAGCGAAAGTAAGACCCTGCTCCATAGCGATCGGATGGATCAGTTCGATGGTCATCTCTACGTTATCGCCAGGCATGCACATCTCAACGCCGTCGGGCAGGTTGCAAACGCCGGTAACGTCGGTTGTTCTGAAATAGAACTGAGGTCTGTAGTTGTTGAAGAAAGGTGTATGACGGCCACCCTCGTCCTTGGTCAGTACGTAAACCTGAGCGGTGAATTTCGTATGGCAGGTTACGGAACCGGGTTTTGCGAGAACCTGTCCTCTTTCGATTTCAGTTCTCTGAACACCACGGAGCAGAGCGCCGATGTTATCACCAGCCTGGCCTTCGTCCAGTAATTTGTGGAACATCTCGATACCGGTGCAGACAACCTTACGGTTTTCTTCCTTCAGACCAACGATTTCAACTTCGTCGGATACGTGGATCGTACCTCTCTCTACTCTACCGGTAGCAACGGTACCACGGCCGGTGATGGAGAATACGTCCTCTACAGGCATCAGGAACGGCTTGTCAGTGTCACGCTGAGGATCGGGGATATAGGAATCAATGGTGCTCATCAGCTCCATGATCTTGTCGCCCCACTCGCTCTGAGGATCTTCCAGCGCTTTCAGAGCGGAACCCTTGATGATCGGGCATCCGGAGAACTCATATTCTTCGAGCTGCTCGGTTACTTCCATCTCAACCAGCTCGATCAGTTCTTCGTCGTCTACCATATCGCACTTGTTCAGGAATACTACGATATAAGGAACACCTACCTGACGGGACAGAAGGATATGCTCCTTGGTCTGTGCCATAACGCCGTCGGTAGCGGCAACAACCAGAACAGCTCCGTCCATCTGCGCAGCACCGGTGATCATGTTCTTTACATAGTCGGCATGTCCGGGGCAGTCAACGTGTGCGTAATGTCTGTTGTCCGTCTCATACTCTACGTGAGCGGTAGAGATGGTGATACCACGCTCTCTTTCTTCGGGAGCCTTGTCAATATTATCGAAATCAGTTGCAACGTTTCCGGCAACTCTCTCGGATAAAACCTTGGTGATAGCGGCGGTCAGAGTCGTTTTACCATGGTCTACGTGGCCGATGGTACCAATGTTACAATGGGGTTTGTTTCTCTCAAATTTAGCTTTAGCCATTATAAATGTCCTCCTTGATTTGTACCCGCAGCACGGGTATCATTCAATTCACTATTATCGTTATCTGCTATTATATTGTATCGCAACAAGTTTTTCAAGCATTATTTCTGCTTTGCGGAAATAACTTTTTCCTGTACGGATTTGGGTGCCTGCTCATATCTGCTGAAGAACATGGAGTAGGAACCGCGGCCCTGGGTCTTGGAACGCAGGTCGGTTGCATATCCGAACATTTCGGCCAGCGGAACATAGCCTGTGATCAGTTTGGAGCCGTTCACATCCTCGAAACTCTCGATACGGCCCCGGCGGGAGTTGATATCGCCGATGACATCACCCATATAATCCTCAGGCGTGGTAACTTCCACTTTCATAATAGGCTCCAGCAGTACTGCACCGCCCTTTGCCATCGCATCCTTGAACGCCATGGAACCGGCGATCTTAAATGCCATTTCACTGGAGTCTACCTCATGGTAGGAACCGTCATATACGTCGGCTTTCAGACCCAGTACCGGGAATCCGCCCAGAATACCGGACTTCGCAGCTTCTTCGATACCTGCGCCGACAGCGGGGATATATTCTTTCGGAATCGCACCGCCCACAACGCTGGATACGAACTCGAAAGTCTGCTCCGCATTGGGATCGGTAGGCGTAAATCTGACTTTACAGTGTCCGTACTGACCGCGGCCGCCGGACTGCTTCGCATACTTGCTGTCAACTTCCACGGGCTTGGTAAAGGATTCCTTATAGGCTACCTGAGGCGCGCCTACGTTTGCCTCCACCTTGAATTCACGGAGCATACGGTCAACGATAATCTCCAGATGCAGCTCGCCCATACCGGCGATAATGGTCTGGCCTGTCTCCGGATTGGAAGTCACGCGGAAGGTGGGATCTTCCTCTGCCAGCTTCGCCAGCGCCTCGCCCATCTTATCCTGTCCGGCCTTCGTCTTGGGCTCGATGGCCACCTCGATAACCGGTTCGGGGAATTCCATGGACTCCAGGATAACCGGATGCTGCTCGTCGCAGATCGTATCGCCGGTGGTGGTGATTTTCAGACCAACGGCAGCGGCGATATCACCGGAATATACCTTATCCAGTTCTTCTCTCTTATTCGCATGCATCTGCAGAATACGGCCCACACGCTCTTTCTTGCCCTTCGTGGCGTTCAGAACATAGGAACCGGAGTTCAGCGTTCCGGAATACACACGGAAGAACGCCAGCTTTCCTACGAAGGGATCGGCCATAATCTTGAATGCCAGTGCGGAGAACGGTTCCTCATCGGATGAATGTCTCTCCACTTCATTGCCGTCCGCATCCACGCCGGTAATGGAGGCAATGTCCGTAGGCGCGGGCATAAATTCCAGAACAGCGTCCAAAAGCTTCTGCACGCCTTTGTTTCTGTAAGCCGTACCGCAGCATACCGGGATGATCTCCACGGAAATGGTCGCTTTTCTCAGTGCTTTTTTCAGCGCTTCCATAGACGGTTCTTCCCCGTCCAGATATTCCATCATCAGATCGTCGTCGGTTTCGCAGATCGCCTCAACCATCGCCGTTCTGTACTCATCCGCCTGTTCCTTCATATCGTCAGGAATCGGCACAACGGAGATATCTTCGCCCTTCTCATCATTGTAGATATAGGCCTGCATCTCGAACAGGTCGATAATGCCTTTGAAATCATCTTCCTTACCGATCGGAAGCTGAATCGGTACCGCATTGTGTCCCAGTCTGGTCTTTATCATGCCCACTGCGTTGTAGAAATCGGCGCCCATGATATCCATCTTATTGATGAAAGCCATACGGGGTACGTTATATTTGTCAGCCTGTCTCCAAACGTTTTCAGACTGAGGCTCCACACCGCCTTTTGCACAGAATACACCGATGGCACTGTCCAGCACACGCAGAGAACGCTCAACCTCAACAGTGAAGTCAACGTGCCCTGGCGTATCAATGATATTGATCCGGTGCTCCAGTGCGTCTTTCTTCGGCTTTGTTTCTTCCTCCAGCGTCCAGTGACATGTGGTTGCAGCGGAAGTGATTGTGATGCCACGCTCCTGCTCCTGTTCCATCCAGTCCATGGTAGCAGTACCTTCGTGGGTATCGCCAATCTTATAATTAACACCGGTATAGTATAGAATACGCTCGGTCAATGTTGTCTTACCAGCATCAATATGAGCCATAATACCGATGTTTCTGGTTCTCTCTAATGGATACTCTCTTCCAGCCAAGGGATTTTTCCTCCTTTAAAACCCGAAACAAATCCCGGACATCCGATTAAAATCTGTAATGCGCGAATGCCTTGTTTGCCTCGGCCATCTTGTGCATATCTTCTTTTCTTTTGACAGCCGCACCAGTGTTGTTGGATGCATCCAGGATTTCATTGGCCAGTCGTTCCTCCTGGGTCTTCTCGCCTCTTTTACGAGAAAACAGCGTCAGCCAGCGAAGCGCCAGCGCCTGTCTTCTGTCCGGCTTTACTTCGATGGGCACCTGATAGGTAGCGCCGCCGATACGTTTTGCCTTTACTTCCAGTACAGGCATGATATTATTCATCGCTTCTTCGAATACTTCCAGAGCGGGCTTTCCAGCTTTTTCTTCCACTCTGTTGAAGGCTCCGTATACGATTTTCTGGGCAACACCCTTCTTGCCGTCCAGCATAATGTTGTTGATCAGCTTGGTCACAACCTTATTGTTGTAAAGCGGGTCCGCCAATACGTCTCTTTTTCCAGTAACTCCTTTACGTGACACGTTACTTCCCTCCTTAATACCGCCCGTCGGTGACTCCTTCAGGCTCGTTAATTCATCGGTACTCACATTTGTCATAGATGATTGATGTGTTCGTGCGGGTCAGGTGGATATTTAAATCAATCGGTTCAAATATGCTTCATTCCGGCACTAATCTTTATAACAAATTTCAGTATCCCTTATTTTTTAGGCCGTTTAGCGCCATACTTAGAACGAGCCTGCTTTCTGTTCGCCACGCCTGCGGTATCAAGCGTACCTCTTACGATATGATATCTGGTACCGGGCAAATCCTTCACTCTGCCGCCTCTGATCAGAACAACGCTGTGCTCCTGCAGATTATGGCCTTCGCCAGGGATATAGCTTGTTACTTCGATACCGTTAGAAAGACGAACTCTGGCAATTTTTCTAAGCGCTGAGTTAGGTTTCTTAGGAGTCGCTGTCTTCACTGCGGTGCAGACGCCTCTCTTCTGAGGAGCGGCCTCGTCAGTTGCTCTTTTCTTTAAAGAGTTGTATCCCTTTAACAGAGCGGGGGCAGTGCTTTTCTTCTCGACAGTCTGTCTTCCCTTTCTCACTAACTGGTTGAATGTAGGCATATTTTTCACCTCCTGTAAGCTTCATGGTCTGTGCCTGTTTTGTGCGTATCCAGGACAGCCCGTCCGATCTGGGGGACAGGTCCGTAATGCACACTTTCCTATTATATACAGGGAATTTTCTCTTGTCAAGCGGAAATTTTCCAGGGTTTCTGCTTTTGTTTCCGGTGATTTTCCGCCCCGCGCGTATTCCGTTCGGCAAGGTTTTTTCGAACCTGGCGCAGCCGTACACAAAACAGGGCGGTTCTTACCCGAAGGGCTTTTTGCATCATAAAAATGCGGAGCCGGAACAGCACCGTTCCGAAAACTCCGCATCTTTCTTAACTATGATAACCGTTTTTTTGGCAGGGCGGTTTCTTACGGCCTTAATGGCATCCCGGACAGCTTCCGCAACTGCCGCCGCAGCCGCCGCATTTTCCGTTCTTTTTATCCTTTCTTAAACTGCGCACCGCCAGAACCGCCACCAAAAGGACTGCCATGCCTACGATTAATGTCGAAAGATTCATAATCCCATCTCCTAAATGTCCCGCCGGCCAGATCAGTCTGCCGCCGGTGACCCCTTTCCTGATTCTGACTCACCGGTTCCGATTTTTCTGCCTCGTCTCATCACACCGGTTCTCTCCCGTTCATTCCGTTCCGCCGGTTTCCTTTCACCGGTTCCGCTCCATTTTATCTCACTTCCGTCCCCGTTTCAAGCCTTCGCTGCCGTCTTCGTCTTCACACGCAGCCGCCCGCTCTCTTTGCAGGGCCGCAACAGCAGATACACAAACCCGGCGAGCAGAAGGATAGCCGCCATGGTCCCTATGCCGAACCCGCCGCCCACATACAGCGTCCACAACTGATAAATACACAATGATACCCCATAGGCCAGGCCGCACTGATATCCGATGGCAAACCAGGTCCACTTTACATTGTTCATCTCCCTTTTGATGGCGCCGATGGCCGCGAAGCAGGGGGCGCAAAGCAGGTTAAATACCAGGAAGGAGTAGGCAGCCGCAGTGGTGTAGCTTGCAGCCAGCGCGGACCAGATTTCTTCGCCCTCCTCGGACACCTCCGCAAAGCCGTACAGGATGCCGAACGTGGTCACAACATTTTCTTTCGCCACAAGACCTGTAAACGCCGCCACCGCAGCCTTCCAGTCGCCCCAGCCAAGCGGTTTGAAAATCCATGCGACGGCACTGCCGATACCGGCCAGAAAGCTGTCGCTCAGGTCCTCCACCATGCCGAAACCACTTTCCGTAACTCCAAAACCGGACGTAAACCATATGAAAATGGCCGACAGCAGGATAACCGTTCCGGCCTTTTTGATAAAGGACCAGCCGCGCTCCCACATGCTTCTGAGCACATTGCCCGCGGTGGGCCAGTGATAGGCCGGCAGCTCCATCACAAAGGGAGCCGGATCGCCGGCGAACAGGGATGTCTTCTTTAATATAATGCCGGAGCAGATCACCGCCGCAATCCCCACAAAATATGCGCTGGGCGCCACCCACCAGGCACCGCCGAACAATGCCCCCGCAATCAGGGCAATAATGGGCAGCTTCGCGCCGCAGGGAATAAAGGTGGTGGTCATAATCGTCATTTTTCGGTCCCTGTCATTCTCAATGGTACGGGACGCCATTACCCCCGGTACGCCGCAGCCGGTGCCGATCAGCATCGGGATAAAGGACTTGCCGGACAGGCCGAATTTCCGGAAAATACGGTCCATGATAAAAGCGATCCGGGCCATATAGCCGCAGGCTTCCAGAAATGCCAGAAAGATAAACAGCACCAGCATCTGGGGCACAAAGCCCAGCACGGCGCCCACGCCGCCTATAATACCGTCCACAATCAGCCCCCGGAGCCATTCCGCACAGCCGATGCCTGTGAGAAAGCCCTTTGCTGCCGGCGGGATAATCTCACCGAACAGTACGTCATTGGTCCAGTCCGTCGCAAAAGTGCCTACCGTAGAGACTGACACGTAATAAACAAGGGTCATCACCGCCGCAAAGACAGGCAGGGCAAGAAAGCGGTTTGTTACGATTCTGTCAATCTTATCCGACATCGTCATCTGGTTTTTTCTGTGCTTTTCATAGCATTTCCCGATTACGGAGGAGATGTAGTTGTAGCGCTCATTGGTCACGATACTTTCCGCATCGTCATCCATGGCTTCTTCCGCCTTTTTGATGATATGCTCCACGTCAGGCACGGACTTCATCCGTTCCCCGATTTTCTCATCCCGTTCAAACAGCTTGATGGCATAAAAACGTCTCTGTTCTGCCGGAATCTCCGCACCGATATATGTTTCAATCTCCTCCAGCACGGTCTCTGTCCCGGAAGTAAATTTATGTACCGGCGGCATTCCCCGGCTTACGGCTGCCTCCACGGCCTTCTGCGCCGCCTCCCCGACGCCGGTTCCCTTCAATGCGGAAATCCGCACCACCTCGCAGCCAAGCTCCTGGGACAGCCGCGCCGTATTGATCCGGTCGCCGTTTTTCTCCACTACATCCATCATGTTTACGGCCATCACCACCGGAATGCCCAGCTCCGCAAGCTGGGTAGACAGATACAAGTTCCGTTCCAGATTGGTGCCGTCCACAATATTCAGAATCACATCGGGCCGCTCCGTAATCAGATAATTTCTGGCCACCACTTCTTCCAGCGTATAGGGGGACAGGGAATAGATGCCGGGTAAATCCACAATCACCACATCTTTCTGTCCCTTTAATTTTCCTTCCTTCTTTTCCACCGTTACCCCCGGCCAGTTTCCCACAAACTGGTTGGAACCGGTCAGGCCGTTGAACAACGTAGTCTTGCCGCAGTTGGGATTTCCGGCAAGGGCAATTTTGATCGCCATGATACAAATCCTCCTTGAGAAATACAATATTGAACAAATAGCACGCATTTCACGCCCGGTCAGGCCGTATGCAGACAACGCGTTTCTGCCAGCAAAAAGGTTTTTATTCCATTCTCCGGATTTTCGCCCTTTCTCCGCTCTGGTTAGATTCATCTAACCAACTGGCTTAAAAAACAGCAAAAGCCCTGCACTTCTGCCGATTGTCACAGCCGCTTTACCTGCCCCGTCAAATATGCCGGCAGCTTATTCTCTCAGCCGTTACCCCACTTCCACCATCCCGGCATCCGCTTTTCTCAATGACAGCTCATATCCCCTCACCGTCACCTCCACCGGATCACCCAGAGGTGCAACCTTCCGCACGAAAATAGCGGTTCCCTTCGTGATTCCCATATCCATCATACGCCGCTTTACCGCTCCCTCACCGTGAAGCTTTACCACCGACACGGTCTCGCCGCATTTGATATCCCTTAATGTCCGCATTGCTTTTCTCTCCTCCATATTGTTATGCGCCGTCTTCCGGCTCACACCATAATTTTACACGCCATCTCCCGGCTGATCGCCACCCGGGATTCCTTCACGTTCACAATCACATTTCCATTGTTCTCGGAAATCACAGTCACCTGCCCGCCGGGCACAAAACCCAGACTCTCCAAAAACCGTTTGATCTCCTCTTTTCCGCCCACTCTTTTAATGGAATTCATCTCTCCGGCCGCTGCCATCGTCAAAGGCATCTTCCATCCCTCTCTTTCTTTTTATAAAATTCCGCAACTCCCCTCCTGGGGCTTGTATGGTCCGTTGCTGTTTTTTTCATAAATCAATTGACACTACCTCTCTTTTTCAGTCATGCGGTAAGTCCTGACTAATCGCATGACATAAAAAATGTTAGTAATTGCTAACTGAATATAGGTTAACATTAACTAACTCAATTGTCAACCTTTTTTCATATTTTTTTCTTAAATTTTTTCAAACCGTTCATTTATTCTCCATAATGATTTCGCGTACCAAAAGTATTTATGAAACTTGTGAAAATCGCAAAGAATCCTCCCATTCCCGTCAAAATATGATATACTATACAAAGCGGCAGGCCGGCAGGCTTCGCCGCCGACATGCCTTATTTTACCCTGTGCTTTATTATTGAACGGCATCATTGCATTTCAGGATATCTTACACATATAAAAAAGGAGTACGACCTTTGAAGATTCACGAATCAGCGGAAAACTATCTGGAAACCATTTTCATTTTAAGCAGACGGCAGCCCTGCGTCCGCTCCATTGACATCGCGTTGGAGCTGCATTTTTCAAAACCCAGCGTCAGCGTGGCCATGAAAAATCTCCGGGAAAACGGATATATCCTGGTGAATAAGGAAGGACACATCACGCTGACGGAGTCCGGCCTGCGCATCGCGGAAACCATGTATGAACGCCATACCCTTATCAGCAACTGGCTGATTACACTGGGGGTCAATCCCCGGACGGCCGTGGAGGACGCATGCAGAATTGAGCATGTAATCAGCGCGGAGAGCTTTGACGCCATCAAAAAACACACGCAGGGAAACCCATGACAAGGCGCCCCGGCAGCCAGCATTTGATTCGGGCAGACGGCTTTTGCGTCGGGACTTTCACCGGAAACACTTCGATGCCAAAGCCGGAACTGTCCCGCATTTCTTTTCGAGAATTTCCGACAGCGCGCATCCGCTGCTGGTATGGCACCGCACCACCTCCGTATTGCTTCTCTTTGCTTCGTCCAAAGCACATTTCACCATTTTATGGGATACAGTGCTTGTAAACAGAACCAGCAGGTCCGGACTGCCGATCTGTTTTCCGAACCCGGCGCTCATCTGGGTAAATACCTTCGCCTTGCAGTGAAAATCTTTACATATTTTTTTATATTGACAAACCATGCGGTCATGTCCGCCTACGATTACGATACTCATTATTCCCTCCTTTGCGGCATCAGGATTTGTGGTTTATGGAACAGCGCTTTAAGTTAGTATATACTAACCATTTTGATTTGTCCAGTGTTTTCATAAAAAACATTGTAAATATACCGCCGCACATACATTACACCTGACAAGTTTTTTCAGATCTGGTATAACAGCGTACGGCGCAATCTGATCCCGCCCGGAGGGCTTTTTGTATCACGGGAAAGTTCAAAGGACTCTCCCATGGTATAAAAAGCCGTGAAACAACAGAACAAATCAGTTCTGTCATTTCACGGCTTCCGCATATTTTTGCCGAATCTGTTATCTCACACTTTTATATGGCCGGTTCCTCATCTGCCGGTTTTTTCCGAAATTCTTTCGACAGAATAAACAGCCCGAACAGCAGCCCGTTCAGCAGCAACTGGCCGGGAATCATCGCCCAGGTGATCTGCTGGTTTTCCAGGACGTCTATGGAATAATTATTGGCCACCACCAGCACCAGATTGTTGTTTAAATAATGAAGGATCACGGGAACCCAGATATTATTGGTTTTCAGATAGGCCCAGGCGAAAAAGATACCAAGGGTCACACAGGTAATAATCTGGTTTGTCGTCATGACCAGCCCTCTGTCCGGCGTCGTATAATAGAAGAAATCCAGAAACACGTGCCACAGCCCCCAGGCCACGCCCAGAATCAAAACGCCTCCGCGCAGTCCGAACCGCTTTTGAAGCAAAGGCTGCAAATAATAGCGCCAGCCATATTCCTCTCCAAAAAAAGGCAGAAAAGTCAGAAAAAAGCTTACCAACAGAGAAAGCATATAAATCCAGGTATCCGGGCTGGCCGCAATATCCATCATAACGTCCGTCTGTCCTCCCACAATATAGGCAATCGCCGCCCGGCCGAAATAAAGAACCAGGAATACCAGAATGCAGAGAACGGAAGCGCCCCAGCGGCTTCCTCTCAGTCCGTAAGCAGCCCGCCGTTTTTTTCCCGCTGTCAGCAGAAGTATCAGACAGAGAATACTTCCGCCGATCATCACATACTGGCAGAGCACCATCCACAGAGATACCGGCTGCCCGTACATCTCGGCCGTCCGCTCCGGCATCAGAACAGACAGCAGGCAAAAGGCCAGCATCAGAAACGTTACGGCCAGAAATCCTATGTAAAACCATCTGGGCAGCAGACTGTCCTTCCACCGGGTCAGCACATAAGCCAGCATCACGCCCGCCGCCGGGTAAAACATCTGGGCATTGGGAAACACACTCATCTCCACCGGTATGGTGCTTCCGTACCAGGTCAGAAGTCCCATCACATAAGTTACGCCATAAGCCACAAGAATAAAAATAAGAAACTGCTTTTTGCTCTCTGCCGTTTCTGTCATTTTATACCACTTCCTTCCTTTTGTTATCAGATCTTCGGAAACGCCCCTTGATCCCGGCCTCCGGTAAAAAGGCAGGCTTCGATTGCAAGGACACAGACAGGACACATCCGAATACAGGCTTATCAAAGCAGACAGATTTCGCCTGTCAACCATACCCGCTATTATATCACCGATGATCTCCGGAAGGAGACAAAATGCCCAGACGGTCATTCCGCTGCCTGAATGGCACGGCCGGCATCAATCAGACAGAAACACAAATTTCAGCCGTCCTCCAGAAGACGCCGCCCCAGTTTTCTGGAAAACGGACAGCGCTCCCCGTTTTTCAGCACCACCTCCCTGGCTTTCCGGTCTATCTGGGCGATCTGATCTTCACGGACCAGATACCCCCGATGCACCCGGATAAAATGCCGTTCCAGCCCTTTTTCCAGCTCCTGCATACTGCCGATAAAGTCCAGCCGTTCCTGCTTTGCATGCAGCTCAATCCGGTGTGTCCGCCCGGAAGTGGCAAAATACAGGATTTCCTCCAGCGGAATGTGCCGGATCACGTCCAGCGTCCTGACGGTAAAGTATTCCCGCTGCCCGTCCTGCTCCCGCCCTACCCGCTCCATAATAATCCGCAGACAGCGGGAAAGCCCCACATACATCTTCTCCGGATTTTCTTTACAGATATAATCCAAAGCCTCCAGATGATAGCGGAAAGTCTCAAAGGCCAAATCCGCAAAGGCCGTCACATATATGAGAAATCCCCTGGCATCCCTTTTCCGGATCTCCTGCCCCAGCCGGAAGCCGTCCATGGCCGCTCCCTTTAACTCCACATCCAGAAAATAAATTCCCTGTCTGCGTTCCCGGTCCAGACAGTCCAAAAGCCTACGCGGATCTCCCGTACACAGCGCAATCTCCATATCCAGCTCCTCAATTAAAATCTGCTTCTCCAGCCAGTCACGTTCTGCTTCCAGAATCTGTCTGTCATCCTCACATATATATATCGGCAGCATAGCTTCCTCCCGTCAGTGATTTCCCTCTCGTCTCTGCTCTCTCCACCCCCGATTATCCGTGGATTCCTCCTCAATTTTTAATTCCTGCACAAAGCATCCGTCCTGGATGGCCGTAAAGGAAAGGGCACACGCATATTTTTCCAGTATTTTCCTGTAGCTTTCCAGGCCGATTCCCCGTCCTCTCCCTTTGGTGGTATAACCGGCCGTTCCCAACCGGCCGAAATCCACCGTCCCATACAGGGTATTTTTCACCCGAAAGGTGGAACAGCCGTCCTGACTGCTGATCATCAGATGAATCCGGCCGTCCTGTCTTCCCCGCACTTCATCCATCGCATTGTCCACCAGAATCCCCAGACATCTGCACAGGTCGGTGCTGCGCATCCGAGTGGCCTTAAACGGGCTTATCACTTCCAGCTCACAGAAAATTCCTTCCTGCCGCATCCTGGCCAGCTTCTCCAAAAGAAGACTTTTCACTTCCACCACGCGGATATTGCTCAACTGGTTTAACAGCCGGATCTGGCCGCCCACCTGCCGGTCAAAATCCCCTGTCATTTCCTGAATAAAATTCCGGACGGCATCCAGATCCCCCTCCTTCGCCTGAAGATACATGCCTGCCATCATATTTTTAAAATCATGGCGGAACCTGCGCAGTTCCGCCTGCATCTGTTCCATTTCTTCAATATAAATGGCCTGCTGCCTGAGACTGGCCCGCTGGACAATGATCGACTGCCTCTGCTGCCGGTCCCGCTCCACATAGACAAAAATCAGGTGGATGGCCAGCAAAAAAAACAGCGGAAACAGACGATGGACATTTTCAAAATCATCCCCCACCATCACATTTCGCAGCAGCTCATACAGCACAGGAAAAAAGACAAGCAGAAACAGAATTCCCTTATGAACTTCTTCCTGGTCCATCCATTTCCTGTATATTTTCCCCAGGCCAAATCTGTCGATTACCAGCCCGCAGAATAAAAGACATGCAGGGGCAATCACCAAAAACCAGAACAGATAAGTCCGGCGCTGGTCTGGCACCGACAGATCAAAAACCTTTCCATAATAATAAAATTCTGACAGAATTTCTCCGTAAGCGCAGAGGATTTCAGTCATCAGCTCCGCCAGACAGCAGTCCCTGAGAGACGTCCGATACAGAAAATGCAGAAACAGGATCTTGCAGCCGATCATAAAATACTGAAATATCAGTTTCCCTGCGCCGTTTCCCCACTTCCACAGCCCCATCCGATAGCAGACCATCCCGACAAAGGACAGCACTGCCACCAGCGCCAGTCCCAGCAGCGTACACAGAATCCCCTGCCTGATCCCCTGTCTGGGAAGCCTGCCCAGAAGAAAGTCGGACATCCACAGTAAAAATATGAAATAAATCCCCAGGCTCCAAAAGTTTGAGGCCATAATCTGCCAGTTGCTCATCAAAATCCCTTCTTTATAAAATGTTTCGTCATGCGGACAGGAATCCCTGTGATACAAAAAAAGAGCCAGACCTTCATCTGACCCTCTGCGTGCGGCGAAGAGGATTCGAACCCCCGACACCTTGGTCCGTAGCCAAGTGCTCTATCCAGCTGAGCTATCACCGCATGTCACAATCGCTATGGTATTGCAACGAAATATATTTTAATCCATTCGTTGGGATTTGTCAATTGTTTTTTTCATTTTCCTTGCAAATTTCCCGGAAAATTTGTTTAGTTACTGTTCCCTTCGTGACCAGCTACACGCGGAATAGCGGCACATGAACAGTAACTTTGTTTCCCCCGCCATTTTCCCCGGATTACAGGGGTATTCCAAATCGCTCTCTCTGTTGACTTTCCCCGGGCATAGTGTTACACTTTTGATAGCATTTTACACACAGCAAAAACTCCCGGGAGAATGATATGAGCCACGAACACACTGCCCGTTCACATACCGGCAGGCATCATCATCACAAGGGCGGCCACCGGCATGATACCGGCGGTTCTTCCATTGACTTTTACGCCTGCCACTCCAGGATCAGGCATTGGAATCCTGGATTCCGAGTAGGATTTTCCATAATCCTGCTTTTATTTTGCATCCTGGCGAACCATCCGGCGGTTTCCTGTGTCATTATTCTGACCGCCGCATGGATTACGGTGGGAATGGGCGGTTTGTCCTTTCGCCGGTATTTTTCCGTACTGACGATTCCGATCACCTTTATCCTGCTGGGCAGCGCCGCCGTGGCCGTCGATTTTTCCCGGCAGCCCATCGGCGATTTTCATCTGTATTTGTTCTGGGGCTATCTGTATCTGACTTATGAAAGCCTTTTAAACACATTGTTTCTTATATTAAAAGTATTCGGAGCGGTCAGCGCCATGTTTATTATGACCCTGTCCACGCCTTCCCATGAGCTGTTCTCGGTGCTGCGAAAGGCCCGCTGCCCTTCTCTGATCGTGGAACTGATGCATATGATCTACCGGTACATATTTATTCTGATGGAAGTGCAGAGGAATATGCGTATTTCCGCCGAGTCCCGGCTGGGCTTTGGCGACTTCAAAACCTCCTGCTACTCCTTCGGGCAGATTGCCAGCAACCTGTTTATCATAGCGCTGAAAAAAGCCAACGCCTATTATGACGCCATGGAGGCACGGTGCTATGACGGGACGTTTGCTTTTCTGGAAGAAGAACACCAGGCCAATCCAAAGCATCTGATCGCCGCCGGTATCTATTTAACGGCTTTGATGAGCTTCTGGCTGGCCATCCGATAAACGCTCGCCATCTTACGGAATTTTTCCTGGCTTTCACGGCATATGAAAAGGACTCTGCGATGAATGAACCCATATTACAGGTAAATGACCTGCATTATTATTACAACGACAATCAGGCGGCGCTGAACGGTATCAGCGTATCCATCTATCCCGGCGAGCGGATTGCCGTAATCGGTTCCAACGGCGCCGGGAAGTCCACTTTTTTTCTGAATATCAACGGCGTACTTTCTCCCGAACATGGAGAAATTTTCTATCACGGCACAAAGATCACGAAGAAATCCCTGCCCGAGCTGCGGAAAAATATCGGCATCGTGTTCCAGGACGCGGACAATCAGATCATCGCTTCCTCCGTAAAAGCAGAGATATCTTTTGGTCCCATGAATCTGAAACTCCCCCGCGAGGAAGTCTCCAGACGGGTCAATATGGCCATGGAATACATGAATATCACGGAATACGGAGACAGACCGCCCCATTATTTAAGCGGCGGCGAAAAAAAGCGGGTGGCTATCGCCGACATTATCGCCATGGAACCGGACGTCATTATCTTCGACGAACCTACGGCGGCGCTTGATCCGCTGAACGCCGTTATGCTGGAGGAAGTGCTGGAAAAGCTTTCCGCCGAACAGAAAACCCTGCTGATTTCCACCCATGACGTGGATTTCGCGTACCGGTGGGCGGAACGGGTACTGGTATTCTGTGACGGACAGATTATTGCCGACGGCACACCTCTCTCCGTATTTCAAAATGACGAAGTGGTCAAAAAAGCCAGCCTGACCCGTCCTGTAATGCTGGACGTATATGAGGAACTGGTCAGAAATGGTCTGCTGGCCGACGCGGGCGTTTATCCCAGAGATATGCGGGAGTTTCGGGAGCTGATTGGGAAATAGAGGATCTCCCATAACATAAATAACAGCAAACCATAAGTCTGTGAAAGCAATACGGGGAAGACAGTGACTCATCTGAATCACAGCCTTCCCCGTATGTATTTTTCTGTTACCCATTCATTCGGTTACTATTTTATTATATGGCCGGTCTTAAGCTCTGGACACACGGATATGGTCCGCCACATCGGCATTTACCGTCTCTTTCCCGTCTTCCCACTTCTTCCGCTCATAAAATCTTCCCATCAGAAACGCGATCACGCCCACGCCGATTCCTGTCTGCAAACAGAAAATCAGACTCTCAATTTCTCCGGGAATTTCACCGTGAATCATGTTTTCCAGTACCGGCGTAAACCAGGGTTCATACGCTTCCCCTTTGATTTCCTCCACCATCACGCTGCCCGCGTCATCGGAGCCGCCAAATTCCGCGCCCCGCAGAAGCAGAAACGGCGCTACTATCATTACCGCTACGATGGCCAGTAATATTGTTATAATCTTCTTATTTTTCGCTGTCACTTTTCATTCCTCCTATAAACAGTTCCGCTGCACCCCTCCTGATCCCCCTGACTCTCGAAGAATTTTCGGCCGCTTCCGCGTCCGTAAATCCTTCCGGGGCTCATCCGGGCTTCCGCTGATTACAGTTCCGCTGCACTCCTGCCGCGTCCCTTTTCATCATGCTTCAAAATGAATCATTTTCAGTTCACTCTTCGCGAATGTCTCCAGCGCAATCACTACGATCACCGTCAGAATCCCTTCGATTATGGCCAGCGGAAGCTGGGTCGGAGCGAATACGCCAAGGAACTTTGCTGCGGAGGCCATCATGCCGCCTTCTGCGGAAGGATAGGCCATGGCCAACTGAAAGCTGGTAACGCAGTATGTAAAGATATCGCCAAGCGCCGCTGCCAGAAAAACAGTGACCTTTTTATTCACATTCGCTTTTGACAGACCTTTATAGATCAGCCAGGACAGCACCGGTCCCGCGATGGCCATGGAAAAACAGTTCGCGCCCAGAGTGGTCAGACCGCCGTGGGCCAGCAGAATCGCCTGAAATACCAGAACGATCAGCCCCAGCAGGCTGACGGCGCAGGGACCAAACAGGATGGCGCCCAGGCCGGTTCCCGTCATATGGGAACAGCTTCCGGTCACGGACGGAATCTTCAAAGAAGACAGTACAAACACGAACGCGCCCGCCATGGCAATCAATGTCATGGACTTTCTGTTTTCCTTCACACTCTTGTTCATCACCGTAAAGCCCAGATACAAAAAAGGCAGACAGACCACGCCCCAGGCCACACAGAATACCGGAGGCAGATACCCCTCCATAATGTGCATGGCGTTCGCGGCAGGCGCCACGGCAAATACGGCGCACAACGCCACAAGCATTTTCAGTGTCCGCTTTTGTGTCAATTTCATCTCGATTTCCCCTTTCCTAAATCGGGCGCTTCATGACATTCGGATCGAAAAAACGGAGCGTTTACGCTTCGTGATAAATAAGAATCCTGCTTCGCCAGAGGGCAGACTCTGCGCATCCTCGCAGAGCGTTTTCCTATCACGAGGCAAGTTCGAAGAACTTTCCCATGATATAAAAATGCCCCCGAAATTTCCGGGGGCAAAGCATCTTCTTCCATCTGAATGACGATTTCCTCAGCCCAGAAATGTGATTCGTTCCTGCGCAAGTTCCTGACTCCGCCTTCTGCCCTTTCTCACCGACCATCTGATCGTAAGTAAGTATGGCAAAAGACGCTACAGTAGTGGTGACTGTCCGGCCTTTAACCGCGTTCCTTGCTGAATTTCTTCTTGCAGGATTTATATGGAATAGTATAATACTTCCGCGCCGCAATGTCAATTCTTTTATTTCGGCTTTAGGGCTGTTTCATGGAATCTCCCAGTCCTTTTTTCGTTTATCATTTTGCCGCTCACTTTAACGCCGCGGCAGACTTTACGGATTCCACGGAGCAATCAGCGGCCTGACCATTCCGTCCATCCGTCAAACGTTTGAACACGCTGTCTATCCTGTCTGCCCCGTGGCCGCGTTCTCACCCCTGCAGTCCTCTGGCCTGCCTGTCCATATCCTCTACCACGATATCATAAATCTCTCCCAGAGACGCGCAGTATTCCAGAACCTTCCACGGTTCATTGGTATGGTAATGGATTTTAATCAGATCTTCATCCCCCACCGCCAGCAGGCAATCCCCCTGGAAATGTTCCGTGAAATAATCGCTGATTACATCTTCGTCCAGATCCCTGCCCTCAATCAGCATCTGTGTATCATATCTGTATTCCGGCATTCCGTTTTCTCCCTTCATGATCTATTGCTTCACCGGCATTTTCTGCCATATCTATATCTTAATGGAAAGGCCGGACACTGGCAACTGTTTTTTCAGGAGCATGCCATTCTGTTTTCCGCTACCGCCGTTTGCTCTCCCATCCAAACGCCACCATCCCGCAGACCCACTGAAACACCTGCAGAACGGTCAGGCCGATCACCGCATAGAGGGAAAAAGGCATAAACCAGCCGCCCATGGAACATATGGAAAAGGCCATTATCAGCACGCAATAGACGCCTGTCATAATCTGATACACGATCCTTCCGCTTTTATCCCGCAGCATCACTTTCCGCTCGTCCTGCATCTCGATCTGTTCTATCTCCAGACGTCTGGCATATTCCTCCTGATGTTCCGGCCTGGACCAGTGAAAATATTTCCACATCATCAGCAGACCGGGAGCTGTCAGAGCGCCGAACATTCCCCAGAACATCCCGTCAAACCAGGTTTCCGTAAACACCGCCGCCGCCAGGCAGCACAAGCCGGCCGTACAGTATGCCATTCCTGTGTATAACATTGATTTTTTCATCGCTTCCTCCTTTATTAAAGTTCCGCGGCTTCCCTTCCGCCGCCTGCTACTTTTCAGTCCGCTCCTGTCCCTCTCCGTCCTCCTCATAAATAAAAATTTCCTCAATAGACATCCCGAAATATCCTGCGATTTTAAAAGCCAGTATAATCGACGGGTTATACCTGCCGTTTTCCAGAGAACCGATGGTCTGCCTGGATACTTTCAGCGCCGCTGCCAGTTCTTCCTGCCTGATATTTCTCTCTTTTCTCAGTTCCTCCAGCCTGTTTTTCAAAAGCTTCCTCCTTTCCGCCCCAGTCTGTTTCCAATTGCGGTACACAACGCCGGCCAGGTCTGTATCAAGTAAATGAATATTCCGGTTTTATGTAAAGCACGCTTTCCATATCATCATTATATGACAGTACCGAAAGAATGTCAAGTAAACTTTCCATATATACTTCTATATATTTCTATCTCCGCGGCTTTCGATCCGCCGAAATCATTATTACATATCCATTTCCAAAACCAACATAAAACGCCCGGTATTTTACGCCAAAAATCTGAATTGAATTTGAATTTCTTCTTGACCTGTAGTGTACTCCATATAGTAAACTATATATAAAACACCACACACGTTCAGAAACCGAGGTGATACATATAACAATCTCTGAGGTAAGCAAAAAATACGGTCTCTCACAGGATACCCTCCGCTATTACGAGAAGGTGGGGGCCATCCCTCCCGTACACCGGACCAAAAGCGGCGTGCGGGACTACACGGAGGAAGACTGCGGCTGGGTGGACCTGGTAAAATGTATGCGGGGCGCCGGACTTTCCGTGGAGGTCATGGCGGAATATGTCCGCCTGCAGCTACAGGGAGACGAAACCATCCCCCAGAGGCGGCAGCTTCTCGTGGATCAGCGGGACCAGCTAACCGCACAGCTTCAGGTGATCCAGGATACGATGAAGCGGCTGAACTACAAAATTTCCCGCTATGACGAAGCCATCAAAACCGGCGTGCTGCGCTGGGATGAATGAACAGAACTTTCAAACGGCGGACATATCTGCGGCCGAAACCCCTCCCGGAACAAAAGACCTGACAGGAGTGCCGCACAATTTATGATTGAGAGGAACAAAGACTATGATGAATTATCGCGAACTGGGCGCCACCGGTATCCGGGTCGGGGAAATCGGCATGGGCTGCGAAGGATTTCTGGACAAATCCGAAGCGGAGGTAACTGCTTTTATCGACCTGATGGAACAGGAGGGCGCCAACTGCATCGACCTGTACTCCCCCAATCCCGAAATGCGCACCGCCCTGGGCCATGCGCTGCGGGGCAGACGGGAAAAATTCGTACTCCAGGGCCATCTGGGCGCAGTATGGAAAGACGGGCAGTATAAGAAAACCCGTAATATTGAAGAAGTAAAAGAAGGCTTTGAAGATCAGCTTAACCGGCTGGAAACCGACTGGCTGGAGATCGGCATGATCCATTATGTGGACTCCCTGGAGGACTGGCATACCGTGGAAAAGGGACCTGTCATGAAATATGCCATGGAGCTGAAAAAAAAGGGAACCCTTAAATCCGTCGGCATGTCCAGTCATAATCCTCAGGCAGCTATGGCGGCGGTACAAAGCGGCAAAATCGACGTGCTGATGTTCAGCATCAATCCCTGTTATGACCTGATGCCGGCCAGCGAAGACGTGGAAGATCTATGGAACGAAAAGAATTATGAAAAGCCGCTGACCAATATGGACCCGGAACGGCAGGCGCTTTACGAGGAATGCCTGCGGCGGGGCGTGGGCATTACGGTGATGAAAGCCTTTGGCGGCGGCGATCTTCTGGATGCCGGGCTTTCCCTGGCCAAAAAAGCACTGAACGCCCTGCAATGCCTGAATTACGCCCTGACCCGGCCGGCCGTGGCCTCCGTTATGTCCGGCGCAAGAACCCTGGAAGATCTGAAAGCCAGCCTGGCCTATGAAAAGGCTTCCGAGGAGGAAAAAGACTATGCGCCGGCCCTGGCGGCTTTCCCAAAAATCAGTTGGGTCGGCCACTGTATGTACTGCGGCCACTGTGCCCCCTGCCCGGAAGGCATCGACGTAGCCACCGTCACCAAGTTTCTGAATCTGGCCGTCGCCCAGGGCGAAATCCCGGAGACGGTGCGGGAACACTATGCCGGCCTGTCTCATAAAGCCGGTGACTGTGTAGGCTGCAAAGCCTGTGAGGAGCGCTGTCCGTTCCAGGTGAAAGTGACGGAGAATATGGAGAAAGCGGTCAGACTGTTTGGGACCTGACAACACGCAAAAAAGACGCTGCTTTGCAGATTCCTTTTTCTGCTTTGCAGCGTCTTTTTCCGCATGACTCCGGCACACTTGTCCCGACTGCGCTGTTTACGCTTCCGCTTCCACAATCGCCTGCTTTCTTTCCAGCAGTTCGCCGGACATAAGCTGCTTCTCCACATTCTCAAAGCCCAGCCGGTTAATGGTATCCGCAAAACGTTCTCCGGCCCTGCCCTGGTCCTTAAACAGCAGGATGGCTTTCTCGATCACGCGCAGTGCTTCCTCTTTATCCGTAAATACTTTGTTCAGGGTTTTTCCCATGGCGGTTTTTTTGCCCCAGCGGCCGCCGATATAAATCTTGTAGCCATATGTACTGTCTTTCAGTGCGTCAAAATGACATCCGCTGACACATCTTCCGCAGTTATTGCAGACGGTTTTGTCGATCTCCACAACGCCGTCCGCCATCTTTGCCGCGCCCATGGGACAGACCTTTTCCACTCCGCACTTTTTACAGCCTTTGCAGGCTTCGGCATCCAGGCTGGGAATCCGCTGGCCGATAATGCCTACGTCATTCAGATCGGGCTTCACACAGTTATTGGGACAGCCGCCCACGGCAATCTTAAACTTATGGGGCAGCTTTACCGTGCGGTAGCCCTCATAAAATCTGTGATGGATTTCCTCAGCCAGTCCGAAAGAATCCAGCAGACCATACTGACAGGTGGTTCCTTTACAGGCTACCACCGGACGGACCAGGGCGCCGGTTCCGCCGGTTGCCAGCCCTTCTTTGGCGATGTATTCCCGAAACGGCTCGATATTCTCAAAGGGAATGCCCTGTACCTCGATGGTCATACGGGTGGTAAAGGTGATCTGCCCGTTTCCGAACTTCTCCGCCGCTTCCGCGATGCAGCGCTGCTGCGCCGCCGTGATCTTGCCGTTTACCGTGATAATACGGCCGGAAAAATTATCGGTGCCTTTGTTGCTTAAAAATCCCAGTCCCTTAACCCGTTTTTCTTCTGCGGGGCTGATTGTCAGTGATGCCATAATTCAGAACCTCCTGTCATTATTCTTACCTGTATTTCTTTTTTTTGCGTCCAACTATTACTGTATTCTTCCGGTTTCCGCAATTCTGACGATTGCATTGTTTCCATGACATATTATACCACCGGCAATTTTATAAGAAAAGTAAAATTTTCAGGCAGTTTATAAAATATACAAAAACAATAGGGACACCCCCTTTTCCGGTTCCTCTGCAAATCCCCTTGACATATATATCGCATTGCGATATACTACCCATATGCATCGTACTACGATCTATCGCACTGAAACCTATCCAAACCAAAGAGGTGACTATTTGAACCCACACATTAAAAAAGTGTATACGCCCATGACCGAGACTGCGTTCTACATTTTATTCTGTCTAAAGAGCCCCAATCACGGTTACGGCATCGTCCAAAAAGTAGAAAAGCTGACCGACGGAGCCATACGTCTCGCGCCTGGCACCATGTACGGCAGCCTGTCGAAAATGGAAAAAGACGGTCTGATCCGTTTTATCAGGGAAGAAGAAAAACGGAAAATTTACCAGATCACCGACCTGGGCACAGAAGTATTGCAGATTGAGCTGAGGCGGATTGAACGTTTATATCAGATCGTACAGGAGGAAATGCGGAATGGAAACAAAGAAAGTATTTAAGTACTTTACCATATTCGAACACGAAAAGGAAGAAGACTATCTGAGGGAAATGCACAGATCCGGCTGGAAATTTGTAAGAGTAACAGGACTGGGCATCTACCATTTTGAAGCCTGCCCGCCGGAAGATGTGATTTACCGGCTTGACTATAACCCGGAGGGGCTTAATCATAAAGAGGAATATGTGCAGATGTTCCATGACTGCGGATGGGAATATATACAGGAGTTTTTCGGATACAGCTATTTCAAAAAAGCTGCCGATGAAACAGAGGGCGACGAAGAAATCTTCTGTGACAATGAATCCAAAATACAGATGCTTGACCGTGTGCGCAGAAACAGGCTTCGCCCTCTGTGTGTTCTCTTCGGCTGTACCTTCCTGCTGGTCTTTGTCATCGGCCTGTGCAATAACCAGTTCCTGGCACCTGCGTTTCTGATACCGATGATAAGTGTATATGCGATTATTTTAATCAAATTTGGACTGCAATATCTGAAATACAGATAAAAAGAAACGGTCAAATAAAAACGCAGGCTTTATAAATTGCTTATCTTTTCAATTTCCTTCACCGCCCGTTCAGACGGCTGCCGGTTTGATGGCCAAAAGCAAACATCCATATGAAATCCATATGCCATCCGTAAACTGACAGCCGCCGTTCTCCGGCCAAACCCTGATGCATGGCGTAACAGACCGCCGTCTTATTTCCCTTATTTTTCCACGGCGCCCACCAGTTCACTGATATCCGCCACGCCGTACTGCCCCATATAGTTCTCGATTCCTTCCGCGATCTCCACCGTAGCGCCGGGACGGTAAAAATTAGCCGTTCCCACGGACACCGCCGCCGCTCCCGCCAGGATAAATTCCACGGCATCCTCCCAGCAGGCGATTCCTCCCATGCCGATCACCGGACAACTGACCGCCCGGGCCGTCTGGTATACCATGCGCAGAGCCACCGGTTTGATGGCCGGGCCGGACAGGCCGCCGGTCCGGTTCGCCAGGGCAAACGCTCGCTTGTGGACATCGATCTTCATCCCCGTCAGCGTATTAATCAGGGAAAGCACATCGGCGCCGCCGGCCTCCGCCGCTTTCGCCATCACCGTGATATCGGTCACATTGGGACTCAGCTTCATAATAACCGGCTGTTTCGCCTTTGCCTTTACCGCCTTCGTAATCGCTTCCACCGCTTTCGGGTCCTGTCCGAAGGCGATGCCCCCTTCTTTTACGTTGGGACAGGAAATATTGATCTCCAGCATATCCACCGGCTCGTCCCCCAGCCGTTCCACCACCTCAAGATAATCCTCCGTGGTTCTGCCGCAGACGTTCACAATGATTTTCGTGTCAAACTGCCGCAGAAACGGAATATCCCGTTTGCAGAACAGGTCAATCCCCGGATTCTGCAGGCCGATGGCGTTCAGCATACCCCCATGGGTTTCGGCGATTCTGGGCACCGGATTTCCGGGCCAGGGAACATTGGCCACGCCTTTTGTCACCACCGCCCCCAGACGGTTCAGGTCGATCAGTTCCCCGTACTCCTGACCGGAGCCAAAGGTGCCGGAGGCTGTCATCACCGGATTTTTCAGTTCCACGCCTGCTAAATTCACTGTTGTACTGATAGTCATCTTCTCACCCATTTACAGCTCCACCTCCTCCCCGCGGAATACCGGGCCGTCCTTACAGATCCGCTTATTGTGTACATTGGTATGATGATCCACTTCCTTCGACTTGCAGACGCAGCCCAGACAGGCGCCGATACCGCAGGCCATCCGTTCCTCCAGGGAAATCCAGGCTTCCAGATTCCGCTCTGCCGCAAAGGCCTGAATCCCTTTCAGCATAGGGGCAGGGCCGCAGGCATAAATCACGTCCGCTTCGATTCCCTTTTCCCTGACCGCATCCAGCACGTTTCCCTTCGTTCCCTGACTGCCGTCCTCGGTGGCTACGGATACCGGGCCCCAGGCTTCAAAAGCCTCCTTCATAAACACATGATCCCGATAGCCCAGCACAATCTCTTTCCTGCCTTTCAGCCCCTTTGCCAGCTCCAAAAGCGGAAAAATCCCGATGCCGCCGCCTATAATCAAGGCTTTCTTTCCTTCCGCGGCTTCCAGGGGAAATCCATTGCCCAGAGGTCCCATAATCCGCACCTGGTCCCCCGGCCGATAACCGGAAAACTCCTTCGTCCCTTTTCCTGCCACCCGGTAGACGATGCGCAGCCGGTTTCCGTCGATCTCGCAGATGCTGATGGGACGGGGCAGCAAAGACGCGCCGTCCCGGCTGTAGACAGAGATAAACTGCCCCGGCTTCGCCTCCTTCGCGATCTGCTCCGTAGTGATAACCATACTGTAGATATCGTGGGCCAGAGCCTCCTGGGAGAAAACTATGGCGGTTTCCATGTACTTCATCTTTTTTATCCTTTCCTACTAAAGAAATCAGGCCTGCATCAACGCATTTCGCTCCTCTCTCATGAATAGAATATACAAAAGCTCGGTTTATGTCAACACATTGTCATTTCTGATGAAATCATTTTGGGAAATCACTTTATTCTTTCCTGTAAAACGCTTCAATCGCCCGCCCGATAAACGCCGTCGTCCCTTCACCGTAAAGGCCGTCCTGGGCTGCCTGAATTTCCGGATTCGAGCGGTAGGCGGCGGCCAGCTCAAGAACCATCGGGGCAGCATCCGGAAGCTGATACATCTGTTTAGTCACAAAATCATATTCGCCCACCAGTTCTTTCACTTCAAAAGAATTTACGTCCTGCCCTTTCTTTTCCGACAGTTTTTTCATGATCCCTTCCAGCCGCTTCTGATAAGCCGAAATGATTTCCGTATTCCCCGGATTTTTCGCCGCTTCCATTGCTTTTTCACTGCTGCCGTACCATTCCGCAACCTTCCTGAAATTTTTCTGAGCGGATGCTGAGGAAGCATTTTCCAGAAAACTGTCTTTCCACTTTTCCATACTGCCGTAGCGCTTTATCAGAACAGCTTTCTGCTCCCCGCTTAAATTCGCCTCCATAGAATGATACAGATTCTCCAGTTCCGTTTTATCAAATACTTCAAAATCCATCTTATGATCTCCTTTCAAAATCCGGTCAATGCTGGCAATCAGCCGTTCCATACGTTCTTTCTTTGCCGCAAGCATTTCCCGCTGCATCCGTAAAATCTGGTTTTTCTCAAGAGCCGGATTTTCTATGACCGCTTTGATTTCTTTCAGGGAAAGATCAAACTCACGGAAAAACAAAATCTGCCGAAGTGTCTCCAGCGCTTTATCGTCATAAAGCCGGTATCCCGCGTCACTTTTTTCCGTCGGCTTCAAAAGCCCGATCTCATCATAATAGTGAAGCGCGCGCACGCTGATACCTGTTAAATCCGATAGTTCCTTTACTGTCCTCATCGCTGTCATCCTCCTGTTCCTGATCCCCTACTTCCAAAGTCCTGCGGCACCTGACTTCGAAAGCACATGACAGAGTCATTGTACTCTATTACGTTCCGTGAGGGTCAATAGGAAATGGTAAATTTTTTTGTTTCATGGTAAAATTCGAAGGACTTTCCGAAATGATACAAAAAGCCTGACAAAAGGTGTCAGGATATGTATAATATAGTTCATATAACGGCAACTATTACGCGCGGACCGCAAGCCCGTCCGTCATAACAGAATCCGCACAGAAAGAACCCGGACAAAAAAAACGCACCAATCAGCGAGGACAGAACAAATGCATTTTGTAACGGCAAAGGGGATACTCTCCCCCAAAAACGGAATGAACCTGTACCGCGGCTGCTCCCACGGCTGTATTTACTGCGATTCCCGAAGCAAATGCTACCATATGGAACATGATTTTGAAGATATCGAGGTCAAGGAAAATGCCGTCGACCTGTTAGCCTGTGCCCTGAAACACCGACGGAAAAAATGCATGATCGGCACTGGCTCCATGACAGATCCCTATGTCCCTTTGGAAATGGAACTGGGAAACGTCAGGAAAGCGCTGCGGCTGATCTGCGCGCATGGGTTTGGATTTACGGTCATCACAAAGTCGGACCGGATTCTGCGGGATCTGGATCTTTTGCAGGAGATAAACGAAAAGACAAAATGCGTTGTCCAGATGACCTTAACCACTTACGATGAAGATTTGTGCCGGAAAATCGAGCCGAACGTCAGCACGACAATGGAACGCTTCGAAGCACTGAAACGGCTGCGGGACGCGGGAATCCCCACCGTTGTGTGGCTGACGCCGGTGCTGCCCTTTATCAATGATACGGCGGAGAATATTTCCGGTATTCTGGATTTGTGCGCGGAAGCAGACGTTTACGGCATAATCTGCTTTGGCATGGGGCTGACGCTCCGGGAGGGAAACAGAGAATACTTTTACGCGCAGCTAGACCGCCTGTTTCCCCGGTTAAAAGAAAAATATATGAGAACTTACGGAAATCAGTATATCATTGAAAGCCCGGACAGCCGTCATTTAATGGACCTGTTTCACCGAACATGCGAACAGACCGGTATCATTCACCATAACGAACAAATCTTCCGGTATCTGCATACCTTCGAGGAAAAGAACCCCGCCAGACAGTTAAGCCTCTGGGATCTGGGGATGAACTGAAAACCGGTACGCTAGAAACGAAAATGCCAGGGCGGTTCCCGCCAGATAATTGCCAGCAGATAAAACGCGGCGGCGGCAAAAATCCCCGCCAAAAGGAACGGGAAAACCGCCAGGATTTTCATACGGGGTTTTTTATAAATCTCCCACGCCGCTCTCAGGAAAATAACGGCTAACACAGCCGCCCCCAATATCATCGAAATGATAAAAAAATAAGCCAGTCCCACAATTCCCACCCGCTTTCTCTCTGTTTTTTACAGGTTTCAGATCTTTTCCGGTTAAGCCGGTGAATTTCCTTCCATCTCTTATCCTTCCGGTGCATCCGTTCACGCTTTCAGGCCGGCGTATCCGTTCACCCGCCCTCCGAGACGGCACGCCGCTTCTTTGATTGCGGCAGATATCCTATACACCTTATTCTTAATAAACAGCATATAGAAAGGTCCGGTTTTTGTCAACACATCGTCATAATTATATCCGTACGGTTGTGATTTCAAGAATGAAAAGCTATAATAAATCCTGACATATTATGTCATGGTTTAAACATGATTCTGTCCATCGGAACCCCATGCTTAAAAGCCGGGGGAAATACAGGAGGATACGGCGATGCAGGAAAGCAGATTATTTAAGATTGTATACTACCTGCTTGACAAAGGGCAGGCTACCGCCCCGGAGCTGGCGGAAAAATTTGAAGTATCGGTCCGGACAATCTACAGGGATATCGACGCCTTAAGCGGGGCAGGCATTCCTGTTTATACGGAAACAGGCAGAAACGGCGGCATCTGTCTGATGAAGGATTTTGTCCTGGACAAAGCCGTATTATCAGAGGAAGAAAAACAGGAAATCCTCACGGCTTTGCAGGGCATCCGTACTTTGCGGAATGTCGGCGGCAGCCAGATTCTGCAGAAGCTTTCGGCCGTCTTTCACCTCGATTCGGCTGACTGGCTGGAAGTGGACTTTTCCCGGTGGGGAAACGAGGGCGCTGACAATGAAAAATTTGAAGCGCTGAAATCTGCCGTCATCCACTGCCGCCATGTAAAAATCCGTTATGCCGGCTCCTACAAAGCGGTCAGTGAAAGAATCGTACAGCCATGCAAACTGGTTTACAAAGCGACGACGTGGTATCTGAAAGCTTTCTGCACAGAGAAACAGGACTGGCGGGTATTCAAATTAAGCCGTATTTTAGATCTGGAACTTTTAAATGAAACCTTCGCGCGCCGTGAATGTCCGGAACCGGAGGACGCCTCCGGGGACCGGTATCGCCGGATTACTCTCCGCTTTCCAAAAGAGATGGCATACCGGGTCTACGACGAGTTTGACCAGTCTCAGATCCGGCAACAGGAAAACGGCGACCTGATCGCTTCCGCAAAAATGCCGGAAGACGGATGGCTGACAGGGTTTCTGCTGTCCTTCGGAACCCAGGTGGAAATCCTGTCGCCTGCTGATCTGAAAGAAATCATAGCGGAACAGGCAAAATTAATATATGAAAAAAACAAACCCTGACATATGATGTCAGGATATCCGTGTTATAGTATATGACATAGCGACACGGCTATACGCAAACCGGAAACGATGTATGATAACCTATTTTTCATGCACGGCCGAAAACTCCGGCGTCTGATATTGTGAGATTCCGGCCGTACATTCCCAAAACGGAGGTAATGAAATGAACACAACAAACGAAATGAACCAGAAATTCTGCCAGTGCTGCGGTATGCCCATGGGAGATACCGACAAACTGTACGGAACCAATGCCGACGGCAGCAAAAATGAAGATTACTGCCATTACTGTTTTCAGAAAGGCGCTTTTACCTTTCAGGGCACAATGGAAGAAATGATTGAAATCTGTGTCCCCAACATGGCCGCCGCCAACCCGGATCTGGACGAAGATCAGGCAAGAAAAATCATGCGGGAATGGTTCCCCACATTAAAGCGGTGGAAATAAGCTGAACATTACCGCGAAACCCTGCTGACCTTAACGAAACGAAACGGCACAGATTACGATAACAGGTCAGCACAACCGGGCGGCGCCTTGTTTTTCTCCGACCACTTGCCGTTCTCACGGCGCATCGAAAAATATTTTTTCAGAAATGAGACCTAGTCACTGTCAATACCCCCATTCTCTGGTAATATAAATTTATATTGTTATCAAATCTGTCATAATACGGCAGTCACAGAAAGGCGGTATATGTAAATGAAGATAGTAATTATCGGCGGCGTGGCGGGCGGCGCCACTGCGGCGGCAAGGCTGCGCAGACTGGACGAGACGGCGGAGATCACCATTTTTGAGCGTTCCGGATATATTTCCTATGCAAACTGCGGTCTGCCCTATTATGTGGGCGGCGTCATCCAAAACAAAAAAGAGCTGACCCTGCAGTCACCGGAAGGATTCTGGAACCGTTTCCGCATCCGGGTCAAAGTACATCATGAGGCGACGGAAATTCACCCGGACAGAAAGACGGTGGCCATTCAAAATCTGGAAACCGGCGAAACTTTTGAGGAAAGCTATGATAAATTAATCCTGTCTCCGGGCGCCCAGCCTGTCAGACCGAAGCTTCCGGGCATCGACAGCAAACGGATTTATACCCTGCGGACCGTAGAAGATACTTTCCGTATCCGGGAAGCCGTGGAAAACGGCAGGCTGAAATCAGCCGTCGTGGTAGGCGGCGGCTTTATCGGCGTAGAGACGGCGGAAAACCTGCGGGAAATGGGCCTTGCGGTCAGCCTGATTCAGCGCAGCAACCATATCCTGCCGCCGGTAGATTACGATATCGCCAGCTTCCTCCATGCCCATATGCGGGAAAAGGGGGTTCGGCTTCTGCTGGAAAAGAATGTAACCGGATTTGAAGAAACGGCGGAGGGCATTACCGTCTCTCTGGAAGACGCCGCCCCCGTTACCGCTGAGATGGCGGTTCTTGCCATCGGCGTAGCGCCCGAATCGGGCCTGGCGGCGAAAGCAGGTCTGGCGCTGGGCGTCAAGGGAAGCATCCTGGTCAACGAACATATGCAGACCTCCGAACCGGATATTTACGCCGTAGGTGATGCCGTGTCCGTCACCAACGCCGTAACCGGACAAAAGGCCGTTATCGCCCTGGCAGGCCCGGCAAACAAACAGGGACGGATTGCCGCGGACCATATCGCCGGCCTGGATGCCTGCTATCAAGGGTCTGTTGGGTCCTCGGTGCTGAAAATATTTGATATGACGGCGGCATTTACTGGACTGAATGAACAGGCGGCGAAAGCGCTGGGACTGGCTTATGACAAAGTCATTCTCTCCCCTGCCTCCCACGCCTCCTATTATCCCGGCGCGAAAGTTATGACCATGAAGCTGCTCTTTGAAAAAGAGACGGAACGGATTCTCGGCGCCCAGATCGTAGGCTTTGACGGGGTAGACAAACGGATCGACGTGATCGCCACCGCCATGCAGGCAGGTATGAAAGTGACGGCGTTAAAAAATCTTGACCTGGCTTACGCGCCGCCCTATTCCTCAGCGAAGGACCCTGTGAATATGGCAGGATTTATCGCGGAAAACCTGATTACCGGAAAGGTGAGCCAGTTCTATTATGAAGATCTGGAAACCCTTCCCCGTGACGGCAGCGTCACTCTGCTGGACGCGCGCACCGACGGAGAGTACGGAAACGGCCATGCGGAAGGGTTCGAAACCCATATTCCCGTGGACGATCTGCGGGAACGGCTGGGCGAGCTTGACAAAGAAAAACCTGTCTATGTGATGTGCCAGTCCGGACTCCGCAGCTATCTGGCCTGCCGGATTCTTTCACAGAACGGATTTGACTGTAGTAACTTCGCCGGCGGCTACCGGTTTTATGCCAGTGTGAAGCATGACCGGTTCGACAGCGAATGCCGTACGGGGTGCGGGCTGTAAGTCAAATAAGGAGATAAGCATTGGGACTGCCGGGAAACAGGCGGTCCCTTTCTTATCATTTCATTCGAATCAGAGCACAAACGACAGAAAAATTGTCGAACGGCAAAACAGGTTTCCAAACGCCGAACCTCTGGGATTGCTTCTGCGTTTACAGATACATCCCCTCCTCAGATTATGTACTTGAAAAATCCGGGCATATGGTGTTACAATCAATATACAGTTTCAGCACCAAGGGAGGCAAAATGAGTATCGTAGCCAAAATAGGCATTTTCATTGCCGTAATCGTAGCATCAAACTATCTGATCAGCCTGATTTTTAAATTTATCTCGAAAAAGACAAAGGCGGTCCACCTTCATTTTTCAAAATACGCAGTCAATGTTATCATTGATATCATTGCGTTTTACAGCCTGTCACAGCAGTTTGAAATTACAAGAGATATCAGCAAGGCCCTGCTGCAAAGCGGCTCCCTGATCCTTGCCATCGCCACCTTTGCCGCACAGCAGGCGCTGGGCAATGTCATAAGCGGTATTTCCCTGTCGGTGTCAAAACCATACAATGTAGATGAAAAAATCCGGGTAATCCAGGGCGGAACCGTGATCGCCGAAGGGCTTGTCAAAGATGTCACACTCCGGCACACACTTATCTACCAATTCAACGGGGAAACCTGCATCGTGCCTAATTCCGTTATGGATTCCTCCGTAATTATCAACACCAACTTCACGGAGAATATCGGAAATTATGTGGAGATCGAGATCGGCTACGGCGCTGATCTGGACAAAGCAATCGGGATTATGCACAAGATCTGCATCGACCATGAACTGACGCTGAATACGAAGGAAAATGCAGTCACCGTAAGCGGCTACACACAGAACGGCGTGATCTTAAAAACAATTATATGGACCAACAATCTCAATGACAGTTTTAAAGCATGCAGTGATATCCGAATTGCGCTGGTCAGAGAATTTAATCAGAATGAGATCGAAATCCCCTATCAGACGGTGACGATATCCAATTATGGGCAGGAGGAGGAAAAAACAGAGGAAGAACCCACTGCCGTTTTATAGTTCACAGTATCAAAACCCAAAAATTTTCATACATTTATTCTAATAAAGAAGCGGTCGCCGGGGATTTCCCGATGACTGCTTTTTTATTCAGCTTAATCCCATTTTCTTTTATACAATTCTTTCAGAATATCATCCCCCAGATCATCTGCTATGTAACCGTGATATATGCAATCCTGCTCATTTTGAAACGCGTAATTACGTTTTCCTTTTCATGCATACAGGCGTTGTTTGATCCATATGGCATGATTCCGGATCCTTATAAACAAACGTTTTTTCAGATGATATCCCTTGTGATTCCCGATTAACCAGCAATCCAAGTAAGTATGTTCTGTCATTCTTATCCCGAATTTCACGGACAATCTGATACAATGTCCCGATTGGATACAATTCTTTTTCCATATTGATTTTTGTGCCTGCAAGCCGTTCCACATTATGACATCGAACCGATTCTAAATTTCTGCAGACAGATATGAATTTCTTTACAGCTTTCATTGTCTGTGCCTTTTCATATAAAGGAAACTCAAATGCCAGATCATTCACCGTAACTTTCATACACACCTCAACTATAATAAGTCCAATAACGCATTATCCCACTCATCCAAAAATCCTTCCGGCCAAATATCAATCCTGCCGTCTCGATCAATAGTCGGCAAAATTACCTTATGTTTATAATCCGCTTTCTCATCCTTGTAAAAAAAGAAAATACCTGTACTTTCCGGATGAATTTTGTTTTTTTTCACTGCCAGCCGGATGCCATTTATTACGTGATCGCTGTGCGTTTCCACCATAATCTGAACGCCGCCCGCACAGGCCAGGGCAATTAATTCTCCCAGCCATCTCTGACCCGCAGGATGAATATGCGCTTCCGGATTTTCCAGTAACAACAAATCTCCTGACTTTGATGTCAGCAGCGCAATAATAACCGGCAGCACATAAGTAATTCCAAATCCTACATTCACACTTTTATAAGCATTTGTTCTTTCCGAACCCTCACGGAACGCATACTTTAATTCCGCATTCCGAAGTCCCTGATTAACAGACACCTGCGGCAATATGCCGGGAGCGATCAGAGAAAGCCAGCACCTCACCTGCTCATGAAGCGAACGGTCTTCGACAGAATTGTATATCACGCAGTCATTGTCTATATTTTTAGGACCAAAAACATTTAGATAATGAATCGCCAGTTCTCCATTATTACCGAAATCTCGTCTTTGAAGCTCTTTTTCGTCAGCAATATGATATAAAGCACGCGGTTCAATTCGATAAGCAGACAAATACAAAAATCTGTCATTAAACACTATACTGGACTTGTCTTTTAAAAATTGATTATCCAGCCTGCTATTTGGCAGCAAATCAGAATCGGGAATATAATCAGAGCAAACATGAAGATAGCCGTCATCCTCTTTTATACAGAATTCAATTTCCTCATTTTCCGACTGTTCCGAAAGAATATCACTTCCGTTTCCCAACATCACATAACTTCCATTTAATTTCAGATCAGACAATCCGTTGTCCTGATAAGATTGCCGCAGTAAAAGCAGACTCTGAATGACAGTAGATTTACCCATCCCATTTAGTCCCATCAAAACATTAAGCGGCTTTAAATCCAGTTTTAATGATTCAAAACATTTGAAATTTTTTATTTCCAATTCTTTTATCATATAAACTCCTTTATCAGTTCCCTTCCTTTATTAATCCGTCGTATGCAATCCGTTCTTTTACCGGATCTTAAAGCCGAGATAAAATCTTTCTCCTGAAATAATTTTCCATACCTTTTTAAAAATTCCGCCCTGTTATTTACTATTTTATCCAGTTGTTCTTCTTTTAATTCGGAAAAACAAACGGAAAAAAGTTCGAAAAGCGCCTTGTTGATCGGTCCTCTCCGTCCACCGTCCCCAACTTTCCGAAAGGCATTTTTTTCAAAAATATCCTTTGAATATCTCATCACTTTCATAAAATTTTTCTCTATGCGCTTCAAATCTTTATCGCTGTAATCATTTATCTTTTTCATCGTTAAAATCAGAAAGTGGTCAATATCATCTTTATATTCCGTCTGGTAGTCTAACTCTGTAAAAGCCATAAAACGAATCACATATTCCTGATCTGCCATTCTTTTCGGCTTTACCGCATACAGAGTGGCGTCCAGAAATTCCTTGCCTTCCGCCAGTTTTTTTGCCAGCTCAGACGCTTTTCCATGATACATGGCATTTCGTATTTCCTGCGGTTCCAGCTTTAATCCGCCCGTATTAATCCGCTCAAAAATATTATATACAACGTTTTCAGGGGTGCCTTTCTGCACTCCAAATATGATAACCTGGGCTTCTTTGATCCTGCGTATATACTGCCGCGGAAGTTCGTCAAAGGTTTTCCCGTTAAAATCCTGTAAATATTGAAGACCTTCAAATTTTCGCTTAACAAGGATGCTTTCTCCGCTTTCCGTTGTTTTCCTTTCGCCAATCAGATAATTCTGGAATGCCGTAAGTCTTTGCAAACCGTCAATTACCTTCCACTCCCCTTCACGCACCATATCAAAATAAAAACTGGGAATCGGTATCCGTAGCATTAGCGATTCAATCAGTCTGCTTTGCTTTTCCTTATCCCATAAATCACTGCGTCTCTGGAATGCAGGGCTTAAATCTATTTCCTCATTGAACAAACGTTCCATTAAAGTTGATACGTTTTGCGTAAGGGACGTGATGTCTACCAACGCTGGTACAAATCCGTCCCGCTCATCTGCCTGCGCCTGATAAGTTTCTCCTTCATCCAGCGGTTCCACACGAATGCCCTGCTCTACCAGTTCCCGAACAATTTGATTGATTGCAGCTTCATCATTTATGATTGGCTGCCTTTCATATTTCAATAAATCAAGAAGCGTTATGTAGCTGATCTGATTTCCATTTTCCAACGCCCAGTTTTTAATTTCCTGCAATTGTTTTTGCTGTTTTTTATCAAGATTTTTCATTGATCGCCCTCAATTTTGAATATTTTATAATGCCGCATTCCCCCCTGCAATACTCTTTTTGATTAAATCTGTTTCAGACCGCTTCAATCAATCTTCCCTGTCACATCGCGCCATGAGACAAAATCTCAAATGTCATCTTATCCCGCGGCGAAGCCATTTCCGCAACCAGATCAAGGCTCATATAATCGCTTTCCTCTCCGCTTTCTATTCCGGTCAGACCAACCTGAATAAAGATATGATAATACTTTGTCAGTTCATCCGTGTCCAACGGAAGAAAACGTTCCTTCCGACTATTGCCGCAATAGCTTACATTTCTGAACTGTCCGTCTTTCATATGATACGGACGATATTCTTTATCTCGATAAGTGAAATCATAGCTCTCATACACAACATAATAATTTCCCGTAAAATATCTGATATCGGGAAAACTGTCAATATCAGAAGCGAGGTCTTCACTGGTTTCATCAAGATAATTCCTGAATATGATTTCCTCGATTTGTTCCAGCATCTCTTTTCGTCTTGCCGCAAGAAGCTGATAATCCTCCCGTGGGAAATCATCCGCGATATTGATTCGAGGCTTCATCTTTGATTCAAAATCCGCATAATCATTATCCGGATTTTCTTTTTCAAAAACAATCAGCTTCGGTTTTTTTACCGCTTTTTTCTTTTTGAACAGTTCAAAAATCCCCACAATTGCTCTCCTTTTCAGTTTTTGATATCATTATTATTTCGTCAGATATCCAAAAAACGCTGGTATTCCTTCTGCCGGTTCATTTTCAGATTCATATATTGCCTGGCATGCCGTCCGGCTTCTGATCGGACAGAATCCGCTTATTCTGCTGCCATCTCGTAATATTCCTCTCCGTCTTCCAGATATGGTACGGCATAAAAACGTTTCCCGATCAGCGTTCTTAATTTTTGAATATTTTCCAAATCAAAGGAACCAAATTCCTGATAGCAGATGGTTTCACTTGTTTCATTTAACTGTTCATAAAAATCCGTAACAAACAGATTGAATTCATCCAGAATGCCTTCGATGGGAACCTGCGTCAGATTCCGGGGTGACGCGTTTTCTTCACCATAACATTCCGGTTCCATCTCAAATGCCAGAGAGGCAACAAAAATATCCTGATCACCGGTGTCATATGGAGATTTGGTTTTATAAATTCCCTCCTCGATTTGTTCAAAATCAGATGTCATATACTTTTCCGGCGTATAGCTTTTAAAATTTTTCATATATGGATACCTCCCGTTCTAATTTGTCTCTGATTCTATTATACTACAACAAATTTTCAGAGAAAACTGGTTTTTTCCAAAAAGAAGGGGGGGAAGCCTCTACATGTCTTCCATGTCCTCCAGCAATTCAGTGACTTCCGCATCGGTCATATATGCAACGCCTGTAATTCTGTTTTCCGCATCGCGAATGATTTTGATATTGACGGTTCCCGCCGGGTTCCTATTCAGCGTATAAAAGGATTTATTGGGCCGAATATCCAAAAAGATGCCGACCAGTTGTCCCTGGTAGTAATACTCTTTTCCGTCAAGCGTAACGCCTGCTGCCCCGTACTCCGCTGCCTGCGCTTCCTCCCATTCCTTTTCCCGCTTTTCTTCCAATTCATCAAATGCATCGTCCCAATCCAGCGCATTGAACAGAACTGACTGGAAAGCCCAGTTCCCATCTTCCAGCGCCTTATTAAGCCATTCTTCCAGCACTTTCTCGCTCATATGCATGGACAGAACGGAAAAGTAGGCAATATTGCCGTCCGCATAGGTTTTTTCGGCATAACGCCGGATCAGCGCACAATCCTCGTCCAGTATGCCAATCCCAGCCCCCCAAAACATCATACAATTATCCGTATAAATCTGATCCAGCCATTTCCCCTGCGCTTCCTCGTCCAGCCGGGAGAAAGCGATTTGAAACAGTGGTAAGCTGCCCGCTTCATAGTATTGCTCCGCCTGGGAAGCATAATCTCTGATACAGGAGTCATCTCCTACATTTGTAAAATTTTGAATTCCGGATACCGGGGGCTTACCGGCGGGCTGATCAGAAGCCGCCGCGGCGGGGTAAACGCCGGCAACCGCCGCCACGGCAATCACACACAGCGTCAGCACACCCGTCAGAAACCGAACTGTTTTTGATGTTCTCCTGAAATTCATAATTGCACCTAACCTTTCTTTCAATAACTGCTTATTTTCACCCAAAGGAACAATACCGGGATTTCCCCTGTATTTCCCGACTGCCGCCATCGCATCAAGCAAAGTTTTCCCATAATCCTGTGCGCTGCCGCACCCTATTTTTGCGAGAACAGCTTCATCGCAGGAAAATTCACAGGCCCTGGCAATTTCCCGGCTCATACAATAGACAAGCGGATTAAACCAATGCAGGCAGACCGTAACCTGCACCAGCCATTTGTAAAACATATCCCGCCGCTTATAGTGCGTCAGCTCATGCAGAACGATATTCTGAAAATCCTTTTCGGAAATATCCGTGCCCGGCAGTACGATACACGGATGAAAAAAGCCAGTCAGCAGCGGTGAAGAAATCAGCGGACTGACACATAACTCTACCGGCTTCTTAATGCCTGCCCATTCTGCCACGACGGAAAGCCGGTCTAAAATCTCCATATCAGAAACCGGCGTTAATCCGGCATTGAGATACCGCACAAACCCCTGGTAAATTGTCACCTTCCGTATCAGCAGCACCAGCGCGGCCACCAGCCAGATCAGCCAGACATGTTCTGTCAGCAGCACTCCGATATCCCGCAGCGGACGGACAGCGTTCAGATCTTCCGCCGAAGGATTCACATTTTCATTTTCCTGCCCCATCTCAACGGCAGAAATCAAATCGTCTGACGTGTACGGCTGCCGTTGTAAAGGCGAAGCCTGCGTAATGGCCTGATCGACAGCCCGATAGGTCTTTCCCAGCAGGCTTGCCTCCGGACCAAAGGGAAGCAGCAGCCGTAAAATCACAACAAGCCAGATGTAATACTGCCACTGGCGGCTGATTTTATTTTTCAAAAAGCCTTTTCCCAACAGCAGAGCCAGGATAAGCAGACCGCCGGAACAAGACATGGACAGGAAGATTTTCAAAATTGTGTTCATTCGTTCTCTTTTCCTTTCTCCAGCAGCTTTTTCAATTCCTCATATTCCTCCTCTGCCAGCAGATCGCCCATAATCAGATTAGAAACCAGCCCTTTTACGCTCCCCTCATAGATTTTATCCAGGAAGTTTTTCGTCTGTGCCGTCTGGTATTCCGTTTCCGAAACAAGCGTGGTATATTCGTTGCGACGGCCGATTTTCCTGGCACTCAGAAAACCTTTGTTCATCAGCCGCGACAGCAGCACAATCAGGGTATTTTTCTGACACGGCCTGCCCCTGGACGCCAGCCCATCCATAATATAGGGAAAAAGCGTCACCTTCTCCGGGTTTCCCCATATAATTTTCATAATTTCAAGTTCAGAATCAGATATTTGCTGTATCATTTTTTTGCCCCCTCTCTAATATATAACATTATGTTGTCTTTTAAAATATAACACTGTGTTGTCTTTTTGTCAATCCAATTATTCCCGCGGAGATGGACGAAAAAATGATGGAACTGGATGATGTTCAGATCCGAATCCTGGAGCTTTTATCCATGGCGCGGCTGGTCAGACTGGGGGAAATGTTAAGCAGGCTGCCGGGCTGTGAAGTTTTAGGCAGATTGGGCTGGGCGACAGACACCATACGCAAGTCCTTTCAGAAGCCGATCACCCAGGAGGAGTACGGTCAGCTAATGGACGTTTGCAATGACCTGTATGAGCTCGGTGATTCCCCGGCCTTTTATGGCGGCGGTGAGATTGCGGTTCCCGGCTCCGCGCCCTTCCAGGTATTCGATCTCAACGGAATGGTGGGGGTACATCTGGAACTGAACGGCTACATAGACAATCACCTGCGTTTTTTAAGTGCCTTGAGCCAGGACCTGGAACCTCCGGAAGCGGAAAGCTGTCTGGTAGGCCGTACCCTGCTGCCAGACTACTACGTACGCACCGGCGCGGCGGATTTGAAACAGGTTCCCCAGATCAGGGCGGAGCTGAAACGGATTCAGGATGATTTTGACTTTGTCTCCTCTAGCATTACCTGGGAGCAGGTAGCGGATCGTGTGAAGGAATATCAGACCCTGGACCTTCTGAACGAAGGATAAAGGGCAAAAACGAAACCGACTCCCCCAGTACCTTGTTTTCGGCTCTCCGCATATGGGCAGATACGCCCATACCTTTTTCGGCAGAGACGCTTAAAAGCTTAGATTCCGCGCCTCTGCCGGACAAGGCGTCTTTACAGATCACAGATCCTATTGACAGGTTCGGCAGTTGGAAAAGCCTGTTCTCCAGCCATTCGGCAGTTTTCAGATCAGAGACTGCCTCTGAAAACAGATTGTTTGTATTATGCTTATAATGCAGATACATACATATTATTATTTTTAACACTTAGAGCCCCAATATATAAACCCAATGACATAAAATATGATTTTAACGTTTCGCTTTCATGCATCAGATCATACAAAGATACTCTGCCGTAAACAAGCTGTTCCAGTAAGTCTTTCATAAACATTATTTCATCAAAAGCCATCCCGTCAATATCCCTGATATCATAAACTCTGCTTTTCAGATAATCATATAGTCTGCTCTCCAATTGATCTTTTGTATTCAGGTAATCGCCAAAAAAGTCCTGATTCTTTTCTATTAAATTGTTTAAGTATTTTTTATTCCCTGTAATTCTGCGGCAAAACCCATTTTATGTTGAAATATATTGCAGTATAACGATGCCAGTGGTAAACTGGAATTTATCAAAGGACCATACACAAGTCAAAAAACAGAGAGAGGTAAAAACCGTGACGGATCGGATATGATGTTTATACTTACTCTTTTCAAAAACATGGGGCGGCGAAGATCTTGACAATAATGGAATCGGCGTCCGCATACAAAACAAGGAAATTGTTGAGATTACATATAAAGATATGACATTTTAACAGGAGGGACAACATGTTTCATTGGATTGCGATTATTATAGGAATTGTTTTCTTGCTTTTTCAGCTTTTTTATGCTTTTATGATAGTAAGCAGCTTAATTGAAAATACCGGCTACACAGGTCTAAGCATCATCAATGGGATCGCCCATGCCGCAATGCCAGTCCTGTTTGTATTCTTTGCGTACCAATGCCTTTTACGTAAGACCATACAATATGGAATAATAAAAGCCGCTCTCATGATAACAATTTGCTTCATTATTTATTTTGCAATTGTTTCGGTTTGGAACCGTATTGTATTAGGAGAGTTTCCTGAAATGTGGAAAATAGGACTTCTGACCGCAGCGGAAACGGCGGTTTCAGCCATATTTATTTATGGATTTTTATATTTTTGATAACTGTTATGGAAAATCTGAAAAAACGAGGGTATTTTTTAATTCCACAGGCAGGAAAATGCAGTGTGAAGCCATGTAAAGAGCAGGCCGGTGAAATCAACCGCCATCAGAAAATACCGGACCACAACACAAATTTATGCTTATTATTATTGTGAGCATCACCTGCATAATTCTGTAAAAGAACTGTATCTATTTCAGTTTTGGGTATGAGCACTGGTGTACTGGGAAGACGAGATGAAATCTGATTCCCATTCCCATCGAAAACCTGGAGTTGTGGATTCGCATATTCTGCCATCCATTCGCATAATGTTTTAATAGTTAATCTTGTATTAAATAAAGAAGATTTCGAACCTTTATCTAAGGGATATACTACTTGTTGTTCAAAGTCATTAAACGTCATACTTCCATCTTGTGTCTTTTCATAATATGTCTTAAAAATTACATATTTCATAGATTTTTCATATATTTCATATAGACTTTCCCCAATAGCAACTAGCTTTCTTAAATACTCATCAGTTAAAGTATGATTTCTACAATAATTATAAACATCATTATAATCATCTACCGTATTATTGTATTCTCTAATGATTTCACATTTTCCAATATTGATTCTATCTATAGCATCTTGCGTATTCAAATTTACAATTCCTCCTCTACATATGTTAATGCTCCTGCATTATGCACAATACCTTTAAATAATTTATGGTGTTAGTCAGTAAATGGGGCAATAATCATATTTGTCCCATAAGAAGACCAGTATTTATGCAGATCGTCTACCAACCAAATGTTAACTAATACCTAATTTATTTATTATAATTCCCCTTCATTCCAACTATAACTATTTGTATCAAACATTTGGTATAAACTTTTCACTCACCAGTCACCCATTTCCACAAATATATATTCTGCATTCTTCAACATTCAAGTTTGTATGAACAATGTTTTACAATTTCTTACTATTTATGGTTAATCCGATCACTTCACAGCCAAGATTTTTTACAACATGAAGCGATTTGGGAGAAAAAAACAACTGTCAAAAAGGACATACTTTGCAGGAATATCAAAAAATCAAGAAAATGCTTTTAAAAAGTCATTTTCCTGATTCCTAACTATAACCAAATACCTACGCTCCTTTTACACCATCTGAAGCCCTGCCAGCAACTCCACTTCTGCAATATCAAGCCCTGAATATTTCGCAACCTTATCAATCGACAATTCACCATCCTTCAACATTCTTAGTGCTGTCTCCTTTTTAGCTTCATCTTTCCCTTTATTCAAAATCTTTCTTGCTTCTGTCTCAAGTAACGCTCCGCTCATCATTCCACCTATCCCTTTCTGCACATTCTCATACTTCTGTGCAATTTCTCTGACCACATCCCTGGAAAGTTCTATAATTGTACGTTTGTCAAACGCCCCAATAATCCCTTCCTGTTCTAGTTTATCAAGCCTTTCCAAAATATCCTGATACTCTGCTTTCAGTTTTGTCAATTTCTGCTCATTATTATTATACACCTGAAAGTTCTTTTCATGTGAAAAAATATAAAATGGAATTAACAGTAACAGCCCTTTTGAAAAAATATCTTCCAGAGAATATTCCTGTACTTTCATAATCGGCACATCATACTCTACGCTTCCGCCAGGCGTTTTTATCACATACCTCATTTTATCAGGTGTCTTTTTATAATTCCTCAGATATAACACCGCCGTATTAGGAAATGTCACTGTCAATGTTTCATGAACGATTTCCCCCTCATCCAATGCTATCTGGGCATCATACTCAAACAGCCGAATTGTCATCCGACCATCCGGCAGACTGCTCTCACATTCCAGATGATATTTCTTCTTTTTCTTTCCATATATTATGAAATTAGTATCCGTTATTCTTTCATGGTCGGCTGCATCCTGTTGATCCATAAAATGCTCATTGGGATGAAACTCTATTATCTCATTCCCTGTATAGTCTTCCTTAAAAATCTCATTGATTACCGGAATAATCATCTGCCGGCAGTCATTTAAGATTGTCCGAAATGCCCCGTCATATATATTTCCCATATACAATCCTCCGTATTTCTTATTTACATCATATCATTTTCATACTGTATACACAACTACATTTAAAATATAATATGAAATTTTACTTCTATAGGAACATTGCCGACAGTACCAGCAATATCCCTAAACGCGTAATAGGAGTTTTAACTTCCAAACTTTCAAATCTCCTATACTTAATTTATTACCTCAGATTATCTGCGATATAATTACAGACCTACGTCACTTATAGATATGGCTTATCCTGTTCGTTACCCCCCGTTTCCTATCCATAATCTGAATAGACCAGAAACATGTTTCACAGAAATTTTGTCATCTTGTGCAAAAAATTGTTCATAAACAACTAATAACTGCGAACAAATTAAAGTCGTTTATTTTAAATTAACGGATAATAAACACTTTATTCGACACTATACATCATAAAATAACGTGTTTATTATTTCAAAAACCGCTCCAATTCTATCTCGGCAGACTATTTTCGACACAAAGCGCCCCCCACCCCCACCTCTCATTCGGATACTCCCTCTCCGCAATCGGCCTCCTCGCCCCCTTTTGCAAACTTGCCCTGATCTTCTCCCCATACAAAAACGGATCATTCCCTCTGACAATCCCCCACTCCATCATCAGCGCCGCACTCCCCGTTACAAAGGGCGTGGCAAAAGATGTTCCTGTCACCGGGCCGTATCCTCCCCCCACTGCCGTAGTCATCACATTCACGCCCGGCGCCACGATATCCGGCTTAATCATTTCCGTGACACGGGTATACCCCCTCCCGGAAAAATCCGCGTAAGTGTCTGTATAAGCGTCATAAGCACCCACGGCAATCACCTTCCTGGCCGTGGAGGGAATCGTCAGCGTCGTATCAGGCTCCGGATTCAAAAACCCGCTGCCCCGGTTCAGAACGCCCCCGGCAGGCAGCCACAGATCCACCTGGCCGATCAGGATATTCCGGGGCGTCAGCCGGATTATCCAGGTTCCGCTGTCCACAAAAGAACCGCGGGGGATCATATCAATAAAAATCTCCTGATTGATGCTGTAAGGGCTGGGCTCCCCATAATAAACCAGCAGCGTCGTATCCCCAAAAGGAAACCGCTGCGCCCCCGCCGCGGCAAACAGTACCCCGGTTGAACGGCCTGAGGGATGAAGCACTTCTATATCAATTTCATCCGCATACTCTTTCCAGATCTGCACACTCAGCGAAGTTTGAGACGGCGCCACCCCCAGCAGCACATCCTGAGAGCTGTTCTGTCTCCCCTTCCTAAACTGTACGGCCGTATGCACCGGCTCCGCCGCCTCATTGCCCGTGCCGATACAGATGGCAGTTCTGCCAAGCCCCGCAATATCGTCAATGTATGTCTCCAGCAGGCTGGTGCCGGAATGACTCCCGTAATTATTTCCAAAACTGATATTAATCGCCATGGGCATATTCAGCGCCAGGGATTTACGCACCAGATAGTCGATGCCCGCCATTAACTGTGTGGTCCTGGGAAATGAATTTTCCATCGGAACCGCCAGTTTCACCACGATTATAGGACTCTCATAGGCCACACCCCGGTAAATCCCCTCCTGTGCCCTGCCGTTCCCTGCGGCAATACCGGCCACCGCCGTACCGTGGCCGCTTAAATCCATGGCAGGCACAATGGCCTGGCGGTCCGCGGCCGAAGACTGGGACAGCGCCTCGTCGATCTGCTCTTTGCCGTACTCCGTCCCAAACACAAAGCCCTCCGGCGGTGTTCCCCGGTCTGACTGCTGGTCCCAGATTGATAAAATGCGGCTTGTTCCGTCATCGTTGCGGAAATCCGGGTGGGTATAGTCGATGCCGGAATCCACAATCCCCACCAGCACCCCTTTCCCCGTCAGTCCCTCCCGGCCGCCCTGGACGGAAGTGATACAGGAAACCTGCTTTCCTCTGGTGACGGCAAAAAACAGCCGTTTTGGTTTTTCCACATACAAAATCTGGGGGAGTGCGGCAAGGGCGTCCACGTATTGCTGAGAAATGTTTAAGATCGCATAAGAATTTAGCAGTTCCTGCACCTGGGTTCCGGGGAACAGCTCGGTAATCCGGGACAACTGACCGCTGTATTTCACAATCAGCTCCCACCGGTCCTCTTGCGAGTCAAAGCCTGTCATCAGAACCGGCGATTTTTCCCGTTCCTCCTCCGTGGCTTCCAGACTCAGATTTAAAAGATTTTCATTTTTCGGATCAGGCATAAAGTCTCCTGTTTTTCCATTTGTTCACTTTTATGAAAAGCAGATGAATTCTATACATAATAATTTCACTTTTACTTATCAAACAGGCAAAATATACCGATATATTATTGAGAAACTCTGCGCGGAAACCGGGCATGACAGAAAGCGGCGATTCATTTTCATGGCGGGCAGTTCCGGGCAGCAGAACCAAAAAGGAGACTGTAGACATGATTAACTACATACGAAATTTAAGAATCAGATTAAAGCTCTATATCCTCATTGGCGTCGCACTGGCCGGCATGCTGATCATCGGCGGCATGTCATTCTTTCTTATGGGCCGGATAAATGACATGACAAGCGATATTTCGACAAGCTGGCTTCCCAGCATTGATACGGCAAGGGAGCTGACCACCACGCTTTCAAATATCCGTCTCAATGAATTAGGATATCTTACCGCAATCTCCGATGACGTAAAAACCTCCAGCCTTCAGTACCTTCAAAAAGAAAAGGAGCGCATGGATACCCTCCTGGCTACATATGAGGGATTAATCGACCAGGAAGAACAGGCTTTCTATGATAATACCATGAAGCTCTGGACACAGTACAATAAGGCGGATCAAGAAATCATGGCATTGGCCGGACAGGGCCTCACCGATGATGCCCGCGCGATCCTGGAAGGAGAATGCGTAGAGCTTTACCACGCATTAAACAATGCTTTTAATGAGATTATCACCTATAATACGGAAGGCAGCGACGCCGCAACGGCGGAAAGTCTCTCCCTTTACCAAACGGCCACCTTCCTTATGACGGCAATTATCATTGTCATAATCCTTGTGGGCGTCTTCTTCTCATTCGTGATCGTACGCCTGATCAAACTCCCGATTTCCGAAATCGAGGCGGCCGCTCTTAAAATGGCGGAAGGCGATCTGGACGTGGAGATTTCCTATACTTCCAAGGATGAACTGGGCGTTCTCGCCACCCAGGTACGCAGGCTGATCCACAAGCTTCAGGTGATTATTGACGATGAAAATAAATTCCTTGCCAAAATGGCTGCCGGAGATTTTACGGTGGATTCCATCTGTGAGGAAGAATATACGGGCGGCTTCTATCCGCTTCTGATTTCCTTCCGCGGCATTGCCGAAAAGCTGAACGACACGATGCTGCAGATCAGCGAGAGCTCCTCCGAGGTTGCAAACGGGTCCGAACAGGTGTCCAACGGCGCTCAGGCCCTTTCCCAGGGCGCAACCCAGCAGGCAAGCTCCGTGGAAGAACTGGCTGCCACCATCAGTGAAATTTCCGACAAGGTGAATCAGAATGCGAACCACGCGCGGAAAGCCAACGCAATGGCAGGCGATGTCAGCACGGAGATGAACGTAAGCAACGAAAAAATGCAGCAGATGATACAGGCAATGCGCGATATCAGCAACTGCTCCAGTGAAATCGGCAAAATCATTAAGACCATTGAAGATATTGCTTTCCAGACCAATATCCTTGCCCTGAACGCCGCCGTGGAGGCCGCCCGCGCAGGCGATGCCGGAAAAGGCTTTGCCGTGGTAGCCGACGAAGTCCGCAACCTGGCCAGCAAGAGCGCAGAAGCCTCTCAGAATACGTCTGTCTTAATTGAAAATTCTTTGAAAGCGGTGGAAAACGGAACGCAGATTGCCGACGAAACGGCCCAGTCTCTGCTTCAGGCCGTAAATAACGTAAACGAAATGACCGACATTATCGGACAGATTTCGGAAGCCAGCGGCAACCAGGCCGATTCCATCTCGCAGATCACCACAGGAATCGACCAGATTTCCAGCGTCGTACAGACAAACTCGGCCACCGCACAGGAAAGCGCGGCCGCAAGCGAAGAACTGTCCAGTCAGGCACAGCTTATGAAGAGTCTTGTGGAAAAGTTTAAGCTTAAAAACAGTTCCGCCATATTATAAGCATGTTGGCCCGCTTCATTTGACAGGGTATTTCTTTCATTACGAAAGCCGTCTCTTTTCGGTTTCCTCATAACCAGGAATCCGGAAAAGAGACGGCTTTATTTACGCAGGCAGCGAGCCAGACGGACTTGCTGGCATATTTGTCCGGCTTGTCACGCCTGATACACAATCTTCCCGTCCACAATCGTCGCTTTCACTCGTCCTTTTACCATCATGCCGTCAAAAGGCGTATTTTTTCCTTTGGAGACAAAAGAAGATGCGTCAATCTGATAGCTCTCTTTCACATCCACAATCGCAATATCCGCTGTCCGTCCCTTTGCGATACAGCCTTTATCAATGCCCAGAACCGCCGCCGGTTTTGCCGTCATCAGCTCAACAAGCCGGTTCAGGGACAATATGCCCGTCTCCACCAGACAGGTATAGCCCAGCGCAAAGGCCGTCTCCAGACCCACGATGCCAAAAGCTGCCTGCGTCATCGAACAGTTTTTCTCCTCCGGCCCATGGGGCGCATGATCTGTGGAGATACAGTCCATCGTCCCGTCCGCCAGCCCTTTTTTCAGCGCCTCCACATCCGCCCGGCTGCGCAGCGGCGGATTCATCTTGTACCGGCCGTGATCCTCCGCAATTTCCTCACAGCACATGGCAAAGTGATGGGGGCAGACCTCGGCGGTTACGTCCACACCCAGCTCTTTTCCCAGTCCCGTCAGCACCACGCTATCCGCAGTGGAGCAATGACACAGATGCAGCTTCGCCCCGGTTTCCTTTGCCAGCAGGATATCCCTGGCCACAATCACATCCTCCACCCCGTTGGTGATGCCGGGCAGTCCCAGTTCTTCCGCTTTCGGCCCTGCGTTCATCACGCCGCCGTTTACCAGATCTTTGTCTTCACAGTGCGCCATCACCACCAGACCGTTTTCTCCGGCCAGCTTCATGCCCTCCCTGTACACCTGGCTGTTCATCACGGATTTGCCGTCCTCGCTGACACCCACGGCCCCGGCTTCGGCCATTCCCTTCATATCCGTGACAATCTCGCCCTCCTGCCCTATGGTAACGGCGCCGATTGGCAGGATATGGACCACAGACTCTGTTTTCGCCCGTTCCAGAAGCGCCCTGATTTTCTCCGGCGTGTCCGTCACCGGCTTCGTATTCGGCATGGGGCAGATGCTGGTAAAACCGCCTTTGGCCGCAGCCTGAGAGCCGGTAGCAAGCGTTTCTTTATAAGTCAGGCCCGGATCACGCAGATGAACATGAAGGTCGATAAAGCCGGGCGTCACATAACAGCCTGCCGCGTCAATCACCTGATCCGCTGTTTCCGGCCCGATACGGGGCGCTATCTCTGCTACCTGTGCATCCTCAATCAGAATATCAAAAATTCCGTCACATCCGGCGGCGGGGTCCAGTACATGTCCGTTTTTAATCAGTAATTTCATCCGTTTACCACTTCCTTTTCTGTCAAACGCAATCTCATTGATTTTACAATTTCCTTTTTTATTTGTGACAGTTTAGCATAAAAATCAAAACGGTTCAAGAGAGGCTTAGGAAAAGGATTCGTCAATCTGAATCGCTAAAAACTTAATGACAGGATCTGAAAAAGGGAGTTATACACAAGTCTGCCTATAACTCCCCGTTTCGGCCGCCCGTTCCCGGCAGCCCGCTTTTATGCTCTTTTTTCATCGCAGGAAAATCTCTCAAACTTTCCTGCAATCATATGCGCCGCGCAAACATAAAAACATTCGTCCTCTACTCCGGCATCAGCGAAATCGTAATACAGTCCGCCGGCATCTCCGTCTTCCGTTTTACGATATCCTCTACCTGTGCCCGCTCCGCATCGGAAATGGCGGTCATGCCCAGTACCACGTCCACGCTGTCATCGGTGATGCTGACCACGGCGCTGTCAAATCCTTTTGTCGCCAGCAGCGTTTCCGTTGCGTTTTCCTTTTCCGCAATCTCGGTCATCCTGACCATGTTATCCACGGCACTCTGCTTCTGCTCGTCGGCCAGATTGGCATTATTGATAATTTCCAGCAGCGCTTCCTGGTTTTTCGTCCGCACCTGTTCCCGGTTTAACTGCACCTCGGCGATAAAGTCGACCACCTGACCGTTGGTCAGCAGTGCTTCTCCCGGCTGGGAATCTCCGGCGTCCCCTCCTTCCCCCTGTCCGGTTTCGGCGGCGGCATTTTCCAGGGCCATGTTTTCCGCCAGGATATCTTCCTCGGAAATATCCATCAGCGCGTCTCCCTGAACAGCCTGGTCATCCCCGGTTGTGGCCGCATCCAGCAACGTTCCCGTTTCGCCGGTATATGTAAGGTATCCTGCCACTGCGATGACCACCGCTAATACTGTGAGTATAAACTGGTTCTTCTTCCAAATGGTTTTCACTTGCAATACTCCTTTTCTGTATTAGTTTTCCAAAACACCTTTTAGTACTTTAATTTTATGTGCCGGCACGTTAAATAATGCCTGGACCGCCTCATAAATTTCAGTTTTCACCGACGAACTGCCCGCCCCCTGGGCCACCACCAGAACACCTTCGATTTCCGGCGCCGTCTCTCTGGTCACATAAGGGCCGTCCCCTGTGCCGTTGTTTAATATGACCGTGGAATACTCCTCCCGCCCTTCCTGGACAGTCCGGGAGCCTCCGGCGGAATCTGTCTCCCCGGTGCTGGAACGTTCCCGGACCGTATCAGACTGCAACTGTTTTTCCCCGTTGTTTTTCAGCGTAATCATCACCCGCACGTTTCCCACACCGTCCACAGATAAAAGCACTGTCTCCAGCCGTTCTTCCAGCCAGGCGGCGTAATCCGACGGGTCACTGCGGGACTGTCCGCTTCCCGGACCGGCGGCAGCGCTTCCCGAACCGGCATCGCCGCCGTAAGCACTGTCTCCTCCCTGCTGCCCGCCGCTGCCGCCGTTTTCCGCCTGCTTTCCGAATGGAAACGAAGAAAGCAGCAGCAGAATCCCCGCCAGAAAAATCAGCAGCAGCTTATCCATCCCCAGATGTTCCCGGATTCTTTTCCAGCCCTGGCGGATATCCTCCGTAAATTTCCCCTTCGTTTCGCCGCCGTCCTCCCCGGACCCGCCCACGCCGCCCATAAAGCTTCCCCTCCCCGAATATCCGGCCTGTCCTCCGTCCGGTTTCCTCCCCTTCCCTGACAGCAGCTCTCTGTCCGGCTTTCTGCCATATTCCCTGTTCATCTCCGCCATATTTCCCTCTTTCCTGATGCGCCGCCGCTTCATTCTTCCAATACAACAGTCACCTGCTCCGGTTTCAGTTGATATAATCGGGTAATCTGTTCTCTTAAATTTAACAGATCCTGACTTTCCGCCGGCTCCGGCTGCCCGGCGTCGGTTTCCGGCTGTTCCGGTTCCGTTTCCGATTCCAAAGCGCCCAACTGAACGGAAGGAATGCTGATTTCCTCAATTTTTTCCACGGAGTCTGCCGAAATTCCTTCCTGCTCCCTGTCCGAACCTCCTTCCAGCCTCCGATAGCTTACCGTCATCCGGACCCCTGTCACCTGCCCGAAGCTTTCCGTCTCCGCTGACAGCGCTGCCTCGCAGCCTCTGGCATACAGCCCGAATCCCTCCGCCATTCCTCTCAGTTGTTCTTCCACCGTCTGCCGGTAAGTCTCCAGAATATCCTCATACTGCTGTCCCTGAGCCTGCTCCGCTTTCAGCCGGAATTCTTCCACTTCTCCCGGATAGGCAAATACATTCTGCTGAAACTCCAGGCTCTGACGCATATCAAAAAATTGAAGCAGCGGATTTACCGTCAGAAGAATCAGCACCAGGCTGGCAAAAAGTTTCAGATAGCTTTTATACTTCTTATCAGGAACGATCTGATAAAACAGACTCATAAAAATCAGAAAAAATACGATCTGCCTTACCCAGTCAGTCAGCCAACCCATATATGCCTCCCTCCGCCTTTATCAGCGTTCTGCGGTTTCCCCAGGCCCTCCCGAATCCGGGAGTATCCCATCACTTTACGCTGGTTGCCATACAGACCAGCGCAATGCTGACGCCAAACAGCAGCACCGTCATACCTGTCATTTTCAGCAGCATACCCACCGCGCCGGCCATGGCGTCCACACAGCCCAGCAGCCGCTTGTCCGCCACCGGCGCCAGAAGCGCCGCCGCCAACTGATAGATCAGAGAAATGACTGCCAGCTTAAACAAGGGCACCAGACTGAAAAAAGCCATGCACAGAAAAGCCGCCATTCCGATGCCGTTTTTAATCAGAATGCCCGAACCTGTCAGAATCTCCGCAACTGCGGAAATCCCTTTTCCCACGCCGGGAATCAGTCCCGCCATCTTTTTAACGGTTCCGGTTTTTACATTGTCGGCAAAAGGAAGGATCATTCCCTGAATCAGTTGTAAGCCCAGCACCGCCGAAAACAACGTTTTCATCCCCCAGCCCGCCGCCTGCTTTGCCAGCTTCGCCAGCCTGGACAGAAAATCCTCTCCCACAATTCCGTTTACCAGGCTGAACACCAGATAAATCCGGACAAACGGCAGCAGTATGTTTAAAAACAGCCATTCCACGCCGCCGATGGCCATCAGCGTAGTCTGGTAAAAACCGGTGGAGGCAAGCGTATTCCCCCCATAGGCCACCGACAGAAAAAAGGCCGGAATCAGCACTTTCATAAAGCCCAGAAGCGCAGCCAAAAGCTGCTCCGTAATCCGCGCCGCCGCCGCAAATGCCCCAAGCAGCGTGACGGTCAGAAGCAGGCAGGTGACATAAAAACTGGTCTGGGCCACATATCCGCTGCGGAATGATTTGGCGAAATTTGTAAAAATCCCACTGAATACGGCGACGGCAAACAGAAAAAACAGTTCGTTTTTGTTCCTGCGTATTTCGGAAAATAAAAACTGCCCTGCCTGTGCCAGCAAAACCTGCGGAATCCGGCTCCATCCGCCGGAGGTCAACTCCTCCACCATCCCGGAAAAGGACAGCCCCGTATCCTGCTGATCCAGAAACTGCTGAATCTCCGTATAATCCGGGACAAAGCTCCCTGTCTCCGGTCCTCCATACCCCTGCGCGGCATGTCCGAAAACCGGGCACAGAAACCACAGCGCAAAAAACAGCGCAAGAGAAAAAACAGGAACCTTTCGGATTTTTCTGTTTTGTCCGTACATCCCAATCCCCCCGGCAGACCGCCATAAAATAAACGTTCCGAACGTTCAGGCGGAAAGAAATCCGCTGACCGTCTCCATCAATGCCAGCACCACCGGCATACTCAGAGACAGAAGCGCCAGCTTCCCAAACAGCTCGATCTGCCCGGCCACAGCCTGATAGCCCGCATCCTTACACAGATCGGAGGCCAGCTCCGCTATGTAAGTGACACCGGTCATTTTCAGCAGAATTTCCACATAACCGGCATCCAGTTTCACATAAGACTGAATCTGATTGATTTCATCCACCAGAAGCTCCAGCCGCCCCGCAATGGCGGAAAACAGCACGAGACACACGGCCAGCGACATATATATGCCGTATTCTGGTTTCAGTGCCTTCACCTGCACCGCCAGCAGTATGGCTGCGATTCCAACGACAGCTACTGTTATCATAGAACCCTCCGATCACTGTTTCAAACAGCTTGTCTGTTATTCCGCTATAATTCAAACAGTTTTTTCACCGTCTCAAACAGTTCATATATATAAGGCACCAGCCAGTACAGCACCAGCAGCAGACCGGCCAGGCTGGTGAGAAAAGCGTTTTCTTCCCTTCCGCTGTGTTTCAGCACCTGACACAGCACGGAAACCAGAATACCCACCGCCGCGATACGAAATACCAAGCTTACATTCATAAAAAATACCTCCGATTACAGTTCCGCTCCGCTCCTCCCAAGCCCCCTACCCCTCTACAACAGCACCACCGTAACCAGAAGGCCGGCCAGTACGCCCAGATATTGATACAGTTTACATGTTTTTGCACAGTCCGCTTCCAGAAGCCGTATTTTTTCTTCCCACTGCATTAAAAACAAATCAATAAATTGTAGCTGCATGGTCCGGTCCAGGTAGCCCAGACGGCCTCCCAGGCCCTCCCACTCTCTGATCTCGTCTCCGGTCAGGCTTGTCTTTTTTCTGATTCTTAAGACCTCCTGCTGCCAGACCAGCTCCAGATTTTCTCCCTCCAATGCGTCCAGACGGCCGGAAACCCGTTCCAGAAATTCCCGGAAGGGCTGAGGCGTCTTTCCGGCGATATGGGCGAAAGATTCCGGAAGGGTAGCGGCGGAATAACTGATTTCTCCTTTCAGCATATACAGCATCTGCCGGACTGCCCGCAACTGGGCCAGCCGCCTGTGAAGCTGCCCGCCCATATAAAATCCCAGCGTGCCGCTGCTTCCGATTACCATGATGGCTCCGATCCATTTTAATACCACAGATATCCCTCCGTCATTTCCCGAAAGCCGCCGTCATACAGAAGGATGCCCCTGGCTTGTCTCTCATCGTTGCTTTCACATCCTCCCCCGTACAGCACGCCGATCCGCTGAAACAGCCCCGCCTCCATCATGGCGCAGAACAGCGGCTTTCTCCTGATTTCCTCCAGACTGCCGCCATGGGCCGTGGCCAGAAACGTACATCCGGAATTCATGGCAAATTCCATCGCCCGGATATCCTCCGCCGTACCCAGCTCATCCACGGCAATCACCGCAGGCGCCATGGACCGCAGCAGCATCGTAATTCCCTGGGCTTTCGGACAGCCGTCCAGCACATCAGTCCGCCTGCCCAGATCATTCTGGGGAACGCCCTGATAACAGGCCGCCAGCTCCCCCCGCTCGTCCACAACGCCGGTATTAACTCCCTCCCCATACGCATTTCCGTCGGAAACCAGCCGGATCAGATCCCGCAGCAGAGTGGTTTTGCCTGCACGGGGAGGGGAAATCAGCAGCGTATTCCTGATTTTTCCATCCTGATATAAAAAGGGCAGCAGCTTTTCGGCGCATCCGGGAACCTGATGAGACAGCCGGATATTTAAAAAAGAAATATGACGGATGGTTTTTACCGCCCCGCCCTCCGTCACCGCCCTGCCGGCCAGCCCGATCCGGTGTCCTCCGGGAATGGTGATAAAACCCTGACGAATTTCTTCCTCAAAAGCATAAAACGAATAGCTGCTGATGTATTCCAGCATTTCTCTGATCATTTCCTTTGTCACCGGTATCGGATCATCCAATCCGCCGCTCAGCACACCCTGGGGCGTCACCCACCGGTTTTTTCCCTCATAGACCGCCGCCAGAGGCTCCCCTGTGCGAAACCGCAGTTCTTCAAGCCGTCCGAAATCCGGGATGCCATACCGTAGCCTTTCCCGCAGACACCGGGGAAGAATCCGGATCACCTGCCCGGCCCTGTCTTCCGGGACCTGGCTGCTTTCTGCCGCCATCGTCCAGATTTTTTCTTCTCGTCCTGTCTCCATCGCTCTCACCCTCTTTTCTTTCACTATATGAGGACAAGACTGAAAACATGACAAGATATAAACGAGAATTTCCCCCTGCGTCCGCCCGGCTCTCAAGTCATCCACGAACGGCAGATTACAGATCAGGACATACAAAAGCCCCCTGCCGCCGGTTTTTATCCGACAGCAGAGGGCTTTTTGTCCCCAAAACGGGTCCATGTCTAAATTTCAAAAACAACAGGCAACCATACGACAGACCTGTTCACGCCGATTTTATAAAAAGAACGCCGCACCATCAAGCCTTCAATACCGCCCCCGCTCATCATAATCCTCTTTGTTTTCATCATATTTCACAGGATTTTTCATAATCTTCAGCACCCCCGCCGCCGCCAGCAGTTCAATCCACAGTGCCGGGAATGCCCCGATATTGCTGATCATCTTAATCCCGGAAATATCTGAATAAGCCACGATAATAAAGGTCGATATACCGATCACCAGTCCGAATATTACCTTAATCCGGCTTTTCCTCCGGCCGGAGGCCTCCTCTCCGTCCCGCAGCACCAGGCCGGCCAGGGCATCCGTAGCCGAATCCGAGGCCGTCACCACGGAGACACAGGCCACAAACAGGAACAGAACCGTAATCAGCAAAGTCAGCGGCAAATGCTCGAATACCACATAGGCCGTATGCTCATATCCTTTCGCGTAAGCATCCGCCACGCCATAGCCTGCCCGCTCAAAATACATGGAAGTGCCGCTGAACACAGCCATCCATGCCGCCGTAAACAGAGACGGGCCCACCAGCGTCAGCAGTATCACCCGGCGCACGCTCTGTCCATAGCAGACCTTTCCGATAAACATGGCGGAAATCGGCGCCCAGGTCATATAGGCCGCCCAGTAAAAGATTGACCACCAGTAGGACCAGTCGTCGCCGCTGGCCGCATTGGTCCGCAGCATGGAGCCAAAAAAGTGCTGCACCATATTTCCGGCGCCCTCCACGCCGTAATTCAGAATAAAGGCTGTCGGCCCGAAGGTCAGCGCAAACAGCGCCAGCAGCACAAAGAAATACAGATTCATATTAGACAGCAGCTTAATCCCTTTCATCACACCCGTTACCGAAGATATGACAAAGGTAATCACAATCACCGCCACAAGCGCCGCAATCGAAAATACGTTTTTTTGTATCTGCCCGTCAGACAAATAGGACATCCCTCCGAGCAGGGTCAGTATGGTGGTGCCGATGGTTCCCACCATCCCGCAAAGAAGCGTAAACACACAGATCACATCCACGGTTCCGCCCGCTTTCCGGTTCATCCGGCTTCCGAATATGGGATAGAGAAATTCACTGACAGAAAAAGGACGTTTCATATTATAAAAAACAAAGGCAAACAGCAGCGACGGCAGCGCGTACAGCCCATAAGCCGGAAATGTCCAGTGAAGCAGCACCGTTTCCATGGCAAAATTCGCAGCATCGTCGCTGTAAGGCTTGATATGCAGCGCAGACAGCGGCGCCGTATAATGGGCCATCACCTCCGCCGTCCCCCAGGTGACCATGCCGATTCCCACAATGCTGCACAGCACAATCGCAAAAATATCTTTGCCTCTCAACCGGGGCTTTGCCTGCTTTCCCCCGATTTTCACTTTGCCGAAAGGGGACAGCAGCACCGCAAAACAGACCAGCAGCACCGCCAGCGTGGCCACACTGTACAGCCATCCGAAATTGGACAGCAGACCATTGTTGATCTGGTTTAATACGTCAGAAAAGGAGGTGCCGGCTGTCAAGGAAAATATCAGCCCGGCAGACAGAAAGAGAATGGGAAGCTTCTCTCTGTCCGCTTAAATCCCCCTCCTTCTTTTTCTTTGACATAAAATATAAAGACCAGGCTGAAATCAGGCCAATCACGGCCACCGCCAGCATCATGATAAAGATGTAACGATACCCCTGCGCACCCTCATACCGGTCCAGCAGCGCGCCGCAGACAGGGCTGACGAAAATGTCCGGCGTAAAACCGATTACGGATACAATGCCGATGGCCGTGCCGGTCAGCCGCAGCGGGATACCGCACTCACCGATAATGGCAAAATAAATGCCCCGGATGACATAGATCGACACTGCGGAAATAATCATAAAAATCACCAGCGGCACCATCATGCCAGAATCGGAAGGCAGAACCGCCACCACGCCGATGCCCACTGCCATCGCGATAAAACCGCAGGCTACCGTAAACGCGCTGGAACCTGTCTTCTGGGCCATCGCGCTGCCAAAAGGCGCGCCCGCCATCTGGGCAATATAATTTCTGACTACGGCCAGCGCGCCGCTCAACACGGCCGTCGCGCCGATGACATTGGTAAAATAAGGGGTCAGATATGTGCTGGCCAGATGGAAACAGTAGCTGGAAATTACCACCAGTGTCAGAAGCCATATCGCCGGCATTTTCAATATCTCAAAAATATCCGCCCCGCGGAGAGGCTCGGCGGAGGCCCCGGCTTTGCTGTCATCCTCCAGCACGAGAAAACTGAGTACGCCGAACAGGATATTCAGCGCGGCATAACCGCCCAAAACCGCTTTGACACCGCCCACCGCACTGGCACACATACCGAAAACAGCCAGAAAAATCGCGGAAAAAGCCGCCTGCGCCAGACCGCGCCCCCTTCCAGAAGGCCGAACATCCTGCTGCCGTCGCCGCCGTCCAGATTTCTTACGGCCTTATTCAGCGCCGCCCAGAAAGTCAGGGTACCAGCGGCAGCCAGCAGTATATAAGAAACCATCTGTACGCCGAATCCCGGACCCGTCATCAGAATCAGTCCGGCCGCGCCCGTTACGATCAGCGATACCGGCACCAGGATTCTGCTGGAAATTTTATCCGCGATAATACCGCCCGGCAGATACAGAATCATGGACACCGTGCCGTATACGCTCATCGTCAGGCCGAACTGGGTGTTGTTCAGACCGCTCAGCTCCATCATACCGTCATAAAAAGTCCATCTCAGATAAGGAATCTGGTAAAAGGCTGCCGCGCTTACCACCAGAATCAGCAGTGTCAAATAGTTTTTCATCGGAATCTTTTGATTATTATCCATTCTATTTCCCCCTGTTATGATTTACATCCGTCAGTCTAATATTGGTCAAGATACGCAATTACCTGTTCAGGCACGCCGGCCTGGGATAAAACTGCCCGCATTTTATTCACGATTCTGTGGTCTGTCTCCGGCTTCTGGTATGATTCCAGCATTGTATGCAGACGTTTTTGAATATTTTCCATATAAACTCCTTTCGGATTGGCATGAGGCCCCCGCACGGACACCTGAGGCAGAAAAGGCTCTTGACGGCAAAATTCCAGTGTATGTTCTTCCAGCAGATACTGGCCGCCCGGACCCACCTCGTCGATCAGATCCAGCGGGATGGTGTCCTCATTGATCTCTATATCCCGTTTATACCGCTCTACCATATCAATAATCTCAAAGTCAACTACCATCTTCTCAAAAGAAGCTGACAGATAGCTCTCCAGAATTCCCGCGCTCTGCAGCACCAGATTCACTCTGCTGTCTTTACATGCATAGTAGGTCAGCATAGATTCATAGCCCGCCTGCACATCCAGACTTTTCGCGTCGGTCAGTGCGCCGCCTCCCCGGCTGGGAACACCGTAAAACCTGGCCATCTCCCCACAGTATTTATAACACAGCGCGCCCTCCGGCGAACCGATGGCAATCGCACAGGTGGACAGGTCCGCATTGGTAGACTGGGAACCGTAAAGAACCGGCGTTCCGGGCGCATACATCTGCGCCAGAGCGATCACGGCAATCACCTCCGCATTTGTCACTGCCAGATTTCCGGCCAGCGTCACCGGCGCGGTAGTTCCCGCCATGGACGCCGCGGCGATCAGAACCGGCAGGCGGTGTCTGGCAAAGGCAAACAACGTCTCCGTCATTTTTTTATCAAATTGCAGCGGCGTGTTGGTGTTAACGCCGTTCATTACATAAGGCGTCCTCTGAATATCCCTCTCCTTTCATTCTCATCCAAAAATTACGGTTTATTTCTGTCCATCCGCCGTAATTTTCTGTTTTTTTATTGGGTAACATGTTATATATCTTTTGCAATGAATCATAACAGATATTTTATTTCCATTCAAGTACCATGGGCATATTTTTATTTTTTTGTGGAATTATAATATTATTTTTTGTGATTATTGCATAATATTTTGTTGATTTTACGCCCTTGACATTCCATTTTTCTTTTGCTATGATTTGTATAACATGTTATTCTACAAAGCAGAATTCCATTTCATAAGCAAGGGGTGTACGAACAATTAAGAACAGGAGGTATTATTGATGAACACAAGACCGATTTTTGAAGTGATGGCATCCGAGAATCGCCAGGCTGTTATCGACCAGGCATTTCGCCTTCTTGAGACAAACGGCGTATCCGTTTTCTCAGAAGATGCAAAAAAATATTATGCCGGCAGCGGATGCACCGTGGACGGGGACAACGTAAAAATCCCCGCTGCTCTGGTGAAGAAATGCATTGCGTCCGCGCCCTCCATCATCGAAATGTTTGACCGGACAGGAAAACCCGCCATGCATGTGGGCGGGCGCAATACATATGTAGGCCCGGGACCCACCTGTCCCAACTTCTTTGACATATACACGGGGGAGCGCCGTCCCGCCAGGAAAAATGACGCCGCTCTCACGGCCCGTCTGGCCGACGGTCTGAAACATATGGATTTTGTGATGTCTCTGGTCATGATCGGCGACACAAAAAAAGAATTGGCAGATATCCATGAAGTGGACGCCATGATCCGCAATACTACAAAACCCATTGTCACCTGGGCATTTAACGCGAAGAACCTGCAGACGATCATCGACCTGTGCGCCGCCGTGGCGGGAGGATTGGAACAGTTGCAGGAAAAGCCTTTTCTGATGGTATACTGCGAACCTACCACCCCGTTTATCCACTCCAAAGACGCGCTGGAAAAGCTGATGCTGCTGGCAAAAAATAACATTCCCTGTATTTACACACCGGGCATGATTATGGGCGCCACCGCACCGGTTACCATCGCCGGCGCCATGACCGTAGGCGTTGCGGACTCCCTGGCCGGCCTGGTTTTAAGTCAGTTAGTCCGGGAGGGCGCGCCTTTCGTCGGCGGCGCCTGCGGCGGTCCTATGGATATGAAAACCATGCAGCACTCCTACGGCGCTCCGGAATGGATTCTGCTTCACGCCGGTTCCACCGAGGTATTCCACCAGTTGGATATCCCCGTATTTTCCGCGGCCGGCTGCAGCGACTCTAAAATTGAAGATGCACAGGCAGCCTCCGAGGCCATGCTGCAGATTTTCTCCGCCCTGGCTACCGGCGGGAATATTATCCACGACATCGGGTTTATGGATCTGGGCATCACCGGTTCCGCACTGCATATGGTGATGTGCGACGAACTGATCGGACAGGCAAAACGATTTTTACGGGGCATTGATGTGGACGAAGACCATCTGGCCGAAGAAGTGATCCGCGAGGCAGGCCCCGGCGGAAATTATCTGGCGGAAGAACACACGATGGAATATTTCCGTGATGAAGTGTGGTTCGCAAATCTGGTCAGCAGAGAAAATCATGAGACCTGGAGCAAAAACGGAGGCAAAACCATGACCGAACGCGCCCGTGATTACATGCTGCATCTGCTGGAAACCCATACGCCCCAGCCTCTCCCGGAAGACATAACGGCGGTTCTTGACCGGCTTATGAAAGAGACAGACGACGGGTTCCGGTCCAGACTGAACTGACGGAAACGAAAACGCCGCTCTCTTCTCGGTCTGCGATAGGCATAGCAAAAACGGACATTTTTTACCGAATGTCCGTTTTTCTATGTTCCTTTTATCCGTTTTATATGCACCGCCTATGGAATCAGGCATCTGTCAATGGTTTTCTCAATCAGCCGGTAGCAGTTCTCCGCGGCCCGCCGGGCAATCACCGGGTCTTTATAATCCTCCATATGCTCCCGCAGCGCCGCATGGGCGATCATACTGTTGACCCTGCTGACATAGACCGCATCCTCCATGGTCAGACGCCCCTCGTTGGCAGCCCGCCGAAACAGCATAAAATCCCGCTCCTCAATGCTGGAGCTGAAAGAAGCCAGATAAAAAAAAGTGGAGGTATGGCTTTGAAGCCCCTCCGGATACAGTTGAAAGTATTCCGTCACTGCTTCCTCAAAAATATCTTTCGCCTTTCCCCAGAACAGGTTCTCAAACACCGGCACATTGCGGAAGGCATGACACAGAAACGATTTCCAGGACAGCTTCGACAACAGAACACAGTCGGTAACGGTTGACGATAACTCCATATTTTCCCGGTTATATTCTTCCAAAACCCTGAAGGATGCCATGGTAATCAGATAATTCAGGCTCCCAAAATGTTTATAAATAGCGGTGGCCGCATATCCCGCTTTTCCGGCCACATTCCTGGCCCGGATATGTTCGAACCCCTCCTCCTGCAATGTCTGGTATGCCGCCTCTACCAGCTTCCTCTTTGTAGTTTCCGCCGACAATTCGTTTTCACCCCTTTATTTTCGCTACCTTCCATCATACCGTCCGCCACATTATTTGTCAAACAAAATCATCTCTGCCGCTTCCTTCCAATTGATTTATTCTGACAATTATGCTATATTGTTGTTCGGAATAAAATTCTAAATATAGGAAAGTCCAATTCTATTTGTCGGAGGAGTTTTATGAAATTTCTTGCCAATCAAAAGCTTGCGACACGCATCAGTATTATCACGACGATCATCACACTGGCAGGGCTGCTGCTGCTTTGGTTTATCGTTTCTCACAACACTGCTTCTATGGTACGGAACGATATCACCAATCAGATGACTGACGCCGTAGAATCCAGAGCCGCAATTATCAGTGATTATGTGGCTGCCGCGGAAGAATATATGACCGCGTTTGCCCTTGGAAGCGAAGTACACGACCTGCTGGAAAATCCCGACGACCCGCAGCTATGGGAACGAGTTCAGAAATATACGGAAGATTTCGCCGCCGTCAAGGGCATTTTTGAAGGTCTGTATATCGCCACCCCGGACACCCATGTCCTGACACACACTTCCCCGGATGCCGTCGGCATAACTACCCGTTCCGGAGATTCGCTGCAGACCTTCCGCGACACCATTTTGGCCCGTGAAGAACTGACCAACCTGGGCATTATGAAGTCGCCCGGCACAGGAAGCATGATTTTGTCCATGTACTATCAGAAGCGTTTTACGGCAGAACGGATGAAATCGGCCTGATTGCCCAGACAACTCATAATGTCTGCGACTGCCTGCGCAAAACCATTGAAGATATCGGACGAATTTTAAGTGAAATGGCGGACGGCAATATCGCCGTGGACGTTACGAAAAACGAATCCTACTACATCGGCGATTTCCGAGTCCTGTCCGAGAGCCTGAAAACCATCCGCAGCAATCTGACCAATGTCATGCGGGACATTTCCGGTGTGGCAAAGCAGGTTGACTCCGGCGCATACCAGGTATCCGCCGGTATTCAGACCCTCTCTCAAGGAACCATGGAGCAGTCCGTATCCGTCGAGAGTCTTGTCTCTCACGTGACGAAACTGACCACTCAGATCCATGACAGCGCCGGACGCTGCGGCGACGCCAGCCAGCTTGTGGATAAGGCCAACAACTACGCCGCCGAAGCCGACACAAAGATGGAACAACTGATCACCTCCACCAAAAGCATCGATCAGTCCCTCGCTCAGATCGGCACAATTATTAAAACCATTGAAGATATTGCATTCCAGACGAATATTCTGGCGCTGAACGCCTCTGTGGAAGCGGCCCGCGCCGGCGAAGCCGGAAAAGGATTTTCGGTTGTGGCCGACGAAGTGCGTGATCTGGCAGCCAAATCCACCGAAGTCGCCCAGAACACCAGCCAGCTAATCAGCCGTTCCGTCGAAAATGTAAAAACCGGAACGGAATCCACAAACCAGGCAATCTCAGCCATGAAGACCATCAACGACTGTATCCAGTCGATCAAAACACTGATGGATGAGATCGCGCTGGCCAGCATCCGGCAGGCTGAAATGATCACTTCCGTAGACAAGGGAATCCGCGAAATATCCACGGTAGTGCAGGCCAACTCCGCCGCCACCGAGGAAAGCGCCACGGTTTCCAAAGAATTGTCCAATCAGGCCATCCGGCTGAATAATCTGATTGGGAGGTTTCGGATTCAGTAGGAAAAAGAATAGCATAAAATAGAACAGGTTATGATTTAATGGCCATTTATCGTATATGAGCGGTAAATGGCCATTTATTTTATCGGACATGTAACATATACTCTATTCCTGCCATTACCCTTCGTATCAATTCGCCCCTCTTGGACTAATTCGGCCAACAGCGCTCTGGTCCTGGTATCGCTCAGTCCAATGTAATGTGCTATATCTCTTGTTTTGGCCGTTCCCTCAGTTGAAAGATAAGTTACGATTTTCCGCTTATTTTCAAGAGTCTTTACCAACTGGTTCGAGCTGATCTTTTTTCCGCTTGTTTTTTCCGCTTGTTCTTTCCGCTTGTTTTTTCCGCTTGTTTTTTCCGCTTGTTCTTTCCGCTTGTTCTTTTCAAAAGAAAGTGTCAGAATGGTACGATCTGGATTATACTGCTCATCCACAGTTGGCTCTTTCCATCCCTGCGACTCCCATACGGCAAAAATATCAGGAACACCACTTCCGGCCCGTTCACCAATACCAATCATATTAAACATTTTCATCAATGCCTTATTCCTTGGGTCGGAGATGCCTCCCTTCAGCATCTGATTTTTTCCCGTACGGATATATCCGGGATTTTCCATTACAATTTTATCAATATCTTTTTTAATTACCACTCCGCGGGAAATATAAAAGTCCGTATTGACAATACAATTGGCCAGAGCCTCCCGTACCGCTTTATGCACAGGCGTATCGTCAACCCGTGTAATCCCCTCTAACTTAAACGGAATCTTTAAATCCCTGACCAATTTAGAATAAACTCGAAAGAAAAAATCAAACAAATTACCCGACCAGTCCCCGGAGCTCGACTGCAGCCTATCTGTCCAACGAATAGCAGGATCCAGCATCTCACGATAATCAAGAAAATATTCCGGATATTCATATAATATCCGATATTCTTCACCAAACATCAAAAGTCCTGCGGCCGTCAAATGAATGGAGCTATCTGCTTTTATTCTTTTTACCGCGCCGATCCGTTCCAAATATTCCTCATCCGTCAGACCGGCCCATACATGTTCTGCTCGATACGCCATATGTCTGTTACGATACGCACGGACTGTTTCAAAATCCAAGTCATTAATATCGAAATCTTTTAGAACTTTCATATCCGCAGTTTCTTCTGTCTGATCGCGCAACATGGCTTTTACTTCACTTTTTGTACAGTGATAGTCACCTTCTCCGTTCCTCCGGAATGTCCCGCGAAACAAATTATTTCCAATGTATACTGGCCTATCCTCCCGGTTTGCTGGCGGAACATGAATAACCAGAACAACATCATGTTCAATCTCAAATGACTCCACATCGCCATCCGAAAGCAAGTTAAGACTGACTTTTTGTTCATTATTAATTGTATTCCAGAAATCTTTTTTTAATTTTTCGGCATTTTTTAGCCCTGATGTCATGAAACTCCCATCCGGCTTTTCATCCACACCAAGTATAATAATACCGCCATAGCAATTTGCAAAAGCCGAATAAGTGTCCCAAAGACTGTCTGGAAGACCTCCTTTTGCCCGTTTTACTTCCAAACGGTTGTTTTCTCTGTATTGAAAAAAACAATTTAGGTCGAATTTTGTCAAAGTTTATAACCCTCTCTGTGAAACATACAAAATAAAACCGTAATAGTGTGATATTCTGTAATTTAGTTTAACACAGGATGAGTGAGATCGCAAATGGTGATTTAAATAAAATGCTCAAAAAAGCCCATTAAAAAATATTCCCAATATCAGAAATACTTTTTAATGGGCTGAATCGATTTTCCTATTTATTTGTTACTGCAAGAATGGTTCACACCATCCGTATCTCCACACAAAATTATTGCTCATTCAAAAACATCCTGTTTTCTCCACACCATCCGATCCACGACTCCCGTATAAGACTGAATAATCTTAACCACTTTCATACTGACATTTGTATCCGTATAATCAGGAACCGGAATCCCATAATTCCCCTCTCGGTTTAATTCTACCGCCAGTTCTACCGCCTGCAGTAAGCCTTTTGTATCAATACCAGAAAGAATAAAACATGCTTTGTCAAGCGCTTCCGGACGTTCCGTACTCGTTCTGATGCAAACGGCCGGAAATGGCTTATCTATGGAAGTAAAAAAGCTGCTTTCTTCCGGTAATGTTCCGCTGTCAGATACCACACAGAACGCATTCATCTGCAAACAGTTATAGTCATGAAAACCGAGCGGTTCATGGGCAATCACTCTGGAATTCAGATGAAACTTTCCCTCTGACTCCATCTGTTCCAACCGCTTTCGGCTTCGTGGATGACAGGAATAAAGAACCGGCATATTATATTTCTCTGCCATCGAGTTAATGCCGCGGAATAAACGCAGAAAATTTTTTTCCGTATCAATATTTTCTTCCCGATGAGCAGAAAGGAGAATATACTTTCCGTGTTCTATCTGCGTTCCTGTCTCCCTGGATAACCGTTCATGTACATCCGATTGAAAAATCGAAGAAAGATTATTCCACAGCACTTCCGCCATAGGACTGCCTGTCACATAAGTTCTTTCTTTCGCTACCCCACACTCTGCCAGATAACGCCTCGCATGTTCAGAATAAGCCAGATTAACATCCGAAATAATATCCACAATTCTGCGGTTTGTTTCTTCCGGCAGACATTCATCTTTGCACCTGTTCCCGGCTTCCATATGAAAAATCGGAATATGCAGTCTTTTTGCCCCGATCACCGACAGGCAGGAATTGGTATCTCCAAGCACCAGAACTGCATCCGGTTTAAGTTCCGCCATCAGTTTATAAGATGACGCTATAATATTTCCGATCGTGGCTCCCAAATCGTCACCCACCGCATCCAGATATACTTCCGGTTCTTTAAGAGCCAAGTCCCTGAAAAAAATGCCGTTCAGATTATAATCATAATTCTGCCCCGTATGGGCCAGTATAGTATCAAAACAGATGCGGCATTTTGTGATGACTGCAGACAAGCGAATGATCTCCGGCCGCGTTCCTACAATAATCAGCAATTTTAATTTTCCGTTATTTTTCCAGGAAATAATTCTATTCCCCATGTTCCTTACTCCTTATTCAACTTTTTCCGCAAATGTATCCGGATGGTTACTGTCAAATTGCTCATTTGCCCACATGACTGTAATAAGCTTTTCCGTCTCTGACAGATTAATAATATTATGGGTATATCCCGGAAGCATCTGAACCGCTCTCATCTCCTCACCTGTCACTTCAAAGCTCAAAACCGGATATGGCCTGCCAGTATCGGGATCTGTCCCTATTTTACGCTCCTGAATCAAACCATGTCCGGAAACCACCATAAAAATTTCCCACTTACTGTTATGCCAGTGCTGCCCCCTTACATTTCCGGGATTCGCAATATTAATACTTACCTGCCCGCAACGTTCTGTCTTAAACAGTTCCGCAAAAACGCCTCTCTGATCCACATTCATTTTAACAGGATAAGAAACAGCCTGTACAGGCAGATAAGAAAGGTACGCCGAATACAACTTTTTCGCAAATGATCCGGTCGGGATGTCAGGCAATACTAACGTTTCCGGCATCTTTTTGAATCTTTTTAAAAGTTCTATAATCTCTCCCAATGTAGCTTTGTGGGTAATCGGCACGTAGCAGTACCGGCCTTTTATATCATTTACCGGAACCAATCCGTCATACGTTTCATTTCGAGGATATACACAGCGGTGTTCTTTCCCTTCCAGTGCATCCATCAGCTCATGAACCAAATCATCAATATACAGCAGTTCTAATTCCGTAGTCTGGTCATTGACCGTATACTCTAAATCATTTGCTATCGCATTACAGAAAGTTGCCACCGCCGAATTGTAATCAGGCCGGCACCATTTTCCAAAAAGATTGGGGAAACGGTAGACCAGAATCTTTGCCCCTGTTTCCGCACCATATTGAAAAAACAGTTCCTCTCCGGCCAGCTTGCTCTTACCATATACGGAACCCGCATATCTTCCGGTAAGCGCAGCCTGCACCGAACTTGCAAGCATAACCGGGCAGGCATTTCCACATTGCTCCAGAAGCTTTAACAGTTTTGAAGAAAAGCCAAAATTTCCATTCATATATGCATCTGATCTGGACTTTTCATCTGTTTCTTTTGGACGGTTCACACCTGCGAGGTGAAATACAAAATCTGCCTTTCGGCAATATTCTTCCAGTTTACTCTCTGGTGTGTCAATATCATATTCCATAATTTTTCCCAACCGGAGATCCGAATGAGTCCTGTCTTTTCCTGATTTAATATTCTTCAGATTTTCTACCAAATTGCGCCCTACAAAACCTTTGGCGCCTGTGATTAATATATTCAACAGATATTCTCCTTTAACACTTTTTGCACATATTCGGTTGACAATATTTTTTCCACAGTCTGCTCCACATTCAAAAGTTTCGCATTATGGCTTGTATAGGCTTCCTCCGATTCTGTCTGCACCTGTCCGTTGATAAAATATTTATCATAATTCAGATCCCTGTTATCAGCAGATACACGATAATAATGTCCCATATCCTCTGAACGCAGTTTTTCCTCTTTCGTCATCAATGTCTCATACAATTTTTCCCCATGACGTGTTCCTATAATCCGTGTTCCCGTATCCCCAAAGAGCTTCTGAACCGCCCGTGCCAGCACGCCGATGGTACTTGCATCTGATTTCTGAATAAACAAATCGCCCGGATTCGCATGCTCAAACGCAAACTGCACCAGATCAACAGCTTCATCAAGATTCATAAGAAATCTGGTCATGTCAGGATTGGTGATTGTAATAGGATTTCCGGCTTTTATCTGATCGATAAAAAGAGGGATCACCGACCCTCTTGAACACATCACATTTCCATATCGGGTACAACAAATCACCGTTTTCCCACGTTCTGCGGCGACCCTTGCATTGGCGCGAACCACATGCTCCATCATAGCTTTGCTGGTTCCCATGGCATTTATCGGATATGCAGCTTTATCAGTTGACAGACATACTACCCGCTTTACCCCTGCCTCCATAGCAGCATGAAGAACATTATTTGTACCCTCTACATTGGTATGAACCGCCTCCATAGGAAAAAACTCACAGGAAGGCACTTGTTTCAAAGCTGCCGCATGAAAAACAAAATCCACACCCGGCATAGCATCATGAACCGACTGTGGATTACGAACGTCTCCGATATAAAATTTTACTTTGGAAGCGTGTTCCGGATAATCTCGTTGTAATTCGTGCCGCATATCATCCTGTTTTTTTTCATCCCGGCTAAATATACGAATTTCTCTGATATCCGAACTTAAAAAATGCTTTAGGACGGTGTGACCAAAAGAGCCCGTACCTCCGGTAATCAGCAAAGATACATTTTTTAATTGTGACATGAAAATTTGTCTCCTTTCCAGACTTATTAATACATTACCCAAATCTGTTGTTTATCCCATCTTTTTATATCCTCAATAAGCAAATTAGTACGTAATACAGTGCCTTCATCTGTTAAATGATAGTTTACATCATAAAAATACTGTGGTTCAAAAAAATAGTCCGTATACTCAGAAATTACAGATGCATCCATCGCATTCTCCAGTTTCTCCTGAAATTCTAAAAATTCCTGCCTGTCCGGAGTAGAAGATGTATTCAAGATTGGATATGCTGCAATTAACATAACCGCTCCTCTATCAGTAAAATATTCATTCAATTGATTTAATCTTTCTGCCACATCATCCCCTACAGACGGCATTTGAACCGTTGCTTTTTCAACATCCAATTTCGATTCTGTTCTGCTTACTCCAATATCGCCATACTCATTAAAAGACGTCCTCGCATATATTCCGGTTGGAATCAGATTTCCTTTTTCATTGCTCCACAGATTGATTACTTTTTTAAGATATATAGGAAAATTGTCTATTAACTGTTTCATCATTTTATAATCAACCGCATTCCACAAATGCCAATGGTCCTCAAGGGTAATCCATCCCAATACCGGATCACCGAATACTCCGGTATCATAATATGTGGTATGTGCCACAATAACAATATCACCTTTATTCACGTTAAACTTTGCGAGATTTTCATGAAAAGCATTTCCAAGACTTCCATGCAGTCCCATATCAACTACCGGCATATTAAATGTTTCTTCCAATGTCTCGGAGTCGATTCCAAAGGGCACATTAGAATTTCCCACCAGTATAATCTTAGGTTCATTTACGGATTCAAGTCTTTCGACTTTATCTAAAATAGAGGCCGTATATTCATTGGAATACTGTGGCATCATATGCAATATCCACAACATAAATGTTGCAGCTACTAAAAATAACATCAAAATAAAATTCATTGTCTCTTTAAAACTGGAAGTATATAAACTGTGTTTGCGCATATGCATCTCCATATTTTCCAAAAACTATAATAACTCCAATCAGTATGATATAAAGCAAATATCTGACAAAAAATCCTTGCTCCAAGATATGTTTTCTCACATCAATTCCTTTATCTTTAAGTATATCTACCATAAATAATAATAAAATTGATAATAACAGTATTACGGTCACATGAGACTGCATTTGAAAATAAATACTGTCTGTCAGCAGATACCTCCATCCAAATCCTGTGCAAACAACTTTCAGCATTCCAATCGCATCGTTTATAGTCCTCGCCCTGAAAAACAGCCATGTAAAATTTATCAGAATAAAAGTTATTATTCTTGTAAGAAGTTTATACCCCCCCCGATTGATATTTGCATTGAATTTCTTAATTTTTTTCTCAGCTCAACTGTAAATTTATCAGTCACCATCAAAACACCATTCAATACTCCCCATATAATATATGTCCACGACGCACCATGCCAGGCACCGCTCAAACCAAATACAATCATTGTATTAATATTTGTTCTTACAGTACCTTTTCTGTTCCCTCCTAATGGAATATATACATAATCCGTAAACCATGATGTCAGAGATACATGCCATCTTTTCCAGAAATCTGATATGCTACATGCCAAATAGGGACTTTTAAAATTCTCCATCAACCGGTACCCCAATATTTCAGCACTCCCTATTGCAATATTGGAGTATCCACAGAAATCACAATATATCTGTATTGCAAACATCATTGTTGCCAATACAATATGTATACCCGCATAGTTTTCATAATTTTCATATACAGCGGTAACAACTGTTCCCAGATTATCAGCCAGTACCAATTTTAAATACAATCCCCATAAAATCAGCACCATTCCTTTTCTGATTCTTCTGATATCAAAACAACTGCCGTTTCTTAGCTGTGCCATCATGTTTTCCGTACGCTCGATAGGACCGGCTACTAACTGAGGAAAAAAAGAAATAAACAAGGCATATCTTAAAAAATTCTTTTCAACGGGCACTTTTTCACGATAAACATCAATGACATAGCCAATCGCCTGGAAAATATAAAAAGATATTCCCACTGGCAAAATCCAGTTAAACTCCAAAACAAAAGGCTGCAATTTCAGTTTTTCCAATAAAAAATTTATATTTTCAATAATAAATGATAAATATTTGAACACAAATAATATACTGAGATTACCTGCTATACTGAAAAAAAGAATACCTTTTGCAACCTTGCCCAAACCAAACTCAGTTTTAACTATTCTTATACATAAACCGGCACTCCAAGTTATAAATATACTTATAAAAAGCAAAATAGCGTACTTTGCATTCCAACACATGTAGAAATAGAAACTTACCGCCAATAGCCAAATATATCTGATCTTTTTGGGAATTATGAAATACAGTAATACTACTATCGGAAAAAAAAATAAGTACTGCATGCTATTAAACATCATGACAATGTTCTCCCATTTTTTTTAAATATTTTGTATTTACAATCGGCTGCAAAATTACACATGGCAGCATAATTATTATATTTACGCAAACAACACACATCCAATTATCCGTATAACCTGCCAAAATAATTACAAAAGGAATCTTTACGATGGCTGCTATCGTATTGCACCATATTTGGATCTTCAATTGGCCTAGTCCGTTCGCAATACTCGTCGATGCGTAATTGAAAGTCAATATTACATTATATATGGCAAACATATAGGCATTTAATATACTGATCTGTATTGCTTTATCATTCAGCCATATATTTACAAGTTTCTGATAAATCAGTGGAAGAATCATTGATACAACACTTATCAAAACCGCAATCACTAACAGTATCCGGTAAGTTTTTTGAATCCATTTTCTTCTGTTTTCAACATATGCTTTCGTAACAGCCGACCAAACAGGAACCGTCACCAAAGAAAATCCTGATGATATTAAAATAAAGATCTTATCATAAATCTGATATTCAACAACATGTTCAGGGCCAAAAAGATTTGTTATCAGAAAGTCGTTTGTAGAATTAATAATCAGCAGAGACAGTTGAATTCCCAAAAAACAACATCCAAGATTAAGAATACTTTTTGCAAGTTCACCCTGATAGTATTTAACACTAGGTATTGCATACGGGAGATATTTAATAAAAACCCATAACGTAGCAATTATCAAAGGAATATTGACCGTGAATGCCTGCATAGCTGAAAGTACAATCATACTTTTCTCAGTGTCGTCTATTCTAAACAGACATACAAAAACCAAAATCAGTGAATGAGAGATCAGAGTAATCAGATTTGCTATCGCCGGTTTTTGCATTGCATATAGAACTGATATTATCAATCTTAGAAAGAACTGAAGAATGACACCTGAAAAAGTTATTCTAACTACCAACAGCAATACGGTTGAGCTCAGAGTATTTGGGGAAATTTTCAATAATCCATTCCAGTTAACAAATCCTAAAACCAAATTACCCACAATAAAAACGGTTAAAGAAACGCCTCCTAAAATAATATAAGCTGATGAAATGCATTGTTTCACCAGCCTACCATCTTTTAAATTCAATATATTTACCAGTTTATTACGAAGACCATTCCCAATTCCAAGGTCAAAATTCATAATCCAGTTAAGCATGGAAACCAATGCTAACCATACTCCTAAAACTTCCACACTGGAAAAATAGTGCATATAAGCAGCCGTCGTGAATAAACTGATCAAGAGTGACAACCCCTTGACTCCTATCGTTCCAGCTATGCTTTTTATCAATGCTTTACTACTATGCAACCATTCAGGCATCAAAAAACCTTCCTTATTATCTGTTTTTTCTTTTTAAATACAACAGTAAACTTGCATCTCTGTCTATTCCCAAAAGCCTTTTCATGATATCACCACATTTCGTCTGCATCCTCACTCTCAAAGGCGGTAATATTATTTTTCCTGTCAGTTTTTCATATTTTGCATCACATTTAATCTCCATGGGATGCCTTAACGGCATTTCGAGAGGATATGACGCCATTCCGCAAAATCGTCTGGTCATAACATATCTGAACGAAGTACCATTATGTTCAGAGAATTCATCCACGCCGATATTTTTAATCTGATTATATATCGGAGATATACCATACATATCATTTAACCGTACTGAATAAGCCATCTGGTAATCCCATGAACATATTTTTCTGTCATTTCTTAACTTATATCGGGTTTTTTCAAAAAGACGATATTGATATCTAAATAAATTTTTGTCGGTATAATTCTTTTGGAGCATTTTTTTTGTGTCAAGATTCGCAAATGTCTCCATTTCTCCATCATAATATTTTAAAAATTTATCACTCCATGAAGCCCATCCGCAAGGTAACAAATGCTGTGTGAACATATAACTTACATGATCCGCAGAATCATATTTTCCAAGATAATTCGTTCCACATATCCATAATATTTTATGACTATCTTTATATTTCTCTAGCAACTCTTTACAATAATAGAAAAAAGTAACCTCCGGCAAATTATCATCTTCGAGAAAAATTGCCCATTCTTCCCTGCTCAGTACCCATTTTGCACCTTCGCCTATATTAGCATAAACCCCTCTGTTCTGCTCTGCATAATATTTCACAACCTCACAATCCCAGTTAATAGACTTTTCAACAGCTTTTCGACTTTCAGTGACCAATTCAATTTCTTTTTCATCACGACCATAATCCGCAATTAAATAAAGCTTTTGTGGCCTAACCTTTGCAATTCTTTCAATAATTCGAAGTGTTGTATCTTTTCTTTTAAAAATAAAAAGTGCAATAGGGATATCAAATTTCAGTTCGGACATTTTATCCTCCAGCTTGATGCGGTAAATTCTCGCTCTTTACTATTTGTCTTTACTAAAATACTTCTGTAAAAGCCTATTTCAAAAACATATAAATAAAGCGTTTTATCATACATAAAACTTACAAAAGACAATTCTGTCAAAGCAATTACTACAAACAAAATCAATGCCATTTTCAGCCCCATATTATTTCTTAAATAACAAAACATCAATTCAAAAAACGACAATAAAACAACAAGATTTCCCATAGTTAGATAAATAGCATATCCTGAATCAGCAAAATATATATTTAATTCAGGTCTGCCAATGTGAACGCCGATTCCTAATGGAAACCTTTTCAATATGGACCAGTTCCCTTCATACAGATTACTCTCACTCGCATATCGTGCGGAAAAACCGTTTGCCTTACTTGTCAATGAAGCCGTGTAATCATTTAAAAATGACGGTTGTTTTAAAAAAAGCAAAGCCAAACAACCCCAGATCATTAAACTAAAAATCTTTTTCTTATCCTGCATAACTATCCGCAAGATAAACAATGCCATAAAACAAAAAACCCCTATACCAGAAGTAGTTTTCAATAACATCGTAAATAACCATATACAAACCATGTAAATCCAATACCGATAACGTTTATAACGTGTATACGCAAAATAACAAAACAGGAAAAAATGCAAATAGAATATTGCAGCAAAATTATGAACACCAAACGTAAACACAGGCCTATTTTTTGTCAGAGACCAATACGTTGCAGTATAAGAATCTAACTGCGTATAAAAAAGATTGACAAATTTAATAAAATGAGGCTCTTTCATTAATGTCAAAAAATTCCAAACAATTAGAATAATACACATTGTATCTAAAAGTCCAAGAAAAAAAGATGGTTGAATTCTGCTTTTGACATTTGTACAACACATAACAACAAAACATAGGATCGGTGCAATTCGTGCCAGACTGATATAAAGTGCATTTTCTCTTGTCGCAACAATGGTTGCAATCGTTAGATATCCTATTATTACCATCGTTTTCAGCAATTGTTTTTTATCTATTTTTTCCTCGCATATAAAAAAAACGATCACAGCACTTTCAAGTATCCATAAAACAATTATGCTTTTGACCGAATGCGGTATACTATTAATAGATGTAGGAAATAACAAAAACATAAAGAAACATATAATATAAGCAAACTTTTTCAGTGCAATTTTATATGGCATATTTGTATAAACACCTCTTATCAATATTATTCTGTTATCTCGCAAACGCCTTTTAATATAGGACATTTGATTACTTTAAGTAATATTCTCACTATACTCTATCTTTTTTCCCACTTCAATGTCCTAAGTGGAAACTTGCCTTTAAAAAACACTTATACGAAATTATCTTTTATATCCTTTAAAAATATTTACATCTTTATGACTTGTAATTTTTCTCATAAAACAATCACGCACAAATATAGATAAAAATTTTCTTATCACTTTTCCATTCTTACATTGAATATTTTTTTATTATAAAGCCTAAAAATACATATACAATTCATAACAATAATCTTACTAAAAATTTTCGTCTATGAACTTGATTATTTTTTCCGCCTGTACTTTCTCATTCTTTTTGGTCAATACAAATTCTTTAGCAGTTTGTCCTATCCTATGCCTTTCCTTATCACTATCGGATAATATTTTTTCAATCAAATACTTTATTCCCATGGCAGTTTCATTTTCAAGTATATAAACATATGTAAAATATTCTTCTGGAATCCCCTGAAGCCTTGTCAGAACCGTCGGTGTGCCAGAGGACATATATTCAATTATTTTAGAAGGAAAAGAATATTTTGTGAATTCATTATATGAAAATCTCGGTGCCATCAACAATGAAACCTGATGTTCCATTTCTCGAATTTTCTGATTTGGCTGGATTCCCCAAAACAATATATTAGGATGGATTTCCGTATATTCTCGTACCAAACATTCCAAAGGCCCTTCACCACATATCCACAATTCCAGATCTAGTCGTTTTAATAAAACAAAGCCTTCCAGCAGGATTCTTATTCCATTGTCTTCTGTTAAACCTCCAGCATAGAGCAATGTAATTTTGTCTCGTTTAGTTATTTTCTCGATTCTATCATCCTGAGCAATTCCTTCTATAATGATATAAGGTTTTCTTTTTTTATTTACAACTTCATTCATATATTTACTCAATAAGATATATCCATCAAAAGAATTATCTAACCATTTGGAAATTTTTTTGCTAATTTTAGATGCAAAAGACATATTCTCCGTTCTTCGAAATATACTGATTTCTGAACAAAGCGTAATTATTTTATATTTACATTTTTTTCTTAACAATAGTGCCGGAATAACATGAATTGGATTTACCGAATATGTTATAACTATTTTTTTATTTTCAGATTGTGCCCATGATTTGATATAACACAAATTTTGATAAATTGCTGTGATAATGGAGATTATTTTTTTCTTGTTACACCATAAATATTTTACTGATACTCCACTATAACACTCGCCATTTCTTGTTTGTTTCCAATCATTCCCAATCTCCGGTATATATGACACAACACTTAATGTATTGTTGCCCTTTCTTTTTATTATCCCATTTATCAGTTTTGTTTCCAACTGTTGTCTTGCATGAGAACTTTTACTCCCTGTCTTTACAAGTTCATCAAACAGTTTTTCATTGCAAAAATATCCCAAATACAATATATCCATGACATTATACGTTCTTTTTATACCAATCAATAGCTTCTTTTATTCCGCGTCCAAATGACCATTCCGGAGTATATCCAAGTTTTTCTTTCGCTTTGCTTATATCCGCGTTTG
>CAOKOL010000014.1 GCA_948470335.1 uncultured Lachnospiraceae bacterium | reverse complement strand
GGCTCTATAAGGCCTGTAAGCATCTTTTTCATTATGAAACTGTTAAACACCCGGGTACGAAAAAGACACTGCATTAAAAGAAACCCGCCGGAATCAGAAATTCTTTCCTGATTTCCTTTGCGGGTTTTTTTATTCTTCTTCCCCTGCTCTGACAACGCCGAAAAATTTTCGTTTGGCAATTTCCCCACAGTCGATTATAATATATTTATAAATATTAAATAGCTACAACCATCCATCTCCTAACCAACCAAAACATAATAATATGGCAGCTTATAAACCATATTGACCGGCTGCACCATTATGAGATTAGGAGTTAAGCAATATGAAACTAAATATGTGGATGATCGCCAACCGTCTGAAAGACTACGAAATTGAAGCACGGATTGACAAAAACGCGGCGCCGATTTTAAACAGCACCCTCCCTTATTATGCGCCTGGCTGTGTGTATATCTCACAGATTTCCAGCGATATTATCTGTGAGAGTGACCAGGGTTCGATTCTCGTCAGGGATATGAGGCTCAGTGACGGATATCTGTTAATTCAGGGAATCTTCGACTGGTACCAGAATTGGCTTGACGAAGTAGACAAAGCAATTATGTCCAATGATTTTCAGGATCTGACCCAATTGTTTCAGTGCGCTTTCGGAAACCCGGTTATGATCCAGGATTCTAATTACTGTCTGCTGGGCATGTCCGGCCCTTTCGGAAAAAACGGCATCCCTCCGGAATGGGACTATATCCGCAGAAACGGGCAGGTTTCAATGGAAGGATATAATTTCATGTCTTCCGCCCTGAAATTTTCCGACTGTGTTTACCGGCAGAATGTGCGCCGGTTCAGCGGAAAGCCCGGCTCCCTGATGCCGGACAGCGGCCTGCATGTCACCATCACATTTCACGGACATGATTATGAGAAACTGACCGTTCTGGAAAGTACCCGGATTTTTAACGAGGGAGATATCTGTCTGCTGGAATATCTGTCGAGACGGATGGCCATCTATACGGCGGCGGCGTCCGGAGAGTCCAGAAAATATCTGGATATCGGCATTATCGAGTCGCTGCTTTTGGGAGAATCGGTTCCGCCTGATAAAGTCAGCGATTTCCAGCGCATCATCAAAGGACAGCGGCCGGGTGCGTTCGCCGTGCTGCTGATCAATTTTTATGACCGGGAACGGAAAGGAGACCTGCGTGCGCTGAAATTTATCAAAAACATCATTTTCAGACAATATTCGATTATGTTCTGCAATATTATCAAGGGAGAGCTGATGCTTCTGCTGTATTCCCAGAATCCATATATTCTGGCCCGGCAGATTTTTCATTCGGTTTCCCAGGGCGGCCGCAAAAAAGAACTGCATGCAGGATTAAGCTGCCTGTTCCATGAGCTTTCGGAACTGCAGTTTTTCTTTGACCAGGCCCTGTACGCACAGTGCAACGGCAAAGAAATGTTCTCGGAATTCTATGATCTGGCATCCGAATATCTGATGGAATCATCAGGACAGCGGCGTGTCTGTGCCTGCGAACCTGTACTGCGCCGTATGTGGGCAGAACAGGATAAAAGGGCATATCTGGAGACACTGAGAGTATATCTGGAGGAAGAACGATCTTCCAAACGCGCTTCGGAAAGACTCTATATCCATAAAAACACACTGACTTACCGCATTAAGTTTATAAAAAACACCACAAACTGGAATCTGGATGACCCGGGAATGCGAAATTATCTGAGACTTTCTCTTTATGCGCTGGAAAAAGAAGAATTGTCCGTACAACAGGCAAAAATATATTGATAAAACAACCACATATGATTGTGCTGACAGGTACAATCATATGTGGTTTCTTTTGTATGGCAGCACATTTTAAAATATTGTCGAATTATTTAAAATAATAGCAGGAGATGGAGGGAAAACAGAAAAAAAGGTAGTGTCAAATGATTTATGAAAAATCAGCAACGAACCGGACATGCCCCAGGATTTACAGACGCTGAAACGGCTGGAATTTTTTCCGGATCCAGGAGGCTTGGGAGGGAAGTTGCGGAACTTCAAATAGGGGGAACTTTGTATGAAAAAACAGTATCAGGACGCACTCAAGCTGTTAGCCGCGGCAGCAGTCATTGCCGTGTTTGGGTTTATAACGCCCTTTGAAGGGCTGTCACAAAGCGCTATGCTGCTGATCGGCATTTTCATAGGTTCTGTTTTTTTATGGATATCGGTGGGTATTTCATGGCCTTCTCTGTTTTGTCTGCTTGCGCTGGCATTGCTGCCGGAACTGTCCATGAACAGCCTTGTCTCATCGTCAATCGGGAATTCTGCCATTTCATTTCTGATTTTTACATTCTGCTGCTCTTACGCGCTGAATCAGACGCCGTTTACCAGAAGATGTGCGATATGGTTTCTATCCACCCGGTTCGCAAAAAAGGGACCATGGCCGTTTTTATGCCTGTATTTTTTCTCGGTGCTGCTTCTGGGGTCCTGTATGAGCACAACCGTGATCGTGGTGCTTTACCTGACGATCAACGAAGAAATCTTTTCCGTGCTGGGGCTGAAAAAAGGAGACAAATTCGCAGCGCTGATGACGATGGGGCTGATTATCACTGCCAGCATATCGGGCGCCATGACCCCAATCGCTCATGTGTTTCCGCTGATGGCGCTAAACAGCTATCATGGTCTTACGGGACAGACTGTCAGCTACTCCGCCTATATGGCGGCGGGAATTCCGGCGGCGATCTGTTCTGTCGGCGCCATGCTGCTCATTTTCCGTTTTATTCTCAGGCCGGACACTTCGGCCATCAGAAAAATTGATACGGATTTTCTAAAACAATCGCTACATTCCAGCGACAGGAGAGAACGGCTGACCGCGGCTGTGTTCTTTGGTGTGGTAGCCCTCTGGGTGCTGCCGGAGCTGCTGAAACCGGTCTCTTTGGCGGCGGCCTGGATCAGCAGTTTCGGAACCGTTATGCCGCCCCTTCTTGGCACCATGCTGATGTGCATTATCCATACGGACGGCGAACCTCTGCTCTCACTGGCGGAGGGCGCAAAATCCGTTCCATGGCCCTCTATGTTTATGGCCGCATCGGCGCTGGCTTTAGGCTCTGCCATGACAAATCCGGACATCGGACTGTCAGAATTTATCAAAGTGCATCTGGGGCCGCTGGCCGGCGTATTTCAGGGAATGTCTTTTGTTTTTCTGCTACTGGCAGTAACGGCCGTTATGACAAATGTCGGTTCCAACATGGTGACGGTGACAATCGTATGTACGGTGGCGATGCCAATCGCAACCTCTCTGGAAGGAATTCATGCCGGCGCTCTCGCCGTAACGCTGGGGATGATGTCCACCTATGCCTACGCTACGCCGCCGGCCATGACCACGGTTGTACTGGGCACCGGCTCGGGATGGACCACCAATGCCCAGATGGCACGATACGGTTTTTTAATATTAATTCCCTGTATTGTGATTATCGCTCTGGTCGCATATCCGATTGCGGCACAGATTGTATAAACCGATATTTCTTACGGACATGCCGGCGGGGAAATTCCACCATGCAGACACTCCGCCTGTATGGGGATTTACCATAAATGACTTTTATTTCAATCAAAACAGGAGGAGGATAAAATGGCAACATTAAGTTTCAAGGAGAATACTTTATTGGCCTATCAGCACAAAGAACCGGAGTTCTTTCCCATTGCCACGGATATGGACACCTGTGCCCCCAGGGGAATGGATTTTATCCGGGAATCCATCTGTGTCAGCGGAACGGCCAATGACTGGTTCGGACAGAGCTGGACCTTTGAACCCAATATCGGCGGGGCAAACCCGACGCCGGGCGTCCATCTGGTACCGGACATTACCAGATGGCGGGAATTTATGAAATTTCCGGATCTGAGCCGGCTGGACTGGGAAGGCTACGCCGCAAGGGATACGGCAAAATGGGACAGAGAACGCCGGCTTTCCAGAGTAATGGTCGGTTTTGGACTGTGGGAACGGATGTTCAGCGTTATGGAATTTCAGGAAGCACTGTGCGCGCTGATGGAAGAACCGGAAGCCTGCTATGATTTTTTCGGCGCAGTGGCTGATCACAAAATCCGTCTTTACCAGTATCTGATTCAGTATTATAAGCCGGATATTCTGATTATGCATGATGATTACGGTTCCAACAGCGGCATGTTTATGTCACCGGAAGTATGGCGGAAGCTGATCAAACCGCATCTGCAGCGGGTAATCGACTGTATTACCGGCGCCGGCGTGATGTATGAGCATCACTGCTGCGGCTATTTTGCGCCGATTCTGGGAGAAATCGCGGATATGGGATGCGTGGCCACCAATACGATGCATATTTCCAACAAGCCTGCCGAACTGAAACAGGAAATCGGCCATAAAATGTGCTTTGTAGGCGGATTTGACACCCAGTTTATGGACAGGCCCGGCACCACGGAAGCGGAAATCCGGGAATCAATCGACAGAACCATCGACGCGCTGGCGCCGGGCGGCAGCTGGGTGGCACAGTCGGGGCTTAAAACAAGAGAGCGAAATGCAATCGTAAATGACGAACTGATTCGTTACGGCTCCACCAAATACAGCTGCAAACGGCCGGATTACGACGCGCCCAGAGGAGACGGACTGGCCGGAAATCCGTTTCTGAAATAAAAGAAGCTTTAGAGTAGTGTCAAGTGGTCTGTGAAAACAGCTGCGGAACTAAAAAGGAGGGAATGAAGTATGGGAAGTCAATCTATGGAACAAATGGCCGGAAAGCCAAAAGGCATCAGTAAAACCATACGCTATTTTTACGGCGTAGGAGACATGTGCTTTGCGCTGATGACCAATGTGGGCGTTTATTATTCCGCGTTTTATCTGACCAATGTGGCGCAGCTCAGCCTGCCCAGCATTGCGTTTCTGACAACGGTTACTGCAATGATCGACGCTTTTACCGCATGGATTTACGGCGGCGTGATCAATTCCGTAAAGCCGATGAAATGGGGGCGTTACCGCTCCTGGCTGATCGCGGTGAACTGGCTGGTACCGGTATTTTACTTCTTTATGTATGTGCGGATCGGATCTACGGACGCCGTATCAACCTTTTTCTTTTTCATCTTTATGCTGGGCGGACGTTTCCTGCATAACTGGGGTTATACGGCAAACATGTCTCTGATCAGCGTAGTGGCGAAAACGCCGGATGACCGTGTGGCCATGGCATCCAGCCGCGCCACCTGGAACAATATGTCCAAATTTGCCTGGTCCTATCTCGGCGTGCCGTTTCTGGCCATTCTGACAGGAATTTTCACGGAAAAATACGCATATGCGGTGCTTTCCCTTTCCATGTCTCTGCTGATGGTAGCAGGCTACTGGTTCCATTTTAAAATGACGGCAGGCTATGAAGATACCGGTACGGAGGAACTGGCCAACGCCGCGAAGACCAAACGTGCCCGTACAAATGTGGTGGACCTGTTAAAAGCACTGTTTGCCAATCCGCCGCTGCTGTGTCTGCTGATCGCGGATCTGGCGAAATGGCTGTTTAACTTTATGGTAGCCGGAACTGTGGTATATTATTTCACCTATATCGCGCTGAATAAGGGAATGCAGGCAAACTATATGCTGATTATCGCGTTTCTAGCCGTGATCGGCGCATATTTCAGCCGGTATATCGGAAAAATGCTGAGCGGACGTGTTACCGTGATTGTCTGCTACTTCGTGATGGCGGCCGCGCTGCTCGCCGCCAGAATGTTTTACACCAGTCCATGGCTGGTAGTGGCGCTGATTTCTCTGGCTCAGCTTGGATATGGCTGCTGCTATTCCTGTTCTTCCGCGCTCTATGCCGATACGGCCGTATACAGCGAGTGGAAAAGCGGAAAAAATGCTTCCGGCTGGATTATGGGACTGCAGAATATTCCGTTAAAGACAGCCAGCACGCTGAAAAGCGCACTGCTGGCAGCCTGCCTGGCCATCGGCGGCTTTTCCGCGACGATTGCGGTGGAAGATGCGTCCGTGGCTATGAAGGAATCCATCTGCCTTGCTCTGATGGTAATTCCGGCCGTTCTGCTGATCATCGGCGCTGCAGTACTGCTGATCGGATTCCGTCTTCCCAAAAGCAGAGTGGAACAGATGGAAAAAGAGATTGAAGAACGGAAAAAAGCGGAGGAATCCAATCTTTAAAATAAAAGCGGAAAACAAAAAAGTTTTCAGCATAAGGGAGGCCATGACCCATACGAGTCATGGCCTCCCAATCTGTTTATTCCTCTTTCAGCACAATCCCCCCGCACCCGTAATATTCCGCCATAGCCTCATTCTTCCAGTTGTCCGGCGATCTGTCCAGATCTTCGAAAAACAGGACTTTCGGCTTCACCGTAAAGGGTTCCAGTTCTACAATCTCATCCGCACCGCCTTCCCTGACCTGGGCAATCCGGGCGTCAGCCTCTCTGTCATACTGTGCGGCTTTGCCGTTTGCCAGAGACGTCAGCGCATTAAACCCGGACAGTTCTTCGCGGACCGGATAAAAAAACACCAGAAACACAAGCAGGTATACGGCAGCAGACCTACAGCGGATTCTGCCGGCAGATTCTTCCAGTTTTTTCCTCACTTCCAAAAATCCCGCTTCTTCTGCTTTCACGGAAATCCATCCCAGCATGTAAACCAGCAGAACAACCATCAGAATTACAAAAATAAAATAAGCCACATTGATCAGCCGGTAATTTCCGCTGAATCCCTGGGCATAGATCGAAGGACAAAACAGGGCCGACATCACCGCTCCCGCCCCCGTCACCGCCAGCAGCGGACAGGGATAGGAAAATCCTGTTTCTCTGCGGAAGCTCTGGGCCACTCCAAAAGCAGAAGGAACCGCAGCCGCCAGACAGACCAGGAAAAAAGGACGCAGCCAGTCGGTCATATAGGAAAGGGTATCGGAAATGGAGAGAAGAATCGTCCCCGCCACACCCGGCCTGTCCAGACAGGTCGCCTGACGCACCGCCGTTCCCGGCGCCGTAACATTCAGGATAAATCCTGCCGAAACCGACAGACAGATGAGAAACAAAGGCAGGCATTTCTTTTTCTCCCGGCCCAGACATCTGACGATCCCGCATATCAGATAAAATAAGACCGCCGCAAAAGAAGTTACCTGATTGCCGCCGGACAGCACAAACCCAAGCAGCATCAGCAATACCGTCAGTCCGGCCCGCGCTGCTTTCCGCGTCGTCTGATCACAGTACCAGGTCAGCCCCGTCATCAGCATCAGAAGGGCATAAAAAAATGTATAATTGACCGCACCGTTATACCAGTAAAAGCCCTCCACCGCGCTGGGCATCAACTGAATCATCAGAAAAAGGCCGATACAGGACAATTCCATCCACTGGCTTCTGGTTCCCCGCCAGACTTTCCTGACCAGCACATAAAAGAAAAACAGGGTAGACGCCACATGAGCGGACAGCAGAAACAAAGGGCCTGCCATATAAACAGACTCCCCAAATACGGCAGGCTGCAGCGCCTGCAGAAACGGAGACACATACAGCCCTTGCCATTCATTAAAATAATATACCGTCGTCTCGGCTGCCGCCTTTAACACCTGGAGCAGCGATCCTGTTTCCACCCATACATGACGCGTCAGCACCGAATAATTAAAATCATCGGCCGACGGATGATCAAAGGGCGTGATCGCAATCAGCGGCAATATGCCGGCACAGAAGACCAGGCAGATCATCCATGCCCTTTTTTGGGTATCAATGATTCGATCTGATAATATTTTCAACATTTCTCCGGTTCCGGATAATCAACCCCAAAAGTCTCCACCGTCACTTTTTTCATCTTCTGTTCCGCAGACGGACGGTCTGACCAGTCGGTGGGTACCTGCGTCATCTTATCAACCACGTCCCAGCCCTCAGTCAGCTTTCCGAAAGCGGCGTAAGAGCCGTCCAGATGGGGAGAGGTTTTGTGCATAATAAAGAACTGAGAACCCGCACTGTCAGGGTCCTGCGCCCTGGCCATGGACAGTACGCCCTCCGTGTGTTTCAGATCATTGGCAAAACCATTGCCGGAAAATTCCCCTTTGATCTGGTAGCCGGGACCGCCTGTGCCTCTGCCCTGGGGACAGCCGCCCTGAATCATAAAGCCGGCGATTACCCGATGGAAAATCAGGCCGTCATAAAAACCCTTTTTGACCAGGCTGATAAAGTTGTTCACCGTATTCGGCGCGATCTCCGGATATAATTCTGCTTTCATCATATCGCCGTTTTCCATCTCAAAAGTTACAATCGGATTCTGTGCCATTATTTTTTTCCTCTTTTCATTGTAATTATCTATACATTCTAAACGATTATTTCCATTTTTTCAATCCCCAAACCAAAGGCGTTTCTAAAAGCTTCTGCCGCCTCCGCCGTAGGAATTGCCGCCGCTGCTGGTGTGGAAGGAACCGCCCGAACCGCCGCCGGAGGAACCGGAATCCTTATCCGTATTGATGCGGGTTTTGACTACCGTGGTATTGATATAGCGGTCTGACCGGTGAAGCACACGGGGCGAAGATGCCATATAAGCGGCGTTTCCCGGCCTGCTGCCTGTTTTTCTTCCCAGCAGCATCAACCCCGTCACCGCGCCTCCGACCCCCACGGCAATCAGAAACCGCATCAGAATGTCTTTGGCCGTGGCAGCCTCCTTTTCCGGTTCCGGGCCATAGCCGGTCCGGTCCGGCTCCCTTTCGTCCGCGCCGTACCCGTATTCGCCGCCGGCCGCCGCATCAGAAAACAGATCTTCTTCCAGCGCTTTTTCGGCCGCTTCCAGAAAAGTCTGCGCCGCCCGATAATAGTCCCTGTCCGGCATCCATTCAAAAACCTCATCTAAAATATATTCGATTTCACGGTCCGTAACCCTGGCAATCGCAGTTCCGCCGGTCTTTACATACACCTCCCGGTTATCCATATCAATGGCCAGCATCATAAAGGTCTTTTCCTCGTCGCCGCCATAGCCGAATTCCCGGTCGTCACAGAAATCATCGGTATACTTCTCCGTACTCCTGCCTCCGGCATCCTCATAAGTGAGAAAAACAATCTGTGTCTCAGTCCGTTCCGCCGTTTTTTCCGCTTCCTCCAGCAGCCGTTTTTCTTCTTCCGCCGTAAACAGATCCGCTCCGTCAAACATTTCCGGCATCCGGGGCGTAAAGCCGCACAGCATACAGAAGCATATCAGCACCGCCGCCGTTGTCACTGCTTTTTTCATAAATCCCCCCCTGTTATACCCCTAAGAACAGATTCAGCAGCAAAAATACCGCCGCCGTAATGCCGAAAAACCAGGCCGCCGCTTTTCCGGTGCTGACCGGCAGCGTACCCACCATTTTCCCCGACTGTCCGTTAATCAGAAACTGACGGTTGGTTTCCTTATATCTGTAATTCAGCATCCACACCGGAAGCAGCACATATTCCACCGCTTTTTCCCGCAGCCGGATCCGCTGCGACGTCACATTGACCGTGGCGTAGCCGTTAATGGTTCCCCGCGCCGCCCCAAACGCCATATCAGACACCCGCTTTTTGGCCCGTTTCGCCATCTCCGCGCTGGTATAGTTATATTTTTCCGACAGAAACCCTGCCAGATAGGGCATCTCAAAAGGCTTCATCTGGCTGTAGTCAAAGGGCTCCGCCCGCTCCATCAGCTCATCTTCCATCTTCTCGGAAGCATCCTCCGGAACCCCGTCGTAATCTCCTTCCACCTCCCGATACACCTGAAAATGATCAGTATATGTATAGTCATAATCTCCTTTTCTCTGATGGCGTATCCGGGTGCAGTGAGCTGTCAGCGTCACGCTGGTGTCATAATCATAAAGCCAATAGGGCACGTAAATTCCCGTAATTTTTTCCAGCGTATTCCGAGAAGAAAAATCCCCCGGAGTCAGCAGCCCTTTTTTCGTCCACCGGCGGAAAATATCCTCCGCCCGCTCCCGGGAAATCTGAAAAGGCAGCACCCGGCTGGGCTTATGCTGTCCGGTCAGCCGGTCTTCCATCAGTCCGGGGGAACCGCAGAAACTGCATATTGTGGCGGAGGTATGCTCGTCTGTCAGCATTTCGGCGCCGCAGGAGGCACAGCGGTAAACCTTAAAGGTCCCGTCCGCTTTTCCGGTCTGAGGCTCCAGCGCTTCATATTCCTCCGGGTTCAGAGACTGCTCAACTTCTTCCACTGGCTGCTCCCTGCCGCAGTATTCACAGGACAGCGTTCCTTTTTCCCCGTCAAAAGCCATCGACGCACCGCAGGAAGGGCACTTATAAGTCATTGCCATTTTTTTATTCCTCTTTTCTGACGCGGATTCCCTTTGTGTGAAAATTCGCCGCATCATATGGATCAGTTACAGTTCAATTTATTTTAGCAAAACAATGTGTCCCTGTAAAGCGGTTCCCGAAATAAGAGGCATAGGAAATACCCTGCTCCCGCGGTGTGACAACATCTGTGCAAAATTTCTCAAAAATTTGCGCACACATTTTTTACTGCTTCTGTGCTATAGTTAAAGCAGTTTTACAAATCTGCGGAAAAAGAGGTGGAACCATGCTTTTATTCAGTGAATATTTACGCGAACTGCTGAAAAACAAACAAATGACTGTCTCCTCCCTGGCCCGATCCATCGGCGTGGAGCGCACACAGCTTTCCAAGGCGCTGAGCGGCCAGAGGGTTCTTCCCTACCATGTCCTGGAAGAACTGACCTATTATCTGCGCCTGACTCCGGGAGAAGAAAAAAAGCTGCGTTCCTATTATGACGATCAATTTGCAAAAAAGGGCCTGCGCCGCTCCTATGAGATGATCGACAAGCTGTTCTACAACCTGTCCTGCTTGGACTTTTCGGCACCGGCTTTCGAAGAAACCAGGCTTCTCATAGACCTTGAGCAATATGCGAGGGACCGGTCCGTTTTTATGGGCGAGACAAATGTACAGTTTTTACTGCGTATGGTTCTCTCCGAGGAAATGCTGCGTCCGGATGCCCGGCTGGAACTGACCGTGCCGCCTTCGGATACGTTTCTGGTTACCGAACTGCTGCACCGCTATCTGGATGATAAAATAACCATGGAGATCTGTCAGATTATCTGCTTCGATGCGGCGTCTGCCCAGGGCGCGGATATTAATCTTCACAATCTGAAAAGCTTCTGCCGCATTCTGCCGATCTGTCTGCTGTCGGGACAGCATTATCATCCCTATTATTATTATGACAGCAACGCTCCCATTCACTACACCGACCCGTTCCCATATTTTATGGTAACGCATAACTGTGTGGTCTGTCTGTCAGAAGACGGTTCCTGCGCTTTGCTGCTGCGCTATCCGGATTCCATTTCCTGCTACAGAAGACATTTTCACTTTTTGACAGACAGAAGCCACAGCCTGATCCAGTATACGGACGATCCGTTGGAAATTCTAAGTTCCTACCAGAAATGTACCGGAGCGGACGGTTTCTATACGGCGATGGACCAGCCCTGTTTCGGCAGATTTTATTCCGAAAGTTTTGTACACTCCCATCTCAGACAGGAACTGCCGGAATTTCCCCAGATTCTGTCTGCGGCAAAAGAACGCTTTTCTCTGCTCCGGACTGTGCCGCGCTTTTTCACTTTCTTTTCGGAGGCGGGAGTAAAACGTTTTATGACGGACGGAACGCTGGACGACTATCCGGTGGAAATCGTCAAGCCCTTCTCCGTGCAGGAGCGATGCCTGCTGATGCGGCAACTGGCAGAGGCAATCCGTAACGGCGATGTGACCGGGCACATCTTTAACGAAGGTGCATTCCCCGACTATCTTGCCATATGCACAGCCGCAGAAAAGGGTATCGGCTTTTTTACCACAAGACAGTTCCCTCTGTCGAACGGACTCTGCTCTGTCCGCATCCGAGAACCAAACCTGTGCCTCGCTTTCCACGGCTGGATGACACACCTGCCCGGAAGCAATCTGACGCTGACGGCAAAAGAAACCGCCGAAACGCTGGAACGATTCGTGGAATCCTTCGCCTGACCGGCGCCGATTCAGGGAAAAACCGATAAACAGAGTTCCCCCATCCGTTCAAATTCTGTTCACAACTTATTCAAAAAAGTTTTACAGAATCATCATAGTCTTGACATGATTGATATCTATAATATCATCATAAGATCAAAACAAACAACCAATGCTTACTAACTAATTTTTTTCATAATATAGAGCTGAATTTCAGCTCTCCTCCCTTTTTCATTATTATATATTAAAAAGACTGAACCCGTCTCTCACCAAGGCGGGTTCAATCTTTTTAGTCAAAATACCGGATTTACACTTCAAACATTAAATCGCCGTATGACGGCATCGGCCAGTATTCCTTATCCACAATCATCTCCAGCCTGTCAACCGGTGCGCGCAGCGCTTCCATCGCCGGAACCACGTTATCTTTATAAGCATAGGCCATCGCCTCGCCCTCCTCCGCGCCGGATGCCTCGGCCACAGCCGCTTTCAGGGCAGTAAATGCTTTTCTCGCCTCGGCCAGCAGAGAGGAAGTCTCCACCAGCATCTCTTTCTGGGCACTGACGTCAGCTTCAGGGCAGGCTTCCCTGACCGCGCTGAGAGAGGAGGCAAGCTCCGTGGTATAGGACACCACTGCGGGAATAATCTGCTTTCCTGCCATGTCGATCATGGTAAGCGCTTCGATATTAATGGTCTTCGCATAAATTTCGTACAATACTTCCGCCCGCGATTCCAGCTCCGCTTTCGTGAAAATGCCGAATTTCTCAAACAGCGCCACCGCCTTGTCCGTCACCAGCGTGGGCACGGCCTCCACCATGGATTTGATATTGGGCAGCCCTCTGCGCTCCGCCTCCTTCACCCATTCGTCGGAATAGCCGTTGCCGTTGAAAATAATTCTCTGGTGCTCTGCCAGATACTTTTTGATCAGGTCATGCACCGCCATGTCAAAGTCGTCGGCCTCCTCCAGAATATCCGCCGCTTCGCTGAATGCCTCGGCTACAATGGCATTCAGTGTGGTATTGGGACTGGCGATGGAGTCGTCGGAGCCTACCATACGGAACTCAAATTTATTCCCCGTAAAGGCAAACGGCGACGTTCTGTTCCGGTCGGTGGCATCCTTTGAGATGGTAGGCAGAGAGCTTACGCCCGCCTCAAGACGGTCGCCCTCAATACATCTGGCCGCCTCGCCGGTCTCCACCAACTGCCGCACCACATCCTCAAGCTGATCCCCGAGAAATACGGAAATAATCGCCGGCGGCGCTTCATTGGCGCCCAGTCTGTGGTCATTTCCCACGTCGGAAGCCGACTGCCGCAGAAGATCCGCATGAATGTCCACGGCTTTGATGATACAGGCCAGCACCAGAAGGAACTGGATGTTCTGGTTAGGCGTATCGCCGGGATCCAGCAGATTTACGCCGTTGTCCGTGCCAAGAGACCAGTTGTTATGCTTGCCGGAGCCGTTTACGCCTGCAAAGGGTTTCTCATGAAGCAGGCAGGTCAGGCCGTGATGTCCCGCCACTTTTTTCATCGTTTCCATCACAAGCTGATTGTGGTCCACGGCGATATTGGCCGTGCCGTAGATGGGGGCCATCTCATGCTGGGCGGGCGCCACCTCATTATGCTGTGTTTTGGAAGTGATTCCCAGCTTCCACAGTTCCACATTCAGCTCTTTCATATATGCGCCGACCCGCTCTCTAATTGCGCCGAAATACTGATCTTCCAGCTCCTGCCCCTTTGGCGCGGGCGCTCCGAACAGGGTACGGCCGGCGTAGATCAGATCCTTTCTCTGCAGATATTTTTCCTTATCCACCAGAAAATACTCCTGCTCCGGCCCCACCGAAGGGATAACCCGTGTGGCCTCCGTGTTGCCGAACAGCTTTACAATCCGCAGTCCCTGTCTGCCGACCGCTTCCATGGAACGCAGCAGCGGTGTCTTTTTATCCAGCGCTTCGCCTTTATAAGAACAGAATGCCGTAGGGATGCAGAGAATCGCGCCTGTGGCGTCCTCTTTCAGAAAGGCCGGGGAGGTGCAGTCCCATACCGTATAGCCTCTGGCTTCAAAAGTAGACCTCAGTCCGCCGGAGGGGAAGGAAGATGCGTCCGGTTCGCCTTTGATCAGCTCTTTCCCGGAGAATTCCAGAAGCGTGTTTCCCATTTCGTCCGGCGCCGAAATAAAAGAATCATGTTTTTCCGCCGTAATGCCGGTCAGCGGCTGGAACCAGTGGGTATAATGGGTGGCGCCTCTGGACACGGCCCAGTCTTTCATGGCTTTCGCCACCACATCCGCCGTTTCCAGCGAAAGCTCGCCGCCGTTCTCCATTACATTTTTCACTTCCGTATAAATTTTCTTTGGCAGCCGTTCTTTCATCTTAGCCAGGTTAAACACGTTTTCGCCAAAGACTTCCGCAGCATTGATCATCTCGCTCATTGCTTCTTCCTCCCTGTTTTTAATCAGTATCCTACAATCCGACAAAATGCGCCGCCGCGAAGCAGACAATATGTACCGGCGCGTTTTGCCGGATGCTCCGCAACAGAAATGGCGCCCCAATCTGCAAAATCGGAACGCCATTGTTTTTTCAGTCATCTTCGTTTATCCATATCAAATAAAATACATCATTTTACGGATAAATGCAAGCACTTTTTTTATTTCATTCAATCTTTTTTCCCTGAACGATAAAGCGGCCGTTATTCACATTGGTGCAGGTGGACAGCGTGATGATCTGATCATCCTTTCCCACACTCATCCCCGTGTCGATCACTGACCAGGACTGCATCAGGGCAATGTAATTCATAAAGTCTTCGTCATCGGCAAAACCGTACTGATAGGCTTCGCTGGTCTCTCCGGTCCGGAATGCGGCGAAAATGCCGTAGACAGAAACGCCTTCCTCCGTATAAATACTGAAATATCTGTGCTGTTCGAAAAACGCCTGGTCCTCATACTGCATCAGTGTGGCAAACATCGTATTATTCTTGATATTATGACCGTAGATAATGATGTTTTTAGCATCCCAGCCTTCTTCATTCTCCGCCGCCATAAAGATGGTTCCGGCTTTGTTCTGCGTTCCGTAAAAGGTATGGGTCAGGTAATAGGTATTATCGGAACCCTGTACGACCGGATAGTTGATCTGGTCATTCATGGCGATCCAGCCGATATAATCTTTATTGATCTCGCGCAGCTTTTCATGTCCGATATCAAAGGAAAGAGCCGCATCCTGCTGTTCCTGTTCCTGCGTTTCTTCCTCATCCTCCTGTCCGCCCATGTCCGGTTCAAAGCCCGCCGGAACTACCGGCGGCAGCGTATCCGCGTAGACATCCTGTGCCAGCATGTCATACTCATCCGTTCCCACCTTATATTCCATCACGCTCCGGTACAGTTGGACTCCCGAGTATATAAATACCGCCGCCAGCAGGAGTAAAATGATCCATTTGATTTTATGTCGCATCATCGTTTCCGTCCGCTTTGGATTTCTTTAAAGGATTCAGGCTTTTCCCACGGAGCCGAACAGTTCCATCTTCTCTTTCACGGTTTCTTTGATGGCTTCGGCGCCGGGCGCAAGCAGCTTCCTGGGGTCATAACCCTTGCCCTGCTGATCTTTGCCCGCCTCCACATACTTTCTGGTGGCAGCCGCAAAGGACAACTGGCACTCCGTATTTACATTAATCTTGCTGACGCCCAGGGAAATAGCCTTCTGAATCATGTCGGCCGGAATGCCCGTGCCGCCGTGAAGCACCAGAGGCATCTGGCCTACCTTCTCGTTCACAGCAGCCAGAACGTCAAAATTCAATCCCTGCCAGTTTTCAGGATACTGTCCGTGGATATTGCCGATGCCGGCCGCCAGAATGTCGATGCCAAGATCGGCGATCATCTTGCACTCGTTGGGATCGGCGCACTCGCCCATTCCTACCACGCCGTCTTCTTCGCCGCCGATGGAGCCCACTTCCGCCTCCAAGGAAATTCCCTTCTCTTTACAGATCTTTACCAGCTCGCGGGTTTTCTCCACATTCTCCGCGATGGGATAATGAGAACCGTCAAACATAATGGATGAGAAGCCTGCCTCGATGCATTTCAGACAGCCTTCGTAAGTTCCGTGATCCAGGTGCAGCGCCACCGGAACGGTGATTCCCATCTCCTCAATCATGGCTTTCACCATGGCAGCGACAGTCTTAAAGCCTGTCATATATTTTCCCGCACCTTCGGATACACCCAGGATCACGGGAGAGTTCAGCTCCTGTGCGGTGGCCAGTACGGATTTTGTCCACTCCAGGTTATTGATATTAATCTGGGCAACCGCATATTTGCCCGCTCTCGCTTTTTGCAGCATTTCTGTTACCGGTACTAACATAATGATTCCTCCATATGATACATAGTTTCAGGGCATGGCCGGACCCCGCCCCATTTTCGTCTATTATACTCCTAAATCTCTGAAATTAAAATAGGGAATCCTAAAAACCCGCTTACCGAATCCGGAATTTTTCCACGACGCTTCTGATAATATCCGTAAACTTTTTCGCGTTCATCTCTATTTCCTCTTTTTCTAATTTACAAAACTTGTATTCCATCAGCAGTCCGTGAAACATGTACGCATCCATATAAGACAGTTTTTCCGCCGCGTCCAGTTCTATATATCCCATACTTGCGGCTCTTCGATACATGATGTAATCCCGCTCACGAATATTTCCGTTAAAAACGACGCTGACCAATAAGCCGTCCATATTCTCGAATTTTTCCGAAAACAGCTCATAATACTCATATATAATATCAACAAGGCTTTCCTTGTACTTTCCGAAAAAAAGCATTTCAAAAACATCTACTTTTTCAAGGGCATACGTAACGAACCGCTCCCACAGCGTCAGGTTCAGTTCAAGAGGGTTCCTGATTTCTTTCGTATATCTTTTAAAGTCCGCAATATACCTTTCCAGATATCTGACTGAGGCCATGATAATCAAATGCTCCACATTATCAAAATACCGATATATCACAGTACTGGTACAGCCAACCTCCTTCGCCAGGCGTCTGATGCTGACACCCGCCACGCCTTCTTCATTCAGGATTTCATATGTCACATTTAAAAACTGTTGTTTTTTGTTCATACCAATCTGCTTTCCCGCTTTTATTTTATTTGACCGAAATTCTGTCAAAATGCACTCAGCCGACATCTATTATACTATTTTCAGAAAAGAAATCAATCATATTTTAAGAGGGAAGCACACGTCAAAAAGGGTGTCCGCATAGCAGAAACCCTTTCTGATACGACCGGGCGAAAGCAAAGCCTTTGTCCTTCCCGATCAAAAAATGCTGTTATACTGTTGTCTCTTTACGCCTGTTCTATACTGTCAAGCAATTCTTTTTTTATTCCCCTGCTCATCAGAACTTCTCTCATTTTCTTTAAAACTTCTGCGTCTGTCTCCGGTTTCTGATAAGTCTCCCAGGACTTTTTGAGCATATTTTCCACGTTTCTTTCAAATTGGTCTTCCGGATGCTCCACATTGCCGCGAACGCTCAGGAAAGGGGTCAGCGGTTCTTTTCTGCAAAATTCAAACGTGTGTTCTTCTGTCAGATACTGGCCGGAATGCCCGATCTCGTCGATCAGATCCACCGGAATCGTCTCATCATTCACCTCTATATCTCTCAGATAACGATTCACATAATCAATGATCTGGAAATCAGCAATCAATTTCTCATAGGACATGCAGGTATATCCGTCCAAAATACCGGCTGAATGAATAATGAAATTGATTTTATTCTGACAGCAGGCCATATAAGTAATCATAGATTCATATCCGGCCTGGGTATTCATGATTTTGGCATCGCTTAACGCTCCGCCTCCGCGGCAGGGAAGCCCATAGAATTTTGCCAGACGGGCACAGTATTTATAACACAGCGCTCCTTCCGGCGAGCCGATGGCTATGGCGCCGTTGCGCATATCCGATGTGGTAGACTGAGAAGCATACAAAACAGGCGTCCCCGGCCGTACCATCTGAGCAAGCGCAATCGCGCAGAGCACCTCCGCATTGGTCAGAGCAATGGTCGCCGCCAGCGTCACCGGCGCCGTGGATCCTGCCATGGCTGCCGAAGCCACTACAAAAGGCTGGCCGTACTCCGCAAAAGTCATCAGTGTCTCCGTCATATTAATATCCAGCTGCATCTGTGTATTCGTATTAACAATGGTCAGCAGTCTCGGATGCGCGATCAGTTCTTCCTTTGACCCAAAAGCAGCTTTTGCCATCTCGAACAGCGCTTCCATCTGATTCCTGTCACCCGCTCCCGTCATCATACATTTATCCGAATGGGTGTATGCCGCATAAAACATCAGCAGCGAAGCGCTTTCCACAGGAACATCGTCGGGCTGACAGATCACACCGCCATTCACATGAAAATTATCATTATTATGGTACAGCTTTGTGAATTTAATATAATCCTCCATCTTCGCGGAATAGCGGGTGCCGTCCTGTTTTACGATCAGCGGGGAACCGTAAGCCGGCGCGCAGTTAACCACGTCCCCGCCGATCACCATCGTATGCTCCGGGTTTCTTCCGTACAGAGTAAAGCTATGAGGAGCCTTACGCACCCAATACATCAGTTGTTCCTCGGTAAAATGAGCCACATTCCCTTCCATGCGGATTCCATGGCTCTTTAAAACTTCCACGGCATCCCGATGATGGAATTTCATGCCGGTCTTTTCAATAATCTTCATGCTGTATTCATGAATTTTCCTGATATTATAATTAGTCAACATATGATATCCTCCTGTTGTTAATAATCTTCTCCGTCTTCCAGCGTCTGGTCATACTCTCTATAATTTTTCATTCCTTTTATATAGGAAGCCGCCATCACCAGCATCAGAGCCAGGATCGGCAATGCGCAGACAATACTGGCCGTCTGAATGGCGCTTACACCGCCGCTGTAAAGAAGGGCAAATGCCATCAGTCCCATCAGAACGCCCCAGAATATTTTCACGGAAGCAGGGGCATTCCGCTCAGATTTCGTTTCATCCTCCTCATCCTGCACACAGGTCAGTTCCGCGATTGTCAGTGTCTGCGCTTCCGCAAGTGTTACGAAGGAAAAGACGATTGCGGCAAATCCGAAAATCACCATCAGACCTGAAAGCGGCAGGTTCTTCAGATAAGCGAACAATGCGACCGGCGACCCATAAGAAGCAATGTCAGCCACGATATTGCAGTTTCCGCCAAGTTCCATGCTGATCGCGGAGCTTCCGAACACGCCAAACCACAAAAAGGTAAAAATCACCGGCGCGATCATATTTACAAGCACAAATTCCCTTATGGTCCTCCCTTTCGCCAGTTTCACCAGAAACACACCTACTAACGGCGCGAAAGCAATCCACCAGGCATAATAAAAAATCGTGTTCGAGGAAACCCAGCCCGTCGCCATGGCCGGTTCCAGATACATAGATTCGGACACAAAAGAAGATAAATACTTTCCCACTCCCGTAACCGTATTGTTAATAATGAATAAGGCCCCGCCGAATAAAAATCCCCAGGCAAGAAGAACAAAATAAACATAGACATTCAAATTGCTGATCAGAGCGACCCCTTTATGCAGTCCCGTACAGGCAGCCACCGTGTAAATCAAAACCATGAACCCGATAATAACAATCCACAGGACGCCGGAGTCAAAATCCGTTCCAAAGACATAATTAATACCGGACGCAGCCTGCAGAACACCAAAGCCAAGAGATGTCCCGATTCCTGCAATCGTTGCAAAAATCGTCAGTGCGTTAATCCATGACACTGCCTGCCCGTCTGCTTTTTCCCCGATCAAAGGATACAGCGCGGAACTCACCTGCAGTTTGCGTTTCATATTCCAGAACACAAATGCCAGACACAGGCCTGCCGCGGTATAAATCCCATAGGGATGAAGCGCCCAGTGAAGAAATACGTATTTCAGAGAAGCCTCGGCTGCTTCCGGACTTCTCGGTTCCAATCCTGAAAACTCCGGCGGCGCGGTAAAATTTATCATAGGCTCCGCGACTCCATAAAATACGACTCCTATGGCAATTCCCGACGTCAGTGCAATCGCAAACCATTTCGCGAACGACATTTCCGGTTTCGCGTCTTTTCCCCCAAGCCGTATCCTTCCATATTTGCTGAATCCCGCCCAAAGGCAGAACACGACTAAAAAAGTACTGCCCAGGGCATAAAACCAGCCAAAATTCGTCGTAGTAAAATCAAAGGTCACATCCACAGCTTTTTGCAGCGTATGCGGAAACGCAACACCGATTACAGTGGCAATCGTCAGCAGGATGGCCGGTGGAAAAAAGGCCCTCTTGTCAATTACTTTTAAAAATCCCTTTTTCTCTTTCATGATACCTCTCCTCATTTCAATTTGTTATCACGCTATCACATTCATTGTTATTATGTTTATCACCTTCTTTTATTTTATGATTATCGCGATACCTAGATTATAATGAAATTATAGCTATATGTCAATGATATTTTTCATAAATTCTATACATTTTTACCTAAATTCTTCTTATTTTTGATTTTTATCAGCTTTTTACCATTGATATATGCATTATCGTGATAATTACATTTCCATTATCATATAAAAATTTCCGTTTTCTCTCAGCTATCCGGCCATTGCCAGTCAAACAAATCTTTCCCTCGGCATTTCCGGCATAAAAAAAGAAACCCTGACACTTTTACAGGATTTCTTCAACCACATTCCAAAAAAATTACCGCAGCAGCACCGGCACCTCGCTGCCCATCTCCAGGCTGTCCTTCCCCACCTTACAGTCACAGGCCAGAATATGAACCCCGGCCTGGCAGGCTTTCGCCAGCGCATCGGCAAATTCCGGATGACCGGCCCTGTTGGGCTCAAAATATCTGACCCCCTCCATCTGAATCACAAACAGAATATACGCCTCAAAGCCGGCGGCAAGGGACTTTTCCAGTTCTCCCAGATGCTTGATCCCCCGGTCGGTGGGCGCATCCGGAAAACGCACCACACCGTCCTCCTCCAGTGTAACGCCTTTCACCTCAATCAGAATCTTTTTCTTCTCTGTCTCCACATACAGATCAATCCGCGAATCTCCGTATGATTTCTCTCTGACTAATTTTGTAATGCCGGAACACAGCCCGCCGGCCCGCAGCCATTCCTCGGCCACCTGGTTCGGTGCCTGGGAATCCACGTTTACCAGGCGTTCCTCTTTATAAACACTGATCAGATCATATTTGGTTTTCCGCTTTGCACTGTCGATTTCACTGACCAGAACACGGGTATCCGGCACAAACAGCTCTCTGCACCGCCCCGTATTTTTTACGTGGCAGTACTCCTCTTTCCCATTCAGATTCACCCGGGCTACAAACCGGTTTAAACGTTCTAAAAAGATTCCCTCTTTGATATTCGTATACTTCATCATTCATCCTCTGATTTGTTTTATTCTGTTTCCCGGCTGCAAACCTTCGCTGTTTTTCGCCTCGTCTATTATAAGGCAGGACATTTTAAAACACAAGGAAAAACATTCGCATATATTATAATGAACAGTTCTATTTTTCAGAGAGGAACCAATGAAATGCGATTCAAACTGTAATTCCTGTTATCTGCATGAAATGCGTCCCGGCGAAACTGCCGTGATCCTGTCTCTTAACGCAGAGGGCGGGATTCGGCGCCGTCTTATAGATCTCGGTTTTATCGGAGGAACAAAAATCCGCTGTGTTCTGACCGGACGGCGCAGGGAATCCGCCGCCTATCAGGTACGCGGTACCCTGATTGCCCTCCGCAGAGAAGACGCATCCCTCATCCGCATACGGCCTGCCACAGACCACGGCGGCGAATGCCGCGATGAAACGGTCTATAAAGCCGCGGAATGCGAGAAGCCCTGACATTTTTAAAAACCGCTTTGAAAGCCTCTGCCGACAAAGCGGTTTTTATTACGCCTCATCATTGAAAAATCTCCCTATCCGTGATAGGATAAAATCTGAGCCGCACAACAATGCACCAATCTACCGGAAAGAGAAAAGCTATGAAAGAAAACCACATTTTATGCCGCCTGTTCATGACCTTTATGAAGATCGGACTGTTTACCTTCGGCGGCGGCTATGCCATGATCTCCATCATTGAAAACATCTGTGTGGAGAAAAACAAATGGATCACCCATGACGAAATGATGAATGTTACCGTCATCGCCGAATCCACCCCAGGCCCTATCGCCATCAACTGCGCCACCTTTGTGGGCTACCGGCAGGCAGGCCTGATCGGCGCAACGGCTGCCACACTGGGCGTTACCATTCCCTCTTTTCTCATTATTTTCGCAATTTCACTGTTTTTAAACAATTTTCTTGAAATCTCAGTGATTGCACATGCCTTTCACGGCATTAAGATTGCCGTCAGCGTTCTGATCGTGAAAGCGGCAGTCAAAATGATGAAACATATGAAAAAACAGTTTCTGCCCCTGGCGATTCTGACCTGTTCCTTTACCGTCATGATGCTGATTAATATGTTTTCCTGGGACTTTTCCTCAATCAGTCTGATGCTGATTGCCGCCGTCATCAGCCTTTTCTTCTTCACCCTGGAAACAAAGCTTTTACGGAAAGAAGGTGAACAGAAATGATCTATCTTGAATTATTCTGGAATTTCTTCCGGGTTAGCTGTTTTGCCTTTGGCGGCGCCTACAGCGCGATTCCCCTGATCCGGGACGTGGTTCTTTCTCACGGATGGCTGACAGACGAAACCCTGACCTATATGATCGCCGTCAGTGAAAGCACGCCGGGACCGATTATGGTCAATCTGGCTACCTATGTCGGCAGCAGCCAGGCAGGGTTCCTCGGCGCTGTCCTCGCCACGCTGGCGGTGATTCTCCCTTCCTTTATCATTATCCTGCTGGCAATGGTAGTGCTGAAAACAGTGATCGACAACCCTTACGTCCAGGCTGTTTTAGAGGGATTAAAGCCTTGTATCATCGGAATTATCCTGGCTACCGGCGTCTATATGTGCGTCAGCAACTGTCTGACTCTGACGGCAGACAGTTCCATCGACCTCCGGGCCGCAGGCATTCTGGTTCTTTTGCTGCTCCTGACGGCAGGTGTAAAGGTCTTTGCAAAAAAACAGCTATCCCCCATCATGCTGATCCTGATATCTGCCTGCCTTGGGATAATAATATATCATTGATTTTTTCCGATACCCGGCTCTGTACCAGCGCGGCAATCTCCACGGATTTCATGTCTTTGTAATCTTCATAATATAAGGGCGGCAGGAAATAAACCTGAACAACCGTTTTTTCCACGGAATGGGTGTCAAAAGGTTTGAAACTGTCAATCAGCGCCACCGGAACCACCGGGCTTTTTGCATTGACGGCGCTTTTGAAGCTGCCGCCTTTAAAGCTCTGCACCCGGTTCTGATGTTTTGACCGGGTTCCCTCGGCGAAAATCACATAATTCCGGCCCTCTTTCACTTCCTTTGTCATCTGGCGGATCACCTGCACGGAACCTCTCACGTCCTCTCTGTCAATGGACTGCGCCTTTAAAAACTGACGGATCTGTTTGACCAGAAACACATCCGACACCTCTTTTTTCATAACCACGGTAAAGGGATGGGGACAGCATTCCAGCAAAGCCAGCACGTCAAACATTCCCTGATGATTCGGAAACATCACATATCCCATTTTTTCCGGAAGATTTTCAATGCCATGCGCCTGTATCATCACCCTGCCTGCCTGATTTACCCTGGTTGTCACCATTTTGAGAAAGGAATATTTTTCCAGTTCCGTATGCCGGTCGTTTTTCCCCCAGATACAGAGCCGGGCAAACCAGAACGGCGCAATCCAAATCAATTTCATAACCATCAACGCGATTCTTTTCATCCTGCAGTTCCTCACTTTTTATCATTTCACAGCTCCCTTCCCAGGGCTATGCTGTTTTTCATCAATCACCTGATACTGCGTCTGTACGCCAGCAGCAGATCTACCATTCTCCCGTAGCTTTTCACGCCGTCATCCTGACTGTTTAATTTTAAGTATGTATTGTTCACTGTCTGAGACACTTCCGCTGCCTTCCCGTCATACTGATGCCAGAATGTGCTGTCCGCCTGCAAATCCTCTTTCGCATTCCGACAGAGCCCGGCGTAAATCTCCCGATATGCATCTCTCTCCCCGGCATTCCACAGCGCGTCCATAGCATGACTGAATGCCAGCATATGACCGCTGTAAGCAAACTGCGGCTGATCGGATGCCATGCAGGCCGGACTGCCAGACTGCTTTCGGCTCAGGAGTAAAACCAGACAGGCTTTCGTAGGTTTTACCCGCTTCTTTTATGGCCAGAACCGCCTGCTGTTCCATCATATCCGGCGACGTAAAACGAAGGTCTCCCTCCATGGGCAGCGCCGTATCACCGCGGTTTGCTCTCTCAGCCAGCGCCATATCACAATGGTTGATCTCCTCAGCCAGAAACACACTCAGTTCGCGGAGTTCCTCTTTTGAGGACCGTTCCATGGAAAAGCCCTCATTTTCCGAAAAGCAGACACTGTGATAATTGATTCCGCAAAACAGCGTAAAAATCAGAAGCAGCGCCGATGCCGTCAGCGCAAGGGAAGCACAGTAATTTTTCAAGATACCGGGTCTGTGACGATATGCCAAAATGACAGCCGCCGCCGTATACAGCGCAATCCATGCCAGAAACAGATACACTCCCAGCTCCGCCGCACTGAACGGAAAAACAGAAAAAAATCCGCCCACCACAAAAACCATACGTGGATAAATCCCGGTGCCGTACCAGTCGGCAAATCCTTTTGTATATCTGGCCAGAACCTGCAGTGTCAGCGCCGCCGCCAGCAGTATGCCGGTTACTGCCCATTTCTTTCGTTCTCTCACAACCCCTGCCCCCCTGTGTCAAACCATTGTCGTTCAGCCTGCCCTTTATAAGACCGGCTTTGCCGACATATCCCCGAAAACACCCTTCTGTCAGATACTGTTTTCGGACATCCCCTGCATTTCATGATAGCACAAAAACAGTTTTTTTTACATACATTAATAAAAAAGCAGGATTGTAAACTTTATGCTTATCTGGTCACAATTTCCTTTTCGCAAACGCAAAGGGTGCAGCTTCTGTGGTTCCGGACAGCCTGCGCCTCCCAGACCGCCCTTTCCGGAACCGGGACCTCATCCCGGACCAAGACCTCCTTTTCCTCCGGAGCCGGGACCTCATCCCGGACCAAGACCTCCTTTTCCTCCGGGGCCGGGACCTCATCCCGGACCAAGGCCTCCTTTTCCTCCCGGGCCGGGACCTCATCCCGGACCGAGACCTCCTTTCCCTCCGGGGCCGGGACCCCATCCCGGACCAAGGCCTCCTTTTCCGGGACCGGGGCCTCATCCGGGGCCGGGAGGACCTCCCCCGAAACCATGGAGATAAAACGAAAGGATTCGAAACATGGAATATCTCCGCCGCCCGCACATAGGATTGATAATATAAAATATACTCTGGGAGAACACTACTATGAATACTGTCACAGAATGGATCGCCGCGGTTAACGAACCGGTCAGCCGGTTTGTCTGGGGACCCGTGATGCTTGTCTGCTTCCTGGCCACAGGGCTGTGGTTTTCCGCAGGCACCGGCTTTTTTCAGATCTCCCGGTTCGGCCTGTGGATGCGCCGCACCATACTGGCATGTTTCCGGGACCGGAAGGTAACGGAAGCCTCTGACAGTCATTCCATCTCCCAGTTTCAGTCTCTGTGTACGGTGCTGGCCGCTACCACAGGGACAGGAAACATCGCCGGGATCGCCGCCGCTATCACCGTCGGCGGCCCCGGAGCTGTTTTCTGGATGTGGCTTTCCTCCTTTCTCGGCATGATGACCAGCTACGCGGAAAATGTGCTGGGTATCAAATACCGCTACCGCAATGAACGCGGAGAATGGGAGGGAAGCGCCATGGTCTACATGGAACGGGGGCTTCACTGCCGTCCGCTGGCCATGGGATACGCTCTGTTCTGCGTCCTCGCCTCCTTCGGCGTGGGCAACATGGCCCAGGCCAATTCTATCGCCGGCGCCCTGCATACCAGCTTCCGTATCCCTCCTGCCGTCACCGCTGTTGCGACAGCTTTACTCCTCGCCGTCGTGATTATGGGAGGAATCAAACGAATCGGCCGGGTAACGGAAAAGGTGGTTCCTTTTATGTCCCTTCTATATATCGCCGGTGCGATGGTCGTAATCCTCAGCCATCTCTCCGCCCTTCCCGGCGTGCTAATCTCCATTTTCAGAGAAGCATTCCGGTTTCGGGCCGGTCTGGGCGGCATCGCCGGATACGGCATAATGACAGCCATGCGCACCGGCATATCGCGGGGCGTTTTCACCAACGAAGCCGGTCTGGGCAGCTCCGTGATCGTCCACGCCGCTTCCGATGTCAAAGAACCTGCGGTACAGGGAATGTGGGGAATTTTTGAAGTGTTTGTTGATACAATCGTCGTCTGCACCCTGACTGGGCTGGCCATCCTGACCTCCGGCGTCTACGACCAGAACCTCTATGCCGGCGCGCTGGGCACCGCCGCCTTTGACCTGCTGCCCAACGGCGCCGCACTGACCGGAAATGCCTTTGCCACCGTATTCGGCAGCTTCGGCGGCAGTTTTATCAGTATTTCCATCACGCTGTTCGCTTTTTCCACATTGATCGGCTGGTCCTACTACGGAGAAAAAGCCGCCGTCTATCTGCTGGGAAAAACGGTTTCCGCCCCCTACCAGATTCTGTTTTCCGTCGTTGCGGCTCTGGGCTGTGTGGCCGGACTGCAGCTGGTATGGGATCTGTCCGATACGTTTAACGGCCTGATGGCCATTCCAAACCTGGCGGCTCTCGCCCTTCTGAACCGGCAGGTGTTCGGGATCACCAGAGACTATTTAAAGAACAATCCCTGACGCCGCGTTTGCGTACCCTCGCTTCGCCGGGGCAGACCCTGTGCATCCTTGCGGAGCATGCCGGCTATTTTTTATGAAAACCCGGCCCGTATGGCCTCTCCCACATTGGAGATTCCCAGCAGGCGGATACCTTTTATCTGCTTCATTTTAGACAGGCATACTCTGGGCAGGATACAGCACTCGAACCCCATTTTTACGGCTTCCGCCACCCGCTGCTCCGCCATCGTTACCGCCCGGACCTCACCGGACAGGCCCACCTCGCCGAACACAATGGTTTTCTTTGGCAGCGCCCTGTCCTGATAGCTGGAAACCAGCGCCATCACGATACCCAGGTCAAGGGCCGGCTCCGAAATGCGGATGCCGCCCGCAATATTGACATAGGCGTCACATTCCGACAGCTTGAAGCCAACGCGCTTTTCCAGTACCGCCATCAGAAGGTTTACCCGGTTATAGTCCGTTCCGGCTGCCGTTCGTCTGGGCATACCGAAATTGGTACGGCAGACCAGCGCCTGAATCTCCAGCAAAACCGGACGGGTCCCTTCCATCGAGCAGGTGACTACAGAGCCGGAGGCGTCCTCCGGACGGCCTTCCAGCATATACTCCGAGGCGTTCAGCACCTGGCGCAGCCCTTCGGCCTCCATCTCAAACACACCGATCTCATTGGTTGAGCCAAAACGATTTTTCACGCCCCGCAGAATCCGGTAGGAAACGCTCCGCTCCCCTTCAAAATACAGCACGGTGTCCACCATATGTTCCAGAACCCTGGGACCTGCCACCACGCCTTCTTTGGTCACATGGCCGACGATAAAAACAGATACGCCCTTTCCTTTCGCCAGGCTTAACAGCACGCCGGTGGACTCCCGCACCTGACTTACGCTGCCGGGCGCCGAGGAAACTTCCTCCCGGTACATCGTCTGGATTGAATCAATCACCATCACATCCGGAGTCTCCGCCCCGGCGGTCCGGACAATCACATCCAGATTTGTCTCGCACAGAAATTTCAGATTTCCCTGAAACTCCCCCATGCGTCCGGCCCGCAGCTTGATCTGACGCAGAGATTCCTCTCCGGATATGTACAGCACATTTTTTCCGTATGCCGCCAGGTTCCGGCATACCTGCAGCAAAAGCGTGGATTTGCCGATGCCGGGATCTCCTCCTACCAAAATCAGGGAGCCGGGGACGATACCGCCCCCCAGCACCCTGTCCAGTTCTCCAAGGCCCGTGCCGACCCGATCTTCAGTTTCACCGGATATTTCCGAAAGCAGGCAGGGCTTTCCCTCCGGCGCAAAAACACTCCCTGCCCCCGCCATGGATGAAATCCCCAAACCTGCGTGTTCCTTTTTCGGCGCAGGCGCCTCCACAAACGTATTCCATGTATGACAGGAGGGACACTGACCCATCCATTTTGCAGACTCGTATCCGCATTCTTTACAGAAAAAAACTGTCGTTTTCGCCTTCGCCATTACTTCTGAATCTTAACCTCGACAGGCTTATCCCCCAATTCTACGCTGAAAGACAGCTTTCCGCTTTTATTGGTGGTCATCTTGCCCGTCGCTTTGCCGTCCACATAGATCATATACTCGGTTTCCTCTGCCAGCTCCAGCGTCACCTGAGCGTCCTGCGCACCTTCCACACAGAACCTGACGCCGTCCTCTCTGACCTGGAACTCTGTTACGGCAGTTCCAGGCACCGACTCGTAGACAAACATGCCGTTTTTCTCCAGTCTGGTGCTCTCCGCATAAGTTTTGACATAGTAAATGTCGCCTTTGTGCTCAAAATCCGGCAGCTTTGCTTTCTTCTCCAGCGTATAATCCCCAAAGCTGACCGTTCCATCCGTTTCTGCTCTCAGCAGTTCCTTCACAACTGACATACTCTTATCCTCCAAATTGCCGTTCCGCCGCGGTTCCTCACCATGAGCGTGTCCACCGGCGCTTTGCGCTTTCGCATCGCCATGGCACTTAAGCCCCTGTCTATTCGGACCGCCGCAGTTACTACTTGCCCCTAGTATATCACATCTCCCTCGTTTTTCCCAGCAGAATTCAATTTCTCCGGCACAGAAAATTTCAGTTCCCCTTCTTCCAGCTCCACATGCACCTGATCGCCGGAACGGATATTTCCGTCCAGAATTTCCTCCGCCAGCCGGTCTTCAACCTTATTCTGCAGAGTGCGCCGCAGCGGACGGGCGCCGTACTTGCTGTCATAGCCCTGCTCGATCACCCATCCCTTCGCTTCCTTCGACAGCCCGATGGTAATATCCATCTGCTCCTTCGTCCGCCTGGAAATCGTCGCCATCATAATATCCACAATCTGCTCGATATGATCTTTATTCAGAGAATGGAAGACAATCGTCTCATCGATTCTGTTTAAAAATTCCGGTTTGAACATCCGGCGGACTTCTTCCATAACACTGTTTTTCATCATCTCATAATCCGCTTTTTCATCGCTGGACGCCATAAATCCCAGCTTTTTCGGCTCCACGATCCGTTCCGCCCCCGCATTGGAGGTCATAATCAGCACCGTATTTTTAAAGTCGATCTTTCTGCCCTGGGAATCGGTGATATGGCCGTCATCCAGCACCTGAAGGAAGGTGTTGAACACATCCGGATGGGCCTTCTCGATCTCGTCAAAGAGAATAACCGAATACGGATTGCGCCTTACTTTTTCGCTTAACTGGCCGCCCTCGTCATACCCCACATATCCCGGCGGCGAGCCCACCAGCTTCGATACGCTGTGCTTCTCCATATATTCGGACATATCAACCCGGATCAGCGCGTTTTCCGTGCCGAACATGGCTTCTGCCAATGCTTTCGACAGCTCGGTTTTTCCCACGCCGGTAGGTCCCAGAAACAGGAAAGAGCCAATCGGACGTTTGGGATCTTTCAGACCCACTCTGCCCCTTCGGATTGCTTTGGCTACGGCTGTCACCGCCTCCTCCTGGCCCACTACCCGCTGATGCAGAATAGACTCCAGATTTTTCAGCCGCTCCGACTCTTCTTCCTCCAGCTTCCGCACCGGAATCTTCGTCCACTGAGAAACCACATCGGCGATCTCGCCCTCTGTCACCTGCAGCCTGCGGTCTTTTTTCTCCTGCTCCCAGTTGTCCAGAAGCTGCTGACGTCTTGCCCGTTTTTCTTCCTGAAGCCGTTTGATCTCACCGGCCTTTTCATAGGCCTCGCTGCGGATCGCATCTTCCTTCTGGCTTTCCAGTGCCGCAACTTCTTCCTCTAATTCTTTAATCTCTTTCGGCGCCACATAAGCCGTCAGACGGACCTTGGAAGATGCCTCGTCTACCAGGTCGATGGCCTTATCCGGCAGGAAACGGTCATTGATATAGCGGGCTGACAGCTTCACCGCCGCTTTCAGCGCATCATTGGTAATCGTCACCTTATGATGCTCCTCATAACTGTCCCGCAGCCCTTTTAAAATCTCAAGGGTTTCCTCCTCTGAGGGTTCCTCCACATTCACCGGCTGGAACCGCCGCTCCAGAGCCGCATCCTTCTCGATATATTTCCGGTATTCGTCAATGGTGGTGGCGCCGATCAGCTGGATCTCGCCTCTGGCCAGAGACGGCTTTAAAATATTGGAAGCATCAATGGCTCCCTCGGCGCCGCCGGCGCCAATAATGGTGTGCAGCTCGTCAAGAAACAGCAGTACATCCCCGTCTGACCGCACTTCCTCCAGCACCCGCTTAATCCGTTCTTCAAACTCGCCTCTGTATTTGGAACCGGCCACCATGCCTGACAAATCCAGCGTAAGCACCCGTTTATTCTTCACCGTATCAGGGATATTTCCCGCAATGATCTTTGCCGCCAGCCCTTCCGCGATGGCAGTCTTGCCCACGCCCGGTTCTCCGATCAGACAGGGGTTGTTCTTTGTCCTTCTGCTTAATATCTGAATAACCCGCTGAATCTCCGACTCCCGGCCAATCACCGGATCCAGTTTTCCGTCCCTGGCAAGGGCTGTCAGGTCACGGCTGTAGGTATCCAGAACCGGCGTATTGCTCCGCTCCTTTCCACGGGACTTTTTGTTCTCCATATCTTCTTTATAGGAGTTTCCTTCCACACCCATGGACATCATCAGATCCGCATACAGACGGGGGATATTCACATGCATGGTATTTAAAAGCCTGGCGCCCACGCACTCGCTGTCCTTAATGATCGCAAGCAGGATATGCTCGGTTCCGATCAGGTCAGACTTAAACCTTCTGGCCTCCCGGTAGCTGTTTTCCAGCACCCGCCTTGCCCTGGGGGTATACCCTTCCGGTTCCGCCAGCTGCACCGTGGCCGCCGGCGCGATCAACTGGTTTACCAGTTGAATCACCTTTTCTTCTTCCACACCATTGTTTTTTAAAACGGCGCCGGCCACGCCGCTGTCGCCTCTTAACAGGCCGATCAGGATATGCTCGGTACCCACATATCCATGTTCAAACTCCCCGGCCGCTTCCACGGCCAGTTCCAGGCTCTCCCTGGCTTTATTGGTAAATCTGTCTTCATACATATACAGGTTCCTCCTAAATACAGTGCCGCCGAACCTCTTTCGCCGCATTTGGTTTCAAGTCGATTTCGGCCCCATTCTGCGTCCTGTGCCGCTGTCAAGCAATGCGTCTCAGAAGCTGTGCTGTTTCTGTCTCACAGCTTTCTCACACCACTTCCGGCAGATGGCTGCGGACATAATCCGCCCTGACATAGTCGATCTTTTCCGGTTCGAAACTGCCCATGGTCAGCCGCAGATTCCCCGGCTGGATTCCCAGCATCAGGCCATAGATGCTGGCCGGCTTCTCCGTTCGGATTACACCGTCATAGATGCCGCCTCTCACCTGGGACAGATAGATCATCCCTTCCTTCATGGTCAGCTTCCGGGCATACTTCAAAACGCCGTAGGACTTGTATACCTCGTCCTCCCGCTCATTTCTGTGTCCTTTCAGCAGCTCCTGCCTGGTTTTGCGCTCCTGCCCGGCCAGTTGGGCCGCCACCCGCTGTACGCTGACGATAATCTCATCCTCCGTCAGCCCCAGCGTCTTCTGATTCGACACATAATAAAGCGCCCCATAGTTCTCCGCAGGTTCTCCAAAAACGCCTTTGATGGAAATCCCGATTCTCTTCGCCTCATCCATAATGGAACGGAACTGTTTGCTGTTGGAGATTACCGGCAGGTGCAGAAGCACGCTGGCTCTGAGTCCCGTGCCCACATTGGTGGGAAAAGCCGTGAGATATCCATACTTCGGATCAAAGGCATAGGCAAACCGTTCACCGGCCCAGTCATCCAGCTCATTCATCCGGTCCCACACACTGCGAAATGCCAGACCGCCCTGGATGCACTGCATCCTGATATGGTCGTCCCCGCAAAGCAGAATGCTCTTTGACTCATCCTCAGACAGATACAGCCCCATGGGCGTGCGCCGCTTCGCCAGCTCAGAATTCAGAACCCGGCGTTCTGCCAGGCCCTTCCGGTATTCTTCCGGACTGCGGCTTAAATCCCTGTAGGGCAGTCCCAGCGGCGCAAAGCCTGCGGCCAGCATTCCCAGCGTCTGCCTGGCCTCCTGGTCATCCATCTTGCCCGGGAACACACGCCCCTTTATATTCCTGGACAGCCGGACTCTGCTGAACACATAGACATCCTGCTGCCGCTCCACATCCTCATACCACTTAGACATCGGCTTCCATCCTCTCTTTCAGTTCCCTGATCGCATCCCGGTATTTTGCCGCCAGCTCATATTCTTCTTCCTGAATCGCTTCTTTCAGCCTGGAATTCAGCAGCGACAGTTCCTCCTCGCCGGAGGCCTTTTCTCCCCGGTCCGTCCCTGTCTCCGTCGGTCCGTGATAATCTGCCGGCACTTTACCCGTATGGGTATTATTTCCCTGCAAAGCCTTGATCTTTTCCCCCATCAGCAGGTCGAAAGTACCATAGCAGTCCGGACAGCCGAATCTGGACTCCCTGATAAAATCGCTGTAAGCAGTGCGGCAGGTGGGACAGGCAATCTGATTGATCTTCTTTTCCTCCTGCTCCTCCGCATCAGGCTGAAAACCCAAAAGGCCGGACAGCAGCTTTCCCACCGAATAATCGCCGTCAAACAGTGCCGCGTAATAACTCCCGAAATCCATCTCCTTCGCACACTGGGCACACAGGCTGTGCTCCGTTTTCACCCCGTTGATCACTTCCGTATATTTGATGTTGGCCTCTCTCTGCCTGCATCTCTCACATAACATAATAACCTCCCGCCCGCCGTATACGCAGGCCCTCCCGTATCATATACTCACTGTTTCCCTGGCTTTTTACCGCAGCTCAGATTTCCATAGGAATCAAAAAGCCCGTCAACCAACTGATGCACCTCTGCACGGGAAATATTTTTGCAGATCGCCCTGGCCAGTACCACTGTCAGGTCCTGCTCCAGTTCTTTTAACGCCTGCAGCTTATCCACATCCAGCGCGATCACCGCCCCTTTTCTCCGGTCCAGCTTCACAAAGCCTTCCTGACGCAGCACCGCATATGCTTTATTCACCGTATGCATATTAATACCAATCAGTTCGGCAAGCTGCCTGACTGACGGCAGGGTGTCCCCCTCTTTGATTTCCTCGGTGGCGATACCGATTATGATCTGATTGCATAGCTGGATATAGATCGCCTCATCACTGTTAAAATCTATTTCCACATACATTTTATCACCTGCATTTCTTTTGCCGGACTGCCCGAAAATAAGCAGTTATATCTGTTATATGGATATTATAACAAAATATATGCCTCTGTCAAGGATGAAAATTTTACAAATAAAGTAAATTTCAATAAACTTTTCTGAGAGACGGAAAAAGAGCCTGCATAACAGACTCTTTTCCATATAACATGCCCTGAAAGGCCGGTTCTTAATTAAAGATCAAAGATTTCAAATTCATTTTCCTCTTTCTCCTGATCCAATTGGTTCAGCATAGCGCTGAGCTCGCTGGCATTGGGCGCCGCAGGCACAGACCGGGAAGGATCTTCTCCCCGGACGAACGGCTCAGACGGCTGTCCGGCGCCCTTCTCATAATCCGGTTCGTTATCCCGCCTGGTTCCGGCTCCCGACTCCTGATGATCGCCATTGCTGCGCCTGGATTCTCTCAGCCGCGCAATCCGGTCATCATCGCGGTTTCCGTTATTTCGCAGGAACAGCATCACCAGCGCCAGGATGATAATCAGCGCCAGAACACCAATCACCGCATATTTTGCCCAACCGGGAAGCTCCGATTTCTCCTTTTTATTGTCCTGCTCCGCTTCCTCCAGCTTAGACTGGAGATCCTCGATCGTCGTCTCCGGCTGGGACTCCTGGTCAGTGCCTGCCATGTACAGGCTGGCCATATCTGCCCGCTGCATCGTCTTCTCCTGAGAATCATAGCGATACAGCGCCTTCTCGCCATTCCAGTTCATGGCATAAATCAGGTAATATGTCCCTTCCATATCGTCGTTGGAACGCCAGGCCCGGACATCCAGCCCGTCGATCTCCACCGTAATCTCATGATAATTGTCAGGAATCACCACGCCTGCGTCCAGAGCCGCCACCGTATACAGATTGGAAGCCGTCTGGATATTCATCATGCGGGAAAAGGTCTGGTCCCCTTCGTTGTACAGATAAAACTGGGGATTTTCTCCGTCCTGGTCCGCCAGATAAAAAGCGATCAGATCACCTGTCAGGCTTTTAGCCGCCTGAACCTGATGACCGTCAAACTCATAGTCCGTCACTTCGTACCCCTCCGGCAGCGCAACGCCATCCAAAGACGCAACAAACATTCTGATCTGACCGTCAATCATAACCGTGATATCTTCGGAAACCTCGCCCTCATTTCCTTCATCATCCTCTTTGCTTTCCTCCCCTTTGGAAGATTCCTCGGCTTTTGCCGTAGTCGTGGTGGAGCCCTCCAGCCGCTTTACTTTAATCACATAGTTTTTAACGGTTTTTCCGTCCTCGGCCGTCACTTTAACCGTAACCGTATTATCCCCCACCGCCAGGTCCGTGCTGGAAATCACGTATTTTGCCTTTTCATGACTGGTCTTTGCGCTGACTGCAATCTTGGCCACGTCATTATTCACCTGAATGGAATACTCTGTCCGGTCCGGAGAAAACGCCGGGCTTAAGCTTCCCGGAGAAATCTGCAGAGCCGACAGTTTTGCATCATTGGAAGCGCTGCTTTCCGCCCCGATGGCAATGGCGGAGCTGGCTGCGCTGGAAGAAAGCACATTGCCGTCCGTATCGGCAATCTCCTGGCTTTCCACAGTCACCGCGGTGGAACCCGCTTTCAGTGACTTAAAAGTCAGGCTGCAGTTTAAACTTCCCGAACCGGACGCATTGTACCAGTTTATAATAATCGTTCCCGCCCCGGGACTGTTATAGCTGCCCGGTGACGGCACGCTGCAGGATATCAGCTCCAGATAGTCCGTCGGATACAGAAGCACCGCATCCATGGCCGCCAGCGTAGCGCCCGACGCATTAACCGACATATTCACCGTAAAAGTCTCGCCTACCTTACAGTTAATATCGGAAAAAGAAATTCTGGCGCTCCCGGCCGCTTTTGCCGGAAATACAAACCCTGCCGCCGCCATGCAGAGCACGGCTGCCGTCAACAAAAGGTTTCTCAATCGTTTTTTCATAATCCTTCTCCTTCTATATCCCTCCCAAAAACCGGCCTCTTTCACATCTTCCCATACTGCCGGTTTTTGTCTCTCAGCCTGTCTGCTTCCGCAGCCCCCTGAGAATACGCCTGCCGTAAGATTGACTCCGCTCAGTGCTGTACCAGCTCATCCAGTTTCAGGATATGCTTCTGAATCACCAGAAGATCCGTAGCGGTAAATCTGCCGTCATGGTTCGCATCGCAGGCTGTCAGATACACGCCGCTTAACTCCTGCATTCTCAGGATATGCTTCTGCACCGCCAGAAGATCGGTAGAGCTGATCTTGCCGTCGCCGTTCACATCACCGTACACAAGAAGCTGATAGCGCTTCATCTCATTTCCGGAGCCGTCATACAGCACCAGCCAGTCTCCGGTGCCCGCTTCTCCCGCAGTAGCCTCGGAACCGTCATGATTCAGCAGCTTCGCGCTGCCTCCCTCCACATGAACATTCCCTATAAAAGTCTGTACCGGCGTAGAAGGCTGAATGTCCGTAACCACCATGGCATTGTCATCAAAATGATAGTCGGAAGAGGGATCCGGATTCGCAGGTACGGACGGGTCTTCTCCCGGATTTTCTTCCGGGGCTCCCCCGGTATCTCCCTCTCTCGCAATATTGAGCACATAAACTTTTTCCGTGCCGTTCTGAGCCGTCACCTTTACCTCGCAGGAATTTACACCCACGTTCAGATTAACCGAACCGATCCCCGAAATAGTCGCCTTTCCGTCATAGGCCTCCGCGCCGATGCTGACGCTTCCCACGTTCTCCCCTACAATCACATTGTACTCCGTGGTATAACGGTCAAAGGCCGGAGAGAGATCATATCCTTCCACATAAAGGTCCGAGAGCAGATAGTTGGGACTTCCGTTGCCGCCGGGCCTCTGACACGGGGTTTCGGGCATGTTCTGGAATACCGGAATGGAGAATTCCAGCGTTGCCTGACGGGAATCCCCCGCATAAGCCTTGGACAGCTTCACGGCTTCCTCATAGGCCGCCCCCACGTTTGTCATATACTGATGGCTGTAAGGATTGGATCCCTGCACGTTAAACTTTTTCAGATAGATGGTATTCTGTCCCACCCGCACATATTGTTCTCCATACCACTGTGCGCCGCCGACAATCGCTTTCTGTCGGGTGTTCCAGGGCCGCCCGTAGCTGGTAGCGCCGGTTCCGCTGCCTCCCGCATACCAGAGGCCACGCTGCACGGCACTCTGGGTGCTGGTACGGAACGCGCCTATATTATAGAAATTAAACAGACCGCTCTCCCCTGAGATACTGCCGCTTGCTCCGGATGCCCCGATCTCCTGGAGAATTGCCGAAGCCAGCACATAGGGGCTGACCTGAGAAGCCTCGGCAGCCGCAATCAGCATATCACTGTAGCTGGTACCCTCCACATCATTATTGTTCAGAAAAGTATTGGCCACAATATAAGCCAGGCCCTCTTTATTCTGCACTTCCTGATTATAGGACTGATACAGAAACATAAAAACAGCCTGGTCTGTCAGAAAGTTTCTGGGATCCATATAATACTGGACAATATCCCTGGAAGCCATCACCCAGCCTCCGGAATCAAAACTGATCCAGGTACTGTTGTCCCAGTTATATGCGCCGTTCTGAATGGATTTCCAGGAGGAAGGGCTGGTAGAATTCAGCACCAGATTCCTGCCCAGAACGGTCTCCGCATCCAGAGACGCACTCCAGTCCAGATTTGTATGGAAAGCTTTGAACGACCAGTTCGGATAAGTGGCATGCAGTGTCCGAAGCGCCGGTTTATAGCTTTCGGGAAATCCCTGTTCATTCAGATAGGCTTCAAATGTGTCATCCACGTCCGTAATTGCCACAAAATCACTGCGGACAAAGCCCTCGTACTGGGCATCATCCGTATATGTAAAACGAATCTTATACCATAAGCTTCCGTCCGAAGCCGAAGCCTCATCAATAATCGTCACTTCTTTACCGTTAGGCAATTGCACGTCCTGCTCCCCTGCCTTCACCACATCATTCCCGGTTCCGGCTTCGGTGCGCACGTAAACCGAAGAATTCACTTTAATGATCGCAGATTTTTCATCATATGCATAGCTGACCCTCTGTGCTCCGGCCAATCCCGCAAAAACGGCCACAACCAGCACCACAGCCAGGCATCCCGCCCATATCCTCTTATGTACCTTCATCCAGGCATCCTCCCCAGTCGATCATCTGTTTTCACAGACGATGCCATCTATTACACCACAAGATGACCGGAAACCCCTCCGGCCCTTTTACACCATTTTCACACATAATGTTTTTATTATAAAATTAAGAATATCTCCTGTCAATTCCAAATTCCGAATTCGCGAATCGAATTAAGGAATCCGTAAGATATGCATCAGGGGAATTATTCATCAGAATCATAGACAGAGCCTCTAAAAAGGCATACAATAATCAGTATACCGGGCCTGACCGAAGTTCATGGCCGGGAAAACCGGATTTCATGCCGCCATCGGCGGACTCAACGACAGGAGGGATTGTATGACCGAACTTCACGTACATTTAGACGGCTCTCTGCGCCCGGAAAGCGTCCGGGAGATGGCCGAAGAACAGCATATTTTATTAGAAGCAGACCCCCTTCACCCCGAAACCCTGGCCGGGATGCTGACAGTGCCGGCAGACTGCCGGGATCTGAATCAGTATCTGGCCTGTTTCGACCTGCCCCTTCAGGTGCTGCAGACACCGGAATATGTATCCCGCGCAGTAAAGGAACTGATACAGGACATGGCGGCAGAGGGCGTTATGCAGGCAGAGATCCGCTTCGCCCCTCAGCTCCACGGCGCAAAGGGCTACGGCCAGAAAGAAATCACGGAAGGCGCTGTCCGGGGACTGCGGGAAGGAACCGCCCTCTGTCCCGGCTTCCGGGGCGGGCTGATCCTATGCTGTATGCGGGGCAGCGACAATCAGAAAGCCAATGAGGAAACGCTGCAAACCGCCTCTGCGTTTCTGGGCGGCGGCGTATGCGCCGTGGATCTGGCCGGTGCGGAAGCTTTGTACCCCACCTCCGGATATGAAGCCCTGTTTGCCCTGGCACGGAAAGCGGGACTTCCTTTTACCATTCATGCCGGAGAGGCAGACGGGGCAAAAAGCGTGTGGGATGCGCTCCGTTTCGGTGCGGAAAGAATCGGACACGGGGTCCGCTCTGTGGACGATCCCGCGCTGTGCCGTTATCTGGCCGATCACAGGATACCCCTGGAGGTATGCTATACCAGCAACTTACAGACAAAAGCCATGGGAGCAGAGCCTCATCCCATACGGAAGCTGTTTGACATGGGCATCCATGTCACAGTCAATACGGACAACCGAACCGTTTCCCACACCACCATGACAGAAGAACGAAGACTGCTGCAAAAGGACTTCGGATTCACGGAGAAAGAACTGGCAGTAATGGAGGAATATGCCCGGGAAGGATGTTTTATATGATACTTTCCATAATGAAGTTTCCCACAATGCTGCCGGTTGTTTATCTGCTTGCCGTCAACCTGGCGGGGTTTTTATCCATGGGCATCGACAAACAAAAAGCCCGGAAACACCGCCGGCGGATTCCGGAAAAAACCCTGTTCCTTATTGCGACTCTGGGCGGAAGCATCGGTTCCATCTTTGGCATGATTCTGTTTCACCACAAAACCCGGCATCTGTCTTTCTGTCTGGGAATGCCCCTGATCCTGGCGCTGCAGGTGATGGGAGCATGGGCTCTCTGCCGTTATTTTTTATCATGAAAGTGTAAGATATCCGTAAGATTTGTATTCATTCTTTTGTAAGGAGCCTGCCCTATGATAAATACAGCTTTAAGGAGGAGTTCAATATGAGCCAATGCATACTGGCAGTGGACGATGACAGAGAAATCGTAAATGCCATCGCCATCCTGCTGGAAAAAGAGGGATACCGGGTTCTGAAAGCCTACGACGGACTGCAGGCTTTGGACCTTCTGGCCACCCAGCCGGTACATCTGATTATTATGGATGTGATGATGCCCAAACTGGACGGGCTGTCTGCCATCCTGCGGATACGGGAGCGGAAAAACCTGCCCATCATTGTCCTGAGCGCCAAAAGCGAGGAGACGGACAAGGTGCTGGGGCTGTCCATGGGCGCGGACGATTATGTGACCAAACCCTATAATTCCCAGGAGCTGGCGGCCAGAGTGCGCAGCCACTTACGGCGGTACACCTGCCTGGGGGACATCCATACCGCATCGGTCCAGGAAATCGAAAACGGACGGCTGTGCTGGCACGGGGAAGAACTGGTTTTGTATGCCGATGGTGAGCCTGTGAAGCTGACTGCCACGGAAACGAAAATCATGGATCTCTTTATGCGCAATATCGGACGGATTTTCCCTGCGGAGGAAATCTACCGCCGTGTCTGGCAGGAGGAAGCCTATGCCCCGGAAAATACGGTGATGGTCCATATCCGGCGCATCCGGGAAAAGATTGAACTCAATCCGAAAGAGCCAGAATATTTAAAGGTGGTGTGGGGAATTGGATACAAAATGGAAAAAATGTAAAGGGTGGATCGGCATCATTGCTTTCTGTCTGGGGCTTGGCATACTGCTTCACAGCCTGCTGTCAGGAATCACCCAATTGAATACTTTACGGGAAAATGTTTCTTCCATAACGGAAACGGACTATCAGAACAGCCGGGATTTCCGCAATTTTATTTCCGGGCGGCTGGAAAGCTTTCTGGGCATGGCCACAGGCGGGCCTGTGGACGGATGGAACTCATACAACTATTATTCCTGGTATGATTATCCTGTGACTTATTCTGACGGAGCCTACGGCTATGCCGTTGAAAGCCTGGACGGCGTTACGATACAAAAAGAAGATCTGGAAGCACTCGCATATGATCTTGGCGTAACGGCGGAAGACCAGGGAGGCTACAGCGCGGAAGAACTGGAAGATATCCTGCTTTCTTATGGCTACAGCCCAGGGTCAGGGTTCCCGGCCGACGACAACCAGGCGGCGAAATACCGCGAACAGCAGGCAGAGCAGTTCCATGAGCGGATCCGGAATGACAAAAACCTGCTGTACATTATTCAATATGAAGGAAAAACGCTGTTTACCAACGCTGAGGGCACCGGACTGACCGGCGGCAGCTCCCCGTCCCTGCCCGACGGCTATAATTTCCTGCTCATCTTCGACGGCGAAAAGGTAAAAATCACCAAAGACGGCAACGATATCGACATATACGGCGACGGTTATTACCGGGAATCCAGCGACTGGTATATGCCTGGCTATAAAAATTTCACGGTGGATGAAAAGACCAAAAAAGCTGAAATTGTCATCGCCGCTGCCAAATCTCCTATTATGTATATGAGCGGAGATTATTCCACAGACGGCTGCGCGCAGTCCGTAAACCAGCTATACTGGATCGAACGAAACATGGCCGATGCGCACCGCTCCATAAAAGCGCTGATGATCCGCGCCGGCATCGCCCTGCTTCTGCTGATCCTGGCCCTGCTGCTTCGAAAGGACCGAAAGGCAGCAATCCGCCGGATCAGCAGCTTCACCGGAAAGCACTGGTTCGAGGTCAAACTGTCTGCCGCCATCGCCGCTGCCGTCTTTGGCATGGGACTGTGCCGGGGCATAGCAAGGTTTATCATCCTGTCCGCAAAAGCTTTCTCCCTTAGCGCAGAAGAATATGGCTACTATATGCCGGAGATCATTTACGAGACATCTTATGAGTTACAGTCCCGTCCTCTGTCAAGCATTGCGGGCATTGCCATTTTTATATTTATCCTCTGCCTGCTGATCGGAGATATCCGGTATAATGAAAAGCCCTGGAGACACAGCCTTTTCGGAAAGCTGTTTCAACTGTTTCACGATAAAAGCCTTACTATGAGCATCCAGAAACAGTTAATGTACCCTTATGGTACAATGACAGCGATGCTGTTCGTTGTGCTGATCGTATATTTGATCATCACCATACACTTTTTCTCGTATATAAACCATTCCGACTACGTGCGGTCGCTGCCCTATTGCGTCGTATTTCTGGTGCTCCTGCTGACCGCCATAGCCTGGACCATATTTTTTGCAGTCAAAAACAGGCGGACAGCCCGGGATCTGGGGACGCTGACCCGGCAGATCGCGGCGGTCAAACAGGGAGACCTGACCCGGCCTGTCGGCCTTTCCAAGAATTCCCCTCTGGCGAAGGCCTCACAGGATCTGAACGAAATCCGGCAGGGCCTGGACACTGCGGTGGAAGAACAGATCAAAAGCGAGCGGATGAAGGTAGAGCTGGTGTCCAATGTGTCTCACGACATCAAAACGCCCCTCACCTCTATTATCAGCTATGTGGACCTGCTGAATCAGGAGGAAGAACTGCCGGATCATATCCGGGACTATGTAAAAATTCTGAACGATAAGTCCCAGCGGCTGAAAGCCATGGTACAGGATGTGTTCGAAATCAGCAAAGCCGCTTCGGGGCAGCTTCCTGTGGAAATGGAACAGATCGACCTGGGCAAGCTGCTGCGGCAGACACTGGCGGACATGGAAGAAGTGATTCAAAGCAGCAATGTGTCCCTGAAAACCGGCATTCCCGAAACGCCCGTTATGATCCATGCCGACGGACAGCGGCTTTACCGGGTGTTCCAGAACCTGATTCAGAATGCGCTGCAGTATTCTCTGGAAGGCTCCAGGGTGTACCTGACGCTGACCTGCGACAGCAGAACAGCCCTGACCGTAGTGAAAAATATTTCACAGTCCGAGCTGCGAAACGACATTGATTTTACCGCCCGCTTCACCAGAGGCGACGCAAGCCGCACCGACGGCGGCTCCGGACTGGGGCTGTCTATCGCCCAGAGCTTTACCGAGGCCTGCGGCGGCAGCTTTAAAGTGGAGACCAATGCGGATCTGTTTATGGTGACGGTGGAATTTCCGGTGATAGCGGAACCCTGTTCCTGAACCGCCGTGCCGAAGCAGTTACAGGAATAAGTGCCGGCGCAGTTTATAAAAAATTTTTATGATAACATAAAAAGAGTGCGGATTTTGAAAAACATCTGAAAACCGCACTCTTTTAACAACATTTCTATCTGACCTCTATCACCGCATAATCGCCAAATTCCAGCACGCCGCCGATCTGAAAGGCCAGCGGCTTGTGAAATACCGGGCCGTCCACCGCCAGCGTGTGATACTCGCCGTTTTCACCGCAGATGTCCACACCCGCAGCTCTCATCACTTCAATCGAATGATTATCGATACAGGTTCCCAGCAGTTCTTTCGGCAGAAGCCTCTGATTGATACTTTTAATCAGGCAGCGATAGCCCAGGCCGATCAGTTCCCGGACATTTTCTTCTCTCCCGTTCTGCCACAACGGAAAAAACGGCGTCAGCCCAACCGATGCACAGCGGTCTTCTTCCCATCTCCGGTTCTCTTCAATATCAATATCACCGAAACAGGCAGCTTCCGCCCCCATCTCTTTGGCTTTTCGCAGCCCTTCTTCAAAAGCCAGATGATAGTTCTCCCCTGTTGTCGGACATAACACCAAAGGCAGACGCAGCGCTTCGGCACACCGGTTCATCATGCCGTAATCCGCACCGTGAAAATAGGAACGTTTCTCCTCCTCATTCACCACAATTACAAGACACACCGGCAAATGCCCCTGCTCCACCATTTTGTGCAGCGCCAGCGTACTGTCTTTTCCGCAGCTATATGACATGGCAAAATTCATGGGTAAATTCCTCGCTTTCGTGGGGTGAAGGGTTTGAGGCTAACGGGGAGTATATTGGGGGATTACATGTTATGGGCAATTTATAGGCACTATGTTATAGGCCATAGATATTGGAGGTTTAAATACAGCCAATGTTATGGTTAATCATATAACCGGATTAAATTATATCCCAATAATCACAGTTTAAATACATCCCATGTTACGGTTAATCCAAGTGCCAGCGTGCAAACGATGCAAAATTGCCCAAGTTTAAATACATCCCATGTTACGGTTAATCTTTTACATCCAGTACTATACATGACACATCTTTTGCGTTTAAATACATCCCATGTTACGGTTAATCAATTATCCGAAAAACAATCGGAGGAATATGGACGTTTAAATACATCCCATGTTACGGTTAATCGAGGACAAGTCGCAGCGGGCATTGCCCCGCACGCTTTGTTTAAATACATCCCATGTTACGGTTAATCCAATTTTTCATTTCTAAACTTTTGTGTGTATGTAGTTTAAATACATCCCATGTTACGGTTAATCAGAGGGAAGGAGATATGAAAGTTATGGCGATTAAGTTTAAATACATCCCATGTTACGGTTAATCCGGGCGTGATTACATCAACTGTGTTTTAATCGGCATGTTTAAATACATCCCATGTTACGGTTAATCATACCAGAATGACGTCCCCAAAGTAGAAAAAACAACGTTTAAATACATCCCATGTTACGGTTAATCAGCATGGAACGGTGCGGCAGGCATGGTGAATAAAAAGTTTAAATACATCCCATGTTACGGTTAATCATAATGGCAATGGAAGCAATCTGGCGCTGCGCTAGTTTAAATACATCCCATGTTACAGTTAATCACAATCAAGAAGTTGAATACAGTGTCTATCGATGTGTTTAAATACATCCCATGTTACGGTTAATCGGATACCACGGATACGAAAGTGAGCAGCGACACTTAGTTTAAATACATCCCATGTTACGGTTAATCTTACAAAGCGTGGGTGGCGCAAAATTCTGTTCCGAGTTTAAATACATCCCATGTTACGGTTAATCTCGAATTATTTAAAAAACTGGGCCGGTGGCAGGAAAAGTTTAAATACATCCCATGTTACGGTTAATCTCCACAAACTTCATCTCCTGCGCTGGGATGCCTTGTTTAAATACATCCCATGTTACGGTTAATCGGATACATACCGGTCATCATAGGCTGGGTCTGTGCGTTTAAATACATCCCATGTTACGGTTAATCTATTTGTTTCAAACGTGCTTCCATCATCTGTGGTAAGTTTAAATACATCCCATGTTACGGTTAATCAAAGCAATGAGTATGGCCTTAACCCCTCCTGTGGGAGTTTAAATACATCCCATGTTACGGTTAATCGGAAACAAATCTTCCGCAGGATATAGCCCAGTGGGTTTAAATACATCCCATGTTACGGTTAATCGTCATTCCCATTTTTAATCGGGAATATCCGCTAAGTTTAAATACATCCCATGTTACGGTTAATCCGGTTCCCGACAATATTTACACCATCACTCTCTATGTTTAAATACATCCCATGTTACGGTTAATCTGGCAAATTCTTAAACATATAAGACAAGCTCATGTGTTTAAATACATCCCATGTTACGGTTAATCCACCCACATTTGCGCCAATATCGCCTTCTTCCTGCCGTTTAAATACATCCCATGTTACGGTTAATCGATAGCGTTTCACTTTTCACCGGCGGCACGATTCAGGGTTTAAATACATCCCATGTTACGGTTAATCAGAGTTCGGTGGTTCCCTGCGCCAGCAATTTAATCGTTTAAATACATCCCATGTTACGGTTAATCGGAAACAAATCTTCCGCAGGATATAGCCCGGTGGTTGTTTAAATACATCCCATGTTACGGTTAATCTAGAGTTCGGTGGTTCCCTGTGCCAGCAATTTAATCGTTTAAATACATCCCATGTTACGGTTAATCCAACGTACCCTCGTCATTTTTCTAATTAACTATACCCCAAATCCCGCATATTTTCAAGCTTTTTCGGATAATTTACCAACCGTCGGCTCGTTTTACCGCTTATTTCCAATTGTTCAAAATTTCATGATTCTATCACATTTTCCCGCCTCCACTCTCACAAGCTGCCTGGTAAAATTACAATATTAAACTCTCTCCATTCTCAACATCTCCATTCCCTAATATTTCTTCCCCAAAAACATTGTCATTCATCAATTTAATAATACAAACGAAATCTTCATCTTCGTTAATTACCTTTTTTAAATCCGTCCTTAACATAATTAATTTAGCTGGTGACATTTCTCCACGAAATACTGACTTCTGAAAATGTGACAAATACTTTTTACACACTTTAAATACTTTCTGAACCCGTTTTTCACCCACATCATAAAATACAAATGCATAATTATAATTAATTGCCTTTTTCATCTAGTATCCTTCCTTCAAACTAAATGGAATAAATTCCTTATCTTCCATAATCTGTTTAATCAATTTATAACAATCCAACTTTATTGCAGTTCGATAAGTAACTTTACGTTTTAACAAAGGATGCTGAAATACTGATTCCAACCTTCCCTCAAACGCTTCAACAAAAATTTTCCGCCCTTCTTCGTTCAGTAAACAATAATTCACCTTTTTCTCAAAATGCTTGTGCACCTGAATTTTCCGGTTGTTAACCAAATCAAAAATTGTCCGATATACAATTACCGGTTTGAACACTTCACTCATATCAAGACTCAGGGAAAAACGTCCCTCCGAAGGTTCGTGAAGAAAACTGATTCTTTGATCCAAATGAGTTCGGTAAATTGCGGCAATCGTCTTTGTGTATAATAATGTATTGCCAAAAGAAATCAGCGCATTGATTGGATTATCCGGCGGTCTTTTTACTCTCTTATTCATCACAAAATCTTCCGGCAGGAAATAGAAAAAGGTTCCATAAAACCGCATCCACAACTCCCCTTCCGCAGACATTAACGTTTTTATATTCTCTGCGGCCTCCACGTTGGTATAAAATTCTTTCTTAATCCAGTCCACGGTGCTTTTCACTTCTTTTTTATCATGTTTATAATAATGATACAGCACTTCATAAATATTGATGCCAATGCCCTTCACAATTGCTTTTGCTATTCGCAGACGTTCCTGTTGAAATTTCTCTACCTGTTTTACCAGAAGCTTTCCGCTCATATACTGATCCCTTGGATAAAATGTTCCGCTATAACCGCCATAAAAATTAAAAAAGTGCACAACCACATGATTCTGACTGAGAAAATCAAGCAGTTTACTGTTAATGCCGACTTCATTCATACAATAAATTTCTTTCGTATTTTCAATAGGAATGTAAACGTTCTTCCCATCTTTTCTAAAACATAAAGAATTATCTTTCCTTGTTAATTCTCCCATTGAAAATATGTATTTTGTACTACCCATAAACACCTCCCATATTTATTTAAAAATCTTTCTATCATTTAGATATAACAATATTCATAATAAGCACATTTTTTACATTTAGCCACTTGCAGTACCGGCGGTATTTCTTCGCCTGATATTAAATTTTCTATTTGTCTCACATGCAATTCCAACTCTTTTTCCATCTTTTGATCCAGCTCCACAATCATACTTTTTTTATCACTTTTATTTTTTTCAGCAAACTCCAGCTTCCCTTTTCGGATAATTCCCTTTTCCTTTAAAACTTTCAAATAAAAAATCAACTGCCATTTGGATGCCTCCACATCCGCATCGGATTTCTTCAGTTCTGTCAGATATTCATCTGTCAGTTTATCCAGACGAATATTTTCAATTGCAATTTCCGTATTCTCCTTGTCCCCACGTTCCTTATGGAGTGCTTTTCCAATACGTACTTCCTCACTGTTATCTTCAAGATTTAAGCGATTTCCAAACAGATAACACTGTCGTCTGCAATGAAAATAGTAATTAATTAACGTTCCGTTCACTTTCATCTGCCATATTCACATCCTTTCCAATTTCGCTTAAATAAAATCTACAAATTCACCAATTTCCCCCTGCATCTTCTGACGATCCAGTTTTCCGTTATTAAAATACTTTTCTCCGTCTTCTATATAAAAAATATCGCCAATCTGATCATTGTAAATAAGATCCGTATTTCGTTTAATCTGATATATAAAATAATTCATCTTACTGGTAATTTGCGACAACCGCACCTGTTTTTCAGCATAGTCCATTTTGGAATCTGCCAGCAGTTTTGCATATGCGTTCCATAACTGCACACCATTTATTTCCTCTCCTGTCTCGTCTTCCAGAATCCTTGCCAGATATACGGACATACTCCACTTGTCATCTTCAATTAAACACATTCTCTCTTTCACGGAATTCCAGCGTAATTTTCCCACCTGCAGCCCAAAAAAGTCCTGTAGGCCGATACTTCCGACCTGGTCATTATAATTTTTCCTGATTGCCAGCAGGATTCTTTCATAATAATATCCAAACTCCTTACTCTCCAGATATTTTCGCATCTCCACATTCTCCAGTGTAAACTCTTTCTGCACCCGTACATCTTCCCGGTAGATTTTTCTTGCATTATCCATATCAAAAAAATAGACGATTCCTTTTCCCAGACAGGAACGATTGATCCTTCCGAGAAATTGTTCTTCACTGTCCAGTTTGGAGATATCTTTATATCCCACATCCATATCCAGATCCACCCCGGCCTCAATCACCTGAGTTGCCACAAGAATAACGGCATTCTTTGATTCTTTTATTTTATGCAGTATCCGGCTCCGCTCCATAATACTGTCATCTCCAGACATATATTCTACAGCAGCATCCGGCCGACTGTCACCCGACAATATTTGAAAAAAGCGATATGCCGTATCCTTTTTGATAAACTCTACAAGCACTTTCTTTCCCTCTGCTGCCGAGGCTTTCACATGTTCGGCCAAAGCTTCCATTCCAATCTTTTTCTCCAGCAGCTCATAAGAAATCCGCACTCGTTCTTTAAAGCAGGGATTAGAAAAGTACCGTTTCGCATCTTTCAGCAGTGTGACTGCAGGAAACATTTTTTCTGACAGCAAATCCAGATTGGGCAGTGTTGCAGACATAATAATTACCTTGATATTCAGCAACTCCGAAAATACTTTCAGAAAACAGATTATTTCTCCCCAAAGAGTGTTTTTGTAACTTTGTATTTCATCCAAAACAATCACGCTGTTCATTAACTGATGAAAACCAAATGCCGACTCCTTTGTATCCCCGAACATAGTATCAAATAAGCTCACATGGGTAGTCAAAATTACCGAATAGTTTAAAAATTGCCTGTCCAAAAGAGCTCTTTGGTAATAAGACGAACTTTCAGATTCTGATTCCTGTTTCTTCGCTTTCTGTGCCATTTTAATCGGCACCAGCGAATTGATTACGGCAATACGTCCAAAAACATCCGGATGATTTCCAAATACTTTTTCCAGGTTATTCAGATTCTGCTCCACCAATGTATTAAAAGGATAAATATAATAAATCTTTCCGAGGCTCCGATCTGTCTTTAAGAACTTTAAACTCAAATCCAATGCAGTATTGCTTTTTCCGCTACCGGTGGGCGCTTCCAGATAAAACATATTTTCTTTTCCATGCTTTTTCAGCAGTTCTTCCGCATCACACAAAATCTCCGTGCGCAGCCGATTAATATCTGTTTCCAATTCCAGTTCGTTTTCAGCGGATGGATATCGCTCTTTCTGATAAATTCGTACCTTTTTTATCAGTAAAGTATTCTCATAAACTTCTGTCCATTTACAGATTTCCTCTATATTCCCAAATTTTTTAGTTTTTGTCCGTGATATAAATTCTCCGGTAGCATAATAATCGCTTGCAATCAGCAAAGAATACATCAGCTTCACATAAGTATATATCTCTATGTCCTCTCTGCTGTCTCTGTTTGATGATCCTGACGAATACTGACGATACTCCTGATTCAAAATCTGTATTTTTTTGGTATTCAGCATAAATTCTTTCTTCCAGCAACTGCATTTTCCTTCCTGAAACAGTTCAATCAGATCCAAACCACTTCCTTCTGTCAGAGACTCCAGAAAAAGATGAAAATCTTTCAAATCGCTGTGATGACGTTCAATAGCATAGGCATGATATAAAGCAAATCTCCGTAACAGTCTTTTTTCTGCTTTACCCTTTACTCTGTCTTTTAGTTGCTTTAAAAAATATTCCAGGTACAGGACAGAGGACAATATGGAATGTTTTCCGGAAATACAGAAAAATACACGGTCGTCTTTTACCTGCATATTTTCAAGCGTAGACCGTTGGAAAATGGGATTAATTTTTCCGATATCATGAAAAACGGGAAGCCCCCATATCATTTCATTCCACAAGTCACTGCCTTCCAGAGAAATTTCATATCCTACCTGTGCCCAAAAACGTGCCAGCATATCAGAAACTCTCTTTTCCTCCCATAATTTTTTAAAATAGTAAACAGTTAGCTTTGTGTGAGCCAGAAGGGATTCTCTTTTTATAATTTCACCGGCATCATTTCGACATATATGCGCTTCATACTTCTCTATCCCTTTTATCAAATCTTTCATTACATTTTCATCCATATAATTTGTCATTCCCTTTCATAAATTTTTGCGCCATATCTTGTTGCACATTTCCGCTCTGTGCATAAGCATAAAAGGGAACCTGTCTATTTGAATTCAGGTTCCCTTTCTACTAACCAAGCAGCATTTAATAAAACACAATGGATTTTCCGTCATCCAACCGGTATACTGTCATCCGTTCTGTTTTTACAGGCCAATCCGTATACATAAAGGTTTTTAGAATATAATGGTTTATCCACTCATCCATTTCGTAAGGAAGCGCTTCCTCATATTTAAACGTCCCCCCCGCATCCTCATCATCAAAATCATCCGGATCATCAATGTCCGTTCCAGCCAGTGTCACTTCACTTTTTGGCAGCAGACAATCCAGCTTGCCCGTTATAAAATTGATTGCACTGATCTGTTCTACCCGCACTTCTCTGATATCGGCGGGATGATCATTTTTCCCCAGATAGGGATAATACACACACCTCCTCCGGCACAATGCATCTTTGATTTTCAAAGCTTCCTCTGAATCCAGCCGCAGGCAAATATCCCACTCCGGCTTCTCCAGCCACTGTTCTCTCACAATCAGATTTCCGCCCTGTTCTCTGGATGCATAGCCAACCGAATTATTAAAAGTCTGTATTTTTTTTGGAATCACTCCGTTTTTACAGCCAGAAACGGGAAGAATCGCAATCTGCAAATCTTTTAACCGCTCATAAAATTCCGGAAAACCTTTCGAAAGTTTCGTCCGCTTCCCTTCGTTTTCAAACACCCGCATCTGCGTATACCCGCCATACCCCAAGAGTGCGCCAAACAAACCTAACAGCGCAACCTTATGAATATTTCCATAAGTAAAATAATAGTAAGAATTCACCTCCGGCTTTTTAAAGAAAGCATATTTCCCGCTTAATATAAATCTCAATACTTCCATCTATGCTTCCTCTTTTTGTGTGCGGATATCAAATACGGAAGCATTTTGAGGTACTCCTTTTAGTTCTGTCGTATACGGATTGTAGTAGATATCCACTTTCTCTATGACATCTCCCATCTGCTCCAGAAAATCCCCAAAGGCAAGCGTAATCACATTTCTATTTTTTCCATTTTCAAAACAGATATATTCAGATAGATTAGGAAGATAAGTATCCGCCTTTGTCTCCACAAAAAGCGCGAACTCATTTTCACATCCCACTTTTGCATTCGTCGCAAAAGAAGTAGCAGAGACAAGGGCTGTCCTGCGGAAATTCTGGTAATCTTCTTCCGTATATCCTTCCGTAACGCCTAACGCAACCAATTCTTTATAAGCCATTGGATTAATCACAAAAGGGTAAAAATAATGCGCCTCATTACTTACGATCTTCGTTCCCAACGTGGAATTTTTTGCCTCCTCATCTTTATCATTGGCATCTCGAAATGGAGAGAGAATCTGCTGTTCTTCCGGATTTGTTCCCTCATATTTATTAAAACCCTGTCCAATCTGTACGGCGCCGGTGATGGAGATATTGCTGCCTGACTCCGCAAAGGTCGCGCCAAAATTTTTCACATCCACCGCAGACATTAGATTCGTCAGCACTTCTTTGATATTTTTGCACTCTTTTAAATCATCCACCTGAAACAGCAATTCATATCGCTCCTTTAATGTGCGGGGAATCAATGTTATCTCGCCTTTTTTATTTTCACCGGAAAGGCGCATGGATTTTATATAAAGAACTTTTTTTCCTTCATCGTCCCACATCTTTTTCATCGGGTATTTCAGCGCTTTGTCGCTGCCAAAAGTTTCCCCATCGCCAGTGGTTTTCGGATAACCCGAAAAATCCGCATTCCAGTTTGCCATAACAGATGATATTCCTAATACACCGTATACTCTTTTATTCATCCCGTTTCTCCTTGCTCTTATAAATTAAATTGTCACTGGCATATCCCAGTATAATCATTTCCTGATCCACATCTCCATCCGGCCGGTATCCTTCAACCATGGCCAGAAGATTTTTCACCCTTCCGGAATATTCAGGAATAACATAATTATACCTTTTGTAAAGCTGCACAATCCGTTTTTTCAGGTACTCGTCCGTCCGAGCATTTAAAAACGGATTAATCAGCGACTGTTTACTGTCCTTAGATTTACTCAGCGAAATCAAATATGATACCATCTGACCAACCGCGTAATAATATTCCCTGTCGTCTGCCGGCGGCATCACGCTGTTTCCCAACACCTTTCGTTCCATACATTCTGTCAGCTCCGTTATAAATTCCGCCATCTTTCCTTCTCCTTCCTGTACAAAATATTCCAAAAATGACCATCTCAAATTCAGTTGCCATAATGCTTTTTCTTTACGTCCGATTAATAATGAATCTTTTATCATCTCCAGCGATATTTTTTGCAGTATTTTGGCAAACCCTCTGTCTCTTCCTTTATATACCCAGTCAAAAATCACTTTTCTTGCCAGCAGGATATTTCGCTTCAACAACGCATCTGTGATCCTGATCTCCGCCGGCTTTGTCAGATAATGAGCCGTCAGACAGTTTGAAAATAAAACCTCACTGATCAGTCCGCTTACGCTTATTCTGGTATGATATCTTCCGTAACTGTTTTGATATTTTTCACGCATCTTCGGTGCGGTTAGGACAATTTCCTGAAAATCAAAGGGGTTTTTCAGTTTCTGCCTGTAGCCTGACAGATGATCCTGATCCACTATTTCCGCTTCCGTTTTGCCTTTGCGCAGATGCAGATAATAACCGGACAGAACTTGCTCTGCAGCCTCTCCGTTTTTAAATCCCTCAATCTGCTTCTGTTCCGTATCCACATATATATGACATTCCCCGGCAGACACCCGATTCATCAGGTAATCAAAAAACTTTTTTTGCAGAACTGCCTGTCCCTTATCCAGCAGATAGGGCGCAGGATATTTTCTGGACTTAAGAGCGAGAAACGGTTTTTTCGCATTCATCCCCAGATTGTTGTCCGGAAGCCCATAAACAGTATTCTGAATTTCTACATTATAATCATTGCTGTTATATATATTGGGAAGAAAATAGCGGCGGCCCTCTCTCTCATATTTTTCTTTTTCTTCTTCAAAGAAAATTTTCAGATAATCCTTTTTGTTCATATCGACATCTTCCAGAGAATAAATATGTGTTTTTACCCATTCCCTGGCCTCCTCCAGCCGCTGTGTATCAACCTTCCCTTCCTCCGCCTCAAACAGCTCGTAAATTCTTGCGGCCTCCCTGGACTTCTTATACTTTTGCGACATAGGATCTTTCAGAACATCATAATACCCATCGATCAGCTCATCTGTCAGTTTTCCGGTCGTAATACTTTCCTTTTTCACAAAAAAAGAGAGATAATTGTTAGAATGAACCACTTTTTTTCCGTCTACAGGCTTATTCATGGAAATCAATTGACTGTGGTAGTCGCAAAAACAAAAATCCGAAAAAAAAGCGTTTGATCGATCAATCATTTTTGTCTTTCTGTCTATCTTAATTTCCATCACTTCTTTTATCTCTCCGTCTCTGCCGACATAAAGATATGTGCCGTCAGCCGGAACATAAGAACCCAGAATCAGAGAATCCCCTTTTTCTTTCAGCAGATATTCAAAAACTTCTAAACACTCATTCAGCATATCATCCCCCTTACAGCCAGCGATAATTTACATACCCGTATCCCCGACTATTCATTTCCAGCATGCCTGTGCCCAAAGACATGTAAGCCAGCTTCTGCGCCGATTCGTGATCCGCAATCTGAAGGCGCAGCTTATCGCCCAGCAAATGAATCCGTTTATATTTTGTGCTGACCGGACTGGTATTCAAAAATTCCAGAAGCGTATATAACGGAAAATCCTCCTGGAGTTTCTCTCCTGTTAAATAATTCCATTTTTTAATCAGATTGATTTTCAGACGTTCTTCAAACTGTTCCAAAGCCATATGATCCCTCCAATATCCCTGTTCATCTTTCAGTACGACAGGCGTCAACGAATACAGAAATTCTATCATTTTTTTTGGAAGAATACATATTTCGGTGACAAGGCCCTTCATCTCATTTGTATAATGATTTTTGTATACTTCACTAAAATAATTGGCCAGCGCATGATCTACTGTGCGGATCGTCACCGTGTAGATCTGGTCTTTCTTATATATTTTGTCCCGTTCCGGTGGATAGAGTGAATCAAAACAATAGTTTTTATATCTGTTTTCTTCATGAAAATGAAGTAATTCTGTCTGCCTGGCAAGACCCGTATCAATAAACGCCGCTATTTTTTCCTGTACCTGATTAGCAGGGATATCTTGCAGCAAATATAATTTCAGTCTTATTTTGAATACTTGCATGAGGGTTCCTTTCCGAATATATCTGTTTTTAAAAATCATAATGTTATATTTTGTCAAATATTATAAGCTTTATTTATCTTATTGTCAATATTATTATTCAACATTTTTAACTTGAAAACAAAAAATCAACCGATAAAATACTGTCTTACGGCTGACGATCAATAATATCCCATCTTATGTTTTATACATAAACATCTTATGTTACGGTTTAAATAATTTATTCATCATTTATAACTATTTAAATACATCCCATGCTTACGGTTTATCAAATATTCCCGACAGAGCCTTTTTCTATACCACCGCCTCCACAATCAGCCTGCCGTCCAATTCTATCTTCTTTACACCAACCTGTTTCTTTTGATTAAAATTAAAACTCACCATATACCCTTTTGTCAAGTGGTAATCATCCAGATAACCGATCAGTTGCCGTTCCCCCCGCCGGTTATACTCCTGCCCATGCCATATTTTCAGTTCACAGACGTATTGTATGCCCCGATAGTCCACAATCACATCGGTCCTGCGCATATCTCTGGTTCGGGCTTCGACATAATAATTTCCCACGCCATTGATAATCGGTTTCAGATAGAGCAAAAAGAACCTGCGTCCGTTTTCCTCCACGAAAGCTTCTTTTGCATCTCCATAAATCTCTGTAAAAGATTCCACAAACCGTTCCAGAACCAGCTCCATATCCAACTGACCATTACGAATAAACTGATTTTTGTCCAAAGCCGCCGCCTTATAAATTTTACTGTCCAATAGCTCCTCCGACAGAAACAGATTATACAGCAATGTCTCAAAAATCCGATTGGACACTTCCACCATACCCTGATGATTTTTTATGAAACCAAACATGCACCCCATATTAATCGCATAGTGATACACATTATATGGAATCCTTTCTCCCCGGAATAAAACGGCGCAAAGCATTTTCTTTAATTCCGGAAAATCCGCCAGTTTTTTTACGATATCGTCAAACAGGGTATTGGGCTCTGTCAGAAGGATTTTTACCGCCTCTGTCAGCCCCGCCTTTGTCCAGGCCGATGCTTTTGCGTCGAATCCATCTTCCCGTGGCACACGCTCATCCATTATTCCGCACAGCCGGGAAACCAGATAAGGATATCCGGAAGTATACTCGTAAAGCAGCAGCGCCATGGCATCTATATTCATTCCGGTGTGTTTATCCTGTTCATACTCTTCCAGCATTCCCCCGATATCCTCCGGAGAAAAGCTCATATCAACGGTAAAATCCGCGGCAATGTTCCATGGACTGTTGTATTGATGCTCCGTATCTGTCCTTATCTTCAGTTTCAGATTTTTTATATCATAGACGCCGGCCAGGATCACCGACTGAAAGGCCGGTTCTTCATCACTGTTTAAATATTTATTTCGAAGCATTCCCAAAAAAGAAAGAAAAATTTCCTGATTACTGGCCTGATCCACTTCATCAATAATCAATACGACCGGTTTTTCTGTTTGAGCACATAAAGCAGAAATAAAGTCTGATAAGTCTGCCAGATTGGTTTCTCCATCACACATTTGTTCCATCTGCGCAATCAGTTTTTCAGGAATCCCCTCTGCGCCGCGCTGCGCTGACATTCTGTTGTATAAAAGCCGGCAGATCCTCCGACAAAAAGAGACTGCACCGGCATACACTTCCTTTTCTATTCCTTCAAAGCTGATGGATAACACAATATATCTGTCGGACAGCCGCTCTCTCAGCAGCCGGATCGTCGTCGTTTTCCCAAACTGCCTCGCCCGGTTTATGGTAAAATATGCGCCCTGAGCAATCAGCTCCTCAATTTCATTCAGCCTCTTATCAATATTGACCATATAATGCCTGTCGGGTCTGCACACCCCTGTCGTATTAAAGATTTTCCCCATCAAACACCACCCGCGCTTTTTTGTGCTTCATTCTTCCACAAGATACATATGAAACACAACTCAGCCGTTTTCCGGCCTTTTCCAATCAGCTTCCTACTCATATTTTATAATCCCGATGCCGGTTTTGCAATAAAAAGTTGCTTGCCTGCCGATATACACTTATAGTAGTATTCTTTTTTCAGCGCAACGAACACCCTCATGGGTCAGCAACCACACCTTTTTATCCAATCCACCGGCATACCCCGTCAGTTCCCCCTTTGCTCCCACCACCCTGTGGCAGGGAATAATAATAGAGATGGGATTGTGGGCAACGGCGCCTCCCACAGCCTGGGCGGCCTTTTCCGAAATGCCATGGCTGGCGGCCAGCTTTTTTGTAATTTCCCCATAAGTTGTGATTTGGCCATAAGGAATCTCACAGAGAGCGTTCCAGACCGCTTTGCGAAACTCACTGCCCACAGGAGCCAGCTTCAATTCGCTCACCGGCGGTTTCTCCCCGTTAAAGTAACAATCCAGCCATTCTTTTATACGGTTCAGCATAGCAGAATCTGCTTTTTCTTCTGTTTCCTCCCGCATAGAGCCAAGAAAGTATTTCTGCCCTTCTATCCAGAGCCCTGCCAAAGCGCCATCTTTTTCCGCAAGCAGCAATCTCCCCACAGGAGAATCATAATAACAGATATAAACCATTTTTTACTCCTTTTTTATTTCATAAATCCAGGGACTTTCCCATGACACAAAAGAATCCCGACGGGAACCAGGAGTTTATCAATATTCCTGATTTCCGACGGGATTCTTTCACATATGTATATCTCTACTGCTTACTGCAAATTCGTCAGATCAATATTTGTCATTCCCAAAATCGGAACCTACACTGTAGCTGCTGTCCATCATCCCCATGTCGGAATAAGAATCCACAGGCTGGGGATCATAGGAAGGAGCCGGAGCTGCAGCCGGGATTCCGCCCTGATCCGACAGCTTAAAGTTGCTGACCAGTCTCTTAAGCACCTGAGACTGTTCGGACAGTTCTTCGCTGGCTGCCGCGCTCTGCTCTGCCGTTGCGGAGTTGGTCTGTACAACGCTGGAAATCTGATCCACACCCTGATTTACCTGCGCAAGAGCGGATGCCTGCTCCTCGCTGGCCTCGGTAATCAGCTCAATCGTCGTGCTTACGTCGTCTACGCCGTCCACAACCTCGTCAAGAGACTGTGCCGTTTCATTGGCAATCCGGATACCCCGTTCCACTGCCTGAATGGATTCTTCAATCAGTGCGGAAGTATTTGTAGAAGCCTCCGCGGACTTGCCGGCCAGGTTGCGTACTTCATCGGCAACCACGGCAAAGCCTTTGCCCGCATCGCCGGCACGGGCAGCCTCAACGGCCGCATTCAGCGCCAGGATATTTGTCTGGAACGCAATGTCCTCGATGGTCTTGATAATCTTGCCCACTTCGCCGGACTTCGTGCTGATATCGGTCATAGCAGTCAGCATATCCTGCATACGCTGTCTGCTCTTATCCGCGTTTTCTTTAACCGTAATCGCTTTTTCATTCGCCTGTTTTGCGCTCTCCGCATTGGTGCTTACCTTTTCGGAGATTTCATTTGTGGTCGCTGCCAGCTCCTCTACGGAAGAAGCCTGCTCCGTAGCGCCCTGTGCCAGAGCCTGGGAACCGGAAGATACCTGATCGGAACCTGCCGCTACCTGATCCGCCGCCGCATTAATCTGGGTCAGCGTGCTGCTCAGGTTATCACGCAGCTTTCTCATCGCCGTCAGAATCTCGCTGTAATCGCCCACATACTGATCCGCAATGCCGGAATGAACCGTAAAGTCGCCGTCGCCCATCCGGGTAAAGATCTGGCTTTCGTCGGTGATAATATTCTTCAGGAATACCATCATCTTCCGCATACCGTCCGCCAGTTGGCCGATCTCATCCCTGGCACTGTACTCCAGCTTCACATTTACGCTGCCGTTCTGCATCTCCACCATGGCTTCTTCCATCTCTTTAATCGGAAGAACGATGGAACGAATCAGAGCCAGCGCCATACCGATCGTGATTGCAATGGCTACTACCGTAATCACTACCGATATTACCACGATAATTGTATTTACTTTCATTCCGTTGTTATATACGGACTCGGCGTTCGCGGTCAGCCCGTCGCTGAACGTCAGCAGCACGTTCGCCGCCTCATTTGCCGCGGGACCAAAATCAGTTACCAAAATTTCTTCGGCCTGCGCCAGCGCTTCTTCGCTGCCGTCGGTAGCCAGCTGCTTCAGTTGTGCCTGCAGTTTTGAAATATTCTGGTAAGCACTCTCAAACTGTTTTACCAGAGCGGTATCACCGTCATACTCCGTGTTAAACCATGCCAGATCCGATTCCACCAGCGCGCCGAACTCATCCGCTTCCTTAAGATAAGTCTGCGTCGATGTCGCATCCGGCTCCAGCAGCGCAAAAGATACATCCTTGATGCTCTTCTGCAGGTTCACACGGATGGTAATCGCTTTGGTTACGGCCGTATGGGTGTTTTCGTAAAATGTCTGATAGTTGCCTCTGGTTGTGTTAATCCCAAGGGTCATGAAGGCAACCGTAAAAATATAGCAGGCAATTACAACACCGAAAGCCACTGTAATTTTTCTGGACATTTTTAAATTTTTCATCTTTGTCTCATCCTCGCTTTATCTTTATATTTTAAAAAATTACTGCATGTTTAAAAGCGCAAAAAGCCACTTTCACCTCCTCAGGGCAGTGCTTTTAAATAATTACATAGCTTTATCTATACTATATATCGGCACAATTCCAAAAAATATGATAGGTTTCTATTAAAATTTTTTCAAAAATGCCGATATACTATATATGAAAAATAAAAGACTGTGAAATTGCAGATTCTGTTTATTCAAACCAACAAACCCAGAAAGGCGGTGTCTGTATCATGGATAATGGTATGGAAAGCATGTTAGATACATACCTTTATGAAACTAATTCTCTTCTGGACCGGCTGGATGAAATGCTGGTGGCAGACGAGGAGACAGAAGATTTTTCCACTGATGACGTGAATGAAATCTTCCGGATCATGCACACCATCAAAGGTTCGTCTGCCATGATGGAATTTGGCTCGCTCTCTACGATTGCGCATCGGATAGAAGACCTGTTCTTTTATATTCGGGACAAAGGAATCAGCTCTCTGGCTCACGAGCACAGAAAAGAGCTGTTTAACCTGATGTTCCGTTCCGAAGATCAGCTGCGGGGAGAGGTGGCCAAAGTGGAGAGCGGCTCTCCTCTGTCGGAAAACATTGACGAGTTTACGGCGGAGATCGAAGGCTTCCTCGCAAAAATCAGCGGAAATGGCGATTCTTCCCAGGACGAAGCATCCACAGCCGGTGCTTCCGGACAGACTGCCGCGGAGGATGACTCCGCGCTCCCTGACGATCCTCAGGCCGCCTGTTTCATTCATATTTTCCTGGAAGAAGGCGTGGGCATGGAAAACCTCAGAGCTTACATGATCGTGAACGCTCTGAAAGAAGTAGGCGCCGATTTCCGTTATTATCCGGCGAATATGGACACGGATTCCGGCACCTGCCAGACGATTATAGAAAACGGCTTTTTCCTTGCCTTTGATTCTCAGGAAAACACTTCCATGGCGGAAGATATCTTAAAAACCCAGAATCATATCCATTCTTACGAAATCGTGGAACCGGCCGCAAAGGAAACGGCACAGCCGGAAGCGGAAGCGCCTGCCGCTTTGCCCGAACAGCCCGTTTCGGCGCCCGCCGCAAAAGAAGCGCCGGCGCCCAAGCAGGAATCCGGTGCCGCCGCGCCTGCGTCCCACGCACCGGTTAAGCAGAGTCTGATCAGTGTGAACCTTTCAAAGCTGGACAGCCTGGTTGATATCGTAGGGGAGATCGTAATCACCGAGTCCATGGTGACGGCCTCGCCCGAACTGTCCCATCTTCCACGGGACAGCTATGATAACTTTATGCAGTCAGCCCGCCAGCTGCGCAAGCTGACCGACGATCTCCAGGATATTTCCATGTCCCTGCGGATGGTTCCGATTTCCGGTGTGTTCCAGAAGATGAACCGTATCGTCCGGGATATGAAGCAGAAGTTAAATAAAGATGTTCGTCTGACCGTGATCGGCGAGAATACGGAAGTTGACAAAACGATTATAGACAGCATTCAGGACCCCATCATGCATATCGTGCGTAACAGCATGGATCATGGTATCGAAGAAACTGCCGCAGAGCGTATCGCCGCCGGCAAGGACCCTCAGGGCGAGCTGATCCTGTCCGCTTCTCACAGCAGCAGCGAGGTTGTGATCTCCATCTCCGACGACGGTTACGGCATGGACGCAGGCAAGCTGCTGGCCAAAGCGCGTGAAAAAGGTCTGCTGACCAAACCGGAAAGCGAATATTCTCAGAAAGAAGCGCTGGGACTGATTATGCTCCCCGGCTTTTCCACCAACCAGACCGTCACCGAGTATTCGGGCCGTGGCGTGGGCATGGACGTGGTAAAGAAAAATATTGAGGCGGTGGGCGGTACCGTATCCCTGACCAGCGAGCTAGGCGTGGGGACTACGATCACCATGAGCATCCCTTTGACTCTGGCCATCGTAACCGGTATGAAAGTAACCGTGGGAAATTCCATATTCACCATCCCGATCTCCAATATCCGCCAGTCCTTCAAGGTGCGGAATGAGGAAGTCGTACTGGACGAGTGCGGACATGAGATGGTTGACCGGATGGGAACCTTCTACCCCATTATCCGGCTGCACCGGTTCTACAATCTGGATACCGAGATTACTTCCATTGAAGACGGTATTCTGTTATGGGTGGAAGCCAGCGACCGCTCCTACTGCCTGTTCGTAGACGACCTGATCGACGAACAGCAGGTTGTAGTAAAATCGCTCCCTTCATTTTTCAATGAATTTGGACTTAAAAACGCCGGCATTACCGGCTGTACCATATTGGGAGACGGGAATATCAGCATTATCCTGGATATCCTGACCCTCTATATGGCCGCCATTGAAACTATTTAAACGGAGGACCCAGTTATGTCAAACCAAGAAGAAACTCTCGTTCAGAATGTACAGGATTTTGGAGAATCAGAGGGAAAGCAATCCATCGAGCGCTGCCTGACCTTTGAATCCGGCGGTCTGGTTATGTTTCTCAGCACCGAATATGTGACCGAAATCATCAACGATTATCCGATCACGCCCATCCCTCTGGTTCCGTCTTTCATCAAAGGCGTTATCAATGTGCGCGGCAGGATTTTCCCGGCTCTGGATATTCGGCTGTGCATGGGCATGCCTCAGCTGGAGTATACGAATAAGACCTGTATCATTATGCTGAATATAGATTCCACTGTGCTGGGCATTGTGGTGGATTCCGTTCAGAAAGTTATGGATATTGATCTCAATCAGGTTCATCCCATTCCGATCAAGCGCCGCCAGAAGCTGTTAGACGGCATGGTGACTGTAGAAGACGGAAGAGTGCTCATGTCCTTTGATTACAAAGCTCTGGCCAGCGGACAGTATAATTAGGAAGCAACAGAACGCTAATTAAAGGAGACAGCCCATCATGATGACCTTAAGTGATGCCGATTTCCATCGGCTGTATACCTATATCCAGTCCCATTACGGGATCGACCTGAGTCAGAAAAAACAGTTGATTTCCAGCCGGCTGTCCCACAGTCTTCAGTCTCAGGGATATACCAGCTTCACCCAGTATGTGGATGATATTTTATCAGGAAAAGACAAAAACATGGTCACGTTCCTGATTAACAAACTGACGACCAATTATACGTATTTTATGCGGGAGGAAGCCCACTTTCAGTTTCTGATCAACACCGCTCTTCCTGCTTTTACCAAAACCCATGCGAGAGACCGCGTTCTCTCGATCTGGAGCGCCGGCTGTTCTTCCGGAGAGGAAGCTTATACCACTACGATGTATCTGATGGAATATTTCGGCGCCCAGTATCCTCAGTGGGATACCCGGATTCTGGCCACAGATATTTCCCAGCAGGTCCTGGATACCGCCAGAAATCCTGTCTATCAGGAAAGCAGTCTGGAACAGCTTCCCAAAAACTGGAAAAGCAAATATTTTATTAAAAACAAAGACGGATCTTACAATCTGTCTCCGGAAGTCCGGAAAAACGTGATCTTCAGAACATTTAACCTGATGGATCCCATCCGTTTCCGCCGGCCCTTTGACCTGATTTTCTGCCGCAATGTTATGATTTATTTCGATCAGCCCACAAAGGATGCTCTGGTTCACCGTTTCCACGGCGCAACCGTTCCGGGCGGCTACCTTTTTATCGGCCATTCGGAGAATCTGAACAAGGAGAATAATCCTTATCAATATATTACACCGGCGATTTTCCAGAAAGCGATGCGGCCTTAACGGATATCGGATATTCCGGCACAGGAGGCGCTTTTATGCAGAATAATAAAATCAGACTGATGGTAATCGACGATTCGGCAGTATACCGGGCCTGGCTGATTGGCAACATCGGAAAGGACCCACGTTTTGAAATCGTCGGCTATGCGGTCAATGCCTTTGATGCAAAGCAAAAAATAGAGTTGCTGAAACCTGACATCCTGACTCTGGATATCGAAATGCCGGGGATGTCGGGTCTTGAATTTTTAAAGGAATTACTGCCCAGAAATCCGATCCCGGTTATACTGGTTTCTTCCCTTGATTTAAAGGTGTTTGATGCCCTTTCTGCCGGGGCTGTTGATTTTGTCCAGAAACCGGATATGACCAGCGCGAACCGGAAGGAATTTTTCCTGTCTACGCTGATGAATAAGCTGGTAATCGGTTCCAAAGCCCGTGTCCGGATCACGCCTCAATTTGCGGCTGCTCCGCCTTTGGCGGGTATGTCTCAGCCTGCCCGCGGAAATGGGGGAATCGCGCCAAACAGGGTTCTGACGGGGCGTCCGCTTTCGGCCGCGGCAAACCAGATGGTGATCGCTATCGGCGCTTCTACCGGCGGTACGGAGGCCACTTTGGAAGTCCTGCAGCAGTTTCCGGCCAATATGCCCGGAATCGTTGTCACCCAGCACATGCCTCCCGGATTTACCTCCATGTACGCGGAGCGAATGAACCGTCTGTGCAAAATGGAAGTACGTGAAGCGAAAAACGGCGACCGCATCCTGCCCGGCCTGGTTCTTCTGGCCCCCGGCGGTATGCAGATGCGGGTGGTACGGATCGGCGGCGGCTACGCGGTAAACTGTGTGGAAGGCGACAGAGTGAGCGGACACTGCCCTTCTGTGGATGTGCTCTTTGACTCCATGGCCATGCATGTCCGTGATAAATCCATCGGCATTATTCTCACCGGTATGGGCGCTGACGGAGCCGCCGGCCTTCTGCGTATGCGCAGAAACGGCGCCTACACTATCGGACAGGACAAAGAAACCTGCGTTGTCTACGGTATGCCTATGGAGGCCTATAAGATCGGAGCGGTTTGTCTCCAGTCTCCTCTTGGCAGTATTGCTCAGGCCGTGATGAAAAAACTGGCTGCGCTGTAAATGATTGAGACATATTTTAGACACTGCGGTAAATACTGTAAATATGAAGAAAAAATCTAATTTGTCTCCGGTTCACACATTGATTCTATGCAGTATTTTGCTGACTACACTGATTGCTGTAGTCAGCCTTTTTGCATTTTTTCGATCTGTCACCACCGAAGATCTCAAGAACTCCATACGTTACGCCCGCAACGGCCATCTCCAGGAGCCCACTGAAAATGCCGGAGAATCCGCAGATTTCGAAACTGCTGAAACCGCCGAGTCAACCGAAACCGAAACCATTTCCTCCGAAGCAGAAACCTCCCCTCCCACGGAAGAAACCGCCGAAGTCCCCCACCCCCTGGATTTCATCGACGAACTGGGAAATTCCTCTGATCTGGAAATACAGGACGCACCGGAGGACATCTACTTTGTCATGCTGGATACGGAGATGGGACCGATGATGTATTACAATCAGGGAGACCGGCGCTGGGCGGATTACCTTTACGGAGGCGAAGACCCGCTGGAAGGCTATGGCTGCGGCCCTACCGCAGTGTCCATGCTGATCTCCAGCTTCTCTCTGGAGGGCGGCGGTCTTACGCCCACCGATATGGCTGACTGGGCGGCGGAAAACGGATATTACGCCCTCCACAGCGGCTCCTATCACAGCCTGATTCCCGACTCTCTCACCGCATACGGCTTTACCGTGGAAAGCGTAACAAATTTAAACCGGGAGTATGTCTCCGAACTGCTGGAGAGCGGCTATGTTCTGGCCGCCCTGATGGGAAAAGGCACTTTGACAAACAACGGCCATTTTATACTGATTACAAAGCTTCTGGAAGACGGACATGTAAGAATCGCAGATCCAAACAGCTACGAGAACAGCCGAAAGGAATGGGAACTGGATCTGCTGCTGTCAGAACTGAAAAAAGGGGCCGCCGCCGGCGGCCCGTTGTGGGCGGTTAAGATGGAGTAGGGGAATCCTGCGTTTCCCCCTTCATCTGATGCCGCAGCAACAGGATTGAAATTTTTCTGTGCAAATGCAACTCTACTCAATTAAAAGATAATTTTTAATCATCTGATAAAAATCTTCCGCTTTCTCATACTGTTCTTCCGCATCCGATTTAGAAACTATATAAAAATCTGCATAATCCGTATTATTTCTAATCTGAAATGCCTGACTGATGTATTTTGAATATTTCACATCCAGTCTACCTGTTTTGATATATTCTTTCTGAAAATAGGAGATCACTCCCGCATGCTTAGAAAAATCCACTCCATCCCTGGCCAACAGCGCTCTTACACCGGTAAACATCGCATAATAGGAACGGCTTACGGAATCTTTTAACTTTCCATATTCTAAAAGTAATTTTGCGGATTCCAGTTTTTCTTTAGCTGAATCCAATCTATGCATCATCAGTAAAGTTTTATTGTCAGGCAACAATTACGACCCCTTCCTCAGCAATATTTTTATAATATGGCAAAACATCGGCATACCGTTCATACTCGTCATAAGGAATCACTGTCGGTGATAGAATCATTCCAAACTCCAATTCCAGATCCGAAGACACATCCCATACCTGTTTTAACTGCTCCTGTAATATCCTTCTGTCACCATGAACCAGCGCAACCATATCCACATCCGATTCACTGTCATAATCACCACGGGCATAAGAACCATACAGCACTATTTTCACGATTTGATCCCCGTAAACAGATTGATATGTTTTTACCAATTTGTCTACAATACTTTCCAATTCTTTTTTCCTACACATGGACACACTTCTCCTGCCAGTTTGATAAAACACAACAATTTATTTTCCCAACAGCTCCGCCAGCCGCGCAAACTGCGCAAGCGTCAGCGTCTCTCCTCTGACCGCCGCCGGCAACTCCATCTGCTCCAGGGCCAGGGTAATCTGCTCTTTTGTCAGTTGCAGCTCCGGTGAATTATTCAGGCTGTTTACCAGCGTCTTCCTTCTCTGGTTAAAGGACGCGCGGATCACGCGGAACAGAAATTCTTCGTCCCTCACCTGAACAGGAGGCGTCTGATGGCGGGTCAGGCGAATCACCGCGGAGCCCACCTTCGGACGGGGGATAAAACAGTTCGGCGGGACATTCGCCACGATTTCCGGCCGGGCATAATACTGGACGGCCAGTGACAGCGCCCCGTAATCCTTTGTGCCTGGCCCTACCTTCATCCGGTCCGCCACTTCCTTCTGCACCATAACGGTAATACTGTCCACAGGCACACCGCCTTCCAGTAATCCCATAATAATCGGCGTGGTAATATAATAGGGCAGGTTGGCCACCACCTTTACCGGCCTGCCCTGATTTTTCTCCCTTGTCAGCGCTTCAATATCCACCTTTAAAATGTCACCATGGATAATGGTCACATTCTCATATTCCTTTAACGTTTCCTCCAGAATCGGAATCAGCTTATCATCGATCTCCACCACCGCCACCTCTCTGGCGGCTTCCGCCAGATACTGGGTCATGGTGCCGATCCCCGGCCCGATCTCCAGCACAAAATCATCCGCCGTAATCTCCGCCGCACGGATAATCTTATCCAGCACATGAGTATCAATCAGAAAATTCTGCCCGTACTTTTTCTGGAAGGAAAAATCATATTTTTTTAATATTTCAATGGTATTCTGCGGATTTCCTAAATAGGCCATATGATTCCTTTCACACCCTGTAAAACCTGCACGCATTCTCCCACGTCACTTCCAGCACCCGTTCTATGTCCACGCCTTTGATCCTGGCCAGTTCTTCCGCCACATGGCTGATCTTCGTGGAATCATTCCGCTTTCCCCGGAACGGAACCGGCGCCAGATAGGGGCAGTCTGTCTCCAGCAGAATCCGCTCCAGCGGCGCATAGGCCGCTACCTCTTTCAGCTTCTTTGCGTTCTTAAAGGTCAGCACACCGCCGATCCCCAGATCATGGCCCATATCCAAATATTTCCTGGCCAGTTCCACGCCGTAGGAAAAGCAGTGTATCACCATGGCATGATCCCTGCCGCCTTCTTCTTTAATAATATCCAGCGTATCCTTCGCCGCTTCCCGGCTGTGAATAATCACCGGCCGATCCAGTTTCCAGGCAAGCTGAAGCTGACGCCGGAACCAGTGCTGCTGCACTTCTCTGGGCGCGTTGTCCCAGTAATAGTCCAGACCGATTTCTCCCACAGCCACGATTTTTTCCTGGCCGGCCGCCCACTCCAGCCAACGGAAATTTTCCTCATCCAGCTCGCCGGTTTCATCGGGGTGAACGCCGGCAGCGCCGTACACGAACGGATATTTCTGCGTCAGCTCCAGCGTCCGCTTTGTCGTCTCCAGACTGGCGCCCACGTTCACAATACGTCCTACGCCCTGTTCCTCCATGGCCGAAAGCAGGCTGTCCCTGTCCCCGTCAAAGGCTTTATCGTCATAATGGGCATGACTGTCAAATATTGCTCTCATTGCCGCTTTCCCTCATGATCCATACAAATACAAAATGTACTACCGCAGGCAAGGCCCCACCCTTATTTCCACCCCATAAGGACAGACCGCCGCTGCCGGCCGCCCCGCAGTTGTCTTATGCCGTGTCTGTCAAAAAGCCTTCCCCCATGAAGCACATCCCATGATCCGCTTTTACGTCACCGGATGCCGTATATTCCCGCGTCATGGAGAAAGGCCGGACATAATTGGTTTTTATGATACTGTCGAACCGCTGACCATATCTCTGTCCACCGTCACCATGGCCAGATGATCCGCATCGTCTCCTGCTGCCAGCAGCATTCCTTCCGACAGCATACCGCACAGCTTGGCCGGCTTTAAGTTGGCCACAACCACCACTTTTTTGCCCACCATTTCCTCAGGCTTATAGTATTTGGCGATTCCCGATACGATCTGGCGAACCTGCGCGCCGACCCGTACCTGCATCACCAGAAGTTTTTTTGCCTTTTTCACCGGCTCGCAGCTTAACACCTCGCCTACCAGCAACTGAATCTTGTCCACGTCGTCTATGGTAATTTCCGGTTTTGGCTCGACCGCGGGATACTGCTCGCCTTCCCCGGCTTCCGCAGCCTGCATCGCCTCTACCTTCTCCATCACCTCTTTGATGTCCATCCGGGCAAATAAAATCTCCGGCTTTTCCGTCACCTTCGTTCCGGAAGGATACAGACCGAATTCCGTCATCTCATCCAGACCGCGAAGCGTTCCGTTTAACTGACCGAGAATTCTTTCCGCCGTCCCGTGCATAGAGGAATCCAGCAGGCTGGCGCCGATACAGATGCTCTCCACCAGGTTATAAAGAACCGTCTCCAGCCGGGGTTTTGTCGCTTCTTCTTTCGCCAGCGCCCAGGGCATCGTCTCGTCAATATATTTGTTGCACCGCTTGAACAGATTGAAGATCTCCGTCATGGCGTCCGCCACCCGCAGCTTCTCCATCTTCGCGTCCACGGCTTTTACCGTTTCCAGCGCACAGGCTTTCAGTTCCTCGTCCACCGCCTCGGTTACGCCAGAGTTATTCACTACGCCGCCAAAATATTTATTGGACATGGAAATGGTACGGTTTACCAGATTTCCCAGCGTGTTGGCCAGATCGGAATTCATCCGCTCCACCATCAGCTCCCAGGAGATCACGCCGTCATTTTCAAAGGGCATCTCATGAAGAACAAAATAGCGCACCCCATCGACGCCGAAAAAGTCCACCAGCGTATCCGCATACAGCACATTCCCCTTGGACTTGCTCATCTTGCCGTCCCCCTGCAGAAGCCAGGGATGTCCGAATACCTGCTTTGGCAGCGGCAGATCCAGCGCCATCAGGAAAATCGGCCAGTAGATCGTATGGAACCGGATAATGTCTTTTCCGATCAGATGCAGATCCGCAGGCCACAGCGCCTGAAACTGCTCCGTGGATTCCCCGCCGCATTCATAGCCGATGCCGGTGATATAATTGGTCAGAGCGTCCAGCCATACATAAACCACATGCTTCGGATCGAAATCTACCGGAATGCCCCACTGAAAAGAGGTTCTTGACACGCACAGATCCTGCAGGCCCGGAAGCAGGAAATTGTTCATCATCTCATTTTTCCGGGAAACGGGCTGGATAAATTCCGGATGGGCGTTGATATGATCGATAAGCCGCCGGGCATATTTGCTCATTCTGAAAAAATAAGCCGCTTCTTTCGCCGGCTTTACTTCCCTGCCGCAGTCGGGGCACTTGCCGTCCACCAACTGAGACTCGGTAAAGAAGGACTCGCAGGGCGTACAGTACAGCCCCTCATAATACCCTTCATAGATATCCCCCTGGTCATACAGCTTTTTGAAAATCTTCTGCACCTGTTTCTCATGGTCCAGATCGGTGGTCCGGATAAATTTATCATAGGAGGTTTCCATCAGATCCCATATTTCCTGAATCTGAGCCGCCACGCCGTCCACAAATTCTTTGGGCGTAACGCCGGCGGCGGCCGCCTTTTCCTCAATTTTCTGTCCGTGCTCATCGGTGCCGGTCTGGAAAAACACGTCGTACCCCTGTGCTCTCTTATAACGGGCAATGGCGTCCGCCAGAATAATTTCATAAGTATTCCCGATATGGGGTTTGCCGGAAGTATAGGTAATCGCCGTTGTAATATAATAAGGTCCTTTATTCATAAATTCCTCCATAATCAACTGTTCCGCCAGGGCTGTCCCTTCTTTCCGAAGCCGGATTCCCGCAAGGCAGTCTGCTTTTTCAAAAATAAAACGTCGGATATCCGCGTCAATGTTTTCATTATAGTATATCTTTCCTGAGAAGTCAAAAGTTTCCGAAGCTGCTTTTTCTGGCTTTTTAAGCCTTTTAAAAGATGGTCTTCCGAAACATTATTTTCTCGGGGATAAATCTTTCCGAAATATTTTTCCGACATGACACTGCCCGCAATCCATATAACCTTTACAGATTTCCCTCATATTATATCTTTCATTCTCACATGATTCAATGTCTATGCATATGATAAAGCAATAAAATCCTTCAATCTATGTGTCCGGCCCGCCGGACCCGTGAGAGCAAACGCCTATGAAAATCTTTATTGACCAGGGGCATAACCCCGTAAATCCCAATGCCGGCGCGGAGGCCAACGGCGTACGGGAACAGGACGTTACCTATGCGGTAGGCGCAGAACTGGCCGCTATGCTGGAATCCAACCCCTTTTTTGAAGTCCGCCTGTCCCGCAGCAGCCCCACGGAACAACTGGGAACCTCCAACTCCACCAGCCTGGCCACCCGGGTGGATGCCGCCAACAGTTGGGGCGCCGATTATTTTATCAGTCTCCACTGCAATTCCAGCGACAACACCGATGCCAGCGGCAGTGAGGTATATGTATACAGCGAATCCAGCTCTGCCTGGCCTCTTGGGGAAAATATCCTGACCGGGCTGCACCGGGCCACGGGACTGCCTAACCGGGGCATGCGCGTCAATCCCGGCCTTTACGTACTGCGTCACACCCTGATGCCGTCCCTGCTGGTGGAAATGGGCTACCTGACAAATCCCGTAGACGCAGAACTTCTGTCCAACGATCCCCGCAGTTTTGCCAGAGGGATCTACAATGGGATGCTGGTTTATTTTCAGTTAGTGTAAAATCTTAATTTTTCCTTTATTTTCCCTGTTTTCATCTCCTTCCGCCCCATTTCGGCCGATAATATAAATATAGATATACCACGATATCATTTCAAGGAGGGAGGATATCTATGAAGGTTACGGCAAGAAACTGGCAGGCGGAAGCTGCCAGGTATCAGACCGCCCTGAGGGAACAGGACGGCCGACAGGAACAGGCAGAACCAATTGAATTAGAAACAGGCACGGATTTGGATACGCTGTTTGGCTCCTTTGATACCGCAGAATTTGACTTCTGGAAGGTTCCTGAGAACAACGGTTCCAATTCTTCATCCGCATCCGGCGGACCGGTCAAATCCTCTGCGCCGGACGATTCGGTAGGAGAGCTGGCCGCCCTGCTGGCGAAAGCAGAGACAAAAATAGACGTTTTGCAGGTATCGTCCAAAGCAATGCGGGCGCTTGTCAATCTGAAAATGTCCCTGGCCGGCGCGGATAAAAAAGACCAGAAAAAGATTAATCAGATGATCCGGCGGATGGAAAAACTGATGAAGCGGATTCAGAAGAAAATCAAAAATCTGAACAAAGAAGAAGTGCTGGAACGGGAACGGGAACGGGCCGCCAAAAAAATGGAAGATAAAAAGGAAGAAGAAATCCGGAAAGAACTGTCCACCCGGCGGAAAAAACGGAAAAGAGACGAGCAGAATTACGCCCAAAAAGAACTGGACGAAGACCGGAAAAGCGCCACGGCAGAGACTGTCTCCGCCATGACTTCTTCTCTGGCAGGCGCGTCCCCCGTACCGTCGGGAACCGTTCCGGCAGACATGGCCACTTCGGCCGCTCCGGCCGTTTCAGCGCCTGCGGTTTCGGCAGACGCCGGAGCCGTGGCAGTGGAAAGCGTTTCCATTGATATCTCCGTATAAAGGATACGGCCGCTGTTATCGCAATGCAAAATAGAGGGAATACTATGACAGGCATATACCACTGTTGTTCTTTATCGTGGTATATGCCTTATTTTTTATTTTCTCTGAAACTTTTTCACCGCTCCGGCGGTCTAATCATCAGAAAAGCAAAAAATGAAAGAAATCATAGACAAGGGAAAGGAGGCAGAATGCTTTGACAGATTTAACAGGCATGGAGAAGGAACAACTGGTAGAACAGATTCTGCTGGAAAAATACAACAACTATTACCGTCTCGCGTACAGCTACGTTCACAATGAAGCGGATGCCGGAGACATCGTGCAGAACGGCGCATACAAAGCAATCCTGCACAGTGATTCATTAAAACAGAAAGCCTACGCGGCAACCTGGATTTACCGCATTATGCTGAATGAAATTTTCAGATTTCTGAAAAGCAATCCCGTCTCACGGGAGGTATACGCCGCGCCGGAAGAAATCGGCGGGAAGCTTGCGGGAAAAGAGGACCGATACCAGGACGTGGATCTGATGCGGGCGCTGGACACACTTCCGCAGGAAGTAAAAACCGTTATTATTTTAAGATATTTTGAGGATCTGACGCTGGAACAGATCGCCAGTGTGCAGGAAGAAAATGTAAACACAGTAAAAAGCAGGCTGTACCGGGGACTGAAAAAAATGCGCCTGGAATTGGCCTACTGATCGTAATTCGCAGACGGCCGCAACACAGAACTTAAGCGCTTATCGTTTTAAAAATCACGGAACCCATTGTTCCGTGCATAGAAAGGAGATCAAGTATGGATGAAAACCGGAAAGATTACGAAAGGCTGGAACAGGTGAAGCAGCAATATAAACAGATTAATATGTCGAAAGAGCAGGTGGAGCAGATGAAAAAAAGAATCGAAGAAGCAAAACAGGAAAAACAGCAGGCAGAGCGGAAACAGCAGCTACAGCGGAAACCGGCCGGAAGGAAAAAACCTCTCTCGCTCAAAATCGGCCTGACCGCGGCAGCGGCCGCAGCGGCATTTATCCTTCTTCCCAATATCTCAAAGGATGCGGCCTATGCCATGAGCCGACTCCCGATCGTGGGAGGACTGGTGGAGGTAGTGACCTTCCGGGATTATCAGTATGAGGATGAAAGACACCGTGCGGACGTAAATGTACCTGAGCTGGTACCGAATCAGACGACGGCGCCGGTACAGGCATCGGACTCCGGTCAGACAGACGCGCCGGGACAAACCGCCGGCGCCGGAACGGAAACCACGGGAAATGACAGCGCGGTACAAGAGAACTTAAAAAAGACCACCGAGGAAATCAACGCCGAAATCCGGAAAATCACAGACCAGATTATCACGGAGTTTGAAGAAAACGCAAAAGACAAGGAAGGCTATCAGGATATTATGATCAGCCATGAAATCCTTGCCACCAGCGAAAATTACTTTACCTTAAAACTGATCTGCTACCAGGCATCGGGAAGCGGCGCCGAATGGGATTATTTCTACACCATTGACTTAAAGACCGGCCAGCGGCTGGCCCTGGCCGACCTCTTTACGGAAGGTGCGGACTATATCACCCCCATCAGCGAAAACATCAAAGAGCAGATGCAGGCACGGATGGATGCGGATGAGAATGTCTATTACTGGCTGAACGACGAGATTGAGGAATGGAACTTCAAGCAGATTACCGACGAAACTTCTTTCTATCTGAACGCGGACAACAACATCGTGATCAGCTTCAACGAAGGCGACGTGGCCCCTATGTATATGGGCTGTGTGGAATTCGAGATTCCGGGTGAAGTTGTGGAAGGTATCAGGAAGTAAGTAAAACCATTTTCTTTTCAACAGAATAAGGCCCGGCAGTATGCGGGCATAAAACGCCGTCTCCGGCAGCGGGGGCGGTGTTTTTGCGCTGCCTCCTGCATTCAATCCTTCTTTTCCTCAAAACTCTCCCACTGTCTGGTGGCCGGCAGAAATGAGGGCATGCCGCTGTGCCCTTTCTGCACCAGACGCAGCACATAAATGGAGAGCAGCACGTACTCCATCTCCGCCAGATTATCATAATCCAGCCCTGTAAGGGTTACGATTTTATCCAGCCGGTACATCAGCGTATTCCGGTGAATAAATAATTTCTCCGCAATCTTTCCCACATTCTTTTCACTGGTCAGATAAGCCTCCAGTGTATTGATATAGCAGTTTCCGGTTTGCCGGTCTTCCTCATCCAGTTTCAGGACGGCCGGATGGCAGATCATTTTATAGGAATGCCGGTTCATTGTCTCCAGCAGAAACAACTGGACAGCATAATCCTCAAAGCGATACATCCATATGGTCGGCCGGATGCCGTTCCCGATCCGCAAAGCCAGCATCGCCTGCTGATAGCCAAATCCAATCTCAGAAAACGTATATATGGAACTGCTGATACCGCATTTCAGAATAGAATCCCGCATAATGGTTACAAATTCCGTAAAATCCTGTAATTTCAGCCCGCCTTTTAAGCATACGACGGAAATCAGGTAATCATCGATCACCACGGAGCGGCAGTTCTGAAAAATATGCTGCATCCGCTTGGGAAAATAGGTTCCGCTCATAAAATCATGTTTTTCGGAAAACATAATGACCCGGTATTCGCAGTCTTCCTCCCACCCGATCATTTCCAGCCGCTGCCGGATATAAGCGCTGCTGAAATGCTCTCCCTGCAAGGCGGAAATCAGAAACCGGTCCACAGCGTCCTTGGTCTGCCGGGCTGCCGCCGCCTCCCGGCCCATCCGTTCAATCAGAGACAGGCCCATATAATTAATCAGAAAAAGGCTCTCCGGCGTAACCGGACGGAAAATTTCATGGACACAGACCGTTCCCAGAAATGTGGAAAAATTCCGTCCGTCTCGCAGATTCATAATGACAAAATTATGAAAAAAGGAATTGCTGTCATAATAGGTTGCCTCGTTGGGGGGAAAATGATAATCTCCCATATCCCGGATCGCCGTGGTCCGCACTTCCGGAATCCAGTATCCCGCCGCCGTCAGATTCTGCCAGTCAGTATCGTCCGGCATGGGGTGCAGCCCTCTGGAATCCGCTATGATAATATAATTATGGTCATATAAAATCAGGGGATTCCCAATTAAAGGGAAGCTGATCCGAAAATATTCATGGTAATCGGCTTTCCTGTCTGACAACTGTTTCAGCTTTGTATCCCAGCGCTCCAGACGCTCCGTGAATTCCAGCAGAAAATTAAATCCCTCCTGCCAGCCGTATCGGTCAGACACGCACCATATGCCCTGTCCGGAACTGTCCGGCTGCGGCAAATCGGAAAACACCACGCAGGGACTGTAAAAATCCGGTTCCCGCCGCCCCGGCGCATCCTGAAATCTCTCAAGCTGATCTTCCGGCACAACATAAAGCACATGGGCTTTCAGCACCGTGCCGGGTCCGTACAGCCGCAGCGTATGGCATAAATAATCAGGCCGGGAAAACTGCCCCGTTAACCTGAAACTTTTTTGCAGTTCTTCCTGAAATACATACAAAGGGATCTCCATGAACCGCCTCCATTTTCTGATATCTTCCGATATTTTCCTTAAAAACAGAAAATATGAGTAATATTCCGATATTTATCATTCTTTTATTTTATATTGGGAAAGCACAGGTGTCATTATATTTTTTTTACGAACAGGGCAGAGGGCGGATTGTAAAAAAGACATAATGAAAAAGTTCCGAAACCCGGCCGGAAAGCGTTGGGCATTTTACCGGTGCAAAATCCCGGCGCAGCCGATAAAATACAGATTATAAGAATATTCTGGCCGGAATATCAGGAAACATGTATGTTGTAAATTTTTTATGAAAGTGCTGCGGGAAATCTGTTCTATGGAAAGGGGTTGTAGAAAATATGAAACAGTCCGGCGCTTTCACCGCATCGGGTTTACGGCAAAAACCCGTAAACATCATCAGGAGGAGTCTGTATGTCAAAAAAACCATTAAGCAGTGCCTTAAAAACCTGGTTTGGCGTGGGAGATTTTCTTTACTCTCTGTCCGTCAGCTTTAAGACTTATTACTGGACTTATTTTCTAACCACGGTGGTTGCCCTGCCCCTGGCCGCGGTCGGCATTATGAATACCATTATCAATGTATTCGACTTTATCATGTCTTTCTTATGGGGCGCCCTGATCGACACCATGAAACCCGGAAAATGGGGACGATACCGCAGTATGCTGCTGATTATGGCGCCGCTGATCGTCATATCCCATGCCTTCCAGTGGTTCGCTCCCACCCTGTACAGTTACGGTTTCAACGCTACGACGGCTGTGGTGGCAACCTGCGTCTTTTTTGGAATTTACATTATATTTTTTAACTTTGCCTGGTGCGCCAATATTTCCCTGATCGGCGTCTGCGCTTCCACCGAGGCGGAACGGGCTCACCTGTCGGGAACCAGAAACGCCTGGAACAAGGCCTGCGGCATCGTGGTGTCCTACATCGCCGTCCTTTTAATCGGCCTGTTTACCAACCAGGTATTCGCCTATGCCATGGCGGCAACCATTATGGGAGCGCTGACGCTGCCCGGCTATTATATTCACTTTAAGCTGACAGAAGGCTACGAGCCGACCAGAGCGGAGCTTGCAGCCGCGGCGGAAACATCGGAACGGAAAAAAGCGAACCGGATTTCTGTCAGGGATATCGTCACCGTCATCCGATCCAACGCCCAGATTCTGTGGGTAATCCTGATTAACACCGGCACCCAGCTTTCTATTTTTGTATTCTCTTACATGGGCGTGTATCTGTTTGAGATGAGCCTGGGGCGCAGCGACCTGTATGCCTTTTACCTGACCGTTACCAATGTGGCCGCCGTTATCGGTTCCCTGCTGGCCAACGGCATCTCCAAAAAGCTGTCCGTGAAGAAAACGGTTCAGACGGGACTTTTGATCTGCATTGCCGCCATTATCGCGGCATGGAGAAGCGCGGCCGCCGGACAGGCGGTGATATTTACCGCGGCCATGGTGCTGGTACAGTTTGCCCTGGCGCTGGCCACCCCCGGCATTATTACTTTTTATTCCAACTGCGCCGTATTTTCCGAGTGGAAAACCGGTATTGACTGTACCGGCACCATTATGGGACTGACCGGCGTTCCGATTAAACTGTCCCTGACCATCGTGGGCATACTGGTTCCGGCAGTGCTGGCCGGCGCCGGGTATATCGCCGGCGAAGCCATCACGGAAACGGTGAAAACCTCACTGATTAATTCCTTCGCGCTGATTCCTCTGGCTCTGTTTGTCATTTCCCTGCTGCTGGTGACATTCCTGTACCGGCTGACCCAGGAAAAGCTGGACGGATATGCGCAGGAAATCGCACAGCGGAAAGCAAAACAACAGTAAACACCAGAAATTTTCATTTTAGGAGGAGCTTGTATGTATAGTCCTGATCAACGCCAGAAAATAACCGAAAGCCTGAAACTGACCCCGAAAGACAATTACCTGCGGGTGCTGAACGGAGAGATTCCCGAAAGCGTGCCGATCCAGAATATGGGTTTTGTCGGCTACAACGGGGAGGCCACCTATAAAATCGTAGGACCCTTTTTATTTGACGAAACCCATCTGACCCCCGCCCCCAACGGCCGTTACGATATCTGGGGCGTAAAATATGTGGCCAACGAATCCACCAATTTCGGCTGCATTCCGGAGCCGGGAACGTTCCTGCTGAATCTGGACAATCTGACACATTGGCGGGACATTTTAAAAGTACCGGAGCTTCCGGAACATATTGACTGGGAAGCACAGGCAAAAAAGGACTGGGAAACTTCGGGAATCGACCACACCCAGTCGGCAGCCATGGGAATCGTGGGGCTGATGCCTTTTCAGCAGTTTGTGGCATTTACCGGGTTTGAAAACGCGCTGATGGCGCTGTATGAAGAACCGGAAGCCGTAAAAGAAATCCTGGACTGCATGACACGGCTTTACCTGCCGATCTGCGAGGCCGCCGCGCAGCATTACACAATGGACTGCGTTTACATCCTGGACGACACGGCCAGCGCCGCCAGCCCGTTTCTATCTCTGGAAATGTTCCGGGAATTCCTGATGCCGGTATACAGGGCGCTGACCAAACCGTTCAGCGACAGAGGCATTCCCATCCAGTATCATAACTGCGGGCGATGCGAAGATTTTCTGGAGGATATGCGCGGCATCGGCGTAAAGGTATGGGACCCCGCTCAGACCAGAAATGATCTTTTGGGCCTGAAAGCAAAGTACGGCAGAGAACTGGTGCTGGCCGGCTGCTTCGACTGGAACCCGCCGCCAGGATGGCCGGATGTCACCGAGGAAAGTATCCGCCAGCCCATCCGGGACATGGTGGACACCTTCGCACCCGACGGCGGTTATATGGGCCGCGCCGGCGCTCTGGGTATGCCCGGTGACAAAGACATTGAAAAGGTCAACGCCTGGATGGGAGAAGAATTTTACTGGTATACGAGAGGGTATTATAACCGATAGCAAAAGAGACAACCATAAAAGGGGGAACGTATGAAAATAATAACCAAGTACAAACATATCTGGATTGCCCTGCTGGCAGCCATTCTCATCAAAACTGTCGTGCCGCCGGCCAACGGACTGACCGGTATCGGTGTCAATGTGCTGGCCGTTCTGGTGCCGGTGCTGTATCTGTGGCTGACCGTGGGCACGGACTGGGTAAGCCTGTTCGCTCTGGCGGGAATTATTATGACCGGCGTCATGCCGGCCGCCGCCGTTTACGGGGCATCCATGGGCAGCGCCACCATAATCGTGGTAATCACCTGCATGGGCCTGAACAAAGTACTGTCGGATACCGGCGTGATTAAAAAAATCGCCGGCTGGTTCCTGACAAGAAACATTGTCCGTAACCGGCCCTATGCCTTTATGGCCATGTTTTTTCTGGCCGCCACTCTGCTGGGACTGATTCTGGAATGCGCCACTCTGGCTATTATCTTTATCACGCTGGCGGAGGAAATCTGTGACGAGATCGGATACAAGAAGGGGGATTCTTTTTATACGGCGCTGATTATCGGCATTTTCTGGATCAGCAATATCACCAATGCCGCCACTCCCATCTGCCACGCGGTTCCGCTGATTATGATCGGAACGGCGGCAGCCTCCGGCATCACGATTACCTATACCCAGTGGATGACTCTGGGCCTGCCCTTCGCCTTCCTGATGTACCTGCTGCTGTTGCTGGTAATCTGCGTGATCTGGAAGCCGGAAGCGTCCAAATATCACAATTATGATCTGGACGGCGCCAGGGCAAAAAAAGTACCGCTGACCAGAGAAGGAATCATCTCCCTGATCGTATTCGCCGGCGTGGTGCTGGCGTGGATTGTCCCTGAGATTTTTCCGGCCCTGCTGCCGGCGGCCGCGAAAACCGCGCTGAGCGCATGGGGAAATACGGTTCCCGCCATTGTGGGCGTCTGCCTGCTGTGCGTTATCCGGGTGGATGACAAACCCATCGCCAGCTTCGCGGCGCTGGCAAAAGCGGCGCCCATGACACTGCTGATCTTCATCGGCGCCGTGGTCGTCTTCGGCAGCGCGGTCAGCTCCGCCGACACCGGCATCTCCGCCGCTTTGAGCAATCTGCTGGCGCCGCTGACCGGTACGCTTTCCATCGGCGTGATCGTAGGGCTGGGCGTATTATTCTGTCTGATTCTTACAAATTTTGTATCCAACGTGGTTTCCATGCTGCTGTTTTTCGGCCTGGTTCTCCCCGTTGCCGCGGCCGCTTCCGTCAGCACTGCCGCCATCGCCATTATCATCTGCCTTGTGGCCAACTTCGCCTCCCTGGTTCCTTCCGCAGCCGTGACCGCCCCGCTGTTTTTCGGTCCGGGGCATATCACCGTACGGAATACGCTGAAATGGAATCTGCTGATGATCGGGGCCTGTTTTGTGATTTGCATGCTGGTATTGTATCCGCTGGGGAATGCAGTGCTTTAAATTTTAAGTATTTAATCGAGTAGGAGGCGGCGGCTAACCGCCGTCCTCTCACAGCACCGTATGTACCGTTCAGTATACGGCGCTTTCAATAGTTGACGTGCACAGACTGATAGGCTGCGGCTAAATCGTAAAAGCCACTGTTAATCAGTCTTTCTTTTGTCATTGCTCTTTTGACTGTTGTCAGGTTTGAGTTGAACCAGTGACCTTTACGGCTATTTGCCGCCATATGTGCATAATACTCTGGAATTCCCATTCTCATAAGATTTCTCTGTCTGGTCTTTGGTTTCTTCCATTGTTTCCATATACACATCCGGATTCGATGGTACATCCACCCGTTTATGTCCTCTATACGGTTTTTCATGCTTGCTATCCCATAATAATTCAGCCATCCCCTTGCATAGACCCTTATCTTTTCCAACGAGGGCTTGATTCTTTGTGCTCTCCTTCGAGAAGACAGGTTTTTCAGCTTCTGTCTGAACTTCTTCCATGACTTTGGATGAACTTTGATGAAGACTCCACCTCCATTCCTCCCCAATGCAAAGCCAAGGAATTTGAAATTTCGGATTGCAAATACACTCACCGTCCGGCTTTTCTCCCGATTCACCCTTAGTTTCAGCTTTTCTTCCAGATATCGGCTACTGCTTTCCAGGTGCCTTTCTGACGCCCTCCTGCTTTTTGCCAACAGCACAATGTCATCGGCATAGCGGATACACGGCACACCTCTTCTTAAAATCTCTTTGTCGAACTCATCCAGATAGATATTTGCCAACAGTGGTGACAGGTTCCCTCCCTGAGGAGAACCTTCCTCCGTTTCCATGACCACTCCATTTTCCATGACTCCACTTTTCAGGTACCGCTTAATCAGTTGGATTACCCTCTCATCTTTGACTTCTTGTCTCAACAGGTTCAGTAATCTTTCATGGTTCAGAGTATCGAAATACTTCGATAAATCCAGAGATACTGCATATGTATATCCCTGTTCTGCGTATTCTTTTACTTTCTGAATTGCCTGCTTTGCATCCCTGCCCGGACGATAGCCATAGTTTCCTTCCGCAAACAGCGGCTCGTAAATTGGCATCAGTTGTTGTGTGACTGCCTGTCGCAAGGTTCGGTCAATAACGGTTGGTATGCCAAGTTTCCTCACACCACCTTCCGGCTTCGGGATTTCCACTCTCCTTACCGGTGAAGGAGTATATTTCCCACTGTATATGCGGCTCACAAACTCCTTTTGGTCTTGCCAGAGACAAATCGTCAAGGACTTTTTGAATCTTTCCAAACTTAGTTGAAAAGACGCTTTTGCCAAAATGTGAAAAATGGTA
>CAOKOL010000013.1 GCA_948470335.1 uncultured Lachnospiraceae bacterium | reverse complement strand
CCGACTGCAACACCATGTATCCCGGCAGCCGGAAAAACGCTCTGGAGCATCTGGAATGCGCCTGGCAGAACGGCTTCACGCCCCTGACCGTGGGATGTCCCGTACTGATCGCCGACGGCTTAAAGGGCACCGATGATATCAATATACCCGTAGAGGGCGGCGAATACGTAAAAGAAGCCAAAATCGGCCGTGCCGTTATGGATGCCGATATCTTTATCAGCCTGACCCATTTCAAAGGACATGAGATGACCGGTTTCGGCGGCGCTATCAAAAACATCGGCATGGGCTGCGGTTCCAGAGCCGGCAAAACAGAGCAGCATTCCAACGGCCAGCCCCATATTGATGAGGAAACCTGCCGCGGCTGCAAAAAATGTCAGAAGGAATGTGCCAACAACGGCCTAGTATTTGACGAAACCACTAAAAAAATGCATGTGGACCTGTCCCACTGTGTCGGCTGCGGCCGCTGCCTGGGCGCCTGCAATTATGACGCCATCGCTTTTAACGACAGCAACGCAAATTCCATCTTAAACTGCAAGATGGCGGAATATACAAAAGCCGTGGTGGACGGACGGCCTCAGTTCCATATCTCCCTGATTGTGGATGTGTCCCCCAACTGCGACTGCCACTGTGAAAATGACGCCCCGATCCTGCCGAATATCGGCATGTTTGCTTCCTTTGATCCGCTGGCTCTGGATCAGGCCTGCGTGGACGCCTGCATGAAAGCGGAGCCCATGCCAAACAGCCAGCTTACGGACCAGATGGCCGCGCCTCATTTCCACGACCATCACGATCCGTTTACCAACTCCACGCCGGAGTCCGAATGGAGATCCTGCCTGGATCACGCGGAGAAGATCGGGCTGGGCAGCAGGGAGTATGAGTTGGTTGTGATCTGATATAAACCGCGCATAACCGCCGGCAAAAACATATCATTTTCATAAACACAAAGGACTGTCCGTTAAAGGAGCATTGCGATACTTTTCCGGACAGTCTTTTGTATGTTACTTAAAAAACATGGAAATCATTTTTCTTAATTTATTTTCCCTTTTCTTTCGAAAACATCCCTTTCACACTGATACTGCTGCGAATCCTTTTCCGGAACATCAAAAAACCTTGCGCAAACAGCGCTTTATTCCTTCATAATATCAGAAAACACACCTGCCAATCCCGCAATTTTTTCTGCAATCCCATTCCCGTCATCTCTTATCTTTTGATTCGGAGCTTTCAGATTTAACTGCTTTAATCTTTTTTGTATTGCCATTCTTCCATAAAAAAATCTCCATCGCTGCATATTAATCTGAGCGGCAAACCAGACCAGCTCGGAATATGTCATTTTATATTTGGGAATTAATACACGGACCGCACTGCCGCCATTCCCCCTTGCCATAAATCTCCACGGCTGGATACATGCCTGTCCGAAACAGGTGACAGTGATGCCCCCCTGTTTAAAAACCTCGCCTTCAATATCATCAACCAGCCTGATAATACTGTTCTGCGGATCACCTGATGAAACATACGGGCATGAACCGGCAAGATAATTGCTTTCCCCTCTGGATTTGCCGCCTGAAACGATGAAAAACGTTTCAACACTGCCCTCTTTTCCATAAGGAATTTCCGGCAAATCATCTCCAAAAGCAGGAAAACACTCTATTACTTCATCCGATATTTCTTCTACACAGACAGAAGCTGTCAAAATTGATTTCGTCACATTTTCTCTATATGTATTTTGTTCGGATTCGGGAAATTCCGGCTGCGGCAAATATTGTTCCGGTGAAAATTCTGCTCCCTCGGCCATTAATTGTGCCGCCCGAACAACAGTAACCAGCTCTGATTTTATCTCTTTCTTCCGCATAAATTTTTTAAAAAGCGCTGACACTTCCGGCAGCTGAGAACCTTCTGCTTCAACACGTTTCCCCTTCTGCTTCCTGTATCCGTCATTCCAGATTTTTGCCATAAATACAAGATCGCTTTTTGACTGAGGACGGTGTGCCTGCGCAACCATAATCGTAGTATCAACCGCCGTAGGATAAAATAAATCTCCCGGCAGACTGATCATCCCAAGAACAGTATGCTTTTTTAAAAAATTGTTTCTCCACCGCGCGTTGTCATCATCAGCAAAAATACCGGACTTTACGACTACTGCCATCAGCCCCATAGTCTGAAGGGTATTCATCGCCGCGGTGATAAAATCTCTCTCCGGTTCTTCCTCCTGCGAAAAAGGCGGATTAAGCAATGCTTTTGAAAACTTATTTGATACGCCGGCGATGCTTTTTTCATCAAAACAGCTTACATTCTCTATATGACTTTTTCCGTCGCCTCTGAAAAACATATTCAATGCGGCCAGCGACCACACCGTCGGATTTGTATCAAATCCGTAAAGCGATTCCCTGACGATTTCCGAAGGAATCCCCATCTCCTTGGCCGTTCTCATCATTCTGTCAAATGAAGAAACCAAAAAGCCGCCTGAACCGCATGCGATATCAATCACCTTATCTTTCGCCGTAACATTAATCAATTCCGCGCAATATTTTGTGATATGTCTGGGTGTAAATACAATTCCCAAAGAATTGTTGTCATATCCATATCTTATAAACGCCTCGTACAGCAGACCAAGAAAATCCGTATCTGTCTGCAAAACAGACTTAATATTTAATTTTTTTAATAAGAAAACAATCTTGCCTATTTTGTCGGCTAATCGGTTGTAATCTCCTACGGTTAATTTTAATGTTTCAATTAACAGTTCTTTTTTATTTTCCTCAAAATGATCCGTCGACTTTATGGCGGAAGAAACCAGTTCATTAATCGAATCCAGTTCTCTGCCTTTTTCCAAATTAATCTCGCCCCAGTACAAAGCTGTTATCACCGCTCCCAATACTTTTGGCCTGAGAGAAGGTTCGATTTTAGCGGATCTCAGAATAGATGACAGCTCAATCGCAGTACTGATATAATCCGATATTTGCGGAATGGAAACTTCTGTTGTTCCATTATTGGTTAATAATGCCCCTTCCACCTCAAAAACACTTGGAAAACCGGTCAGCTCATATCCTTTGGAAGTTAATGCCTTCCACGTCTCCCCGTTCCAAAAAAAAGATTTGAACAGATATCCATGGTCTTCTTCTCCGGCCACTCCCACGGCAATTTTAATATCGTACTTTCCTTTTTTATTGATTAAATCCGCATAATGAATTGCTTCATTTACCGCATCATTTATCTTTTTTATATCATTTTTTGCTTCAACCACAATAACCGGAACAGATTTTTTGCAAACCAGAAAATCCGGTTTTGTTCCTTCCAGTCCACAGTCCGGAAAAAAATCCTCTATCTCCTGTTCCTCTAAAAAATCTCCGCCTTTTTGAGGATGTTTTATATCCCATCCTTTTTGTGAGGCTGTATCTCTAACCAGATATCTGCATCTGGATTCAGCTCTTTTGCCCCTTGCCATACTTCTACCTCCGATTTCGTTCCGCTGCTGTTTTCATAAACCATTTGATTCCACAATATTTTATCACAGTCTTATGAATCAACTTTGCTTTGAAGCCCGCATATGCCCTCAGATCGGCCATGCAGTGCAGTTGAAACAACACAACGGCCGCTTACATTACCTCTTTTTTCACCAATTCTGCGTCCCATATCTGCTCTTTCCATGGCCGAACATCAGTTTACATACTCATTATATGGCGAACTATCCGGAAAAACAAGCACATTTTATGATATATTGCCGCTAATTCTGCATCCTGATCTGCTCCTCCCTGATCAGCGGATACCGGACCAGCTCTCTCCCGTCCAGATTTTCCCGATGCATATCCACCGCCGAGATCTGATGGTTGTCATAAGTCGTATAATAATAAATGCCCCTGTCCCCATTGCAGCAGGATGTAAAAAGAGTCACTTCATACTGACCGTCCTCCAGCTCGCAGCAGCCTTTCTGCTGCTCCACGGAACCCAAAATATGAAAGAACTGATTGACGCTCTCCGACTCCCCGTCGCCGCAGACGGAATTCATCCTGACAAATGCCGCCCGCACAAACCGTGACTGGGAGGACAAATCGCCGGGCAGCCCCAGCGCGCCCATTCCCTGGCTGTACTGATTCAGCGTAAGTCCTTTGGCAAAACAGTCGGTCGGCGATTTCACGGACAGCCGCATATAATTATTCAGGGCAAACATCTGCATGTCAAAAGGGGGATTGTTGGTCAGTACGCCCACCGGGTTCTCATAAACCCGAACCCCGGATGCCACCGATTCCACGGTAATCGCTTCCTCCCTGTCGGCGATCAGCCAATGTAACTGGGCCACAGGAAGCTGGTCGTTAAAGGGAACATCCCAGAAATTCATTCTTCCAAGCAGTATTTTCGCCTCCGCCACCGTATCACACTGGCAGAGAATCCAGGGAATCACTTCAAACTGGGCAATGTTATCCTTTCCTCTCACCCTGCCGTGATACATGGCATTTCCCACAAAATTCAGACCTGCGATTCCCAGCCCCTTTTCATTTACGGCGTCATAATACAGCGGATAATGGTCCGCCACATGGGCCATGCCGATTATGGCATAATGACTGTATATTTTACCCCTGTCACGAAACAGAAACGGATAATTCCTGGGCGTAACCGTAACCTCGTCACCATAAGAAAATCCGTAATCCAGGGTGCGTCCGAAATAAAAATCTTGTGTTCTGTAAGTAGCTGCTGTACACATAGTCTCTCTCCCGATATCATTTTTATTGTTGATCCGCTGCCATTGCGGCCAGACCTTTTTCATCTTTATTATTATACCGGCTTTGTTCAGAAAAAATCTCCCTTTTTATCATTTATCCCGATTTTCCGAATCCGGCCTGAATAAGAATCCTGCTTTTCCGGAAACTCCGCAACCAAAATTTCCCGCCCACCGCACAGGATTTTATGTGCAGAACGCACATTGCACCTTCGTTATTTATCTGGTAAACTTCAATCAGAAGAATCCTATGGTTTTCAGAAAGGAAAGGTGTAGATCGCTATGTTAAATGCAAAAGAAAACATGAGAGAGGTTATCAAAGGGGGAAATCCCGAACGTTTTGTAAACCAGTATGAGGCGATTCAGCTTCTGTTTACCCCTACCATCTTTCACGACGCCCTGTTACAGCCCGGCATGGAGAACGTAAAGAATGCCTGGGGCGTTACCAACTCTTTCCCGGAAGGAGTTCCCGGACAGTTCCCGGTACATACGCCTGACAAGATCGTCGTACAGGATATCGAGCACTGGAAAGATTACGTACATGCTCCCTCACTGGACTTCCCCGAAGAAGAATGGGGCAAGGTAAAGGAAATGTATGACGCGGTTGACGGCACCAAAGCTTACAAGGCTACTTTTATCGCCCCCGGCCTGTTCGAGCAGACCCATCATCTGTGCGAGATTTCCAATGCGCTGATGTATTATATCGAATATGAGGATGAGATGCACGACCTGATCAAGTATCTGACCGAATATGAGTTAAAGATGGCTGAGCTGGTATGCTCCCACTTAAAACCCGACGCGCTGTTCCATCATGACGACTGGGGCGGAGAGCGCAGCACCTTTATGAGCCCGGCCATGTTTGAAGATTACTTCGTTGACGCCTACAAACAGATCTATGGCTACTACAAAGATCACGGCGTAGAACTGGTATTCCATCATTCTGACAGCTATGCGGCCACTTTCGTACCGGCTATGATTGAGATGGGCATCGACGTATGGCAGGGACCGATGCGTTCCAACGATGTGCCCGGCCTGATTAAAAAATACGGCGGAAAAATTTCTTTCATGGGCGACATTGACAACAAATATGTGGATTTTGAGGGCTGGACCAAAGAGGACTGCCGCCGGGCCGCCATCGAATCCATGGAAAGCTGCGGCATGAAATATTACATTCCCTGCATCACCCAGGGAGGACCCGGTTCCGTATACAAAGGCTCCTATCAGGCGCTGGCTGACTGCATCGACGAGTATAATAAAGAAAAATTCGGTGTGGAAGTTACGGATGATTTCCGTCTGCCTTTACAGGTTATGTTCTAAACGGATATGTCTGCTGATGCGGATATCACCAAATAGAAACGTATCTTAACAAATCAAATCCGGCCCGGTTTCGCTTTTCGTGAACCGGGCCGGACTATGTTTCTTTTTCTTAGTTTTTATACAATATGTATTCTGCTGTGCGAAAATTCCGCAACCCACCCTAATAATCACACAAAAACATATCTGCGCAGCCGGTCAAACGCCTCCTGCACCCGGGACAAAGGCAGCGCCAGATTCATGCGGATATGGCACGGTCCATGAAACATTCTGCCGTCCTGCCAGGCCACGCCCACATCCCATCCGGCTTTCTCCACCTCGCCGATGGTTTTCCCATGCGCCTCGCACCAGTCTGAGCAATCCAGAAACAGCATATAAGTACCCTGTGGTTTTGAGACGGAAACACCCTCAAAATACTGATGGATATAATCACAGGCAAACCGGATATTTCCGCTGATGGTCTGGCACAGTTCATCCACCCACTCATACCCTTCCGGCTTATAAGCGCCGATCAGAGCATACATGGAAAGGACATTCATCTCATTATAATGAGGAAGGGAGGACTCCTTTTCCACCCGCTCCCGAAGCGTCCTGTTATAAATAATATGATAGCTGCCCACCAGCCCTGCCAGATTAAAGGTTTTTGACGGCGCGTAAAAGGCGATGGTCCGGTTTCTGGCATCCTCGCTGACGCTCTGCAGCGGGATATGTTTATGACCGTCCAGTATAATATCAGACCAGATCTCATCGGAAATCACCATTATGTCATATTTCCTGAACAACTCCATCGCCTGTTCAATTTCCCCTCTCTCCCAGACGCGGCCGCAGGGATTATGGGGCGAACAAAAAACTGCGGCATGGATCCGGTTCTCCCTGATCTTTTTCTCCATATCGGCGAAATCCATCCGGTATACGCCGTCTCCGTCCGGCGTCAGCGGACTGTGAACGATGTGATAACCGTTATTCGTCAGACTTTCGGTAAATCCGATGTAGGTCGGAGAATGCAGCAGCACACTGTCCCCTCTGGAGCAGAGTACGTTCAATGCGCTGATTACGCCGCCCAGCACCCCGTTTTCATAACCGATATGTTCCTTTTTCAGTCCCGTTACCCCGTTGCGTTTCTCATGCCACCGGATAATCGACTGAAAATATTCCTCTCTGGGAGTAAAATACCCGAAAGCCGGATGCTTTACCCGTTCGATTATGGCTTCCTGAACCGTGGGCACCGTAGGAAAATTCATGTCGGCAACCCACATGGGGATCGAGTCAAACCCCTCCTTCGGCGCATCCGGCGCCGAATAAGACAGACCCAGTCCGTCGACGGCTACGGCATCTCTGCCCCGCCGGTCTATTATGCTGGTAAAATCGTAAGTCATATGTAAATTTCCTTTCTTTTTATCACGTATTTCCGATACGACTAAAAGGCCCTGTTTGATCTCAGGCATTTATCATCTGTTTTCTTCCAGAACTACCGCTTCACAGCTTTCCAGCTTCAGCTCACCCTTTGGCAATTCATCGCCTGCCGTCCACTGACGACGGTTGGACAGAAGAAGCTTTTTCACGGGATATTCCAGCTTCAAACTTACCGCTTCCGCTCCGAAATTAGCGGCTACCAGAATCCGCTTTTCCTCATCCGCACGGTAATAGGCCATAACGCTTTTTTCCGTGTCTTCATATACCGGGATAAAACTGCCGTATACAAAAGTCTCCTTGTATTCCGGCGATTTGCGCAGCGCTGTCAGCCTGCGGTAATAATGCAGTACCGAATCCGCATCCTGCTCCTGCGTTTCCACATTGATTCTTTTGTAGTTCTCATTGATCTTAAGCCAGGGTGTCCCTGTGGTAAATCCCGCATGCGCTCCGGCGCTCCACTGTACCGGCGTTCTGGCATTGTCCCGGCTCATCCGGTTGCAGACAGCCAGCGCCTCCTCCTCGGAACACCCTGCCCTTCTGGCCAGATCGTACTGGTCTATGGTGCTGATATCGTCATATTCCTCAATACTTTTACGCACCACATTTTCCATGCCGATCTCCTGTCCCTGGTAAATAAAAGGAATTCCCCGAAGAAGCAGGCTGACGGTTCCCAGCATTTTTGCCCCTGCCGGCGTCCTGGCATACTCCGGCAAAAACCGGGATACTCCTCTCGGCTCGTCGTGATTCTCAATAATATTCGCTTTGAATCCGGCATTTAATCCTTCCAACTGCGAAGCGATCACCGCTTCCCGCCATTTCTGAAACTCCATGGGCCGCGCGTCATACCAGCCATGCTCCCCGTCACTTAAAATATGGGCGCTAAAGTCGAAAATCGTCGAAAAATATCCGTTTTCCCCGATAAAATGGCCAAGCGCCCCCTGCTTCATATTGAAAACCTCGCCTACGGTAAAAGCATCATACTTTTGGAACGTATTTTCTTTCAGCTCATCCAGAAATTCTCCTACGCCCTCCACGCTTTCCACCATCTTCCAGCAGGCCGCCAGCCCATCTGCTCCGTCCGGCTCAAGAGTCGGAAACTCCAGGTCCTTTTTGATATTGATAATGGCGTCGATCCGGAAGCCTGCCAGCCCTTTTTCCAGCCACCAGTTAATCATACGATACAACTCCTGCCGAAGCTTCGGGTTCTCCCAGTTCAGATCCGGCTGTTCCTTCGCAAACATATGGAAATAATAGAGATCGCTGTTTCCCGGCACCGGCTCCCAGCAGTTTCCGCCAAAATAGGAACGGTAATTATTGGGCGGAGCTCCGTCTTTTCCTTTTCGAAGGTAAAAATAGTCTCCATATTCCCCGTAAGGATCCGCCAATGCCTTTTTGAACCACTCATGCCGGTCGGAACAATGATTGATTACCAGATCCATAATCAGATACATATCCCTCTTTTTCGTTTCCGCAAGCAGCTCGTCAAACTCCTCCATCGTTCCGAATTCCCGGGCAATCCCATAGTAATCCGAGATATCATACCCCTGGTCAATAAAAGGCGACTGATAAACCGGCGACAGCCAGATCATATCGATTCCCAGCTGTTTCAGATAATCCAGTTTCGAAATAATCCCCCGCAAATCTCCGATTCCGTCTCCGTTCGTATCCAGGAAACTTTTCGGATAAATCTGATACGCCACTTTGTCATGCCACCATTTTCTGTTCATTTCCTTTTCCTTTCTATTTACAGTTCCGCAACTGCCCTTCCAAGCCCCTTGGATCTGGGAGGATTTCCAGCCACTAAAGTGTCTGTAAATCCTCCCGGGGCTTGTACGGTTCGTTGCTGTTTTACAGTTCCGCAACTGCCCTTCTAAGCCCCTTGGATCTGGGAGGATTTCCAGCCACTAAAGTGTCTGTAAATCCTCCCGGGGCTTGTACGGTTCGTTGCTGTTTTACAGTTCCGCAACTGCCCTTCCAAGCCCCCTGGACCTGGGGGCTTGCCTCTATTCCATTTCTATTTCAATGATTTCTCCGATGGGAATCTCTGTCCCGTCGGTCAAAACCACAATTCCTTCAAACTCTCTGATCTTTTTCACGTTCCCCACAACCGTCACATATTCTCCGCCCTCCTTTTTTTCATCCGGCAGAAAATAGGTGATGGAGGCCGCAGGACAGGTCCGGATTCTCTCGTTCAGCAGCCGCAGATGTTCGTCCAGCCCCTGCTTTACATCTTCTTCCAGCGAAAGCCGTTCTCCGGTCAGCCTGCCTGTCTCCCGTATGGCGGCGCCGAAACCGGTCAGGGCGGCAAAAGGGGAAAACTGGGCGGCCCGGTCTGCCCTGGACATATGAGGCCGGACAGCAGAAACATGATGAGACAGATCCAGCATATCGTCATAGCGATGTGGATCTGTTGATTCCATATTGATTTTTTTCATCATCCGCTCACTGCCTTTCCGGTTTGTCAATGTATTTCTTTATGCTTTATGTCCCCCGATCTGGCGGTTCCGTTTTGTGGCGGTTGCCCCTTCCTCCAGGTTCATCCCTTTCAAAATGGCATTCTTCCCATATTTTTTCTTGATTTCCAGCACTGCCTGCTGCATTTTCTTCTCCCGTTCCAGCGCCCGTTCTTCCTCCCGCCGTTTTTTCTCCAGCGCCTCATAATCGGTAAACAGATCAAGCTGCTCCGGCTGCGCTGCTTCTCCGATGCCCTTCTCCTTCCGAACATGGGCGGCCGTCACCGTAATGCGGCGCACCAGCAGACCGGGATCTACGATTCGGTTATACAGCTTAAGAACCGCATCGGTCAGCAGACGCGCCGAAGATGTATAGCGTTCCAGATTCTCCGTGCCGTGGGCATGCTTCGGAATCTTCCTTCCATAGCGGTCTGTGATAACCACCCCGTGATATCCGTTTTGCCGCTGTGGATCCGTCAGATTCTCAATATCATATCCGATGGTCAGCACCATCTGTTTTGTCGCCAGTCCCTTTTCCACCAGACTCAGTGCCATCTGATCCGTCATTTCCCGGACAACCAGCTTTGTTTTCTCAAAATCATAAGGGCATTGCAGCACCTGTCCGGAGCACAGACTGTTCTCCTTAGGTTTATATGCCTTAATATCGGCAATCGTACAAGGCTCGAACCCCCAGGCATGATCGATCAGCAGCTCCGCGTTTATTCCAAACAGCTTATAAAGAAGATCCTCATTATAATAATCTTCCGGCCCGCCGACGGAGCATCTGGCCACATCACCCATGGTATACATGCCGTGTTCTTCCAGCTTTCTGGCATATCCGGCCCCCACCCGCCAGAAATCAGTGAGTGGTCGGTGGGCCCACAAAAGGCGGCGGTAATCCCGCTCGCCCAGTTCCACAATCCGCACCCCGTCCTTGTCCGGCATCACATGTTTTGCCACAATATCCATAGCCACTTTGCACAGATACAGATTTTCCCCGATCCCGGCCGTGGCCGTGATCCCTGTGGTGAGCTCCACATCCCTGAGGATTGTTTTCGCAAATTCCCAGGGTGACACTCGGCGTGCCCCTAGATAATGGGTGATATCCATAAATACCTCGTCTATGGAATACACATGCATGTCCTCCGGCGCTATATACTTTAAGTACACCTGGTATATCCTGCTGCTGTATTCAATATAATGTGCCATTCTGGGCGGAGCGGCAATGTAGGAAAGCTCCAGATCGGGAGAGGATTTCAGTTCCGTATCATCATAAGAAGCCCCCGTAAAAATCTGCCCCGGCGCCTTCCGGCGGCGTTCGGCATTTATCTTCCGCACCTTCCGTACCACCTCAAACAGCCTGGCCCTGCCTGAGATTCCGTGAGCTTTCAGGGAAGGAGATACCGCAAGGCATATCGTCTTCTCCGTTCGGCTCTCATCCGCTACCACCAGATTTGTGGTCATCGGATCTAACCCCCGCTCCATACATTCTACGGAGGCGTAAAAGCTTTTTAAATCAATCGCCAAATAAATATGGGAATCCGTCTTCTGGTCTTTCTCAGACATTTGCCGAACAGAACCTCCATTTTCTCATAAATATCCCTGATCTTTTTTACCGTTCTGAAAGCATACGCCCTTTTCCTCACACCCCGTACAGCTCCGTAAACTTCCTCTCCAGATATTCCGTATAATATTCCGGATTAAACCCTTCGCCGCAGAACTCTTTCAGAATATCCCCGGTCTTTTTCACCGCGCCGAAATGATGCAGCTTTTCTTTCAGATATCCGTGGATCTGATCCGGCTTTCCCTCCCGCAGAAGCGCCTCCACCGGCAGATCTTTGCACATCTGATGGTAAATCTGAGCGGAGATGGCAGTCCCCAGCGCATAGGAGGGGAAATATCCGAAGCTGCCGTTGGCCCAGTGAATATCCTGCAAAATCCCTTCCGCGTCATTCTCCGGGCGGATCCCCAGATATTCCTCATATTTATCGGCCCAGATTCCGGGCAGCTTATCCACATTCACATTTTCCTCAAAGATCATCTTCTCGATCTCATACCGCACCATAATATGCAGACAGTACGTCAGCTCGTCCGCCTCGGTGCGGATCAGGCCCGGTTCCGACCGGTTGATCCCGCGAATAAACTGACAGAGCGTCACATCCCCTAACTGCTCCGGAAAAAGTTCTGTCAGCTTCTGATAGACCGGTGCCCAGAACGCTTCGCTGCGCCCCAGGATATTTTCATAAAACCGGGACTGAGATTCATGCATTCCCATGGAGCTGCCGCCTCCCACAGGCGTCTGGGTCAGCTCATCGTCGATATCCTGCTCATACAGGGCATGGCCTGTCTCATGAATCAGAGAAAAAATAGCGCTGTCCGGCGCGTCCTCATAATAGTGAGTCGTCATCCGCACGTCATGATTGTGAAGATTCGTCGTAAAGGGATGCTCGCTTTCCAGAATCAGCCCTCTGTCACTGTCAAAATCCAGATATTCCGCCAGCCACAGACAGAATTCCTTCTGTTTTTCCCGGTCGTATTTCCGATGGAGGAAAGCTGCGTCGATCTGAGGCGCCGCCTGCACCTTCTTTAGCAGCGGTACGATCTTTTCCTTTAACGCCGCGAAAAAAGAATCCAGCACCTCCATGGTAAAGCCTTCCTCAAACTCCTCCAGCATCACGTCATACAGCTTCTGTCCCTCTTTCGCCTGCAAAGCCGCGAATTTTTTGCCGTACTCAATAATCAGTTCCAGATAAGGCGCAAATGTCCCATAATCATTCTCTTTTTTCGCCTTCTGCCACACGCCGGCGGCCTGGGCCAGAATCCGGTTATAATTTTCATACTCCTCAATCGGAATCTTTTCCAGCTTGCTGATCTCTTTATCCAGAATCCGGCCCATGGCTCTCCAGGCTTCTTCCGCGCTCTTATCCTCTTTCAGCCGTCTGGCCAGCTTTACAAAATCCGGTTCCAGCACGGCCCTCTGATATTCCGCCGCCAGAACGCCCTGCACATTTGCCGTATATTCCGCGGCGCCTTTCGGTGCTCCGGTTTCATTGTCCCATTCGATCAGCGTCATGGCTGTCCGAATGGCGTTGATCCGGTTTAAATATGGCTTGATTGTATCCGCTAGACATTCCTGCATCTGTTCATCCCTCCTAGTTTTCCTCTGCCGCCCGACAGCCGGCTTCATGATTAGCATCTCCTATCAAAAATTATTTTATGCCCCCGCACAGTCACGAAGCCTTCCATCGGTTTCTTCGTTTCAGCTCCAGATAATCCTGATACGCCTTTTCCAGTATCTGTTTTTCATTAGAAAATTTCAACAGATGATACGCCTCATAATACTTATAATAACCGGAATCCAGGAAAAATTCTTCCCGCTGAGGCCTGCTGTAAAAGCTGTCGGACATCATCAGATACCAGTGGACCTCTTTCTCAATCAGTTCCCATGGCGTATTAAAGCTGTACTGGCTTTTTCCCACATACTTCATGATCTCCGCATCCACCCCGGTTTCCTCTTTGACCTCTCTGACAGCAGTCTGCTTGAAATCCTCCCCGGTTTCCACGGTTCCTTTGGGCAGTACCCACCCTTCGTAGCGGTTCTTAAAATTTTTATACAATACCAAAATCTTTCCGCGGAAGATCACGACTCCGCCGGAACTGGTCGCTTCTATCATCAGGCTGCGCCTCCTGTCTTACTTACCCTTTTCCAAAGCGTACTGTGCCGACCGGTTCACCGGCATTTAGCGTCAAAAATTTTCTTTGCAATCGGCCCTGCATTGTCTCCGCCCGACCCGGCTTTTTCCAGGACGATGCTGACAGCCACCGAAGGCCGGTCCGCCGGCGCATAACCCACAAGCCAGGCATGGGTTTCGCTCTCGGAATCAAACTCGGCGGAACCGGTTTTCGCCGCCGCCTGATAGCTGTCGGATTTTACGGAACCGCCTGTGCCGTTATTGACCACGCCTTCCATCATTGAGCCGATCAGGGCCGCTTCCTCCTCCGTCATAATCCGGACCGAGCCCGGCGAGGCAAACTGTTCCAGTTCTTCCCCCTGGGCCGTCTCCACGCCACTGATGATATAAGGACTGCACATCACGCCGCCATTGGCGATTGCCGCGGTAATCATAGCGTTGTGAAGGGGGGTAACCTCCGTTTCTCCCTGTCCGAAAACCGTCTGCGCCGTATCGAAATCACTGGAAATCCAGGACAGCTTAAAACTGCTGGCCCTGGAGGGCAGTTCAAAAGAAAGCGGTTTGTTAAAGCCTGCCAGCTCACAGGTTTCGGCAAACGCTTTTTTGTCCAGTGTCATTCCCATCTCAATAAAGGCTCCGTTGCAAGACAGCTCCAGCGCCCGTTTCGCATCCACGGTTCCATGGGCCGTGCCGCCGGAGCAGCTCACATCCACGCCGCCGGCCCGGATGGAACCATTACACTGATAGGAAAAATTTTCCCAGGTAATCGGATGTTCCCGGATATACTCTAACAGCGTCAGTAATTTAAAGGTAGAACCCGGAGAGTACAGTCCCTGGGCCGCCTTATTCAGCAGGTTCGTGTTGGAATCATCGGCGATAATGACCTCATAAGTCTCATTGATAAAATTCGGGTCAAAATCCGGCGTGGACGTCATCGCCAGCACCTTTCCGGTAGAAGGCTCCAGAACAACGGCCGCTCCGGTATAACCCTCCATGGCCTCATCCAGAATCTGCTGCAATTCCGGATCCAGGGTAACAATCACATTGTCTCCCTCGTTCTTCTGCCCCATCAGTTCATTATAAATCTGATCCAGTACGGTGGAGCTGCAATGAACCAGATGCCCATTGGCCGCCGACTCCACGCCGGTGGTTCCTCTGGTGGAATACCCTACCGTGTGGGCAAACAGATTTCCATACGGATAGTATCTGCTTTCTTCTCCCTCTTCATCCCTCCGGGTCATGGCCAGCACATCTCCCTGCTCGGACAGAATGCTGCCCCGCATCACCCGCTCGGCTTCTTTTTCGATACGGGCCACATTGTAAGGGTTATGCACCACTTCATCGCTTTTTGCCACCAGAAAATATCCGTAATATCCGATCAGAACACAGAACATCAGCACAAACAGATAGGTGGCATGCAGAATCTGCCTGTTTGGGCTGCGGCCATACTTCCTTTTCCCCACATTCCTTTTTTTCTTATTTGAATTGCCGCTGCGGCTTCTACTCAACCTTTTCATCTTCTTTCTGTTTCATGATATACAGGCCCTGCATCACCCCGAACAGGATAAATGTGCTGAGCACGGAACTGCCGCCGTAACTGACAAAAGGCAGCGTAATTCCCGTAGAGGGAAGCAGCTTTAATACGCCTCCGATATTTAAAAATACCTGAACCCCATATACGGCCGCCAGACCGAATGCCACGATTTTTAAAAACACCTGTTTCATCCAGGTGGAAATCCACAGAAAAGAAATCAGCGTGCCCAGACAGACCAGAATCATACCGATGGCAAAGATCGCGCCCATTTCTTCCGCTATGGCGGAGAATATAAAATCTTTGCTGGGAACCGGAATTTTATAGGGCATGCCCTGATACAGACCGGAGCCCAGCCACTTTCCGCTGCCTACGGCAAACAGAGACTGGGCGATCTGCCAGCCGCTGCCCGTAATATCCGCCCAGGGGTCCAGCCAAGCCGCCACTCGGACCTGTACATGACCGAACAACTGCCAGGCCGCCACAGACGCAAAAACACCCATTCCCACACCGGCCGTCACATAACGCAGCTTCTCCGTAGCCACGTAAATAATCAGCACATAAGCGACATAAAAAATCAGCGCCGCTCCCAGGTCTTTCGAGAGCACCAGCAAAAGCACATGAGCCGCCGCAACCACGCTGGTCAGAAAGACTCTTCCGAATGACTGGCTTTTCTGCAGCATCCCCGCCACAAAAAACACATAGGTGATCTTCACAAACTCTGACAACTGCATGGAGATACCGCCGATCTTCACCGACAGTTTTGCCCCGTATTCCACATCGCCGCCCACAAACACCACGCACAGCGCCAGAAGGCCTGCTGCGCCGTACAGCCAGGTACAGCGGTACAGCACCTGTTTTCCATGGCTGATCACCAGCGGAATCAGAAGGGACGCTCCCGCCGCAACCAGAATCAGAATCAACTGACGGAATGCCAGCTCCCCCTCCAGCCTGGTCTGCATAATCAGCCCCACCGCCATTAAAAGCGCCGAATTTACCACCAGTTGCCTGTTGGCCCTTCTGTAAATCTCCGGATAAATAAACAGATAAGCCACAAAAAAGGCAAGCTGCATGGCATAGAACAGCAGCATCAGCAGATTTTCCGTATTCAAATATAGAATCAGAAACCCAAGAAAATGAATAAACAGCATGAAAAATATCTGCAGATTCACCACATAGTTTCTTCCCCGCTCCGTCTTCTTGCTGAAGTAATAAAAGTTGCAGAAGACATAACAGATCATCATCACAATCAATAAATATTTGGACAGCTCCACAATCAGATGATTCATCGTCAATCTACTCCCCGTCTGAAATGGCCTCTGGTATACGTCCCGTCCACCGGCTGCGCATCGGCTTTTCCGCCGCCTGTTTGCATCGCTTCTTTTAAAATACGTGTCAACTGCCGCTGTCTGTGCCGGTCTTCTATGGTAAATTCCATCCTGACAGAAGCCGGCTTCAGCCCGTTTACCTGGTCCATCCGGTCCAGCAGATATAAGGGTTCCGCGTTATAAATCATGTTACAGCAGTTTTTACACATGGTTTTTACCGGAAAACGTTTCTTCTTTCTGTCCGTCAGATACAAAAGCTTCTCTCTGTGATCGCAAACTTCAGCGGTCTTTCCCACACATCCGGCCGTCACCATCAGCGGCGCATAACCGTAGACCACCAGCTCGCTGCTCCGGCAGCCTCTCTCGGACAGCTCTCTTTGGTTCAGCTCCAGAGGCAGTGTGGTATAGGAAAGGCGGCTGCCGAAAGCCTTTCTCAAAAAGACCAGCGCCTGCCGGTTCCACGTATAAAAGGAGTGATCCAAGACCACCGGAATATCCCATCCGGCGCCGCAGACCAGCCCGGCTTCATCGGCAGTCCGAAGCACCAGACCGTCCAGACCGCTGCCTGTCAGCAGCTTCCTGCAGTCACACAACTTTTCCGCCTCCCGGCTGCGAAGCACCGGCGGCAGGCGGAACAACAGCTTTTTCCCCTGACTGTGGGCAAACTCTGCCAGCTCCATTAACTGCTCCGGCTTATCCTGCTGTCCCTCATCCACAATCACCCTGTCGATTCCCGGTTCTTCTATGACCCAGACGGCAGAACGGAAATCCGGAACAAGAACCGTGACCGCAGGCACCACTGCGGCGGCAGGCTCCATGGCAGTATCCGTCTCCGGTTCTGCCCGGCCGCCGGTCTGCTTTACGGTTCGCCGGTTTCTCCCGGTCAGCTCCTGTCTTAGCCGTTCAAACCCCTGTCTTCTCAGCGCATTCAGCGCCTGCACATTTAGAAAACAGCCTTCCTCTGACAGCACATCCAGCTTTTCAAAACAGAACGCGCTGTTTCCCGTCTTTTGGATCTGTTTTCTGACCGCCTCCTCAGTCAATGGCCGGGATTTTGCCGCCTCCACGGTTTCTCCCTCCCACTGACAGCGGATTCCGTCACATTCCAGAACTATTTTAGCAGGTTTTCCCTGTTCAAGTGTTACAATTCCGTAAACTTTTCGTTTCAATTCCTTTGAGAGATATTGCAATTCTATGGCATTTATGACAGTTTGATCCACCGGCCGAAAACGGGGCTTCTCCGTCAGCGCCATCATCTCCCGGCCGTTCCGTCTCCAAAGATAATCCGTAAAACCGCCCCGGTCAAACAGCTCCGATAAAATCCGCAGATCCTGTCCCTCTACGGCATATCCTTCCCCGCCGTATTCCAGACAGCGGTCCAGATATTTTCTGTATATGCTGACCACGCCTGCCGTATAAACAGGACTTTTCATCCGTCCTTCTATCTTCATGGAATTGATCCCGGCCTCCACAAGCTGAGGGAGGGATTCCACCGTACACATATCTTTCAGATTCAGCAGGAAGCCTTTTTTCCGGGAGTCCGACTGCCGGTCCGGACGTTCCAGCCCGTAGGGCAGACGGCAGGGCTGGGCGCACCGGCCCCGGTTGCCGCTTCTGCCGCCGATCATGCTGCTCATCAGACACTGGCCCGAATAACAGTAGCAGACAGCGCCGTGTACAAAGACTTCCATTTCGATGGAAACCCTTTCACGAATCGTCCTGATTTCTTCCAGGGACAGTTCTCTGGCCAGCACAATTCTGGAAGCTCCAAGAGCCTCCATCCACCCGGCCCCCTCGGCACCGGTCAGCGTCATCTGCGTACTGATATGAACCGGCAGATCGGGAAAACAGTCCCGGATTCGCTGCCACACGCCAAAATCCTGAAGAATCACCCCGTCCAGCCCCCGCTCCAGATAAGGCACAAGAAATCCGGGAAGCTCCTCCAGCTCCCGCTCTTTCACAAGGGTATTCACCGTCAAATACAGTTTCCTTCCATGAAAATGCACATAGTCCAGCGCCTCCAGTGTCCGGTTCTCCTCCACACTCTCGGCAAATGCCCTGGCGCCGAACCTGCCGCCGCCCATATATACGGCATCGGCCCCTGCGCTGACAGCCGCTTTTGCGCTGTCAAAAGAGCCTGCCGGCGCTAACAGTTCCACCATCGTTTCTTTCACCCTTCTGTTTTGCCACTTTCGCTTTCATATTCTTCCACGGCAGTACTTTCTTTTTCGCCGTTCTCCGCCTCATCCTTTTCTGTTTCCCGGCTCCGGACCACATTTCCGGCCAGTCCTGCTTTTATCTTCAGCTCTTCCACCTGGTCTGCCATTTCCTCGGAGATGCTCTGCCATTCTCTCGTCTCCTGTTCCTGCTTTTCCAGCTTCATCTGGGCGGACACCAGGTCATGTTTCAAACCGTAAAGCTCTTTTTCCAGTTCGTCCAGCTTCTTCTCCAACTGGTTCGCATGACGGCGTACCTTGAAATAATCGTCGGTAATATTCAGTTCCACCATTACATGAAAAAAATCCACGCCCTGGCGCAGGAAATTTCCCGACTGCTTTAAATCTGATATCCTGGTATTGATATAAGCGGCCACTTTCTGGAGATAATCTTCCTCCTCATAACCCTCTATCGTATAAACCTTGCCGGCTATGTACACCTGCGTGCTGTTTTTTCCCTGGCTCATATCTGTTCGTTCCTCTCTCCTGACGCGGCCTGCCGCACCATCTGGGTCAATTGATCACTCACTTTCAAACTTTTTGTCCCGTTCCATATTTTTACAAACACGGAACAGCAGACTGTCCGGTGTTATCCCTCAGGCGGCTTAAGCCCCAGATGCAGATACGCCCGTTCTGTGGCAATCCTGCCTCTGGGGGTCCGCTGCAAAAACCCGTTCTTGATCAGATACGGTTCATATACTTCCTCCAGCGTCCCCACATCTTCGCCCACCGCCGCAGCCAGCGTATCCAGCCCCACCGGCCTGCCGCAGAACTTTTCGATCATTGTAAGCAGTATATTTCTGTCATGGAAATCCAGTCCCATCCTGTCCACATCCAAAAGATCCAGCGCCTCCGTGGCCACCTGTCCGGAAATCCTGCCGTCAAATTTCACCTGGGCAAAGTCCCTGACCCGTTTCAGGAAACGATTGGCAAGCCTGGGCGTCCCTCTGGACCGTCTTGCGATCTCTTCCGCCCCCTCTTTTTCAATCTCCACTTCCAGCACTCCGGCAGACCTGATCACGATGTCTGCCAGCTCCTCCTCCGAGTAAAACTCCAGCCGATGCACCACGCCGAACCGGTCTCTTAAAGGCGCCGTCAGAAGCCCCGCCCTGGTGGTGGCGCCCACCAGCGTAAAATGAGGCAGGTTCAGCCGAATCGACCTGGCCGTAGGCCCCTTTCCGATCATAATGTCGATGGCGTAGTCTTCCATAGCCGGATACAGCACTTCTTCCACCTGCCGGTTCAGCCGGTGAATCTCATCCACAAAAAGGATATCCCCTTCCTGCAGACCGTTTAGAATTGCCGCCATCTCCCCCGGCTTTTCTATGGCCGGACCTGAGGTAATCTTTAAATGGGTGCCCATCTCATTGGCGATAATGCCTGCCAGCGTGGTTTTTCCCAGTCCCGGAGGACCGTAAAACAGCACATGGTCCAGCGCCTCTTCTCTGGCCTTCGCCGCCTCAATATACACCTTCAGCATTTCCTTCGCTTTCTGCTGGCCGATGTAGTCTTCCAGAAGCTGGGGCCGCAGATGACTCTCTATCTTAACATCTTCTTCCGTAAATTCCGTCGTAATCATTCTTGATGCCATACTCTATCGCTTTCCTTTTATCAGCGCCAGACCCGTTTTCCGGACATTTGCCGCGCCCTGCTTTCCCTTCTATAACGATCCGCCATCCCGTATGCCGCCCCGGTTTGGAAGCTTTGACAATTACAGCAGATTTTTCAGCGCTTCCTTTATAATATCCTCCGCTGACATCTCTTTCCCATGTTCCACTTTCCGAACCGCCCTTGTAGCATCCGAGAGGGAGTATCCCAGCGCCGCCAGCGCCTGAACGGCCTCACTTCTCTGATCCCCGCCGGCAGCCTGCTTTACAACACCGCCGCCGGTCGTCCTGGCCGCCCTGCTCTCAAAGGCTTCCTGAATGTCCAGCTTGTCCTTCAATTCAATAATCAGCCGCTGGGCCGTCTTCGTCCCGATCCCCGGCGCACGGGAAATGCTTTTTACATCCCCGGACAGCACGGCAAACCGCAGCTCATCCGTAGAAATAGCCGATAAAATACCCAACGCTCCCTTCGGTCCGATCCCGCTGACCCCCAGCAGCAGACGGAAGATCCGCAGATCTTCTCTGGTGAAAAACCCATACAGCGCCACCAGATCGTCCTTGACATACAGATGGGTATATACCTTTACCTGGGTTCCCAGCGGCGGCAGACTGTCCAGCAAAGTGCCCGGAACCGCAATGCCATAGCCGATTCCTGCGGCCTCCACCACAATCGAATCTGCCTGCGCCTCCGCCAGCTCCCCTTTTATATATGAAAACATATGATTCAAATCCTTCCAGAATTGATCCCCGAAAGCATACACATCCGCCAGACGGTCTGCTTTTTCCTTAAAAGACATCTTTTACCTGCCTTTGCCCGCAGGTATATCTATGTTATCATAACACAGTTTTATCCATCCCGCAAGACAGGGAAAAACAAACGTTCCTCTGATTTCCCGATAAAGCTGCTGTTCACTTCGTAACCAGCAACATGCTTCGCGATGCACAGAAATGATGCATTCCGTATCATTTCGCGCTTACACAACTCAGGATTTCATGCATTACATGCATGAAACACCTAGCGGAATAGCGGCACCTGAACAATAACCCAATAAAAACAGCAGGCAGCTTCCGGAAAACGGAAAATCTGCCCGCTGTTTTTATCGAAAAACCATATTAATCTGCCAACACTCGTTCCACTGTTTCCACAATGCGCTCCACCGACGGAAACAGGCTTTCCCTGGGCGCGTCGCTTTCCACAAAGATCACGCCGTCTTCCTTTAGCTGCCGGACATTCCGCTGCACGCTTTTATTGGAATACATAGCCGGATTAATATGCGTTGCGGCTATCACCGGACATTTTACGGACAGCACCGTGGTGGACAGCAGATTGTCGGCAATGCCGTTTGCCGCCTTCCCCAGCGTATTCGCGGAGACGGGAGCCAAAAGCAGCAGATCCGACGCCCCGGATAAAGATTTGTGGCCGGCGTCATAGTGAACGGGGAGTTCAAAGGCCTCCACCTGAATGGGTGTGCCCGTCTCTCTCTGCACCAGCAGCGGCGGCACAAAATGCAGGGCGTTCGGCGTCAGAACCGCATGTACCTCAGCTCCTCTTTTTTTTAATTCCCGGATCAGGTCAAGCGCTTTCGGCGCCGGACTGCATGCGCAGATTCCTACCGTTATCAGTTTTCCTTCCAGCATATATACCTATTCCTCCTGTGATATTAAGTGTTATGTGAAACAGAATCTCGCTTCGCAGGATTTTTCGCCCACGACGGGTCGCTTTTGCGACATTTTACCTTTTACCCTGACATGGACGCCACACAGGCCTCTCTGTCCAGCCCCTCTACCTGCACCAGACGCAGCCTGACCTGATACAGCCGGGACAGCTTTTCTTCGGTAAGAATCACCCCCGCGTCGCCGAATTCCATTCTGCCTTCTCTGTCCAGCACGCCCACTTTTCCGCCCAGCATCAGCACATGGTCCGGATTATGAGTCGTCATAATCACCCCATAGCCTTCGTCAGCCAGCTCTCTGATCAGCCGCACCGTCCGGATCTGATTGCCGTAATCCAGATGGGCCGTGGGCTCGTCTAGCAAAATCACTTTCGGTTCCTGCGCCAGCGCCCGGGCGATCGTCACCTGCTGACGTTCCCCGCCGCTGATCTCCGTATAGGCTTTCTCGGCCAAATGGCTGATATGAAGCTTTTCAAGTGCCTGATCCGCTTTTTCATAATCCTCTTTTTTCGGCCTGGAAAACGCGCCGATATAAGGCGTCCGTCCCATAACCACAAAATTTCTCACACTGTAGGCATAGACCGGATAATGAATCTGGGGGACATAGCCCACCAGCCGGGATACCTGGGTCAGCGGAAGCCGCCGCATGGAAGTTCCGTCCAGCCGGATCTCGCCCGTACAGGGCGTGTACAGATTTCCCAGACAGTTCAGCAGCGTGCTTTTTCCGGCGCCGTTGGTCCCAAGAATCGAAAGAATCTCGCCCTGCTCCAGCCGAAAATTTATATCCTGAAAAATGGCGGGACCGTTATGATAGCGGTAGGCTAAATTTTCCACTTCTAAAATCATCGTAGCCTCCTGTTCTGTTCATATAAAATAAAGATAAAGAACGGAGTACCCAGCAGTCCCGTCAGGATGCCGATCCGCAGTTCCGATGCCGAGACGGTACGGCAGAAAATGTCGATGACCAGCATAAAAGCCGCGCCGAACAGCATGGAAACCGGCAGCATCCTCTGATTATCAGATCCCACCAGCATCCGGGAAGTATGGGGAATAATCAGCCCGACCCAGCCGATCGTGCCCGCCAGGCAGACACAACTGGCGGAAATCAGGGTGGAACAAAAGATAAAGATTCCCCTTGTCCGCTGCAGGTTGACGCCCAGAGAACGGGCCTCATTATCCCCCAGCGACAGCACGTTCAGCCGATAGCGCATCAGCAGGATCACTCCCATCGGAATCAGGATGGAAGGCAGAACCGGCAAAAGCTCCGGAATCGTAACCGTGGCAAAGGAGCCCATGGTCCAGTAGGTAATCTCTGCCAGCTTCGTATCCGTGTCCGCCACATATTTCAGCATACTCATCACGGAATTCATCAGGCCGCCCACCACAACGCCTGTCAGGATCAGGATGGTCGTGGAATCATTGCGCAGCAGCTTCGGTATGCTGACGGTTAAAACTACTGCGGTAATGCCGCCCACAAAAGCGCAGCCCTGAATCAGCGCGCTGCTACCGTTTGCCAGAATGGCGATGGCAGCCCCCACACAGGCTCCCGCAGAAACGCCTAACAGGTCCGGCGAGCACATGGGGTTTTTAAAAATACTCTGGTAAGTTCCGCCGGAAAGGGCCAGCGCCGCCCCGACCAGCGCCGCCGTCACCGTCCGGGGAAACCGAAGATCCATAACGACAGACTCCGAAATATCAGACCAGGTTTTCGTGACCGGAAAAACATTGGAGAAAACAATCTGAAAGGCCTCGGAAAACGGAACCGCATAGCGTCCCATGGTCAGGGAAAGGAGAAAGGCAAACGCCAGCGCGGCCGCCCCTCCCCAGAGAATCATATGGTATTTCATGTCGGCGGCTCTGCCGTTCTTCGGACTGTCTTTCAAAATCATTGTACGGGAACCTCAGCCGTACCGTCCGGCTGCATGCCGTCCAGCATATACCCGGCTTCTTCGTCGGTCAGCTCCGTCCCATTATAATATTGATAGAAATCCTGAACCTCCTGTACCATTGATTCGCGGGTAATTCCGTTTTCAGCGGCGATTTCAGGCTGGATACACAGCAGCGCATAGTCGATCTGCATCAGGCTCTCCAGGCCGAAACGTTCCCAGTTAAAACAGCCGTAAGGATTGTTGTATACTCTGTTATTCTTTACGGCATTCAATTCCTTCCAGCCGTCGGTGTTCTTTAACTGGTCGATCAGCACATGCTGGTACACGCCGCCCACAATAATCACATCCGGATTCAGGCTGAAAATTTCCTCGGCGGTTACTTCCTGTCCTTCCAGATTCAGCACATCGGAAGCAAAGATTCCGCCGTTCACCTCAATCCATGTCTGCATAATGCTTCCCGCGCCCATGGTTGTAAGCAGCTCCTCACTCTGGCCGGCAATATAATATACCACCGGTTTTTCGTCATCCGATAAACCGGCAGTCAGACTCCGGTGTTCTTCCAATTTTCCCTGAACGTCCGTACACCACTGATTCAGCTTCTCCTGATACTCGCCGCCTAAAATCTGTCCCAGAATCGTATAGGCTTCCGCCATGGTTTCATAGTCATTATAATTAATATTGACCGCGGGAATACCGGTATCCCGAATCTGCTGCGCAAGACCGCTGCTGGCTGAGGAAGGATGGGTAATCACCAGATCGGGATTCTGGGTTACCAGTTCCTCCACCGACGGCTCCGTACCGCCCATACTCATAATATTGACACATTCCGGATAGAAAAACTGCGTCCACCGATTCATAATGCCGGGGGAATTCACCCCGACGCCCACCAGAAGATCGCCGGCTCCCATCACAAAAAATGAGGATGTTACCGAGGGCCAGAGATTAATAACCTTCTCTACCTTTCCTTCTACGGTTACTTCATCACCGCTCATATCCGTCACCGTAACGGTTCCGCACTCGCCGGTATCCGCCGGCGTTTCAGCGGCCGGGGCTGTGGTTGTGGCTGTGGTCTCCGGTTCCGCAGTTTCGGCAGTCCCGGACTGGGCCTGGGTTTCGGCAGGTGTCTCTGTCTTTTCCGGTTCCTTTGTTCCGCAGGCCGCCAGATTTAACACCATGGCGCCTGCAAGCAGCAGGGCAATTAATTTCTTTTTCATCATAAGTCTCCTTAGTCTCCTTTTTAATCTCTGTCAATAAACCGTTTTCCTCAGTTTCTGACGCGGGTATCCCACCACAGAACAAGGATTCTGGTCTTATGTAAAAACGTAACGGTTCCGTCCTGATTTTCCGTCAGATACCGGTCCACATTTGCATGATACCGGTTTTCATCCGTAACGGGCCGGTCCGAAAGTATTTTCAGATCCTCATAGGCCGCTTCACGGGAGCCGTAGACGGCATAATAACCATCGTCCAGTACTTTGCAGTTGGGATCATAACCCTGATCGTAAACCAGATTGTAAAATACATTATACCCCACACGGCGGTCTGAGGGTCTCGGCCGGAAGGTTCTGCCTTCCACGGCGCCCTCAAACAGATGACTCAGGATTTCGGGAATGCTGGGCGCGTTGGCCCAGATCACGATAGCCGCGTATTTCCTGGCACATGCGGAAAGCTTTTCAATCTCATTGATCGCCGTACAGCGGCAGGCAATCGCGATGTCATGCTGTTCCAGATTCTCGCCGGGAATCACCTCGTTCCAGTCTATCAATCTGGTTTCCAGATTGCGGATTCCTTCTTCTTCGGCATGCCTGCGGCAATATTCCAGCATCTTTTTAGAGCTGTCGATTCCGGTAACCAGCTTCGCCCGCTTTGCGGCGGGTACCGCCGTACGTCCTGGACCGCAGCACACATCCAGAACCGTGTCATCCGGTTCAATCGGGATGCAGTCCAACTGATCCAGCGTAAATTTCCCTTCCAGCTCTGTCATCCGGCTGTACATCCCGGAAGTTTTGTCCCACATATTGTCCGCTTCTTTGGGACCCGGAGCCGGCGGTTCGCGCCGCACCGGCATATTCAGGCTCCGTAAGGCCTCCCAGTTAATCAGAGGCGGCAATCCTGCATAGTTTTCCATTTCTATACTCTCCTTTGCATGATATAAATCAAAAAAATCCCCCTCCCGAAATCTATAAACGGTACATTCCATGGCCAAAACAGCTCGGCCCAGCATAAATGCAGCGTCAATAGGATTCGGAAAGAGGCTCGTCCACCACTCTCAGAATATGCATCAATATTCATTTCGGAAAGGGAATTCCTCGTTCTATTTTAGCACACATAACGCTGATCTGTAAACCAGATTTTTCAAAACAGTGCAAAATCCGGCATATAATAGGGAAAAAGAATACGATACCCAAAAACACGCCGGTATGCTATACTATTTTTATCAAATGAAGGAGTATATTCCATGATTGCCATACAAAAGAAAACCGGCCCAGTCTCCGGCGCCGATTTTTCCATTTTTCCCACAGCATCGCCCTGTCTGTTTTTTGACATTGAAACCACCGGGCTGTCCAGAGAAAAAAATATGATTTATCTGGTCGGCGCTTTGCTTCTCACACCGGAGAGCGGACAGTTTTTTCAGTGGCTGGCCCAGTCGGAGGAGGAAGAAATTCTGGTGCTGGCGGCGTTTCTGGATTTCATCGGGCAGCTTTCTCAGCCTGCCACACTGGTTCATTTCAACGGAACCCGGTTCGATCTGCCCTTTTTTCAGACCCGGTGCCGGCGAAACGGGCTGGACTGCCGGCGCTTTTCGCAACTGTCGGATATGGATCTGTATCAGCAGATCAGGCCATACAAAAACCTGCTGGGCCTTCCGAGCTGCCGTCAGAAAGCCGTCGAAGATTTTCTGGGAATCCGGCGCAGGGATCAGTATGACGGCGGCGAGCTGATTCCTGTTTTTTCCAAGTACTGCAAACATCACGGCCGCCAGGAAGAAACCCTTCTCCTCCTCCACAATGAGGAAGACGTAAACAACATGCCCCGGCTTACGGCCCTGTTTGCCTATACCCGGTTTTTCAAAGGCGGTTTTCTCTGGGATCACTGTGAGGAAGCCCGTTATACGGACTGGGAAGGACAGGAGAAAAAAGAACTGTTCTCCGTGTACCAAACCAACAACGGACGGAAAATCCCCGCCCCCCTTGTTCTGCGCCGGAATTTTTCTTCCCTGTATAAACAAAAAGCTGCCTCCCCGACCGGACAGTTCTGGATGTCCTGCAAAGAGACGGAGCTGACCCTTCGGATTCCTCTGATCGAAGGGGAGCTGAAATATTTTTTCGAAGACTACAAAAACTATTACTACCTTCCTCTGGAAGACCAGGCCGTACATAAAAGCATATCCCGGTATGTGGAGCCGAAATACCGGACAAAAGCCACAGCGAAAAACTGCTACAGCCGAATATCCGGCTTCTTCCTGCCTGCGGCCGGAACGGCTTTCAAGCCCTGTTTCTATGAAGAATACGGCAGCAAACAGCCCTGGCTGCGCTGGGAAGCCGACGGAACAATGTGCGGACTGCCGACAGCCGATTTTTTCAGGGCATATCTGGAGATGCTGTTGGGGAACTGCTGAAAACAACATATTCGGCATTCCTGCCCGGACTGACCGGCTTTTATGCTCCGGCCCCTGCCAGATACCTCCTGCAGCAAAATGCCAACAATAGAATCATAATCACCCAGCTCAGAATATAACTGAGATAAATCACCCGCATATCATGCCACAGAGGCAGAAGCAGGCCGCACCAGGCAATCCGGAACGCACAATAGCACAGCACGGTGACGGCCATCGGAGAAAAGGTATGCCCCATTCCCCGCAGGACGCCGATACAGACCTGATTGACCGCATAGAGACAGTAAAAGGGAAATAGATAACGAATCGCCGTCTCCGCATTTTGAAGCACCGCCCGGTCTGTGGTAAACATCTCCAATATCAGCGGCTCTGCCGCCAGCAGCACCGCCGCAAATACCAACCAGAGTCCCAGACCGACCCACACGCTCATTCTCATCCCGCTTCGGATACGCTCAAACTGCCCCGCACCGGCATTCTGGCCCACGAAACTAGTCACGGCGATGCCCAGGGAAAAAAGGGGAAAATATAAGAATCCCTCCACTTTTGAAAAGACCGTCATCCCGGCCATAGCCGCCGTCCCGAAAGAATTGATACTGTTCTGAATCACCAGAGAGGAAATACTCATGAAAACCGCCTGCATCCCTGCAGGAATACCCACAGCCGCCAGTGCTTTCAGATGTGTCCCGTGCGGCCGGACGCATGACAGCCGCAGCCGGAACGCCGGACTCAGCCGCATCAGCTTACCTGATACAAGAACAGCGGAAAGGATCTGGGACAGCAGCGTGGCGGCGGCCGCACCCCGGACATCCAAATGACATACCGCCACAAGCAGGCAGTCCAGCCCGATGTTCATGACGGAGCAGAACGTCAGATAGTAAAGCGGCGAGCGGGTATTTCCCAGCGCGCGCAAAATGGCTGTCCCCATATTGTAAACAAGCTGAGGGATCATGCCCCAAAAGCAGATTTTCAAATACTGCCTGCACGGTTCCGCCGCATCCCGGGGCGTACCCAGCCAGAGCAGAAACCGGTCGGTTCCCGCAAGTCCTGCCGCCTGAAATACAACGCCAAACGCCAGGGCGGCGGCAATGGCCGTATGAATACATGCCTTCAAACGCCCAAACTGTCCTGCACCGAACATTTGTGCCGCCACCACGCTGACGCCCGTGGAAAGACCGATAAAAAAATTTACCATAACCGACAGGAGCAGCCCGGCGGATCCTACCGCGGCCAGTCCGACAGCACCTGCCGCCTGACCGATGACAGATGCGTCGGCAATATTATAAAACTGTTGTAAAAGCTGGGAGAGCAAAACCGGCAGCGTCAGCTGTAACAGCTCACGTCCGATGGGCCCTTTTGTCATACAAAACTGTCCTTCATGCTCCATTTCGGCTATCCCCCCCTGGCGTCATAAATGATTCGACACTATTATACCAGTTTTGGTTTTTCGGGGATATAGCCGCTTATTTATAGGCAGGTATAAGGATTTCTTATATCAGAAAGACGGAATCAGGTCATTTTTTCCGCATGCCCCGGCAACCCACTCCAGAAAAGAAGCTCCGTAACCGTCCGCTTCCTCACCTTTTCGTTTCAGATAACCGAATCCGATGGTTTCTTCACAGCCCTCTATGGAAACCACGGAAATTCCTTCGCTGGAACAGCGGTCATGCCGCCAGTAAGTTCCCAGATTGCAGAGATCGGTTTGCTGCAGCAGATGAATCACCATATGGTCACTGTTGGTCATCACGGCCTGATCCAGCATAGTACCGGGAAGGATATCGGCTAAAAGCCCCTCCGACAGTTCCAGCAGCGTAAAAAAATCCTCCTCCATCTGGACATAACGCAGCCCGCCCAGCCTGTCCGGCGCAATTGATCTTATACCGTAAAAGGCACTGCGCACCCCGGTGTACAGCACCAGCCCCGTAACCGTCAGCATAGTGAATTCCAGATTTTTACGTTCCAGCAGATATCGAAAAGCCGCCTGTTTATTCAATGGAACAAAAACAAACCCCATCTGTGCCTCATGGCCGCTGACCCAGTCCATCACCTGCTCCACGCCCCCTTCCCGATAACGGAACTGGCTATGATCCGCCTCATTGGCCGTGACAAACTCTGAAAACAGCGCCGCCATCCGGCTGCTGGGATTAGAGGCTGCAGAAAAAAACGGTCTGTCCTTTTGCATACCCGCCAGAGAAATCAGCTCCGCGTTTTTCAGGATATTAACGGCATAGGCAAAAATACGCTCACCGTTTTTCGTCAGCGACACCCCTCTGGCCCTGCGCTCCAGCAGCGTCATCCCCAGCTCCCGCTCCAGCGACCTCACTACCATGCTCACATGGGGCTGGGAAGTATACAGCGCCTACGCCGCCTCGCTGAAGCTGCCAAGCCGGGCGCTGGTTACAAAATATTGCAGTTGTCTGATATCTGTCATGATGATACCGGCCTTCTTTATCTAAATTGATAACGGAAATTTTTAAATCATAAAAAGCCGGACATACTATCCTGTATGTCCGGCTTGAAAGCAACGCGTTTGCCGGATGCTTCTTATTCTTCCTCGTCCGCGTAATCATCCGCAGCGTCCGCTGACTCCAGCACTTTCATGCTCAAGCTGATCTTCTTATCATCGCCGTTAAAGTCCACAACCTTCGCCGTGATCTCCTGTCCGATCTTCAAAACGTCGGAGGGCTTCTCCACATGAGTTCTGGAGATCTGGCTTACATGAAGCAGCGCGTCAATACCAGGCTCCAGCTCCACAAATGCGCCGAAATCGGTCATTCTGGCTACCCGGCCTGTAATTACATTGCCCGCGGCATAATTTACCGCTGCGTTCAGCCAGGGATTCTTATCGGGGAACTTTAAGCTCAGGGCGATCTTCATTCCGTTGATTTCTTTGATAAATGCGGTAACGGTATCGCCTACCTTGAATACCTTCTTCGGGTTCTCCACTCTGCCCCAGGACATCTCGGAGATATGAAGCAGACCGTCTGCTCCGCCCAGATCAATGAATGCGCCGAAATCCGTTACATTCTTCACGGTTCCTTCTACGGTCATGCCCTCTTCGATTCTCTCGAACAGTGCTTTCTGCATCTCGGCCTTTCTGGCCACCATCAGCTGCTTGCGGTCGCCGATGACCCTTCTCTTGCGGGGATTAAACTCGGTAATTACAAACTCAATCTCCTGGCCGGCATATTTGCCCAGATTCTTCTCATAGGAATCGGAAACCAGGCTGGCGGGAATAAATACTCTCGCGCCGTCCACGATCACGCTCAGGCCGCCGTCCAGCACCTGGGTTACGGGAGCCGTCAGAACCTCCTGGTTCTCAAAGGCTTCTTCCAGTCTCTTGTTTCCTCTGTCTGCTGCCAGTCTCTTATAGGAGAGCAGCACCTGGCCTTCGCCGTCGTTCACTTTGATTACCTTTGCCTCCATCTCGTCGCCTTCATGGACCACGGTGGTAAGATCGGTGTTGGAATCGTTGGTGTATTCACTTCTGGTGATAATTCCGTCTGACTTGTATCCGATATTCAGGACAATCTCATCTTCCTTAACAGCGATAACCTTGCCAGTGACTACCTCCCCATTGTGAATTGTTTTTTCATAATCGTCCAGCATTTGTTCAAAACTTAATTCTGACATTAGTATGAACCTCCTCAATTATATTCTTTGGGGTGGACGCCCCTGCTGTAATACCTACGGTGCGTACAGTTTGGAAATCATGCTCTGTTAAGTCTCCGAATGTCTGTATATAGTAAGTATTTTCACATTCTTTTCTGCATATCTCAAACAGTTTCTGGGTGTTAGAGCTATGCCGCCCGCCGACCACAATCATGGCGTCTGCCTGAGATGCGATCCGGCTGGCCTCTTCCTGTCTTTCCTGTGTTGCATTGCAGATAGTATTCACAACACTACTATTGTAACCCTTTTTTAAAATTATTTCAACTAAATCTTGAAATTTATTGTAGTTAAATGTCGTCTGGGCAACGATTGTCACCGGTGTACCCTTCCCAAGAGCCAGTTTTTCGGCCTCCTCGCAGGTTTCCACAACCTGTGCCTCTTTGCCGCACCAGCCCACGATGCCTTCCACCTCCGGGTGCTCTCTGCTGCCCGCGATCACCACCGTGTCGCCTCTGCCGCCGGCCTCCTGCACAATCCGATGGATTTTTTTCACGAAGGGGCAGGTGGCGTCGATCACTTCCAGTCCGTTTTTCTCCATCAGCTCATAGATTCTTCTGCTGACGCCGTGAGACCGAATAATCACGGTTCCCCGCGAAAGCCGGCGCAGCTCCTCCTCCGTATGTAATACGCGGATCCCTTTCGTCTCCAGATCCCGCACTACTTCTTCATTATGAATAATAGGCCCGAACGTATAGACATCCGGCTTACCGCTGTCCACCTGTTCGTATACCTTGTCTACGGCCCGCTTCACACCGAAGCAGAAGCCGGCCGTTTTGGCCAGTATTACTTCCATTCACTCTCCATTCAGCATCCTGTTTCTGCGTACCCGAAGGGTTCCGCAAAACAGCCGATGTTCCTTCTGCGGCAATTCCCCTCCGATTCGGAAAGGAACTCACGGAGTCTTCCCGCGGTACAGGGACAGGATTTTCTCTGTCACTTCCTCTATGGACATATGCGAGGAATCCAGGTAAACCGCATCCTCCGCCTGGGTAAGCGGCGCAATCTCCCTGTGCATATCCTGCTCGTCCCGCATGCGGATATTTTTTTCGATTTCTTCAATATTACAGGAATCTCCCCGTTCTGTCAACTCCTTATATCGTCTGGATGCCCTTGTTTCCACACTGGCGGTCAGAAATATCTTCAATTCCGCATCCGGAAGCACCACGGTACCGATATCCCGGCCATCCATCACCACATTTGTTTTCTCCGCCAGTTCCCGCTGTAGCTGGCTCAGTTTTTTCCTCACATCGGCATTCTGCGCCGCCTGAGATGCCAGGGTTCCGATCTGCTCTGTCCTGATCCGGGCAGTTACATTTTCCCCCTGCAGCAAAATCTGCTGCCTGCCGTCTTCATAGGCAATGTCAATCCGAATCGCCTGACAAGCCGCCGCCACGCTCTCCCTGTCGGACAGATCAATTCCATTTTCCGAAAAATACAGCGCCATGGCTCTGTACATGGCTCCCGTGTCAATATAAACAAAGGCCAGCTCCTTTGCCGCTGCCTTTGCAATCGTACTTTTTCCCGCCCCCGCAGGGCCGTCTATGGCAATTTTATAACCCATTTTCACTCCTGATCGGATACCGCGGCTTTCTTTCTATGGCTGCGGTCCGTTACCGTCTAAATTAAATTTTATATACCCAGATCCTTCATATATAAATACGCTCCCCGAAAAAGCACTATGATTCCGCTGCTTTACAGTGGCTTCCCGCCGCATATCCCGTAGACCAAGCGATCTGCAGATTATATCCGCCGGTCATGGCATCCACGTCCAGCACCTCACCCGCAAAGAAAAGCCCTCTCACCAGCTTTGACTCCATCGTTCCGGGATCAATCTCCTTCACCGAGACGCCGCCCTGGGTGATAATGGCCTCATTATAATCCCGCAGCCCCGTCAGCGTCAGCGTAAAGTGCTTAATCAGACTGACAAGCTGTTCTCTTTCCCCGCGGGTAATGGCATTCACCTGTTTTTCCGGGTCAATCCCGCTTCGCTCCACCATCACCGGAATCAATTTGGCCGGCAGCAATCCCTGAAACGCATTTTTAAACTGCCTGTTCTGCATTGCGGAAAAATCTCGCAAAATCCGCTGATCCAACTGCTCCTCTGTCAGAGCCGGCTTTAAATCAACAGACAGCGTCAGAGGCCCATTTTTCAGATATCTGGCCGTCGTGCTGCTGCCGCTTAAGACAGCCGGACCGCTCACGCCGAAATGGGTGAACAGCATCTCTCCGAATTCTTCATAGCAGATCTTTTTCCCCTGGGACAGCTTCACCGAAACATTTTTCAGAGACAGCCCCTGAAGCCTGCCAACCCAGTCTTCCGCCGCACAAAACGGCACAAGCGCCGGAGACAGCTCCGTCACCTTATGGCCGCAGTCAGAAGCAAACCGGTAGCCGTCCCCGGTGGAGCCGGTAGACGAATAAGAAAGTCCTCCGGTAGCCACGATCACCTGCCCGGCCGAATAAATCTGACCGTCGGCTGATCTCACCCCCGTGCAGACAGAACCGTCCGTCAGCACAGCTTCCGCACGGCAGCCCAGACAAATCCGCACGCCGGCCTCTTTCAGCAGCCGCTGCAGCGTACGGATCACATCCGAAGACTTGTCCGAAACCGGAAATACCCGGTTTCCCCGCTCCGTTTTCAGCGGCAGTCCGGCGTCTTCCAGCAGCTCCATCATATCTCTGTTGGAAAACCCGTAAAAAGCACTGTATAAAAACTTCCGGTTACTTACCACATGGTTCAGCAGTTCTTCCACATCCGCTCCGTTTGTAAGATTGCAGCGGCCCTTTCCCGTAATATACAGCTTTTTTCCCAGCTTTTCATTCTTTTCCAGAATCCGCACGCGGCATCCGTTTTTTGCAGCCGCCAGAGCCGCCGTCATACCGGCGGCGCCGCCGCCCACGACGATCACATCGTCCATGTCATATCCTCTTTCCCAAATTCGTATGACAGCTCTGCCCGGCACAAACGTCCGGTCAATTCCGGCTGCGGCCTTTGCCTGTCATGAAAGAAATCTTCCGCTTTCCCTGCTGTACAAAATCACGGCCGCCATAACGGCGATGCTGGCAGCCAGCGCCGCATAAATCCCATAACCGGGCCGGGTCGGCATCCCCACGAATACGCCCGCGATCGAAAAGAAAAACAGGTAGAACGCAAACAGGACAACCACCGCCGCCGGCAGGATCATCCCTGCTTTTTTTTGTTTCTCTGTTTTTCCTTTCAGAAGAAGCGCCAGTCCGACCGCTTCCAAAAGAATCGGCAGCAGGATCATCACCACGCCCAGCGCCATCAAAAGCTTTGTAATCAGGTCATAGTGTTCATAACCGAAGAAACTGACGCTTCCCGGCATCGTATTCAGCACATGCATCTCCTCCACCAGACCGGTCGCCGTCAGGAAATCATAATCCAAATAGGAAGCCAGCAGCTCCGAATGCACATACGGCATAAAGGGCGCCCGCAGGATTACCAGAAATGCCACTGCCATGATTACATAATATACGATTGAATGTTTCATTTCTCTACCTTTTCCATATACCTGCATATCCGAAGTGCGGCAGTCTGACAGCACACCGGCGTTCCCGCAGTATATTTTTAGATCGATATCATAAACGGTATATATTTTAATAGAAAAAATAAAATTATGCAATTCTTTTCATAAAATTTTAAGATAAAAATTATCGTCAGTTTAATCATGACCAATCGTTTTTTTTACTAATGCTTTTAAAAACCATTAAAAATCGTTAAGCAATCTGACAGGAAAAAATTAAGAAGTGTCTGTTAAAATACCGATATATTTTTTCACGGAGGTGTTATGATGCAGCAAAACCAGATACCCGGACAAGCGGCGCCGCAAATCGACAAATGGAAACGAATCGTATCCGTCACAGCCCTTTTTCTCCTGTTCGCCATCCTGCTCTTTTTTGTCCGGGCTTATATCGACGGACAGTTCCGCTCCGTTCAGTCCCTGAGAACATATATCAACGGTTTTGGCGTTTTGGGCCCTGTGATTTTAACCCTGTTTCAGGCACTCCAGGTTGTGTTCCCCATCCTGCCCGGCATGATCGGCTGTGCGGCAGGCGCACTGCTGTTTGGGGTGTCCGGCGGCTTCTGGTACAACTACCTGGGCATCTGCGCCGGCTCCCTTATCGCCTTCTACCTGGCCCGGCGCTATGGGTCCGATCTGGTAAAAAATATGTTTCCCGACGACAAATACAGCAAATGGTCTGACTGGCTGGGAAAGAGCCGCTTTTTTACACTGCTGCTTTTCGCATGTATTCTGCTTCCGCTGGCTCCGGATGATTTTTTATGTTATTTCTCAGGACTGACGACCATGACCTCGAAGAAATTTGTCTGGATTATTCTGCTTGGAAAGCCGTGGATTATTCTGGTGTACAGTCTGGTATTTTCGGGAGTATGGGTGATATGAAAAAATTTCATTATTTTATAAAGAAAAGAAAGAATCTCCTGTGAAGTCAGGACTTGAAATAGCCTGCATTTCATAAGTTTCTCTCTTTCTTAAAAATCAGGGGCTAAAACCGGGATTCACCGACAGCCCCTGATCTGTTTCCTTCTTAATCCGGCATTACAGCATCACTGCCATTTTTTATGATACTGCTTCTCCAGCACATTAATACAGGAATAAAGGGCCGTGGCCAGAATGCACAGGATGACGATACTCATCATCACCCAGTCCATTTTAAAGAGAATGGGCACGGGAGTGAGAGAAATGAATACGCGGGCATTCCCGGCATAAGTAAGAATCTTCTTCTTCATTGACGGCCATAACCGGGCTGTCAGAATAAACCCATTTTCTCCCGTCCAATACACCGGGCCGCAGTTCCTTCACCATCATCGCCGCCGGATATTTTCCTTCTTCCGTACAAATATGATACTTTTTGCAGCTTTTAAATCCGCGGCTCACATAATTCGCGGGACTTCCGAATATTACGATCACGTCATAGCCAAGCACTACGGCCTGTTCAAAGGAATGCTCCATCAGCATTTTCCCATACCCCATTCTCTGATATTCCGGCAGAACGCTGACCGGCCCAAAGGTGACAATCTCTTTTTGGGTTCCGGCTTCGTCAACCAGTCTGGCACGTGTATACATAATATTTCCGATCACCTGCCCGTCGTGCTCGATCACGAAATCCAGTTCCGGTATAAAATCTTCATGTCGGCGCATCACATGTACCAGATAATGCTCGGTACATCCCGGAACATAAATATTGTAAAATGCTTTTCTTGTGATTTCTTCTACGATCCGGTAATCGTTTTCTGTTTCATTTCGGATATTTATCATTGTAATTTTCCTTTTGCTCACTACATATTTACAGCAGACCAACATGTCATTGTCTTTGGGCAAATATGACGGATTCACCCCAGCGTCCGCCGAAATACCTCATAATTTTTGCTGTCCCTCGGAGAACAGTATACGGCAAATTCAATCCGCTCAAAATATGATGCGAACTCGTCAATCGTTTCCAGATATGCCCGGGCCACCACTTCCGGCTTATTCCGGAACGCGCCGCAGCCAAAGGCTCCCAGTACCAGAATCTCGGCGCCGTTTACTGCCGCCGCGGCAAGCATATGTCTGGCCCGCTTTTTATGAAGTTTCAGAAGTTCTCTGTCAGATACCTTCACCGGCGCTCCGGTTCCCGGATTCATTGCATTGTTGGGAATGGCCCGCAGATTCGGGGCGGCACAGGTCAGAACGTCCACGCTGCACCACTGCGTTTCCGGCATTCGTTCCGGTGCCTCGGTATCGGTTTTTATGATCCGTACGCCGGGCGTATAAATACAGGCATCCGTATAACGGACATCATGGCGGTTTCTGTGAAACTGATAAAACTGCCCCCACAGGGCTTTCGTATTCAACGCCGGATAAAGGGTGGAACACCTGCACAGGCATTCCTCCTGCGCCCTGCTTCCCCGTGTCACGCCGCCGCCGGGATTGGTGGCAGAGGCAAAATTGTGGACAGCGATTTTGGAATCCGGAAACTGCTGTCTTAATTTCAGGGCTGCCTCGAAAGTTTTGTTTTTGGAGACTGTGACAGTAAGATGGTGTACTTTTGCGCCTGGTGTATTCGCTGCGTTTGCCGCATCAGCCGCTCCTGCGCCTGTTGTGTTCTGTCTCATGGTTTTCAGCGTTTCCCATAATGCAGGCCCATCCTCCTCCATATATACCTTTGTCTGTGCAACAGTCTGTTTCACTGCTTCCGCCAGTTTTGGTTCCTCCTCATACCAGCGTTTTGTATCTTCGAATATCTCGATTAATTGTTCTTTGTCTGCCATCAAATCTCCCTTCTGTATATCCCGCATTGGAATCCTCCGTCAAAATCACAGACGGCTTCCTGATATTTTCTGTGTCTGCTTCCGGATATATCTGATGCATGGAGTTGTCCAAGTCTGTCCATTGCTGTGTCCTCTCTACACAAAATATAAAAACAGGCAATTACCCTCCTCATACATTATAATAAAATCCTATTTTCAAAGCAATATGCAATCCACGATTTAAATGGTTTAATTGTTTTAAAAACCGGCAGTTTTACATCTGTCTCCGCAATTTTTATATGCAGGGCGGATTAGGAATTTTCATTCATTAGTGACATACGCCGCCAGGCGCACAAAGAGGGCGACAGCAAAAATGCTGTCGCCCTCTTGATTACTCACCGTCAAGGACAGACGGGACTGTCAATAGCGGCTCGCCGATCCGTTCATCTTGCTATTGACTGGCTCGGCTGGCTTTGCAAAGACGCATGATATTGTGATAAATTCTGCAACAAAGAGAATGCCATATTCAAGGCGACAGGAACCCCATAATTATCACGTTTCCCCGCACTCAGGCATGCTCCACCGCCCTCTCCCATTGGACGCGCTGTACCTGATCCGTCCTTCCTTTTTCAATTCGATGATCCTGCGGTTGACCCGCGAGATACTCACATGCATCTCATCCGCTATTTTCTTTGCGGTAATTTGGGGCCGACAGCGCATCATTTCTATGATCCGCTCCTTTTCCGCTTCAATATCCGGACGAACTGAGCTGCTGCAGGTCTGAGGAATCCGTATCACGGTCAGTTTATCTGTTTCACCTCTGATATCCATATCCTCTGTCTTCCTGTCCAATCCCATAAGGGAAAAGGAATCAAAAGTTATTTCCAGATATTTCGGAAATACATCCACCCGTTTGATATCCCCAAGCATATCTGACAGCTCTGCTCTTTCGATCATACCGTTTTCCAGTTGATTACGGATATCATCCATCCGCTGTTCCAGCCGGTTATTCTGCAGCATATCCTCCTCCATCATCCTGCGCTGCTTTTCCAAATCATCCAGCTTCTCCCGGATCTCCCGATTTTTCAGTTTAAAATCAGTATCTGAAATCACGCCGTCCAGTAATTTTTCCATCAGAATATTTTTCTTGCGCATTTCTTTTTTCACAACTGATTCCAATTCCTCCCTTTTCATGGCCCCATGATCTTCTCCCAGCGCCTTCCGCAAAATCAGCAGCGTCTTATTCAGCAGATCTGATCTGTCTTTCTGAAAATCGTCGTACTTTTTTCGGCAGATCTGGTCAAGAACTTTGTACAGTTTTTCTTCATTGATATGTACATTATCGCAACCAGTTATTTCCGCTCTTTCCGCTTTCCTGATATGATCTTTCCGCAGGCTTTCATCATTTCTTCCATAATATAAATATCTTCTGCACTTCCACTCGACCACTTTACCGTATTTCCGAGGCCGGGTCACTCTGTAAAAAGGTTCTTTGCACAGCCCGCAGAATACTTTTCCTGCCAGATCATTTTTCGCCGGAAAGCCCGCCGGAAACCAAGGCTGTAGCATCCCTTCTTCCTTTTTTCTGCCTGCTCTGCGGTCGTCCAGGCCTTTGTTTGCCTGTTCAAACAGTTCGTTGTCTACAATGGCCGGTACGGCATGTTCATGGATGATCCATTCTGACGGCGGATTCCGGAATATCCGTTTACTCTCAAAGTCATAATGCTGGCGGTTCTGAACCACCGTTCCTTTATAGATTGGATTTCTGATGATTTTCCTGATCATTCCGGGACTGATTGCGTTTCCTTCATGGTTCCGGTATCCTTTCTGATAAAGGATCTCTGCGCTGCTGTGAGTTCCATATCCGTTCGCTGACAGCCGGAAGATCATCCTGATCATATCGGCCTGTTCCTCATCAATCACAATCCTTTTATCGGGCAGTTTTTTCAGTCCGTATGTATTCCGGGTAAAGACAAAGCTCTTTCCTTCTTTCTGACGGTTCTGATGGGCATGATTAATCTTTTTGCTCAGTTCTCTGCTGTATTCCTCTGCCAGTATCGCTTTAATGCCTGTGATCAAAGCGTCGTCCGGTGTATAAAACTTCCGTTCCAGATACATATACAGCCGCTTCTGATTTTTCTGCATCCGGTCCAAAAACAGATACCAGTCCTTGGTATTCCGCATCAGCCGGTCCTGGCTTTTAATCACGATAATGTCGAATTTGTCCCGCTCCAGATCCCGGTATAACCGGTTATATTCCGTTCTTCCTTTGGATGTGGTGCCGCTTTTCGCCTCCACATAACAGTCTGTCAATTGCCATCCCTGTTCCGCTACACATGCTTTCGATTCCTGTACCTGCTTTTTCAGCGCGTCCTTCTGGCTTTCTTCTTCCGTACTGCAGCGATTATAGATCACTGCGCGCAGTTTATCCATAGATTTTCACCTCCTTCCGTTTATGGATTCCTTTGGTAATCCATCTCTTTTAGCTAAGGCTTTTCTGCCAAACCTATCGTATTTTACATGGCGGCTGACGCGAACTCCTGTCCTTGTGTACCATCACACTTTTCCCGCAAAATATCCAGAACATTCATCTGCTCCTCAAATGTGATTTTCCCTTCCTGATATAAAATCACGGCGATTTTCCGAATGGATTTTCTTTCCTTCTCGCTCATATAATGATCTCCTTTCGCTTGATGATGTTATATGGGTCTCTATTTATTTTTATGGTTATTCGTTCGTTATTGTGCCTGTCTTTATCTATTTCTAAATTCAACAAAAATGATATCTCGAAGCATACCCTTGGGTACCGGTACATTTTGCCGGATGTATTGTAAAATAAGAAGCTGTCGCTTTAACGAATGAAAATTCGTGAAGCGGCAGCTTTATTTTTGCTGTTTTTATATGTGATTTCAAGGAAAAACTCCAAATTATTCTGTTATTCTATAAAAAGAGCATATTTTAATAAGCCATTCCGCATGGATTGAATGTCTGTTTTAAGATGTTTAAAATCCGGCGCTTTTCACTGGAAACAAATAAGTCCCAGTCCTGCCTTTTTGAATCTTTTATGGAACTTGTTTTATGTTCCTCGCCATGGCGAGCAGTATACTTTCCGCAAGCACATTTTCTTTCGTTCTTTTCCTGATCGTTTCAAAGGATACACCGCTGTCAAAATCCAAAACTAAAAGCTGCATCAAGACAAAATTTTCTGATTTCGTTTTCCCTGCCAGCAATGCCGGGAAAAGTGTATAGCCTTCGTCATCTATTTTATGCGCAAAGTCTTTTAATTCTCCCCTGACCCGATTATCAACACTTCTGCATCTGATCCGACTAATTTCTTTTCCGTCTGTTGCTTTACTTCTCCTGCTTATTGTATCCATGCTTATTGTTACGACCATAGCTCTATCCCCCTATACTTAGCATTATATTTTTAGCAAACAAAACAAACAGAGGCTTTAAATCTATAACAAATTTAGATTTAAAGCCCCTATTTTATTCCATATAATCATTTACAATTAAAAGTTCTTTCAAAACACCAGAAACTGCATCACTTTCACTAAGCAAATTTATCTGAAAATCTATTCCTACGGATTACGCCTTTGCCAAGGGTCATATCCCTGCACAATTACCCATCCCTTTTCAAATTGACCTCTCATTTATTCTTTCCTTTATTTGGTCTACACTTGAACATGTGGGGTAATGGAATTTTTTGATATTTTCATCATAATATAAATAGTGTCATTCATATTTCTTACATCCATAATATAATGGTCTCTATAAATTTATACAATCATCACATTTTATTATCCCATGTATACATAACACTATCAAAGATACGGCCATTCAATTCTTTATCGTTTTCTCCCTTATCCAAATCAGTCAACTTTTCCAAAAACTATATTATATATACTTCCACAATCATATGCTTCACCTTCTAATATAATAGCATCATAAATCTTTCGCACCAGTTGTAAATCTTCTTCTAATTCATCAGCGATTACTTCCGGGGTTTTTCCTTTTTTTACTTTCTTATATACCATACTGATTATCTGACGTAATTCTCCCTGTTCGATTCCCTGTTTGATTCCCTGTACAATTCCTTTCTCAACATTTTCCTGATCCCTCATTAACAATGTCATATATTCCCGCCTCCATTCTTTGCTCTCCCTTACCTTTGTTACTTCCGCATCCAGTTCCTTCACAAACACATCATCGCTTTTGTTTCCGGCTACATATCCCAGGAATGCTTTCAATTCAGGACTTACATCCCCTTTTGTCCCTGACGCATTTAAGAATATCTTCGTCGTTCCATCCTCCAAACACAGCCCTTCTTCCTCATGGCATATATTCTCAAACGTATAACAATAGCGCTCTTTATCAAATGCATCAAACGTACAGATAAATATTACAAAGCTGTGTTTCAATTCTTTGTAGCTTACTCCCTTATCCAGCATATCCAAATCAAGCATTGCGGCTAATATCTCGATCCTTTAGGAAGTTCTGTGCTGGAACATGTCTGCATCTCAATGTCGTAAACGGACTTTTTCTCATCCTTCACAAAAATATCAAGCCTCACACTTTTAGCATCTTTTTCTAAATTGATAACCTTTTGTCCTTCCGGATATTCGATCCGCTCGATCTCAATTTCTAAAATCGTCTCTAACAATTTTTTACACAGCTTCGGATTTTGCATTACCCTCCCAAACAGGAAATCATTGGATATCCTAATTTCTTCCCATTTTATTTCTTTTCCTAATTCATACATAATCATTCATTCCCTTTTCTGTCTCATTCGCTGAGGCTGATAGGATATAAACAGATATTCTGAATCCCCCTTGTTTTTTCGCAATTCCCTATATCTATAATAATATTTTATCAGAAACCATCCTGTTTTAACAGCCCAAAATAAAATTATAATTTCTGTCCTAACTTCAATAAGACGCCTCCGTCTCCATAACCCTTTTATAAAGAAACGTATTCGCCGGCACCAGAATATGGTGCTTTTTCGCCAGTGTTATGACCGTTCCCGCAAAGATCTCCACTTCTGACCGGCGGCGGGCTAGGCCATCCTGGCGCATGGAAGGGACGGCGCCAGGGGCAAGGGTGTCAAGCATACGGACATATTCATTCAGATTTTCTTCCCCAATCGGAATCCCCTCACAGCGGGCTACCGCCATGGCCTCCCGCATAGCCGCAACCATCATGCGATGCGGCTCGCTGTCCGGATCTGCGCATTCCCCATAATTCGTTTCGTAAACCATGCATACCTGATTAACGCCCACATTGAACATAAATTTGCTCCAAATACGGTACATAATATCCTGTTCCACCACATAGGGGAAACCGATCCGGTCAAAATAGCCGCACACGGCCTCCAGGTTTGCCATCTGACATGCCTCTCTGACGCCGATCCTCAGTTCGCCCATATTGGTAAAGGCCAGATCTCCGCCGGATTTCACCGCATCCGTCCCCTGGGCCACCGTGTAAATCAGATGCTCTTTTCCAAACCGCTCGCCGATGATCTGCTCACTGGTAACGCCGTTCAGCACGGACATAATTATGGTTTCCGGACCCACACATTTCTCTATCACGTTAAGAGCGTCAAAAAGTCCCGTATATTTCACCGCCACAATCACCAGATCGGCAGGCACATCCTCAGCGCCGTCACACATCGGAAAACAACAGGGTACGCCATTCACTGAAAAAATACGCTGCCTGTATTTTTCCAAACGCTCCCTGTCCATCACATAATGGATTTGATCCGCACCGCCGTGTTCCATAATATATTTCCCATAAAGCATCCCCAGCGCACCCATGCCGCAGATGGCTACATGTTTTATTTTCATCAGTAATCTACTCCCTCATATATTTTTCAATTCCGGCAAAATTTCTTATAATGGACAACTGAAAACATTCAATAAGCCACACTTATTTATCGAAACTTGTTCCATTCATAACACCGCTGCATTCATTTCAATTTTTTAATCCATATTCTTCATATAGCTGATTACGCACATTTTCATTACTCACCGCAACCTGAATATCCCCCATCCGATTATCCGCAATTAAATGTTTTATAAGCTCTGCGAGCAATTTTTGGCCCCGTTCAATTCCCTGTTCGATTCCCTGTTCGATTCCTTTCTCAATATTTTCCCGATCTCTCATCAACAATGTCATATATTCCCGCCTCCATTCTTTACTTTCCCTTACTCTTGCTACTTCCGCATCCAGTTCTTTTACAAATGCGTCATCGCTTTTGTTTCCGTCTACATATCCCAGGAATGCTTTCAATTCAGGACTTGCATTCCCCTTTGTTCCTGACGCATTCAGGAATATTTTTGTTGTCCCGTCATTCAGATGCAACCCTTCTTCTTCCTGGCACATATTTTCAAATGTATAACAATAAAGCTCCCTGTCAAAAGCGTCAAATGTACAGATAAATATCACAAAACTGTGTTTCAGTACCTTATAGCTCACTCCTTTATCCAGCATATCCAAATCCAGCATCGCCGTATAATATCTCGATCTTTTGGGAAGTTCCGCACTTGTGCAGGCCTGCATCTCAATATCGTAAACTGACTTCTTTTCATCCCGCACGAAAATATCCAGCCTTACACTTTTAGCATCTTTCTCCAGATTGATTGCCTTCTGTCCCTCCGGATATTCAATCCGCTCGATCTCAATTTCTAAAATTGTCTCTAACAGCTTTTTACAGAGTTTCGGATTTTGCATGACCCTTCCAAACAAAAAATCATTGGAAATCCCAATTTCTTCCCATTTGATTTCCTTTCCCATTTCACACATAATGACACATTCCCCCTTTCATCTTTACGCAGGTCATCCCATAGCCGCTTTCTCTGTTGGAACGGATTTTATAAATGTCTGCGAGATTTACTATCATTCCAAGAACAAAACCATGGTAGAAACGCTCCGGCTCTGTCTGATCAGACGGCTTATTTCCGCTGTCGAATGAACGGAACGTATTTAGCGCCACTTTATTCATAAACGTATTCATTATTCTGATATTATCATTCAGAAGCGCGTTAATAAATTCATTGTAATATATTTCAGTGCCGCCGCCGAACCACCCTTTTACCATATCTTCAAAGATATTTCCACTGCCATATTTGTAAGCGCCAGCGTATATACTTTCTTTCTGCGCTCACCGACACGCCTGAGATTTTGTACTTTCAGATATCCGGTCGCAAGCAGCAGGCTCCACACCGCCCGCGCATTTCCGTTCAACTGATCAAATACAATCCGTTCATCAAGCCCTGTCTTCATTCATACGACAGTTTCCTTTCCCCGTGCAATCATACGTTTTACCATATATCAAGTATACATGATACCGCCGCTTTTTACAACCCGACTGCAACCGGGCTACTCACTTCTCTCACCCCCGCTCCCCATCTAAACACCTGACTCCCATAGATAATCAGATACCCCAGCCCTGCGTCCGCCGCCAGAAACTCGCCGATGATCACCCCCACCAGGCAGAGGCCGATATTCACCTTCATCTGGCTGATCAGCACGGGAACGGACCGGGGCAGCAGGACCTTTCTCAGCACATCCCACTTACTGCCCTTTAACGTATAAATCAGCTTGATCTGCTCCGGGTCGGCTTCCTGAAAGCTGACGGTCAGCGTCAGAATGGAGCCGAACACGGCGATCAGTATCCCCGTCACAATAATAGTCTTCGGATTGCTTCCCAGCCAGACGATCAGCACCGGAGCCATGGCGGATTTGGGCAGGCTGTTTAACACCACCAGATAAGGCTCTAAAATTTCATACAGCCCCCGATTCCACCACAGGGCCATGGCCAGCAAAAGGCTGAACAGCACCACGAAAAAAAAGCTGGCCAGCGTCTCCGCCAGCGTGATGCCGGTATGCCGGAAAATAGAGCCGTCTGCGGCCATGCCCATAAAGGTATGGTACATCCTGACAGGGCTGCTGAAAATAAAATCGTCCAGAACGCCGGTTCTGGCCGCCAGCTCCCACAGAACCACCAGCAGAATAAAAATAAGCAGACGGAAGCCTCTCACCCTCTGCCTGTGTCTTTTCAGACCCGAAAGATATGCCGCCTGGGCGGCCGATATATTATTCATGGCCTTTCAACTCCTCCCAGATCATGTTAAAATACTGATAAAACTGCTGGTCGCTGCGCCGCTTTAACGGCGACAGATCCTCGTCAAAGGACAGACGGATATCCGCCTTTATCCTGGCCGGACGGCTGCTTAAGACGATGACCCGGTTCCCGAAACTGATGGCCTCCGACAGATCGTGAGTGACCAGCACGGCCGTTTTTCCCGCTTCTTTGATAATCATGGCAATATCGTCGCACACCTCCAGCCGGGTCTGATAGTCCAGAGCGGAAAATGGCTCATCCAGCAGCAGCAGATCCGGATGCAGCGTCATGGTGCGGATCAGCGCCGCCCTCTGACGCATGCCTCCGGACAGCTCGGAGGGCCTCACATCCTCAAATCCCTCCAGCCCGTAGGACTTTAACAGCTGGGTGGTATAGGCCAGGCTGTCCGGCGTCTGTGCCTTCTGGATTTCCAGCCCGAGGCATACGTTTTTAAAGATATTTCTCCACTCAAACAGATGATCCTTCTGGAGCATATATCCGATTTTCACGTCAGACTCATCCGGGGGATGGCCGCCCACCAGGATACTTCCTTCCTCAGGCTTCAGCAGGCCACAGATCAGGGACAGCAGCGTGGATTTGCCGCAGCCTGACGGGCCTACGATGGACACGAATTCACCTTTTTCTATGGAAAGACAGAGATCTGTCATGGCAGGCAGCTCGCCCTGGGGAGAATGGTACGCATAACTGACATGGGACAATGTAAGAAAAGAGTCCATATTCATCCTCCTTAGGTTTTATACTATATTGTATGGATAAAACCGCAAAGAGTGTGTGAATATGGACTGTACCTGACATTCCGGCAGAGCTTGAACACATCCTGTCCCCCCGCCGTCATCTCCTGCGTGCCAGCAACCAGGCCAGAATATGAACAGCCTGCTGAAACCCGCCTTTTTCGATCAGAACTTCAATCTCCCGCGCCGTATGTTTCGTCACATTTAAAAATTCCGTTTCATCCAGCGACTGGCCGGTTACTTTTCCGCAATTTTCCGCCGCGAAAAGATGGGCATAGTTATCGGCTATGGTCGCGTTGGAGGGTACGGTGAGAAGATGACGCCACGTATCGGAGGCGTACCCTGTCTCCTCCAGAAGCTCCCGCTTTGCCGCCGCAAGGGCATCCTCCTCGGACAGCCCGCCGGATGTCCCACGTTCTCTGCCGTCCTTTTGTTCTATCCCGCCTGCCGGGAACTCCGTCGTCACTTCTTTGATCCCCTGTCTGAACTGCTGGACACAGAGATAATTCCCGTCTTCGTCCGAAGCCACAATTACCACATAGTCCCTGCGGCTGTAACTGTAAAAGGGTTCATAGATGCTGCCGTCCGGAAAACGGTACGCTGATTTTCTGAAATCGATCCATTCGTCCTGAACGATATGCTCCGTGCTGATTTCTTCCCAGGCCAGGGGATCTCTTTCCTTACTGTGTTCCTGTGTCTTTTTCTTTATTTTATTCATCTCCTTTTACAGCCTTTCTGATTCCACAGTCCTTTTCCGACGCCCTCTCATACACAACCTTCCCTCCCAGCACCGTCATCTCCACCTTAATATCCCGAATCCGCTCAGGAGGAACCCCCAGAATATCCTCCGAAAGCACCGCCAGATCCGCCAGAAACCCGGACCTTATCTGTCCTTTTCTGTCTTCTTCAAAAGAAAGATAAGAACCTCCTCCCGTATACAGATACAGCGCCTCCCTGACCGTCAGCTTCTCCTCCGGATGCCAGCCACCTTCCGGCAGTGTCTCCCCGTCCGTCCGGTTCACCCCATGATAAATTCCCAGAATCGGATTGTAAGATTCCACCGGCCCGTCAGAGCCGGCGCCCATCGGAACGCCCGCTTCCAAAAGGGATTTCCAGCGGTAGCCCCACTTTTCCCGCTCTCCCATCCGGGAGGCCGCAAGCGGATAATCGGAAATCACAAAGCCCGGCTGAATATCCGCCCCGATCCGGCTCTTTGCCATCCGCCGGATCAACTCCTCGTCCGCGAACTGGCAGTGTACCACCCGGTTGCGCAGGTCTTTCCCGTCCAGGCGGTAAGCCTTTTCAAATGCCGCGACGCTCTGCGCCACCGCGCCGTCTCCGATGGCATGGCAGGCCACCTGCATACCGGCCTTATGAGCCGCAAGCACCACCTCGTCCAGTTCCGGCTGGGTATAGACAAAGATGCCCCGATTTCCGGGATCATCGCTGTAATCCGCCCGCAGGCCGGCCGTTCTGGCCCCCAGAGAGCCGTCCAGGATCAGCTTGATATTTCCGATCTTAAAAGAATCGCTGCCGTCCCCGGTGCGCAGGCCCCTGTCCAGAAATGCCTGGAGAACTTCCGGCCTGGCAGCCTGAACCTCCTCCCATATCCTTACATTTAACCGGCCTTCCCGCTCCAGCTCCCGATAGGCGCGGATAATATTCTCCAGACTGCCGCCCTCCAGGTCATCGGTGTGGACCGAGGTAACGCCGTACTGATTCACATGCCGGGCGGCATCCGTAATCGCCTCTTTCAATGTGGGAATATCCGGCTTGGGAATCCGCATTTTAAACTGGTCCAGAGCCGCTTCCCGCAGCACGCCGGTAATCTCCCCCCGCTCGTCCAAATCAATCACGCCGCCGGGAAATCTGGTATGGGCATCGAAACCCGCCATGGAAAAAGCCATGGTGTTGGCAGTTCCCACATGGCCGCACACCCGCTGAATCAGAATCGGATGGCATGTGGAAATGGCGTCCGCCACCCGGATATCCGGCAGTACCGGATCAGGAAACAGGTTATGATCGAAGCCTTCACCCAATATCCAGGTTCCTTCGGGAATCCGATGCTCCCGGATATACGCCCGGCCCGCCTCGATCAGTTCTTCCGCGGACCGCACCCCGCGAAGGTCCAGATTCCGAAAACCCAGCCCTGTCAGAAGCAGGTGACAGTGGCTGTCCTGAAAGCCGGGAACCAGGCATTTTCCCCGCAAATCAACCATCCGGCACTGTTCCTCTGCCAGTTTTAAAATTTCCTCATCCCCTCCCACGGCTTCGATCAGATTCCCTGAAACAGCCGCGGCGGAAACTTTCGTCTCCGCCGCGTCCTCAGCCATGGTATGTATGATCCCGTTATAAAAAATCAGATCTGCCATACCGACCTCTTACTTTCTTTCATGATTCTCCCATGGCCTCTCACTCTGCCGGACAAATATCCATAAAGAACATGTTCCAGAGCCAGGAGGCGCTCATGGTATAGCCTGTGAATGCCTTATTCATGGTCGCCTGCCGGTTGGGATAGGTCAGAAACACATAGGGGGTATCCGCGTTTACCTGATCCATCACCGCAAACAGATCCTGGTTGCGGGCCGCGTCGTCCAGGCTGGCGGACTGCTTTCTGATCAGCGCGTCCACTTCCTCATTCTGGTATACGGCGGAATTGGAACCGCCTTCCCCTGCGTTGTAGGCGGCAAACAGCGGCTCAATATTGCTGGCCACATCAGGATAATCCGCTTCCCATCCGGCCATAATCATATCGTAATCCCGGTTGCCGTCAGCGTCAAAGACACCGCCGAACTGATAGCTGGTATGCTCGTCCGCGGAAACCTTCACCAGCTCCACATTGATATTCAGCTCTTTCAGATATTCCTGAATGGCCAGCGCCATGGAATAACGCATGGAATCCTCGGAAATAATCATTGTACAGTCAAAGCCGCCGGCATAGTCGGACTGGGCCAGATAATTCTTCGCCTCCGTCACATTATAAGCGCAGGCGTCGGCGCCGGCCACATAGCTGGCCCACTCGTCAGGATTAACCGTATACAGGATAGAGCTGTTGGGCATACAGCCGCCCACCTGGCCCGCATCCTTTACAATATTTTCATGGATGGATTCCAGGTTAATGGCAGAAGCCACGGCTTTACGCACATTGATATCGTTAAAAGGCGCCCGTCCCGTATTAAAGGCCAGGAATACCGCGCCCATGGTCTGCACGTCCTGTACGTTCAGGTTTTCGTCCGCTTTTACCGTATCCAGCAGGTCGATGGGCGTACTGGCCGTAAAGTCCACCTCCCCGGTCTGCAGCGCGGTCACTCTGGTAGTATCTTCAGGAATAATCTTGAATACCAGCGTATCCATGGCAATGGTCTGGTCTTTGTCCCAGTAATTCTCGTTTCTTTTCAGCACGATTTCCTGACCGCTCTGCCAGCTTTCATATACATAAGGACCGGTTCCCATCAGGCCGCCCTCCGCGGTGCCGAAAGTATCCGCATTGGCCTCATAATAAGCTTTGCTGATTACATGTCCCGCCGTGGTAGCCATAATATATTTCCAGGAAGCGGAAGGCTCTTTTAAATGGATGGTCAGCTCCCAGTCTCCCGTCTGCTCTACGGAATCCACATTGTCAAACATCCAGAGCAGATAGGAAGCCGTATCGGGATTCATAATTCTCTCAATAGAGAACAGCACGTCATCCATGGTCATGGCGCTTCCGTCGGAAAAAGTAACGTCGTCCCTGATCTGATACACATAAGTGGTATCGTCCGTTGCCTCCCAGCTGCTGGCCAGTTGCGGAACCAGCTCATTATTTTCATCAAAGGTAAGCAGTCCCTGGGTAATCTGGTTCACCACGGGATTCGTAGTAAAATCATAGGCAAACGCCGGGTCCAGAGCCACGATATCGCTGTCCAGAGCAATCGTAAAAGCAGTCTTTCCCGCCGCATCGCCTTCTGTTTTGGCATCGGCGGCCGTCTGGCTCTCTCCGGCCGTCTCGGTTCCCGCCGGCGCATCCTCCTTGCCGCCGCAGCCGGCCAGCAGAGAAACAGTCAATGTCAGTGTCAGAAACATGGCAAACAGTTTCTTCATAAAATTTTATCCTCCTGATTTTCATTTCATATCCGTTCTCTCTGCCCGGTTATCCGCAAACCATTCGGGTATCCTTCTACCCCCGTTGAAACCGGGCAAATGATAAACAGATATCAATTACTCTATATCAAAGGGCTTCTCAGCCTCTGATATCCTTTGCTTTTTCTATATGATGACATGCAACAAGATGATTTTCACCCACAGATTTCAGCTCCGGCCTCTTTTCTTTACATTCCGCCGTGCAGTACCGGCACCGGGAAGCAAAGCTGCAGCCTTCTGGCAGATCAATGGCATTGGGGATATCTCCTTCCAGGATAATCCGTTCCTTTCGTTCCTCCGGATCAGCCTTCGGGATCGCCGACATCAGCGCCTGGGTGTAAGGATGGCGGATATCGGAAAACAGTTCCCTGGCAGGGGCTGTCTCCACAATCCTGCCCAGATACATCACCGCCACCTGATCGCAGATATGCTCCACCACGCTCATCTCATGAGAGATAAAAAGCATGGTCATCCGAAGCCGTTTTCTCAGGTCGGTGATCAGATTCAAAATCTGGGCCTGCACCGACACGTCCAGAGCGGACACGGCCTCGTCCGCCACAATAAAAGCGGGGTCAAGAATCAGCGCCCTGGCAATGGCCAGACGCTGCAGCTGCCCGCCGCTCAATTCGCCGGGATGTCTCTGCAGCATATGCTCCGGCAGGCCGATATACTCCATCAACTGCGAGAGTTTCTCTTTCAGCCGATCCTCTTTCATGCCGTATACCTTGCCCACCTCCCGCAGAGCGGTTCCCAGCTTCTGTTTGGGATTAAACGAGGAAAACGGGTTCTGGAACACCATCTGCATGTTTCTGCGGTAGGGCTTCAATTCCCTGGCGTTCATGGCGGAAATGTCCGTCCCGTCAAAAAGGATCTCTCCTCCCGTGATGGGAAACAGCCTTAAAACCGAACGGCCCAACGTGGATTTTCCGCAGCCGCTCTCCCCCACCACGCCCATAATCTCCCCTTCACACACCTCAAAAGAGACGTCGTCCAGCGCCTTTAACGTTTTCGAACCGGTACCATAATATTTTTTCAGATTTCTCACCTGCAGAATCTTATGTTCTCTGTTGATCAGATGCTCATTCGTCGTCATAGCCCTATCCTTTTATTCCCGTTATCAACAAGCCTAACATTTTACAAACTTTTATCAGTCTTTTTCCGCTTCCTGTGCCTGTAAATGGTGACAGGCCGCCAGATGCCCGACGCCGCAGCTTTTCATCTCCGGCGCCTGCAGACAGCGGTTGTCTCTGTAAGAACATCTGGGCAGATATGCGCAGGCTTTGTTTTCCCCATACAGTTCCGGCGGACTGCCGGGAATCGTGGGCAGATATTCCACATTCATTCCGGTTTTGGGAATGCTGGCGATCAGCGCCCTGCTGTAAGGGTGGGCCGCATCCCGGAAAATGGTTTTCGTATCACAGGTCTCCACCACTTTCCCGGCATACATCACGGACACCCGGTCACAGATTTCCGCAACAATACCGAAATTGTGAGTAATCAGCAGAACGGACATGCCCATATCCTCCGACAGCTTTTTCAGAAGCTCCAGAATCTGGGCCTGAATCGTCACATCCAGCGCCGTAGTCGGTTCGTCGGCGATCAGCAGATCCGGACCGCAGGCAATGGCGATGGCGATCATCACCCGCTGCTGCAGGCCGCCGCTTAATTCAAAGGGGTACTGCAGCGCTCTCTTTTCCGGCGGATAGATACCCACTTTCTCCAAAATCTCACAGGTTTTTTTCTTCGCCTCGGCCTTTGAACATTTTTCATGCTGCCGGTAGGTTTCCCCGATCTGCTCTCCGACGGTCAGCAGCGGATTCAGAGAGGTCATGGGGTCCTGAAAAATCATGGAAATCTTTCCGCCACGGATCGCCTGCATCTGTTTACGGGAAGCTTTCAGCAAATCTCTGCCGTGAAACAGAATCTTTCCGCTCATACGGCTCCGCTGCTCATTGTGCAGCCGCATAACGGACTTGGAGGTCATGCTTTTCCCGGAACCGCTCTCGCCCACCAGGCCGTGGATTTCCCCTGGCCTGATTTTCAGATTTACACCGTTCAGGGCATGGATGATTCCCCGGACCGACATCAGATCCAGCTTCAAATCTTTTATCTCCAGCAGATTTTCCGCTCCGTCCCCGCCCGTATCTTTGCACCCGGTCTCAGATTCCGGCTTTTCATCCGCCATATGCCCTTCCTGTTCCGTCAGCTTCGGTTCCTGCGCCATCAGGCCACCCCCTCTTTTCTTTTACGCCTCTCGGCCTGTTTCTCCGCCTGTTTAAAGGAAGGCAGCTTTCTCTGCACCGGCTCGAAATACTGATGCAGCCCGTCGCTGCATATATTCAGCGCCACTACCGTAACGATAATGGCGATGCCGGGTGCCAGCGCAAGCAAAGGATTTTGCAGGAGGAAATTTCTTCCCTCATCCAGCATGGCTCCCCAGTCTGCCGTGGGCGGCTGCACGCCCAGCCCCAAAAAGCTTAGCGACGCCAGATCCAGAATAGCATAGGCCAGATCCAGCGTAATCTGCACGGTAATCGTGGACACACAGTTTGGCAGAATATGAATAAACATGATTCTGGCATCGGAATATCCGATGGAACCCGCCGCCTCCACATAGGTCTTATTTTTCTCCACCAGCGTCAGCGATCTGACCAGTCTGGCCAGCATGGGCACATAGACGATGCCCAGAGCCACCACCGCACTGAACATGCCCCGCCCGAATCCGGCTACCAGCACAAATGCCAGCAGCAGGGAAGGAAAGGCCAGAACCACGTCACAGACACGGCCGATCACCGCATCGGCCAGACCGCCGTAATAACCGGACACCAGCCCTAACGGCACCCCCGCCGCCACGGAAAAAGCCACAACGCCGATGGCGCTTAAAAGCGTGGTTCTGCCGCCGTAAAACAGGCGGGTCAGCAGATCACGTCCCACCTTGTCCGCACCCAGAAGATGCTTCATGGAAGGCAGCGCCAGCGAATCCTGCAGGTTCTGCTCCGTGGGAGAATAGGGGGAGATAGCCGGCGCCAGAATACAGCACAGAATAATCAGCCCCAGAAACAGCATCGACAACACCATGGGGACCGTAAAGAAACGGCCCTCCTGTTTCTTTTTATGTATACCGGGAAACAACGGCTTATGCCAGAAAATTTCCGAAAATTTCGCCATACCTTTTACCTGCCTCATCCATTATCATTCCGCAGCTTCTCTGCCATTAAAGTTTCGCAGCTCCGGGGCTTATACGATCCGCTGCTGTTTTGTCACAAATCATCTGACGCCGCTACTTAAGCCGGATTCTGGGATCAATCAAAGCATATACGATATCCACCAGCAGATTAATCAGTAAAAACACGGTCACCAGCATCAGCGTGATTCCCTGCACCACCGGATAGTCCGAGGACTTGACGCCGCCGATCAGGATATCGCCAAGACCGCCCAGGGCAAAGACATTTTCCACCAGCACCGCTCCCACCAGCATGGTTCCGATCTGAATGCTGGCCACCGTAATCACCGGAATCACCGCATTTTTAAAACAATGCTTCATCACTACTTTATAATAGGGAATCCCTTTCGCCAGCGCCGTGGCGGCATAATTGGAATTTAACTGCTCGATCATATTGCTGCGGGTGATTCTGGAAATCAGGGCTACCATATTCAGGCTCAGGGCCACCGAGGGCAGAAACAGATACCGCAGATTTTCCGCAAAGGTTTTTCCGCTTCCGAAAGACGGAAACATTTTTAAACGCAGGGCAAACACCAGCATCAGGGCGATGGCCGTAAGGAATACCGGAGATGCCACGAATATCAGGGTCAGCACCGACAGAATCCGGTCTGTCAGCCGGTTCATCCGCACCGCGCTGATTACGCCTGTGGGAATGGCGATCACCAGCGCCAGCACTGCGCTCATCAGCACCAACTGGGCCGTGGTGGGCAGCCGTCCCGCAATCAGGGAATTCACCGACTGCTTATACTCAAAGCTGTCCCCCAGATCTCCCCGCATCGCATTAGTAATCCAGATCAGATACTGCTCCGGCAGAGATTTATCCAGATGATATTTTTCCTCCAGCGACTGCCTGGTTTCCGCGCTGGTTTTCCTGCCCTTGGTCATGGATGCAATGGGATCGGAAGGGGTGATCCTGACCATGCAGAAAATCAGAACGGATACCGCAAATAAAATCGGAATCATCTGAAGGACTCTTTTGCATATGAATTTAATCAAAATGGCTCCTCCTTGTCACTCCGACAGCTACAGATCACCGGCGTATTTCGCCGGTCAGTTTTATGCCCTGTCGGATTACCATGATAATTTACCATTTTTTTTTGCATTATACAATAGCCTTTGCATAAAAATTCAAATCCGCAAATGCTGATCCGGCACAATGCGCCGCCTGCCCACTCCGCCGGATGTTTCTCAATTCAAAAACCTGAAATTCCTTTTTTCACCCTGGGTCCGCCTCCCATACCGCATACAGTGTGAGTGCTTCCGTCACGGTATCTTGATCAAAATCCCATGGCTGACTGCCGTCGGGAGTGACACTCCATCCCTTCATCACATAGCCGGGCCTGGCTACCGGGTCCGGTTCTTCCACCGTGCCTCCGAAGGGAACGGACTGCACCGCCGCCTCGCTGCCGCCCTGGCTGTCAAAGGTGACGGTCAGGCCTTTGGAGCCGGAGCCTGCCATCAGAAGCAGCGCCATCACACCGGCCATCAGAAAAAGAATCACGCCGCCTGCCCACCGGGACATACTCTGGCGCTGCTCCTCCTCCATCCCCTGTCTTTCAGGATAGGCCGACACGCCAAACAGGCCATACCGCCGGGCGCCGGGGGAAGCATTCCCCGGCTTCGGTCCGGCTGTCTGGCCTGATGACTGTTCTGTTGTTTTTACAGGTTCCGCTGCTTGTTCTTTGGAAATTTGTTCCGATTCTTTCAAATACTCTGCTGATTGATTAATCAATTTCACCCTTTTATTTCTTTGTCAGATACTTCCGCATATCAATGGAACATGCCAGCAGAATGATGGCACCCTTGATAATATACTGCAGGTTCTGATCGATAGCCAGATAGTTCAGGCAGACGAAAATGATACGCAGAAGCACAACGCCCAGTACCACGCCGCCGATGGTTCCGGTACCGCCGACGAAGGAAACGCCGCCGATTACACAGGCCGCAATGGCGTCGGACTCATAGTTCTGTCCGGAGTTGGCCGTATTGGAAGCGATACGGGCCGCGTCGATAAAACCGGTATAACCGTATGTGATACCCGCCAGGGTATGCACCATCACGGTGGTCAGGAATACGTTTACACCGGAAACCTTGGCCGCCTCCGGATTGGAACCCACCGCGAACATATTTTTGCCGAAAGGAGTCTTGTTCCAGATAAACCACATAATCGCCAGCACAATCAGCGCATAGATCACATAATTGGGAATGCTCTGCCCGCCGATCTTCGGCAGGATCGTACCTTTTACAAAGTTGGTATATTTGTCAGACAGACCGGAGATCGGCTGTCCGTTGTTCCCGTTGGACATATAGTACAGCAGGCAGGCGCCGTATACGATCAACTGTGTCGCCAGTGTTACGATAAATGGGTGCAGCTGGAATTTCGCTACGAAGAATCCGTTTACCAGACCCACGACACCGCCGATCAGCATAGCCAGCAGAATTACCGCGATGATAGGCACCTCGCCCATATCCGCGTAAAATTTGTTGATATAGGTAGTCGCCTGTAAAAGAGAAGCGGAAATCGCTCCGGTCAGGCCTACCACACGGCCTGCCGACAGGTCGGTACCGGTCAGTACGATACAGCCGCCGATTCCCAGCGCCATGGGCAGGTTTGCCGCCACCAGATTCAGCAGATTGACTGCGGAAGACGCGGAGGCGATATTGGAATTTTTCATATAGGTATAGATCAGAAAGATTACCAGAATAATATAGATGGCATTGTTCAGCAATCCGTCGATCCAGAACTTTTTGCGGTCTTTGGCATCCAGCGTTTTATAGCGCTCGGATGTCTGTTTCAGCGCATTGACAGGATTTTTCATTGATTACATCCTCCCCTCATCAGGCAAATTTCGCAGCTAACGTCATGATTTCTTCCTGGGTGGCGGTACGGGCATCCACCTCGCCGGCCAGCCGTCCGCCGGACATAACCAGAATGCGGTCACACACGCCCAACAGCTCAGGCATCTCCGAGGAAACCATCAGTACGGTCTTTCCCTCATTGGCCAGATCAATAATTAACTGATAAATCTCATATTTCGCGCCGACGTCAATACCTCTTGTCGGCTCATCCAACAGCAGCACCTCCGGGGAGGTCAAAAGCCAGCGCCCCAGAATAACCTTCTGCTGATTGCCGCCTGACAGTGAACGAATCTTTTCTTCCTGGTTCGGCGTCTTGATCCGCATGGCTTCGATGGCCCACTTCGTATCCTCATGCATGGATTTCTCGCTGAGGCAGATATGGGCTTTTAAATGTTTTTTCAAACTGGAAATCACCGTGTTATCCCGGATATTCCGGATACCGAAAATACCCGTGGCCCGGCGTTCCTCCGTCAGCAGGGCAAACCCGGCCTTGATAGACTGACGGGAATTTTTGTTCTTTACCGTTTTTCCGCCCAGCTTAATGACACCCGAATGGCGGGTAGCCACGCCGAAAATATTTTCCAGCGTTTCGGTACGGCCGCTGCCGTCCAGGCCTGCCAGACCCACAATCTCTCCTTTGCGGGCGGTAAAAGAGACGTCTTTCAGGGCGGAATACTGAGCGGTCAGCCCTTCCACCTCCAGATAAACCTCTCCCGGCTCATTGGTTTTGGGCGGGAACTGGCTGCCCAGCTCACGGCCTACCATCAGCTTGATCAGCGTCGCATTGTCCAGCTCGGCCGCGGGCCTGGTGTCCACCCACTGGCCGTCACGCATCACTGTCACGTCGTCGGAAATCCGCAGGATCTCCGCCATCTTATGGGAAATATAAATAATGCCGCAGCCTTTATCCCGAAGCATATTGATAATACGAAATAAATGCTCCACTTCTTCCTCGGTCAGAGACGAGGTGGGCTCATCGAATACGATGATTTTGGCATTGTAGGAAACCGCTTTGGCGATCTCCACCATCTGCCGCTTGGATACCGGCAGTGTGCTCATAATCTGATGAGGGTCCACGTCGATTTCCAGTTCTTCAAATACCCGCTTTGTCTCCTGCAGCATCGCATGCTCATTTACGATAAAGCCGCCCGTGGTAGGATAGCGGCCAAGCCACAGATTATCCATAACGCTGCGTTTCAGCGCCTGGTTCAGCTCCTGGTGTACCATGGCCACACCGTTTTCAAGGGCATCCTTACTGCTCTTGAAATTTACTTCTCTGCCTTCCAGGAGAGTCGTTCCCTCATCCTTAAAATAGATGCCGAACAGGCATTTCATCAAGGTGGATTTTCCGGCGCCGTTCTCTCCCATCAGCGCATGAACCGTTCCCCGCCGGACTGTCAGCGACACATGGTCCAGAGCCTTAACGCCGGGAAAGCTTTTGCATACGTCCGTCATCTGCAATAAAACATCCGACTCCATCCGCAACGCTCCTTTCTGTTACGATTTTTAAATCAAGCCTCCTATTCTTCTCATACAAGACCTGATTTAGAAATAACAAAATTGTTTTAAAAAGAGGGCCGCCGCTTCAGCGGCAGCCCCCTCCACTGCTCCAATCGCTCTATAACGACTTTATTTATTCTACTCCGGTAAATGCGGAATATGCAACATACAGCTTGTTGGCAACACCTTCTGCCACACTGTAGATGTCGTTGGTGCCTGCAACGGCAGCGATACCGTCAGCCATGGGAGTACCTGCTGCAGTGCTCTCAACCATGCCTCTGATCGCTTTTGCCATACCTTCGGCATCCTGTTTTACGGTACCGGTCATAGCGCCCTGTGCAATCAGGCTCTGTGCGGAAGTGGTAGCATCCACGCCAAATACGGGAATGGTCTTGCTGCCTTCCTCGCCGGTGTTGTAGCCAACTGCCTGCAGAGCGGAAACAACGCCCTCTGCCATATTGTCATTGTTGCAGATTACCAGCTCGATCATGTTGTTGTTGGCCTCGCTGTACTGGGACAGGTTGGTCTGCATATATTCCTGGCCGGCCTTTGCGGACCACTGGCCATCCATATCTACCTGGTAGCCGGACTGGCTGGATGCGTCAAAGTAAGCCAGTTCGGGCTTGTCAGCGGCAGTCAGAACCGCATTGGCATCCTCTACGCCGTACTGGGTACGGTAAATAGCTTCTACGTTCGCCTCATCGCCCTTCATCATGGCGTAGCTGATCACGCCGTCGCCGTTCAGATCTACGGTCTCATAGTTCGCCAGCAGATATTCGCCGATCATCTTGCCCTGCAGATGGCCTGCTTCGGGAGCATCGGTACCGATAAAGCAGATATTATCATTTGCACCGAGTACTGCGCCTTCATTTCCGTCTTCCTCAATGGCACGGTTGAAGAAGATTACCTGCGCGTCATGGTTGTTGGCCTTCTCAATAATGGACTTTGCGGTGTCAGAAGATCCGGAAGTAACCATATTTACCACCAGAATCTTGTAACCGTCGGTAAGAGCGGTGTCAATACTCTCGTTCTGGGTGGTCTGATTGCCGTTGGCATCAAAGTTCTGATACACTGCGCCTGCTGCGTTCAGCTCGGCATCCAGCGCGGTACGCACTGAGGAAATATAGGTATCAGAGAAGTTGTAATAGAATACCGCTACCTTTACGCCTTCTGCGGCACCGCCCTGCGCAATTTCACCGCCTGCCGCAGGAGCTGTCGTCGTAGCTTCCTCTCCGCCGGCTGCCGTCGTGGTGTCTTCACCGTCTGCGGCAGGAGCTGTCGTGGTGTTTTCAGGTGCGGCCGTGGTGCCTTTGCCTTCGTCCTTGCCGCCGCATGCGGTCAGAGCGAATACCATAGCCAGGACTACGGCCAGTGCTGAAATTCTTTTCATTTTTTTCATGTTCTCCCTCCTTAAATCCTTTGTCCCGAATGACAGACAAATACCCGTCATCCGAACTATCATGGAAACAGGTAAATTTTTCCCATTCCATTGCCATTTATTTTAACACATCACTGTAAAAAGTGCAAGAAATTTCTCTGAAATTTCCTCTTTATATCGGAAAATTATCCAAGAGCGCCAACAATTTCCATACATTTTTTTACAGTTTCTTTTTTGCCTTCTCCTATCTTTCCGCCTCTCCTCTTGTCTCGGATTCCCCTGCTTCCCCGAATGCATGGTGCTGTTCCGTCTCCTGCCCTTCTTCCCTGCCGGCGCTTTCTCTGCTGTCAGTGCTTTCTTCCTGTTTTGAAGCCATAACCGACATTTTACGAGCCAGTACGCCCAAAAAAACACAGCCGCCTCCCAGCACCGCAGCACCGCCGATCAGCAGCGGAAACGACGGGGCATCCGAACCGCCGGCCAGATATCCCTGCACCATCTGAAAAATCAGATAAGCCAGATAGACCATCGCCAGCATATAAACCATGGCGTGAGCACGGGGATTAAATTCATGTTTCGGAGGTTTTGAACCGGACATTTCGACCACTCCTTATCATCTGCCATATTTACAAATCATATTCATCATCCGCCATTATTTCGAAAAAATATTCGGTGCAATATGCAGGCACCCGATTTTACCGGTTAGACAGCTCGTCCATAATATCCAGCCAGGAAAGCTCCTTTTCCGCCATCAATACCATCAGATGATACATTAAATCGGAAATTTCGTAAATCAATTCTTCATTGTTGGGATTTTTTGCAGCGATCACCGTCTCTGTCGCCTCCTCTCCCACTTTTTTCAGAATCTTATCAATCCCTTTATCAAACAGATAATTGGTATAAGAGCCCTCTCTGGGATTTACCTTTCTGTCCTTTATAACGTTATAGATCTGCTCCAGCACCTTCATCGGATTGCGCTCGTCATAACTTTTCTTCAAAATCTGCCGGTAAAAACAGCTATGGTTGCCTGTGTGACAGGCAGCTCCCGTCTGGGCCACTTTTGCCAGAAGCGTATCATTGTCACAGTCGACGCGCAATTCCTTCACATACTGATAATGTCCGGAGGTAACGCCTTTTTCCCACAGCTCCTGCCGGCTTCTGCTGAAATAAATCATCTTCCCGGTCCGGGCCGTAGCCTCGTAAGCCTCCCGGTTCATATAGGCCACCATCAGCACCTCATCCGTCTCATAGTCTTGCGTCACCACCGGCACCAGACCGTCACCGTTTTTCTTTAACTCATCCCAGGTCAGAGAAGGCTCGCACAGATTCACCAGGATGCCCCGGCTTTTCCAGGCCAGCTTCTTCTCCATCAGACGGTCCGCCTCCTCCTGGGGCACCGACAGCATCATGCCGGACACGGTGGGAATATCCACCAGTTGTTCCTGCCACTCCAGCACCAGCGGCAGCGGAAATGCCTTTATATTGTCAATATCCTCTTTGCTCTGGCAGTCTTTCGGATAAAAGACCCTGCTGATCCCGCATGCGGCATAATCAAAACCATCGCTGATATCTCTGGCTTTTATGGCCACCTTCTCCTTTCCGAACCGCTCCACCGCTTCTTTTATAAGCTGGGTCGGATCGTCATCGGAAAAGACGATGGTTTTCGCCCCTGCATACAGGTATTTTTTCACATCGTCCATCACCCGCAGAATACCTCCCACCGCAATGGGAATATCCACGGAATGGACAATCCGCTTAATCAGAGAAATCGTCCTCTCATGCCCTTCTTCATCGGAAGGCTCCTCCCAGATAAATATCTCGTCAGCCCCGCTGTCGCTGTAAATCCGGCACAGATCCGGCACGTTGCCGTACACCCGTCCTCCCACCAGCACTGCTTTTCCGTCGCTGATCACCAGCCTGGGAATAATCTTTTTGTATTCTGCCATGGCAACAACCTCCACTTATCTTTCTCTTCAGGCAGCAGACCTTTGCGGCCGCTCTTATTTGAACAGACTGACCGCATCTTTCAGCCGTATCTTGCCTTCATACAGGGCGTCGTCCAGCACCACGCCGAATATGCCTGTCTCATTGATTCGTTCCAGTTCCTTCAATGTCATGATTTTCCCCGATATAATCACTTCTATACCGGTAATATCGGAAATCTCCGCCAAAAGCTCCAGACTGTTGCCCGACATGACGCCCATGGGCGATACATCATGAAAAATCATCCTGGAAATTTTCATCCGCCGCATCTCCATACAGTAATTCAGCAGCATCTCAAAGCCTCCGGTCTCCCGCTCTCCGTATATCAGACGGCCGTCGCTGATATGGACGCTGACGATCAGACGGCCGGCGCCGAACAGTTTCACCGATTCCTTTACAAAACCGGGGCTCAGCATCGCTTTTGTCCCAATCACGGCTCTGCGGATCCCGCAGTCCATGGCAAATTCAATGTCTTTAAAAGAGCGGATCCCCCCATACAGTTGCAGCGGCACCGGCAATTCATACGCAATCGCCTTAATCGCCGCCGTGTTGATGATATGCCCGGTTTTAATTCCGTCAATATCCACAAGATGAATCCCGTCGGCCCCTTCCTCCATCCAGTGCAGCGCCATCTGCTCCGCATTGGACGGACCGGACAGACCGGATTTCAATTTTCTGCATTGTCCGTTGATAATTTCCACAGAGGGATATATTTTCATTTTCACCTCGCATTTACAATGCCGCGTCCGCCCTGCCGATCTGAGGCTTCCCGGACTTCCCAGCCGGTTCAGGCTTCTGCTTTTTACCGCATGTTTCCGCTTTACAGGCTTCCTTTGGTAGACAGGACAGTTCTGATCCTGCCGTCAAGTCCCGACGCTTCGTCAAGGGCTTTCGCGAAAGCTTTAAACACCGCCTCCGCAATGTGATGATCATTCCCGCCGTACAACTCCTTGATATGGAGATTCATCCCGCAGGTATATGAGACGGCATAAAAAAATTCTTTTACCATCTGGGTATCAAATCCGCCGATCTGCTCTCCCTGAAATGAAACATCATATACGAAATAGGGACGGCCTGACAGATCCATGGCACACAGCACCAGTGTTTCGTCCATCGGCAGCATGACGGAGCCATACCTGCGCACCGCCTTTTTTTCTCCCAGCGCCTGCCTGATGGCCGTGCCCAGAACGATGCCGGTGTCCTCAACCGTATGGTGGCAGTCCACATGGAGATCCCCTTTCGCTTCCACTTCCAAGTCGAAAAAGCCATGCCTGGAAAAACTTTCCAGCATATGGTCAAAAAATCCGATCCCGGTATGTATCTTCGCCGTTCCTGCGCCGTCCAGATTGATCGCGGCCCGAATCTCCGTCTCTCCGGTCTTCCGACTGACCGTGGCTTTTCGTTCCGGGATGTATGCGGCCTTTTCATCCATAATAAGCATTCCTCTTTTCTCCGGCGTCCTTTTTCTTATTCTGTCCGGACGCCGTGCCTTTTATTGCATTCAACCTTATATTCCTACTTTATCCTAACTTTAAACTAATGTCAATGCTTCCCGTCTGCCAGAAGTCCTCTCAGACCGGTCAGAATCCGGTTGATCCGCTCGTATTCCATCTTCATGCTCACCTGATTAACCACCACTCTCGCAGACAAATCACAGACCTCTTCCAGCACTGTCAGTCCGTTTTCTCTAAGCGTAGTGCCGGTTTCCACGATATCCACAATCACTTCCGACAGTCCCACCAGAGGCGCCAGCTCAATGGAACCGTTCAGTTTGATGATCTCCACGGTCTGGTGTTTCTGATTGTAAAAATATTCTTTGGCAATATTCGGATATTTGGTGGCCACACGGATCAGTTCCCGGTGTCTCAGAAGCTTTGCGGCATCTCTAGGACCGCAGACGCACATTTTACATCGTCCCATTCCCAGGTCCAATACCTCATACAGCTTCCGCCCGGCTTCCAGAATCGTGTCCCTGCCCGCCACGCCGATATCCGCCGCTCCGTATTCCACATAGGTGGGTACATCTGTGGCTTTCGCCAGGAAAAATTTCAGTTTTAATTCTTCATTGACAAAGATCAGCCGCCTGGTACCCTCTTCTTTCATCTCCTGGCAGGTGATGCCGATTTTCTCCATCAGCTTCATCGTCTGATCCGCCAGCCGCCCTTTGGGCAGCGCAAATGTGATGTATCGCATAGGTTCCTCTCTTTATTCCTCTATAAACTCCCGTCTTTCAATTAATTCTCCGTCGTCGTCATACTCATAGATAAAATAACACTGCAGCTTTCCGTCCGCGTTATAAAAATTATCCCGGCTCCGCTTTCCCTCGGAATTTGTCTCAAAGGTCCAATAACTGCGCAGTGCCCCGTTTGGCCCGTAAAGGCTGTGTTTTTTAATCTCCCCGTCCGCATCATACTCATAGATATAATACGCCTTTAGCTGATTATCCGAATCGTAATACTCCTCCTTGACAAGATTTCCGTCTTCATCCCGCTCATAGGTTTTGCTGTTTTTCAGGGAACCGTCATGATTATATCGTTCTGTTTTGATCCGTCGTCCGTCGCTGTCATACACATGGGCAATTTTATATAATGTCCCGTCTTTTTCCTCATATCCGAAGGTATCCGTCAGATTCCCCTGTGCGTCATAGACCACCTCTATTTCATCTGTCTGAATGCCTGCGTCGTCATATACCTTAACATAGCTTTTATGTCCGGTTTCGTCATAATAATACTCGTGATACCAGGTCAGATTCCCCTCCTTATCGTAACCGGAAAGCTTTCTTAACTGATCCTGAGAATCTCTGATGGTTCCGCTCTTGATTTCTACAATTTTATCGGAAACCGCTCTGTCGCCGTCCGTCTTTTCCATCCCTTCGCTCAGGATTTCCAGCGCTTTGTCATAGTCTTTGCGCCGAATGGAGAGATCGGCCAGCCCCAGATATCCCTCGGCCATGGAATCATCCAGGCTGACGGCTTTCTCGTAATCCGTCCGGGCCGCTTCCATATGGACGGTGGTTTCGCCGCTGCGGGCATGGGCGTCGCCCCTGGCAATATAGGGTTCCGGATATCCCGGTTCTATGTCGATGGCCTGTGTAAACAGATCTATGGCGTCCTGATACCGTTTCCCTTCCAGATACTCCAGGCCTCTGTCATATATATCCCGCCAGTCCGGCGTCTGCGCACATCCGGCCAGCAGCAATATCAATAATAAAAACACTCCTGCCTTTCTCATCGTTCCCTCCTCACCCGTTTTCACCGTTTCTCAGACTGATCTGTTCGGCTTCCGTTTCATTTTCCCCGATATAGAACAAGCTGTCTGCTCCGATCTGTTTTCCATAGCGAAGATATTCCTCCAGGCTGTGCCCTTCCAGATGATAGACGGCCAATCTGACGCCTTCTCTCCGCAGCCGGCCGGCCAGGGCGATTCCCCGCTCTGTCTGCCCCTTTCCGCAGACCACCAGCGCATCCGTTCCCTCCGTCCGGATTTTGATCTTCTGCCGCTCCATGGCGGTCAGCAGACCGTCCACGGAAATTTTGAACCCCACCGAAGGCCGGTCTTTCCCATATTGAGCCATCAGCGTGTCATACCTGCCTCCGGATACGATCGTATCGCCGGTTCCGTAAGTGTACCCTTTAAAAATCACCCCGGTATAATACCGGTATGTAACCGTCATGCCCAGATCAAAAGAAACATATTTCTGCATGTCATACAGTTTCAGAATCTCATAAATTTTTTCCAGCCGGTCTACCGCATCCACCGCGGCAAAAACTTTGTCTCCCTCTTTAACGGCGCCAGTCTCATGACAGGCCCCCCTCCCGGTCAGCAGTTTCCGGGCCAGCGCCAGAGATTCTTCCGTGCCGAACAGTTGGGGCAGCTTCCGGAACAATTCCTTTTTCTCTTCTGCTATGGACAGTTGTGAGATCCGCGTCTCAATACCGAAATAATTTTTATTGTCAAACAGCTCCCTCAGTTTTTCTCTGTCCTTCTCTTCGATCTCCGCTTCCTCTAAAAGACCGTCAAAAAATCCCGCATGGCCCAGCTCAATCTGAAATTCCGTCAGTCCGGCTTCCAGCAGGCAGTGGATTACCAGCGCCACCATCTCCGCATCCGCCTGCACGCCCGCATCCCCGATCAGCTCGGCTCCGGCGTCGGTGCATTCTTTCAGACGCCCCTGATAGCCGGAATTATTCGTGTAGGTATTTCCCAGATAACACAGCCGGACAGGAATTGTCTCCTCAGAATAATATTTGGCGGCGCAACGGGCGATCGAGGGCGTCATATCCGGCCGCAGGACCAGCGTATTCCCCTCTCTGTCAAAAAATTTAAACATGTCCTTTGAGGCCACGCTCCCCCGCTCCTTGCGGAAAATATCAAAAAATTCAAATCCCGGCGTCTGGATATCCCGGTAGCCATACAGATTCATGGTTTCCCGGATCTTTTGCTCCACCGCCAGTTTCCTGGCACACTCGCCGTTATAGATATCCCGGACGCCCTCCGGGGTATGTAAAAGCTGTTCCATTCTTATTTCCTTTCTTCCGATTGATTCTGATTCTGCGTTTTCACAGCCCGCCGCTTTCCCGGTTTCTTACTCCTGGGTTCCCGGCATCTTTTCGGCATCTCTTTCCTCCAAATCCCGTTTCAGAGCTTCCAGATAATGAACCGGCACGCCTTCATAAGAGGAAATCTCATAATCCGGATCAATTTCCGCAAGCAGAAAGCTTTTTCTGCCTCCTTCTTCTTTTCTGTGCCAGAAATCCAGCAGCCTCCTAAAAGGCAGATAAACGAATTTCTCCAGATGCGTATAATATAAAATCAGAAAAGCGACACCACCCTGCCTCTCAAACTCCTCCATAAACCGCACCTGATGCTCGTGGACATTCTGTAAGGGAAACGTATCCGCATGGCACTCTTTGGCATCAAAACAGACCGGAATCCCCTGTACTGCGCCAATATAATCCACCGTGCTTTTCTGGTCGAAATAAGCCAGGGTAATATGCCTGTGCTCCGGATCGATTTTCACCGGCTTAATGGGCGTGGGAACCTTCTGTATCAATGCCAGATGTTTCCCGCGGTATTTTTCATTGCTGTAGTTAATCAGTTCCTCCAGGGATGAACCCCGCAGACCTCTGGAATTCCATGTGGCCATCCGTCTACTCCTAATTTATTTCAGATATCTGCCTGTTCTCTTTTCATTCTCCGGGTACGGCAATCCCCAGCCCGTTAAGAACCTTCACAAACCGCGGCTCCAAGGGCGCCGTAAACTTCCTCCCTGCCAGTTGCGGAAAAGGACAGTTTTCTGCCGGCATGGCAAAGGTTCCGGCATGAAGAAGCTGGCCTTTCAGGCCAAACTTCCCGGAAAATTCCCGGTTCACCTCCTGGCGGCCGTATTTGGGATCGCCGATCACAAAATGTCCCTCTGCCTTTAAATGAGCCCTGATCTGGTGGCTCCGGCCGGTAATCAGATGAATTTCCAGCAGCGTACAGCCGCCGCCATACCCCAACGGACGATACGCCGTCTCAATATAGCTGGCATCTTCTATGGTCTCAGAGCTAAAGACCTGTACCTGATTTGTCTTCGTATCCTTTACCAGATACCCCTTTAATTGCCGCGCTTCTCTTACATGCCCCCATACCAGCGCATAATATCGCTTTTCCGCCGTCCTGTCTTTCAAAATCCGGGACAGCCCCTGCAGCCCTTTCAGGGAAATACCGGCCAGTACAATCCCGCTGGTATTGCGGTCCAGACGGTTACAGACAGAGGGCTTTTGCAGCCTGATCTGCTCCTCTGTCATCCGTCCGGTGTCCACAAGCCATGCGATCATATGCTCATTCAGCGAGACATCATCCGGTTTCGCTTTCTGCGTCAGCATTCCCCAGGGTTTATTCAGCACCAAAATATTTTCATCTTCATATAACAGAGAAAACGGAGGCTTTTTTGGGAAGCCGGAACCTGCCGGCACGCAACCCCCGGTAAATTTTCCGATTGTCTCCTCCGCCAGATACAGCGTCAGGCAGTCTCCCGCCGTCAGCCGTTCCGAACCCTCCGCTTTTTTCCCGTTCAGCACAATATTTTTCTTTCTCAGCATTTTATAAAAAAAGCTTTTGGGGGCCAGACTCATATATTTTCCCAGAAACTTATCCAGCCTCTGGCCCGCCTCCCGCTCCGTGATTTCAATCGTTTTCATATATTTTATGCGTTCCTGTTCAGCTTTTTTTCTTATGTATATTCCGGATCGTTTTTTTCTTCCGCCGTCCCTCCGGCTTTTCGCCCCTGTTTTTGCCCCAGGCCGCCTGCTTCCGGTCCGAGTCCTCTGTTCTCCGATACGGGCCGTCTATTCTCCGATCCGGTTTTGCCCCGCTATGGACCGGCCTTTCTGCCTTCTGCTCCCCTCCCGGTCTTACCAGACAGTCCGGCCCGAACCCAATCAGGTCTTCCCGGCCGGCCTTTATCAGCGCTTCCCGCACCAATGCCTGTTTTTCCGGTACCTTATACTGGAGCAGCGCCCGCTGCATGGCTTTTTCATGAGGACTGTCCGGCACATAAACCGGCTCCATAGTTCTGGGATCCAATCCCGTATAATACATACAGGTAGACAGCGTAGACGGCGTGGGATAAAAATCCTGAACCTGCTGGGGCGTAAAATGAATTTCCCGCAAATATTCCGCCAGCTCCACAGCTTCCCGCAGGGAACTTCCCGGATGGGAAGACATCAGATAGGGAATCAGATACTGCTTTTTCCCCAGCCGCCTGTTCATCTCCTCATATGCTTTCACAAACCGCTCATATTCCCGATGAGATGGCTTGCCCATCCTGCGAAGCACCGGCCCGGCCACATGTTCCGGCGCCACTTTCAACTGGCCGCTGACATGATACCTGCACAATTCTTCCAGAAAGCTTTTGTCCGGATCCGCCATCACATAGTCAAACCGAATCCCGGAACGGATAAATACTTTTTTCACTCCGGGAATCTGACGCAGTTTCCGAAGCAGACTGATATAGTCGCTGTGATCCGCCCGCAGATTTTTGCAGGGTTCCGGAAACAGGCACTGTTTACTGCCGCATACGCCCCGCTGTTCCTGTTGTTTACAGGCCGGAATCCGAAAGTCTGCCGTCGGCCCTCCCACATCATGGATATAGCCTTTAAAATCCGGCTCTTTCGTCAGCCGCACCGCTTCCCGGAGCAAAGATTCATGGCTTCTGGCCTGAATGACCCTCCCCTGATGAAAAGTGAGAGCACAAAAGCTGCAGCCGCCGAAACAGCCCCGGCTGCTGACCAGACTGAATTTCACTTCCCCGAACGCAGGAATCCCCCCTGCCTTATCATAAGAAGAATGCCATGTTCTTTCATAAGGCAGGTCATAGATCTCATCCATTTCCTCCGTGGACAGCGGCATCGCAGGCGGATTCTGTACCACATACTGCCCCTGCCCGTAAGGCTCAATCAACGGATGGCCGGAAATGGCATCCGTATTCTGATACTGGGTATAAAAACTCCCGGCATAAATTTTCCGGTCTGCTTTCGCTTCTTCATAGGAAGGAAGCCGCAGCGGTTCCCTAGAAAAAGTCAGCGCTCCGGGATTCCTGCTCACAAAAGCCGTCCCCCGGACAAAAGTAATATCTCTGACCTGAATGCCGCTGTTTAAAGCGTCGGCAATTTCGACGGCAGCCCGCTCTCCCATTCCATAACAGAGAATATCCGCCTGGGAATCCAGAAGTACCGAACGTTTCAGCCGGCCGGACCAGTAATCATAATGGGCCATGCGCCGCAGGCTGGCCTCGATTCCTCCGATTACCACCGGAATATCCTTATAAACGCTGCGGATCAGATTGCCGTACACCACGCAGGCATAGTCCGGCCGTTTTCCCACCAGTCCTCCAGGCGTATAAGCGTCGCTGCCGCGCCGCTTTCCCGACACCGCATAATGATTCACCATAGAATCCATATTTCCCGCCGACACCAGAAATCCCAGCCTGGGACGGCCAAATTCCTTTATGGAGTCTTTCTCCTTCCAGTCCGGCTGGGGAAGCATGGCCACCCGATAGCCGCGGGATTCCAGAAGCCGCCCGATAATGGCAGACCCAAAAGAGGGATGATCCACATAGGCATCCCCGATAATATATACAAAGTCCGGCCTGTCCCAGCCCCTTTGTTCCATCTCCCTGCGGCTGACCGGCAAAAAACTTGTCTCCATATCCCCTCCGTCATGCCATAATGTTATATCCAAAAAACGGAAAATCGCTTGCCTGATCCCATATTATCCGAAAACCATGCAAACCCGGAAGATTTGCGGCATTCTTATATCAATTCCCTGTAATCCGTAATATAGTAATCTGCCAGCCGCTTCTTTTCCTCCCGAAGAGCCGCCGAGAAATCATCTTCGATCGCCGTCACCGTCATCCCTGCGCTTTTTCCTGCCCGGATCCCTGCGGGAATGTCTTCAAATACCATGCAGGCAGAGGGCGGCACGGAAAGGACGCCGGCCACATGCAGATAAATATCCGGCGCAGGCTTTCCCGCGTTCACCTCACAGCCGGTGGCCACGCAGGAAAAATACGCTTCGAGCTTTCTGGCTTTTAACACGCCGTCCACCAGCTCTCTGGAATTGCTTGTGGCGATCCCGGCCGGAATTCCTTTTGCTTTCAGCCAATCCAGGAATTCCGGAACACCCGGTTTCAACGGAACCACATTCAGATACTTATCCATGGCCATATGATTCCATATATCCTTAATTTCTTCCAAAGATAGGGGCAGATGAAAACGGTTTTTAAAATAAACCGCCGTCTCCGAAAAGCTCATCCCTTCAATCTCATCATGAAGATCCTCCGGAACCGGAAGCCCGTACTTTCCCAGAAATTCATCGTCGATCTGCTCCCAAATCCACATGGAATCAATCAGCGTTCCGTCCAGATCAAACAAAACTGCCCGGATGTCTTTCATCTTTTCCCGTAATGTTTTCTGCTGTATATCCATCATACAAATCCTTTAGTCTGTCTATCCCCTGATTTACTTTCCTATGTTATCACTGTTTTACGGCAGAAGCAAGACTTATCTTTCCGGCGGCAGCGGAAGCCCGGCCGGTAACCAGTTTGTCTGTTGCCATTTTTAAATATTCCGGGTATAATTAAGAGCAGAAGAAAGATGAGGAAAAATTATGTGTTCACAACCAAACACCCATTTTGACCCTGCCCGGATTTACATCAACGACCAGTCCTCCCGGCAGGATCTGCTCCGCCGGACAGACTGCCTCCGGCTTACCCGTGACGGACAGACCGAAGAAACCGCGGGCGTCCTGCTGACGGAACATCTGACGGACATCTATATCAATGAGCGCCTTACCATGAAACTGGTCTGCATCCCGGAGCATCTTCCGGAGCTTGTGATGGGGCGTCTGCTGACGGAAGGCATAATCCGGACTGCCGGCGACGTAAAAGCCATCTATATCTGCGAGCATGGCGCCCATGCCAGGGTATATTTAAAGGATACCGGATTCAAAGCCGGCTCTCCCGGTGATTTTGTGGAACTGACGCCCACCTGCTGTACCGGAAACCATATGCTGAACGACGATTTCCGGACATGCCGGGCTTTTGAGCCGGTCACGCCCATTCCCTGGGAAGCCTCCTGGATTTTTGCTCTGGCCGACCGCTTTGCCCAGGGAATGCCTCTCCACAAAGAAACCTGGTGTACCCACAGTTGTTTTCTGGCCATAAAAGATCAGCTTCTTTTTCAATGCGAAGATATCGGCAGGCATAACGCTTTAGACAAAGCCATCGGATATGCCCTGCTCCATGAGATCGACCTGACCCGGTGCGTTATCTATTCCAGCGGACGGATTCCCACGGATATGGCAGAAAAGGCCATCCGGGCAGGAATCCCCATTCTGTCCGGTAAAGCTTCTCCCACCCGTGAAGCCGTGGAACTGGCAGAAACATATGGTCTGACGCTGGTCTGCAACGCCAGACGGGACAGTATGAAAGTTTACGCGGGGGAACCACCGGTTTAAGGTTCCCCGTTTTCTGAATGACGCCAGGGCGACCCGCCGCAGGCGGAATCAGGAATTTCCTTACACGCCGGCATTTTTCTGTCAAAATGTTCACACCTGTTATCTCCGAAAAACAATCGCAAATATTCCGACAGCCCGACAGATACAAATCGCTGTCCGCAGTCAGATAGCTATCATGGATCTGTCCCATAAATTTTCATGAAGACATCTGACTGAACTGATTACGGATTCTGATTCTCACATGTTCCGTCTAAAAAACCACAAACATTTTAATTCCCTTTTTATTTTTATAATCCTCCATATGGTATCCATAGTTCTGTGTGTCCTGTTCTCTTTTCATTTCTATTTTATCATGAATCAGAAGAAACGCAAGATGAATGCTGCCGCCCGCAGAAAACGGTTCCAATCATTTTACATTTCCGCCGCAATCAGATCCTGCCCAAAAGACTTTTTACATAGAAAGTTTTTATAAAACTTTCCCGCGAAAAAAGATTTCCTGCCTGTTTATTTTATGATATGCTATATGCGTCAGATGCACGTCCGGAAGTTTGCATTACCCGATTTTATACCATTCCGGAAATACACGATTACAAAACGAGGAGGATTATTATGAAACATATCACTTTAGGCAAAACCGGCATCACCGTACCGCAGAATGCTTTCGGCGCCCTTCCCATTCAGAGAGTGAACAAAGATACGGCCGTAAGCATTTTGCGCAGAGCCTATGACGGCGGCATGCGTTTCTTTGACACAGCCAGAGCTTACAGCGACAGTGAGGAAAAACTGGGAGCGGCATTTTCCGGCATGTGGGACAAGGTGTTTATCGCGTCCAAGACCATGGCAAAAAATCCGGAGGATTTTTGGAAACATCTTGAGACTACGCTGCACAATCTGAACACCGATCACCTGGATCTTTTACAGTTTCACTGTGTAGATCAGTGCTACCGCCCCGGCGACGGAACCGGCATGTATGAATGTATGCTGGAGGCAAAAAAGCAGGGGAAAATTCTCCACATCGGCACCACCGCCCACAAGATCCAGATTGCCATGGACTGCGTGGAATCCGAACTTTACGAAACCATGCAGTTTCCGTTCAGCTATCTGTCAGGAGAAAAAGAAATTGCCCTTGTGAAAAAATGCGAAGAAACCGGCACCGGTTTTATCGCCATGAAAGGTCTGGCCGGCGGCTTGATCCGTCACGCAAAAGCGGCCATGGCCTTTATGACCCAGTTTGACAACGTACTCCCCATCTGGGGCATCCAGAAAGAATCCGAACTGGAAGAATGGCTTTCTTTTATGGAACAGACACCGGAAATGGATGACGAAATCAAAACCTTTATCGAACAGGAACGGGAAGAACTGGCCAAAGATTTTTGCCGGGGCTGCGGTTACTGTATGCCCTGTCCGGAAGATATCCAAATCAACACCGCTGCCAGAATGTCTCTGATGCTGCGCCGCGCGCCCTCCGCCAACTGGCTGTCGGAACCCATGCAGGCGGAAATGAAAAAAATTGAAAACTGCCGCACCTGCAAAGCATGTACGGAGAAATGTCCTTATGAATTAAATATTCCGGAACTGTTAAAGAAAAACTATGAGGATTATCAGAATGTGCTAGCGGGTAAAGTTCAGGTGTGATTAAGAAAAAATTTTTTCAAAAAATATAATTTCAATATTTACATTTATTTTATTTAGTGTTATTCTTTAAATAAATGAAAACAATTTAAAATAAAACAGGAGGTTTTAAAACATGGCCCGTGGAGTCAGAAGACAAATTGAGTATACCGGAAAGGCGGCAAAGGTTGCCGAGAAAGTACAGAAACTGGAAGCCGAATTAAAAGCTGCGAAGGAAGAATTAAAAGCCGCATATAAAGAACAGTTAAAAGAAGAGAAAATTGCCGCAAAAAAAGTAAAGGAAGAGGCAAAAACCAAACTGATGAAAGCCATCGAGGCTTCCGGCAAAACACCCGAAGAAATTATCGAACTGTTAAACAATTAAAATACGAATGATCCCGGTCAGGCAAAGCATTTATAAAAGGGCCTGACACGGAAGTTTATAAAAAGAAAAGGGCAGTGAGATCAGCCTTTCTCACAAGGCATAACCGTCTGCCCTTTCTTTTATAGCATCAGGAAAGCTCCGCGAATTTTCATAGGGAGAATTTTTGAAACTTCCGCCTTCGTCATAAACGCTTCGCCTCATCACATTTTTAGCGCTTTTCTTCTTTCATCAGCGCGTATCCCGCCAGATCCGCCAGCAGCCATCCAATCGGAATGCTTGCCCATATCCCCAGATAACCAATCTGAGAAACTGCGGACAGACTGTAAGACAGAACTACCCTGGTTCCCAGAGAAGCAATTGTTAAAACAATCGACACCAGCGGTTTTTCAATGGCTCTGAAATATCCGTACAGTAAAAACAGAAAGCCAATCAGCACATAAAAGCTGCCCTCGATCCGCAGGTAGCCCACGCCGATTTCGATAATTTCCTGCTCCTTCGTAAAAATTCCCATTAGAGGCGCCGCAAACCCGGCCACGGCCAGACTGACCGCCATGCCAAAAACCAGCACCATAAAAAATGCCGTCTTCCCGCCCTCTCTGATTCGTTTTTCATTCCCGGAGCCATGATTCTGCGCCACAAAAGTGGAAAAAGCATTGCCGAAATCCTGTACCGGAGAATAGGCAAAGGTATCCACCTTTACCGCCGCCGCGAAAGCCGCCATCACCGAAGTGCCAAAATGATTCACCCTTCCCTGTACCAGTAGAATGCCGAAATTCATAATCGACTGCTGCAACGAAGTAAGAACGGCAAGATTCGCAACCTGACGGAAAATCTGTCCCTCAAACTTCATATCCTGTTTTCTGATCCTGAGGATTTTTTCCTTCTTCCATGCGTAAATCAGAATGCCAAACCCCGACACATACTGAGACAGAACGGTGGCCGCCGCCGCCCCTTCCACGCCCCAGTGAAATCCTGCCACGAACACAATGTCCAGCCCTACGTTCAGCAGCGCCGACACCCCCAGAAACAGCAGCGGAATTACGGAATTTCCGATGGCACGCATACTGTTGGCAAAATAATTATACAAAAACGTGGCGATAATTCCTGAAAAAATCACCCGGAGATATGAAGCCAGAAGCGGCGAAACCTCCGCCGGAATCTGCATAAACCAGAGAATCCCCTTTAATCCGGCATAGACCAGAAGGTTCATCAGCAGGCAGAACAGACCGATCCCCGCGAAAGCCATGCCATTGGCCTTCCCGAAGGTCTCTCTGTCCCCTTTTCCGTACTGGATGGAGAGAAAGGCGCTGCTCCCCATGCAGAGTCCCAGCACAATGGAGGTCAGGAATATCATAATCGTATAGGCAGAACCCACCGCCGCCAGCGCCTCTTTTCCGATAAACCGTCCCACGATCAATGTATCCGCAATGTTATAAAGCTGCTGCAGCAGATTTCCCGCCATCAGCGGTATGGAAAAGCGGATCAGATTTCCGGGAATCGTTCCCGTTGTAAAGTCAACTTTGTTATCACGTACTCTTGCCAATTTGTTACCCTCACTGCCCTTTTTGCAGTCCTCACGCTTCTTTTGCGCCTGTCTCTAAATAAAAACCGCTGAAACACCACAGGCTGTCAGCAATACCCGAAGAAACATTCAGCTTTCCCCAAACCGGGGCGTCACTGACAGAATAAATTCCCTGAACTCTTTTTTTCTCCAAATCTGGGGCGTGGGATACAGCGGATTGCCTTCTTTTTCCGCCCACTCCACGATCTGATCCACGTCCTTTTCCAGAATCATTTCCGGGTAAACCGGAATCTGCATTTCTTCTTTCAGATCCTCAATCCAGCGGATAAAGCTTTCTGCTTTTGCCCGCACCGAATCATCGACGGTTTTGATGCCGCAGACATCACAGAGCTCCGCCAGCCTTTCCTGCGCCGCTTCTCCATAGGCACGCATCACATGAGGCAGAAGGATGGACATCGCCAGCCCGTGAGGCGTGCCGTACAAACCCCCCAGCGTATGGCCGATGGCATGGACATAGCCCACGCTGCCCCGCGTAAAAGCACGTCCAGCGTAAAATGCGGCTTTCTGCATATGTTCTCTGGCTTTCAGATTGCTTCCGTCTCTGTAGATAACAGGCAGATTGTCATAGATCAGTTTTACGGCCTTTCTGCACATTTTCTTCTCAAGAGCAGAATTATAAGTATGATTGGTGTAGGCTTCCACCGCATGGCAGAGGGCGTCCATCCCTGTGGTGGCCGTCACATGGGGCGGCAGGTCCACGGTCAGCTCCGGGTCCAGAACCGCGTATTTGGGCATCAGGCACAGATCGTTCATGGAAGCTTTGTGATGGGTCGCGGACTCTGTGATCACCGCTGCGATCGTAGTCTCGGAGCCGGTGCCCGCCGTCGTAGGCACCGCAAAAATCACGGGAATCGGCAGCAGAACCCGGAACAGCCCCTGGAGCTGACGCACAGATTTTCCCGGTCTTGTAATACGGGCGCCGATGCCCTTGGCGCAATCCATGGGGGAGCCGCCGCCAAAAGCGATCATGCAGTCACAGCCATTTTCTTTATAGATTGCCACGCCTTCTTCCACATTCAGGTCCGTGGGATTGGGAGCGACCCGATCATAAGCCGCGTAAGAAAGCCCTGCCTGTTCCATGGCTTTCAGCAAATCATCCAAAAGGTGAAGCTGCTTTAACAACTGGCTGTCCGTGACGATCAGCGGCTTTTGAAACCCTTTCTTCCTGATCGCCTCCGGCAGCCTTTTCACGGCCCCCGGCCCCTTAAGCAGCTTCGGCACACGCCAGGGCAGCACATACATACCGACTTTCATCACAGACTGAAACCCTCTGCAATATACTTTTTTCAAACTCCACTGTTCATCCATATGTATACTCCCCTCTAATTTAGTTCCGCAGCTCCCCTCCCAAGCCCCCTTAAACCGGGAGAATTTCCATCCACTAAAGTGTCTGGAAATCCTCCCGGAGCTTGTCCGATCCGCTGCTGTATTTATAAACCGCTTGACACTGCCTTTTCCTCTGTCCATTGTTATGGCGCGGATGGGACAGACTTTCGCGCAGAAGCCGCAGCCAATACATCCGCTCTCATCCAGAACCGCTTTCGTATGAATATCCCCGTGATATGCCGGGTCTTCTATGCGCAGACAGCCCATGGGACAATTCTCCACACAGACCGAACATCCGGCGCAGTCCGCCGGATTAATATAAGGAATCTCTTTTTGTTTCATCATCAACCACCTCCTGCCGGCGACATCAGAACAACCTCGTCGCCCGGTTTTAATTGACACCGCCGCCCCGCCTTTTCTCCGTTCACCAGGACAATCAAATCCTTCGCCTCTTTCGGCGTGACACCGGGAATCTGTTTTTTAAGCCCGTCCAGTGTTTCCGCTTCCGCCTCAAAGGCTGACATACCAGTTTTCAGCCGAACCACGCCATAGAGACGCACTTTTACTTTCGCCATTTTTTCACCTTTCCGGATCGCTTTTTACCAGAAATTTTCTTCCTCATCTAAATCTGTTCCAGTTGAAGCTTTTTCAGCAGCTTCTCCGTAGGCAGCCCGTTTCTGTCCCAGCCTCTGGCGTGATAATATACCTTTTTTAACTTCTCCAACGGCACTTTCGACCGGGGGTCTTCCGAATCCTGCAAAGTTTTCACCAGCCTTGCGGGCAGAATATCTTTGTCAGCGCTGACACCGAACCGGCGGTTAATCTCCCGTTCCAGGTTGTATCCCCGCTCGCCGCAGCGCATGTAATGACCAAAGCTCATTTTCATCCCCGTAGCATACTCGAAGCCCTTCGTATGATGGAACACCGGCAGATGCAGCTTCAAAAGCTCCGGATATTTGTTCATCAGCCGGACCGCAAAGCCGCAGTAAGGCAATGCCGCATTTACCAGCCTGGTATACCAGGCGTTTGGATGTCGCATCAGAGACGACGGAAAAAAGGCATAGCTGGTAAACAGGCATTGTCCCGTGGCCGAAATCATTTCCATTAAGTTTTGAAACATCATGGTCAGATCTGCCTTTCCGTGATAAGTGGTCTGATTCACCGAAAGGCCCAGCCCTTCCAAAATAACCAGATATCCGCCGTTTAAATGGCAGCCGCCCCGGTTGCTGACCGCATAGCCCAGTCCAAGCCCCGCCGCTTTCCGGGGTTCATAGGCAGCCAGCTCCATTCCTTTCGCGTGGATGGCAAACTCTTTTCCGCCGTATTTTTCCGACAGCCGCCTGCTGCCCTGGGCCAGCTCATCACCGATTCCTCTGCGGTACGCAATATCCTCAAAAAGCCGGGAAATCCCTTCCGTCTCCGAAAACCGCAGGCCGTTGTCCCACAATCCTTTTTCATTGGCCTCCATCGCATAGGATAAAGTGTTGGCAGCGGAAATCGTATCCATACCCAACTCGTCCAGCTCATAATTCCATCGCAGCACCGCCTCCAGATCGTTATTTAAAATGCCGCCGCCAAGCAGCACCAGTGTTTCCAGCTCCGGCCCTTTTACCTGCTTTCCCGCCACTTCCACGGTGCGGGCACAGCGGATGGGACAGGTGAGACAGCCTTTATTCACAATGTTGTACTCCTCGGCCAGCCGCTCGCCGCTCACCTTCTCAAACTCATCATACTGTCCGCTGCTGTAATTTTTCGTGGATAAAATATGTTTCATCTGCATGGAGCTGACCAGTCCCGCCGTCCCCAGCTTTGGCAGTTGTTCCCCGGTCAGAGGATGACGGCGCAGATACCGGAACCACTTTTGGGTATGTTTCACCATCTTTTCTTTGTCATAAACCGGAATCTCCTTATTTCCGCCGACACAGACCGCTTTCAGATTCATCCATCCCATCACGGCGCCTGTGCCGCCTCTGCCGGAAACCCGCTCATTGGACACAATGCTGGCGTACAGCACACGGTTCTCTCCCGCCGGGCCGATACAGATTTTGCCGTTTTTCCGCACACGGCCGTTTTTCATCCGCAGCCTGTCATCCAGCGCCGCCTGGGTTTCAGACGTTTTCAGTCCCCACAGGTCATCCGCATGATGAAACGTCACTTTCTCATTCTGAATCTCAATCCATGTGGGGGTATCGCACTGCCCTGTCAGTATCAGCCCGTCCAGTCCTGCCTTTTTCAGATAGTAACCGAAATGGCCGCCGCAGTTGGAGGAGGTGATATATCCTGTCTGGGGGGACAGCGTAGAAATATTAAATCTGCTGGCGCTTGGCGCTCCCGTGCCGGTTAAAGGCCCGGTGGTAATGACCAGCATATTTTCTTCGGAAAAAGCTTTTTCGGTGCCTTTCAGATGATCCCCCAGAATCTTTGCCGCCATCATCTTCCCGCCGATAAACAGTTCCCGCTCCTCATCCGAAAACGGATATTCCGAAACCTCTTTCGTGGTCAGATCGATTTTCAGCACCTTTCCCATATATCCGCCGTATGTCGTCGCCATTCTTTACCACCCCTTTTTTCGTATGGTGTACTCTCTGAGTCTCGCGGTGCCTGATCCTGCGGCTGAGAGATTCCGGGAGTACATTTATGCAGTATCCGGCAAAACGCGCCGGTACCCGTGAACACTGCTTTGCAATGACGCGTTTTTCCAATTCTTCCTTATCATTCAAATTAAGAATGTTGCTTTGCAGGCAATAACAATTCCGCGATTATTTCCGCTGCTGCCAAAAAGCTTCCTGCCCTGCCCGCCAGAAAGATCAAAGACAGGACATTTGCTCCCCCAAGCGTCTTTTTTATCCAAGCATCTTTCTTACCTAGGCAGCCGCACACAGGAAAAATCACTGTTTCGCATGTCTATATACAGGACTTTCCGTCTGAGAATCTCTTCACTGTGTATGGCCAGCTTGATCACTTCCGCCGCCTGGAGAGATGCCACCACATTCACCGTTGCCATCAGCGCGGCTTCCTGCCCTGCTCTGTCCTCCGGGTACAGAAAAGCCAACGTCCCATCCCCGGGACATACCGTGGACACCTGACCAAACCACCCGTCCACCGCGCCGTGCACAAGACAGATGCCCAGGGAGTCTGCCAAAACTTCCAGATATTTTTTCGTCCTGATATCGTCCACGCAGTCCATCAGAATATCCGCCGACACAGCCAGCCGCTTCCCGTTGGTCTCATCAACAAACTGTTCCACAGCTCTGATTTCAGCTTCCCGATTGATCTTTTTCAGTTCCGTTTGCAGCACCCGCACTTTTTTCAGCCCTTCCGTTTCAGGCCGTGCGTATAGCTGGCGGTTATCATTATCGGAGACAAAACAATCCCCGTCAGCCACCGTCAGACGGACAAAGCCGCTCCGCAGCAGCGTATGCGCCGCCATCTGCCCCAAAGCCCCGGCTCCGACGATCAGAACACGGGTGCTTTGGATACTGTTTAACTGTTCCGCTGTCAGAAACTCTTTATTCTTTTCAAACATTTCATTACAACAGTCTTTCTTTTATGGCATACATCATTTATCCGAAATTTTTATTTTTCAAGTTCCCTCTCAATCAGCCGGTTTGCAATTTCAAATGCTTTTACCCGTCTTTTTGCCAGCGTGATCTGTGACTTGTACCTCTGCGCGTTCTCTTTGGATTCAAAAGTCTTTATTGTTTCCCTTAATTTATGCAGCGTGGAATCAATCTGTCTTCTGGCTTCCGCTAGGTCATCTTCTGAAAACTCCATTTTTTCTCCCTTTTCATTTGGTTCTCCCTTTTCGGAAAAAGAGTTCCATTGTATATAACTTGAAATATATTGCATATTCCGGCATATAATTATGAAATATGCAATACGAAAACCATCACAGATTCCGTTTTACTCTTATCATCATAAACACTTCGCAAGATCCGACTCAGACATGTGAAGACGCCCGGCGCCTTCCCTCACCGTAAGCAC
>CAOKOL010000012.1 GCA_948470335.1 uncultured Lachnospiraceae bacterium | reverse complement strand
CGTCGCCTTGGTGAGCCGTTACCCCACCAACTAGCTAATCAGACGCGGGTCCATCCTATACCACCTCAGTTTTTCACACCGAACCATGCGGTCCTGTGCGCTTATGCGGTATTAGCAGTCATTTCTAACTGTTATCCCCCTGTATAGGGCAGGTTACCCACGCGTTACTCACCCGTCCGCCACTCAGTCACAAGAGAACGCCTCCGAAGAATTGTTCTCAAGCGCTTCGTTCGACTTGCATGTGTTAAGCACGCCGCCAGCGTTCATCCTGAGCCAGGATCAAACTCTCGTTTTATGGTTTGTCCGGTCATGATTAACGTTAGCTAATCTTTTCCGTTTTACTTGGTTTTCGTTCTGAAAATAAAATCTTTTTAAAGAATCTTTTCAGGGTTGGTTATACTGTTCAATTATCAAGGTTCTCTTTCATTTCTCTTTGCTGTCTTAGGTGTTCCCCCCGGCAGCTCATATAGAATACCACAGCTTTATCTTCCTGTCAACACTTTTTTTCGACTTTTTTATTTTTATTTTTTCATCCTTCGATAGAAACCGCCGGAACCATACGACATATGTCTCTTTTTCCCGCTGATACGGCTGAAAATCCGGCTTTCCCGGCGCGGTTACGGTCCGGGAACATGCCGGAAATGCCTGTTTTGCCGGTGTGGCCATATAGACCCTCCTGCCGAATCACCCTCTGCTTTCGGCAGTTCCCGTAATAGAATATTTTGCGGCGTAGGCTCTGAACTGCCGCTGAAAGTCCTCGCTGTCATTTCTGACGCTGCGGAGGGATTCATGGATATTCATATTGTTCTGCTCCATATCAATCACGCATCCGGCAATATTGGAGCAGTGATCGGCAGTGCGTTCCAGATCGGTCAGCAGATCCGACCACACAAAGCCCGCACCGATGGAGCAGGTCCCCTGCTGCAGCCGGAGAATATGGCGCATACGCATCTGTTCCTTCAAATGATCGATCACCTGTTCCAGCGGTTCCACCATAGAAGCGGCTTTCAGATCGCCGGACAGAAAAGAGGCAAGGGACAATTCCATAATTTCATTAACCGCGGCGACAATGACTTTCAGTTCCGACAGCGCCGCCTCCGTAAACACCAGCGCTCTGCCCCGCATTTCCTCTGCCGACTCCAAAAGATTCACCGCATGATCGGAGATCCGTTCAAAATCTCCGATCAGTTTCAAAAGCTTCGCCGCTTCCGCACTGTCGGAACCGCTGATCTGTCTTGCGCTTAATTTTACGAGATAGGTTCCCAGAATATCCTCATAACGATCCGTCTTTTCCTCTTTTTCACGGACGGACCTTGCAAGTTCCGGAGAATATCCGCTCAGACAGGCCAGACTCTCTCTTAAAGCGGATACGGCGGTCCTTGCCATATCCGCCGTCACTTCATAACAGCGCTCCAAAGCGATAGAAGGCGCGGCAAGCAGACGCTCATCCAGCTCCGGCTGAATTTCCGGCCGGTCCGCATCAGGAATCAGCCGGTTTACCAGATTTACCAGAAGACCGGACAGTGGCAGCAGTAAAACCGTACATAACAGATTGAAAATAGAATGGGCCACGGCTATGCCAAACAGAGAGGCAGCTCCGTTCAGGAAATCCGGATTCCAGATTGCTTTGACCAGACAGAATACCGTTAACCAGACCAGTGTTCCGGCTACGTTAAAGGATAAATGCACCACGGCGGCCCGTTTGGCGTTTTTATTGGCTCCGATTGAGGAGAGCATGGCTGTCACGCAGGTACCGATATTCTGCCCCATAATAATTGGAACCGCCGCACCGTAAGACACCTGCCCGGTAACGGCCAGCGCCTGCAAAATGCCCACCGAAGCTGAGCTGGACTGAATAACGGCCGTAAGAACCGTTCCTGCCAGCACCCCTAAAACCGGGTTTCGAAACATCAGAAAAAGGTTCCGGAACGCAGGAATATCCCGAAGCCCGGAAACGGCGCCCGACATGGCCTCCATGCCGTACATCAGCGTGGCAAACCCCAGCAAAATCATACCGGTATCTCTTTTTTTATCATTTTTGCAAAACATATAAAATACAATGCCGACCGCCGCCAGAACCGGCGTAAAGGAGGAGGGCTTTAAAAGATTGACGAACAGATTTCCGCTGTCTATTCCCGCAAGGCTCAGAACCCATGCCGTCACAGTCGTACCGATATTGGCTCCCATAATTACATTGACAGCCTGTGAAAGAGTCATAAGACCGGAATTTACAAACCCCACCACCATAACCGTCGCCGCCGAAGAACTCTGGATCACCGCCGTGATGCCAAGTCCTGTCAGAAGGCCGGCGGCTTTGTTGGTGGTGAGTCTGCCAAGCAGCGGCCGAAGATTTCCTCCCGCACGCCGCTCCAGCGCCTGCCCCATAATATTCATGCCGAACAAAAACAGACTTAATCCCCCGATCAGCGCAAGTAGGTTAAAAATATCCATAGGCTTTTCCCTTCCTCTATCTTTTCCGCAATTTCCCGGCGTACTGATAAAAATTATACCCAATTTCAGTCATTTTTACACAAGGGCCGCCGATGATTCCGATCAGAAAAGTTCCCGGAACAATCATCTTTACATACCATAAAAACGTGCTATACTGTAATCAAAAAACAATATTTAACATATGGAAAGGATACATACCATGCGAGCGATTAATTTTAAACCGACCCGGTGTAGCCACTGCTACCGGTGTGTGCGGGTCTGCCAGGTCCGGGCGATCACGGTTAAAGACCAGCAGGCCCAGATTATGGAAGATTCCTGCATTTTATGCGGAGACTGCCTGAACGAATGTCCCCAGGACGCCAAAACCTATGTCAGCGACCTGGAGAAAGTAAAAAAATGGATTTCTCTGGATATCCCCGTAATCGTCTCCCTGGCCCCTTCCTATCACAGCCTGTTTTCCTATAAAAAACCGGGACAGGTATTCGGCGCGCTGAAACGGCTGGGCTTCACTGCTGTACGGGAAACCGCAGAGGGCGCCGCCCTGGTGACAAATGAATACAGGAAACTGCTGGAAAAGAAAACCATGGCAAATATTATCACCACCTGCTGTCCCAGCGTAAATCTGCTGATCGAAACCTATTATCCCGCTTTAATTCCCTATCTGGCCTGTGTCATCTCCCCTATGACCGCCCATGCCCGTCTGCTGAAACAGGAATACGGCCCGGATATCAAAGTGGTTTTCATCGGCCCCTGCATTTCAAAAAAAGCGGAAGCCTATGAAAATGATCCCCAGATGGATGTGGATGCGGTATTAAATTTCCACGAAGTAAAACAGTGGCTGCGGAAAGAACAGATTTCCATTAAAGACTGCGAAACACTGCCGCTGCCGGAGCAGGGGCCCGGCGCCAACCGTCTCTATCCCATAACAGGCGGTATCCTCACTTCGATTAACAGCTCAGGCCTTCCGGAACGGGAAACCTACCGGAAATTTTCCGTGGACGGCGTGGCCAACTGCATCGACTTGTGCGAAGACCTGCTGACCGGCGATCTGTCCCGCTGCTTTATCGAGATGAGCGCCTGCGAAGGAGGATGTATCCAGGGACCGATGACCGGTAAAGCCAAGCTGGCCCGGTTCCGTTCCCGTGTGGAACTGGAGGAAGATGTGGAACCTGTTCCCGCCGAGGACGCTCTGCTTCATTTTGACACGGCACATTTTCCCATGTCCAGAACTTTTCGGGATCTTTCTCCCAAGAAAGCCATGCCCTCGGAAGCTCAGATTCGGAGTATTCTGTCAAAAATCGGAAAATTCTCCAAGGAGGACGAACTGGACTGCGGCGCCTGCGGCTACCCCACCTGCCGGGAAAAGGCTGTCGCCGTATTCCAGAATAAGGCCGAAGCTTCCATGTGCATTCCCTATATCACGGAAAAAGCCCAGTCTCTGGCCAATCTGATTCTGGAAACCTCGCCGAATATGACCATCGTGGTGGACAGAGAACTGAAAATCCTGGAATTTTCCAAAGCTGCACAGAAGCATTTCCGGCTGAATCACAAGGAAGCGCTGGAAACCTATCTGTTCCAGTTGATTGATACCGATGACTTTGAATGGGTATTTCAGCAGAAACAGTCATTACATAACAAGAAAGTGAAATTCCCGGATTACGGATTTACCGCCATTGTCAATCTGGTCTATATCAGAAAACATGACGCCGTGCTGGCCATTCTGATCGACATTACCAAAGAAGAGGAACAGGCCATGGCAGATTATATGAAAAAGCTGGAAACCGTGGAGCTGGCACAGAAGGTTATCGACAAACAGATGATGGTGGCACAGCAGATTGCCGGGCTTTTAGGAGAAACCACGGCGGAAACAAAGGTGACGCTGACCAACGTATGTAAAACATTGCTGGACGAGGATGAAGCCTGAAAAACATCCGAACTGACGCATCGAAAGGCCAACAGGCAGTAAATGCGCTGAAAACAGGAGAAATCATGAATATTAACATAGATGTTGCGTATAAAAGTCTGAATAAAATGAATGAAGAACTATGCGGCGATAAGGTGGAAATCCTGCGCACCGAAGATTCCACGATCCTGATTCTGGCCGACGGCATGGGAAGCGGCGTAAAGGCCAATATCCTGGCCACCCTTACCTCCAAAATCCTGGGCACCATGTTTTTAAACGGCGCGGACCTGGATTCCTGTGTGGAAACCGTAGCCAAAACGCTGCCCATCTGCCAGGAACGGCTGGTGGCCTATGCCACGTTCAGCATCCTTCAGGTGTTTGACAGCGGCGAGGCTTATCTGGTGGAATATGACAATCCTTCCTGTATTTTTATCCGGGACGGAGCGCTTGTCCCGATTCCTCAAAACACCAGAGAGATCGCCGGAAAACAGATTAACGAATACCGTTTCCAGGTCAGGCTGGGGGACGCTTTCGCCCTGCTCAGCGACGGAACCATCTATGCCGGAGCAGGCGACCTGATGAACCTTGACTGGACCTGGGACAATATGTCCGCCTACGCCCTGAAAACCGCCCGGATCACAAAATCCGCTTCCCGTCTGGCCACCATGCTCTGCCAGGCCTGCGACGATTTATACGAAGGCCGCCCCGGCGACGACACCACCGTGGCCGTTATGCGGATTACGGAGGTGAAAAAAGTAAAACTGATGACCGGCCCGCCCCGCAGCCAGGAGGATGACGCGGCGGCAGTCCGCCGGCTGATGGAGGGGAACGCCCTGCGCATCGTCTGCGGCGGAACCAGCGCAAAAATCGTCTCCCGTGTTCTGGGCAGAACGATCACGGCCGTGGCAGACCAGACGCCGGACCCGGATATCCCCCCGGTCTCCCGGATCGACGGCATCGACCTGACAACGGAGGGCGTGGTCACGTTAAGCCGGACGCTGGCTCTTTTGCGGCAGTATGCGGATAATGACGGGGAACTGGAGGAAGATTATTTTCTGGAACTGGACAAGGACAACGGCGGCTCCATGGTGGCCAGGGCATTGCTGGAGGACTGCAGCGAACTGGAAATTATCCTGGGAACCGCCGTCAATGCCGCCTATCAGAATTCCGACCTGGCTTTCAGTCTTCACTCCAGAAATCAGATTGTAAAGCAGTTAAAAAAATTGATGGAAGGGATGGGGAAACGGGTGTCGGTGGTACGGTTCTGAACAGAATTTAACTGCCGTCCCGGCCCCACAGTACATCTGTGTCTGTCCGTACTGCCTGTTATTATTTTTTCGCCAGCGCTTTCAGCGCGCCGATAGAAATATCACCGATATGGGCCACATCCTCAGCCTCAAAAGCCTTGGGGAAATTATCGGAAAACAGAATCTGGACGGAAGGCTGGAACTCCTCATCCCCTTCCCAGAGAATAAAAATCACGCTTAACTGATCCAGAATCTCGAACTGATAGGCGTAGTCTCCCATTTCCACCGGTCTTGCTCCCATCGCCTCCATTCCTTTGCGGAACGCATCCGGCTTGAAGCCGAATCCATAAGTCAGACGGAGAATACATCTGCCGTGGAACTGGCGGAAATACACTTCTCCTGAGGGGAGATCTCTGTAAGAAAGGAAATTGCCGCCGGCAGGCGTCAGCCGGCCGGATACCATGTGATGCAGCAGCAGAATTTTGGCTCCCGTGGTTTCCAGCAGCGCCAGATACTCTCCCTCGGAAGCGTTGACCGGATGAATCTCACAGGCAGGAAAACTGACCGTGTAGGGTTTCATCAGAAACCGTACGGTAAATTCCTGCTTTTCCTCATCATAAGGAAAACCGCACCGTTCTTCCACCTCTTTGGGATCTAACTTCTGGTACTCGGCCAGATAGTATTCAAAAGGAACCCGTTCCAAATTATCTTTTTCATATTCTAAATTCATAGTACCTCTTTTCACTTTGTACAGCCCTTACCGCCGGTATAACAGGTCAGACAGACGATATTTGAAAGCAAATGTCCACGCAGCCGCAGAAGATCCCCCCTACACTCTGTTTTATCAAAACAAACTGTACGGGAAAACTCTCCTGCGGACACAATGGACAAGATTAAAAGAAAGGACTATACAAATTTATCTTTATTTTATTTCCATGCCTTATTCGGGCCTGTTATCTCTGCGCCAGCGACGGGAACAGAGACGCATCCGTATGAGGGATAAAGCAGGCCGCCACAAAAGCATCCATATATCCCGGATGTGTGCTCAGCTCCATATACGTCATATTTCTGCCCAGATCATGCACTTTTTCTTCCGCTTCTTTGGAAAGAAGAATCGTATAAGCGCCGGACAGGGAGGAATTTCCGATATATTCGTACTTCTCCAGCGGAATATCCGGCAGCATACCGATGCTGATCGCATTCTTCATATTGATGCCGCTTCCGATTCCGCCTGCCACATACACATGCTCCAGAACGGACACGTCAAAGCCCAGAGACTCCAGCATCACGTTAATTCCGGAGAAAATGGCGCCTTTGGCCCGGACGAAGTTATCAATATCCACCTCGGTAATCTCCACGTCCTTCACCGAGCCTGCGTCCTCCTTAAAGGCCAGGACATAACTGCCCATGCCAAACTCGTCATGGCGCACCCGTTTTCCCTCTCTGACGAACAGACCTTTGGCATTGATAATGCCGCAGCGGAACAGCTCGCTGATCACGTCGATAATACCGGAACCGCACAGGCCCACCGGCTTCTCGCCCTCATCGCCGATCACGCTGTAAGAAGGCTCCATCGTCTCGGCATCAATGGTACATGCCTCGATGGCGCCGTCGGTCGCTCTCATACCGCAGCTAATGTCGCCGCCCTCAAAAGCCGGACCTGCGGAACAGGCGCAGCTCATCATAAAGTCGGAATTGCCGAACACGATCTCGCCGTTGGTTCCCAGGTCGATAAATACGGAGAATTCCGGCTTATCCCAGATCATGCTGGCCAGCGTCCCTGCGGTGATGTCACCGCCTACATAACTGCCGATATTGGGCGCAATGATAATTCTTGCGTTGGGATTGATCTCCAGGCCCAGATCGGCGCCTTTGAAACCGTTCATCTCAAAAAAAGCAGGGATATAAGGTTCACATCTTAACGGGTCCGCATTGACTCCCGCGAACAGATGATTCATCGTGCTGTTGGCCGCCACACACATCCGGTAAATCTGATCGGAACCGATTTTTGCGCTCTGGCACATACTGAGGGTCAGCGGATTCAGCGTTTCCTCAATAATGGCCTTCTGCATCTTTTCCCGTCCGCCCGGCTTGCAGGACTCAATAATACGGTTGATTACATCTGCGCCAAACCGGATCTGGCCGTTGCCTGCCGATGCCTTGGCGATAATCTCGCCGCTTTCCATATTCAGCAGCACGGCGGAAACCGTGGTTGTTCCGATATCCACGGCCAGGCCGTAAACCTTCACATCCTCGGCGGCATCTTTTATATCATATACATAAAAACCATGTTTATTTTTCTTAACCACACATTTTACATGAAAATGACTGTCACGCAGCACATCGGGAAGCTTTTTGATAACAAAGTAAGGAAGGGTAACTTTTTCCACGCCTCCCGCTTCCTGAAGGGCTCTGGTCAGTCTTTCATTATCCGGCATCGTATCGTCCAGAGTGGGCTCATCCATCTGAACCTCTACCACAGACAGATCATTCACCATCTGAATGCCGGAATCCACGATCTGACTTTTCGTCTTCTCAAAAATTGCAATTTCTTCCGGAGAACTTAAATCGGCCACCTTCATACGGCTCTTGTAAGCAGATGCAATATCCGGCACCTCCACCGACACGTCTCCCACAATCTTGCTGACACAGGCCAGCCTGTACCCGGATGCATATTCCTCATCGGTTATATGGCGCGTCTGCTGGGAATCCAGCTCGCCGCTAAGAAGCTTCACCCGGCATTTGCCACAGGAAGCATTGCCAGAACAGGGGGCATCGATTGCCACATTTGCTTTTCTTGCCACTTCCAGAAGATTTTCTCCCTGCAGGGCATGAACAATCACATCATCTCCATTTTCAAATTTGAAAGTTATTTGAAACATAATCTACGTCCTAAACCTTTCTTTTCAAATTTCGCACACCGTGTAATGGAAATACAGGTCCTCATCATGTACAAAAACCAGGCAGATTTCAATTCTCAGTTATTATCCGGCACCGCAATCGTTTTATCTTCCCTTTTCGACACAGCTCCTGCCCCATGGGTATTCATTTGCGTCAGCTTCTCTTTCTCTACACGCCGGATCACGAATCTTCTAAGTACAAGGAGTCCGGGCAATATTACATGCGATTTGTATTACCCGGTCAGTATTTTTACAGGAATAATTTTTTCTGTGTTTATATAGACAGTGCCTGCCCTGTAAAACAGGACAGGCACCATGTGCGTTCTATCTGTTGAGACAGAGTATTTTTTACAGATCCAGATAGGAATCTGCGTACATATAGTTGTCTTTCAAGATATCGCAGGATTTCATTGTCTCGATCAGTCTTCTGTCGCAGGGATTTACGATCGCGGAGGTCAGGCCGTTTGCCATAGACATAGCCAGCATAGCGGAATCCATGATCGGTCTCAGTTCCTTGGGCATACCGTTGGAAACGTTGGACAGACCGCCCGTAGAATTCAGGCCCATCTCCGCGAATCCTTTGATTGCATCCAGAATCTGCTGCTGTTTGTCCTGCATTCCCTTAGCAACCAGGAATAACGGGTCAAACCACATATCCGTAGGCTCCATGCCCAGCATCATACCATGCTCTAACAGCTCCTGGCAGAATCCCATGATTTCGTCCAGGCTTCCGGGTACGGCACCCTTGGAGCACAGAGCGATTACGATTGCATCGTTTGCAGCGGCCAGGTCAACATAGCTTAATCTGTCGCCGGCGTCAGCAGAGTTAACGATGGGTTTGCCCTTGTCACGATTGTAAACAGCGATACCAGCCTCGATTGCAGCTTTATTAGCCGTATCCAGTGCCAGCGGAACGTTGTTGAAATTCTCCTGAAGCAGCTTAACAGCCCAGGTCATCAGCTCAGGTCCGTTGCTCTCGGCAGGTCCGATGTTAACATCGATATAAGTAGCACCTGCATCCAACTGCTCTTTTGCACGTGCCAGAATCGGCTCCGGATTCATGGTATTCATAGCCTCACGAATAACAGGTGAGATGCAGTGAATTCTCTCGCCAATGATAATAAATCTTCCCATACTTTCTCTCCTTTATAATTAATTATGTAAGTTAAGTACCGGGGGCTTTTACGCCCCCAGCACCAATACCCCGAAAATACACATATCCCGGGCGGTTATAAATAATATGTACTAATTATTTATAATCCTTCATGAATTTCACTAACTGAACAGCCTCGGTCGTACCAACAACGATGTTCCAGTCAGGAAGTTTTGCCTCCATCTCACCTTTCAGGACAGCAACCTTACCAGGGATGATCAGCGTTCTGTTCTTGATCTTGTTAGCGATCTCATGTTCTTCGATGAATTTAGCGATGGTGCCTGCGCTCAGCTTACCGGCAGCCCAAGCGGTCAGTACGGACATTCCGCCTGCGTCGGAGATCAGCAGGTTACAGGGAACGCCGGAACGCTCCAGCTCGCCGGATACTACGAAGTAGGTCAGAGCGAAGTCAACAGTCGTTACACATACGGAGTTCTCATCAGCGCCATTGATCGGGTAGATGCCCGGCTCAACCTTCATAGGCTTCTGAGGATCGGTGTAAATGTTCTGTCTTAAGCCATACAGAGCCAGAGCCTGTGCATAGCTCATATCTTCCATAACCAGGATGGAACCATATTTCAGAGTGAATACTGCAGCCAGAGCAGCCTGTAATTCGGGCTTACCGGCAGCAATCGCGCCGATGTTAACGATGGAAGGATAACCAAAGGTTCTGTCCTCATCCTTCAGCGCAGCTCTTCTGATCAGTACGGCCTTGGAGAACGCATCCTTGATGGAAGCGGTTCCAACATCCAGTACCAGGTTCTTGTTTCCGGCCTTCTCCAGAGCAGCAACTGTATCGTACAGAGCTTCCAGAGTATCAGCCGTAACGCCCAATGCAACGCCAGCTTCGGTAGCGATAGCGCTCATTGCTTCGTAGTTGGAAGGATTTGCACCGTTTAATACCGGTCCTTTGTCCTTGCATACGGCCAGAGCAGCTTTGGCAGCGTCAGCGTCAGCACATTCCAGAACCAGAGTTCTGCCGGTAGCGGCAGCCTTCTGAACCAGTGCGGCATAAGCGTCAGCGCCTTCGCCAGTGTATTTTACGTTTACTAACTCAACATACATTCTCTCGCCGATACGGTCATAATCAACCTTAGTCATAGCGGCTAATTTCGCATCGGCATCATCTGCTGCCGTTAAGTTAACGGCATACAGGTTTTTGCTAACAAGGGTTTTCTCATGTCTGAACAGAACAGTCTCACCGCCCAGCTTATGCTCTTCATCGCCTGCACCGATGGTGATGGTCTTCATCGGCGGAGCAGTAGCCTCAGATAACTGAGCCAGAGCTTCCTCGGACATATGAGGGCATTTATCGATTGTCACCGCACCCTGAGCAACCTTCATGGAAAAAGCCATACATGTAGGGCTACCGCATTCTTTGCAGTTTTTCTTGGGTGTTAATTTGAAAATTTGGATACCTGTAAGCGCCATAATCTTTTAATCTCCTTCCGTATTCAATTACATCAATTCTTTAATCATCGTTGATACAGTTGCAACGGATGCAGGATGTCTGAGGATTACAGCATTAGATCCTGATGCAAGACAAGCAGCTGCTGTTACAACTTCCATATCGATTGCTCTTGTTTCCTGGCTGCCCCATTCAGGCATATCATCTTCAGAAGCGATGGCTTCTTTTACGCCGTAGGTCTCAGTGGAAATCGGAGTAATGATAGGCATCTGCAGCATGTCGTCGTTCTGACCCAGAGCAGCAGCTTTGGTTCTGTCCAGAGTAGAAGCAACATACTCATAGCCATAACCTGCAGCGGCAGTACCAAGGTTCATAACAACGGTCTCACCCTTAACGCCCAGCTGAGTCAGTAATACGTTCAGCTGTTTTGCCAGGTTGATATCTACTGCAGACTCTGCGCCAACCTTCTGGCCGTATGCCATGCCTGCGGACGCACCGATGGTCTTGTAGTTTGCTTCCTTGGCGGACAGGATCATAGCGTTCTTGCCTTCCAGTACTTCGGAAACCTTTACAAGCAGTTCTCCATCTTTTTCGTCATTCTTGCAGCCCATGATTGCCAGAGGAGCATCAATTGCGTCGGCAACAGCTTTTGCCAGCTCTGCGCACTCGTCAACAGACTTGTTTACGCCGTTGGGATCTGCGCTCTCCAATCTTAAAACGACAAAATCAGCACCTTCCATAGCTGCTGCTTTCTTTGCCATTTCAACAACATTGGTAACATCCCCATAAAAGTCTTTGATACCAGCTACTTCATTTTCAAAACCCAAGTCAGAGATTTCCACGCCTACCTTAGGAGCGTTGGGCATCTCAGCATCGAATGAATAGAAAGGAAAAGTCTTCTCTCCTCCCAGTTTGATGGCTTTTGCGCCGCATCCAACTTCAACTTCTTTGATTGCGGCTTTGAAAGGTTGTGGTGTTAATTTAAACGGCATTCCTCATTTGCCTCCTTTTCATATATTTATCTGCTCACGGAGGATGTGACTCCTCCGCCAGCAGATGTTATTAATTTAACCTTTTTTTCACCTCAGGTTACTTATGTATCTTTCAGCTATGCCATGTCATACTCCGTATGCCCGGCCTGCCTTTTTCTTACATAAGCGGCTCAAGGTTCAGTACAGGATGACCTTTTTCTGTTAAGAACGCGAACAATGCTTCAGGATCTTCCTCGCAAACGGTCTCGTCAGCGATCATGTCAGCGAAATTGTCTACGCCGTACAGCTCTTTTGCGGATGCATTCAGCTTATCAGCTACCTGCTCCTTCAGTGCCTTGGGCAGCCATACGATTCTTTCGATACCGCCTTCGGCAGCCATGAACTTCTTGGAACCGATGAAGCTCTTGCCATGGCCCATGAAACCAGGAGTCTGAACACCGCCGCCTGTCATGGAAGCCAGATCTGCGAACGTCATACCCAGAGGGGTAACGCCTACATGCTCTCTGTTTACGATTACTACGCCGTTGGACATAGGCTCGATACCACAGATACACTCGAAGCAACCGCAGCTGGTCATGGGATCTTCCATGATGGAGTACAGCGTAACTCTTTCCAGAGCACCTCTGGAGTACTTGTTTACTGCTTCGTTTACGGTTTCGTAAGCGCCCAGCTTCTCATCGATTACGCCTTTCTTCTCAATGATCTGGCAGGCTCCGGTGGGCTCCAGCTCGTTGGTAGCCTTTGCATCCAGCCATGAAACGGCACCGCACAGACCAAGTCTTTCGGGAGTAACCACGCATACGTGGGAAGGAGAGAAAGCCTGGCAAAGAGTACAGGTGTAGTATACATCTACGCTCTCGTCAGTCAGGGACAGAAGTCTCTCGTCACGCTTGTCATAAGCTGCCTGTGCCCAGTCTTTTCTGTGCTGCTCTACCAGATCATGATCGGTGATGATCTTCACCTGGCATTTATCTACTACTGAAGCGTACTCGCTCTTAACCTTAGCATATAATACTTCACCGATGTGTTTTGCACGGAAGCCTGCTTCGAAAGCAGTCTTGCTCACACGGATACGGATCAGGTCACGCTGTCCGGTATGCATGATACCTTCCAGACAGTTGATGAAGTTATGGAATTTACGCTCGAACACGGGCTCAAAGTCACTCTGCATGTTCTTGCCGGCAACCTCTACTACGTAGCAGATAGACTGCTTGCTGCCAACTTCCATCTCATCAAAGTCAGGTCCTACCAGCTCAATCTTGTGATCCTCTACCTCAGCCATAGGCAGGGTACGAACCAACTCGAAACCGTTCTGGTTCGGATCGGAACCGTCAAACTCAATCTGCATTTCTTTTCTACGGATGATTTCACCCTCGAATGCAGCGGCGAAGGATACGGGAATATCCATCTGAACGAATTTGATCTTGATGTCTCTTGCTTCCAGAGAGGTAGGATCGAATTTCGTCGTATCTTTCTGGATAATCAGGGACTTCGGAATATTCCAGATGTTGTCTTCCTGGTTGGTGATTACAGGGAAGCCTAACTGGATTGCGCCGGCACCGCAGGCTACGGTCTGATCATCAACAGGCTCGAAAGCGTTTACGAATGCATGTACGCGCTTCATCGTGTACTGCCACATTCCGTCCCAGTCACCGGGCTCGATTGCGCCGAAGATCAGGGCTGCTCTCAATGCAACAGATACTACATGGATTACGGAAGACAGATCGTATCCACAAGGGATAATACGGATCTTGAAGTTCATGGCTACTTCCTGAGCGATACACTGATCGATGATATCGCCTACCATGAATACCATGATACCTTTGCCCTGGTATCCTTTTACCAGAGTCTTGGCTTCTTCTGCGGAAGGAGCGCCGCCGATGATAACAGCTACACCCGGGATATCATCAACTACCAGAGGAAGACCGATCTCACGGATCTCGGCATCAGACAGATGTCCGTGAATGGGTTCTTCGTAAGGCTTTCCTTCGATATACTTGCAAGTTTCGATTACTTCACAGCAAAGAGCTGCGCCGATACCTGATGTGAAAACATCCTTTACACGGGGCTGTCTGGTCATCAGATCTTTGATCTGGCCTTCCAGAACCGCCTTTAATTCAGCCAGTGTGCCAACCTTCAGGCCCAGCATAGCATAAATACAAGGTAAGCTGTATGCCGTATCGGGAAGTGACACTGCCTGTTCTGCGCCATATTTTGCGATTGCGTCCTCTACGCTTTTCGTTGCCTGCTCATACCACTGATCAGCACCGCTGAATACTCTACTAATTAATGTCACGATTTTACCTCCAACTTATTCTTCGGATTTATTTCCGCCATCCGGCTTTGCACCGCCGGATGGTTCGTATTATTTTTCAAGACGTTCCTTGATGGCACGTACCTCGTTAATCGCGGTTTCACTGAAATCATAAGGCGCTCTGCCCTGACGGTCAGCGTCGATCACGTCCTGGTTGTAGTGCATAAAGCCCAGCAGATCCTCCTCAGGAATACGTTCCCGAATATATGCCTCATCTTCCTCATTCCGCACCTTGTTCGCAACCACTCTGACATGCTTGATGCCAAGCTGCGTGGCAAGACGCTTCACGTTCTTGTATGTCTGAATGCTCCTGGCTCCCGGCTCAATGACAACCACAAACTGCTCCATATCCTGAGCGGTTCCCCGTCCCAGATGTTCCAGGCCGGCTTCCATATCCATGATTACCACATCATCGCTGTGAAGCACCAGATGAGAAATCAGACGTTTGAGAATCACATGCTCCGGACACACACAGCCTGCGCCGGCGGTATCCACCGTACCCAGCACCAGAAGCTTCACGCCGTTGCATGTCTTTGCATATTTATCCGGAATATCATCCACCTTCGGATTAATCTTAAAGAACCGCCCGTCGGGAGATGCGTTCGTACGCTCCTGCACCAGATTTTTCATCTCGGAGATCGGAGTGATGGCCTCCACTTCTTCTTCCGTAAATCCAAGGGCCAGGCCCAGATTCGCATCCGGATCTACGTCCGCAGCCAGCACACTCTTTCCTTCCTCGGCATAAAGCCTGGCTAAAATTGAGGAAAATGTTGTCTTACCCACGCCGCCTTTTCCAGTTACCGCAATTTTCATGATACAGTACCTCTGTTTCTAATAATATATTAGATTCCCAGTGCAGTTCTCTTAGCTTCGATTGTCTCGATCATGGCATCGCCCAGTTTCTCGATATCGGTTTCGAATGTGAAGGAAGCGCCTACCCAATCCTTAACGCCGTTTGTCAGCAGATCGGTTACCACATCGGAACCTTCGGTGTAAGGGATAACGCCTAAGAAAGTATCGATACCGGTAGATACTACATAGTTACCGATGGATACGGCCTTCTCGGACATCCACTCAGGAGCACAGCCAACAACGGGCAGCTGAGGAACATCAATGCCCCACTGTTTTGCAACTTCGTTTACCAGCAGCATCATACGGCTGATATCAACGCAGGAACCCATATGTAATACGGGAGGAATGTCTGCCAGCTCACAAACTCTCTTCAAGCCGTCGCCGCAGAGCTCTTTTGCTTCCTTGCACATCAGACCGGCCTTAGCGGCAGCCTGTGCGGAACATCCGGACAGAACCAGAATAATGTCGTTCTTAAGCAGCTTCTTCATCAGCTCTACGTGAGCGTAGTCAGCACGAACCTTAGGGTTATTGCAGCCTACCATAGCAACTGCGCCACGAAGTACGCCGGAAGTAATACAGTCAACCAGAGGCTGCCATGTGCCGGTTACGTCTACCTGAGAATTGGTAACGGTATCCAGACGGCTGACAATACCTTCGCAGGAATAACCAACGGTTGCTTTCTTCTTCAACTGAGGAATGTATACGGATTCCTGATCTCTGTTCTTGAAGTTCTCAACGGCTTCTTTTACGATTGCCTTTGCGTTCTCGCCTGCGTTCTCTACATTAAACTGAACGAAGTTGGACTCAGGCATCTGTGCAATCAGGGAAGTCGTGATAAATTTGGTATGGAAACATTTGCTAAGCGGCCCTAATGCCGGGAAAATACACTGAACGTCTACTACTACGGCTTCGATTGCGCCTGTCAGCACACAGTTTTCCTGCTGTAAGAAGTTACCGGCCATAGGAATACCATGACGCATAGCTACTTCGTTGGAGGTACAGCAAACGCCTACGATGTTGATACCCTTAGCGCCTGCGGCTTTTGCCAGTTCAACCATCTCTTTGTCCTGAGAATACTCAACGATCATCTCAGACAGAGACGGATCATGTCCATGAACCACGATATTTACATAATCTTTGTCGATACAGCCAAGGTTAGCCTCGGTATCCATCGGCATGGGAGTTCCGAATAAGATATCGGAGAACTCGGTACCCATCATGGAACCGCCCCATCCGTCGGACAGTCCTGAACGGAAAGCCTGTCTGATCAGCGCTTCGGGAAGAGAGGAACATCCCATATGAGTCATATGCATACCGGTAGCAACTTCACGGTCGATGGCGCGGGGTGCGATCTCAGCTTTCTCCCATGTCTCCTGTCTTTCTTTCGTCGCTCTCTTTAAGAATCTCTGAGTACCGAAAGGCTTACCATACTCCATAAGACCGATGTAAGCTACGTCATGAGCCACATCATAGATATCTCTGCCTTCTGTCTCCACTTCCCATTCCTTCGCAAGCTTTAACAGCTTCTCAGGATCTTTTACCTTGTAGTTTCCGTCAGCGGAAGTTTCATGCAGGGTGTGGCAGATCTCACGGCCGTGGTCAGAGTGAGCGGCTGTACCGCCGAGGGTGAAACGCAGATAATTTCTTGCTACGATACCATGAGCATCACATCCGCAGATACCTCTGGGAGCTTTTGCAGTGATACGGCAGGGACCCATGGAGCAGATACGGCAGCAGATACCCTGCTCACCGAACTTACAGTGAGGTGTCTGCTGTTTTACTCTCATCTGCCATGTGCTGGCACCTTTCTTCTCAGCCACTTCCTGCAGTTTCGCGTACTCGGCTTCTAACTCTTCGTGTGTGTAAAGTAATGCATTCGTTTCCATTCAATACTCCTTTTTCTTCTTTACTTTGGGTTAATGGGTTACATACGGCATTCGACCAGTCAGAAGCCCAGCTTCTTCATAATCTCCTGCACAGCCAGCTTGACCGGGTTATCATCCGGCACCTTTGATGTAGCTTTGCCAAAGCAGTCATAATCATAAATCGTTTCGTCCTGGGGAATCACTCCCACCAGATCAAGGCCGTGTTTCTCTATTTCTTCCATTACGCCTTCGTTTAGTTTCCCGTCAGGCGCACGATTTACGATCAATTTTACGGTGGACGGCTTCAGGTTCATCTCCTTCACCATCTCATCCACTCTTGCCACTGCCTGAATACCCCTCCTGGAACAGTCGCTGACTAAAAGCAGCGTATCCATTTTCGGCAAGGTACCTCTGCTGATATGCTCCAAACCGGCTTCATTATCAACAACTACATATTTGTAGTTCTGAGCACACTGCATGATCTGCGCTCTCAGCAGATCATTCACAAAACAATAACAGCCCTGTCCCGGAGAACGTCCCATCACCAGCATGTCATAGTCGTCTTCTTCCACGATTGCGGAATTAAATTTCCAGTCCGTATAGTCTTTTTTCGACATGCCCAAAGGAATCGGATTGTCAACTTTCAGTTCCGCCTGTGCGATTTCCTCCCTGAGGGCACCCAGGGTTAACTGTACTTCCACGCCCAGCACTTCGTTCAGGTTGGAATTTGCATCCGCGTCCACGGCCAGAATCGGACCTTTTTTCTGCTTGCACAGATAGTCAATGATTAATCCGCATGTGGTGGTCTTACCGGTACCGCCTTTGCCCGCAACAGCAATCGTATGCGTCATAACAGGACCTCCTCTTTATAGATTGGTTGCACGGCGTCTTTCCTGATTGTTTCCCGAAAAACGCCCCTATTGGAAATGCCCCGGTTCCTTCGCTTTTTGGTAAAGATTGCTTAAAATGCATCTGTTTTCCATTTCAAAACCGCTAATCCTTACAAAGAAATCCGAAGCAGCAGATATGTTAATTATTCATTATCTATAATTTATCATTATTTGGCAGTTAAGTCAAGAGAAGCAGGCAAACTAATACATAAATTAGTATAAAATTTATTGCCTCCGCCTGAAAAATATAACCTGTTTCTTAACGCCGCAAACCTGGCTCCGCAAGCTTTCCGGTCAGTATACGATGCCTGGGAAAAATACGGCCGAAACAGATCTCTGATCCGGTACATTTCCGATGCGGAATCACGGGGCGGCAGAACTCCTGCCTGCCATTTCGGATAAATGTTAAAAGAATAACTAACTTTATTTATTCTCTCATATTTTTATATTTTTTTCAACAAATTTTTTAATGAAATATGCTACAATCTTTTGCCCGGATTTTTAAACAAAATTTCATTAAAAAAGAGTTGACATGCTGGTGATCCTATGCTATCCTTTGTACAGAAATAAATACAAAGCAAATCAAGTTCTCGGCAGAGATGAAAAGGGAATTCGGTGAGATTCCGAAACGATCCCGTCACTGTAATAGGGAGCCTGCGCAGATGCCACTGAGATTTTGGGAAGGCGCGCCGGGCGGTGAACTTAAGTCAGGAGACCTGCTTGATTTTCGCGGACAACGAGCCAAGCGGCCATGTTTACATGGACATTCGGCGGCTGTCGCGGGGGTGAAATACTCTGTAGCAGAGGATTTCGCCGACGGATATGACCTACGGTGTATAGGGCACAGTCTATTGATGGTATATCAATCTGGTACTGGGGCAGCCGTATAGCTGCTTTTTTTGTACCGGTATGGGAAGATGATTGGCAAGCTTCTTCTTCATACGATTGATATCATATAAACGGGCATCCTGCCGAGGTCAGTGAAATACCGGTTGTATTACACAAAACAGCCATTCAATTTCTTTACATAAAAGAAAAGGATGGGACCTCTTTGCAGGATTTAGCCTTATTCCTTTTAACCCTCTTTTTCAAAAAAATGACAGGCCACATGGCCTGTCATTTTTTTCCGAATCGACCGTTTACAGATTGCAGGCCGCAGCCACGGTATAGCCTTCCGGAAGAGAGAGCTCCCCCGCCTGGCCTAATTCCCATTTCATCTTGCCGGACCACTTGGAAGCGGCGCCGGAAAAATGCAGCATGACGATGCCAAGCCCAAGCTTCGCGCTTACCTCATCCGTATAATCATCAGGCTTCCGTACGAGGAAAATCCTGTGATCGCGGATGACAAACCCATAGGGCTGTCTGTTCAGGTAGCTGGGAGTAAGGGTTGCCGCGTAAAATGCTTCCCAGAGCATGTCATCGTAAAAACCGATCTGATCATCCACTCCGTCGCTGTTGCCCCATTCATTCATAAACACCATATCGTCAATGCCAACTTTGGGATCATAATAATGACGCTTTGCCTGTATATCCACATTGGACATGCTGAGAATATTCAGACGCAGGCGCTTTGCCTGCTTTTTGGCATAACCAAATGCTGCGATAGCCGCGACTTTCATGGAAGAATCGATCTTAAGGGCTTCCTTCACCTTATCCGCATCGGCAAATGTAACCCAGCAGCTTCCGAGATCCATTTCCGTCAGTTTTAAAATTATATCCTCCATCATAAATCCGGCATTCTCTTCCGCATATTCGCCTTCGGCAGAAAGAAGAACCAGATACTGCGGAGCGCCGATCAGGAAATTCTCATAACCGGCCGAACCCTCCAGGGCCTCTCTGGCCTCACTGCCGAAAATACGCAGCTCCGTTTCCAGTGAAGGCACCAGGCGCTGGCATTCCTTCTGATAATATGCCTCAACCTCCGCTAATGTAACCGCGGAGACTTTTTTATCCAAAAAGCCTCTGACCGACTTTCTGTTCTGAATCATTGCACTGTAATCCATATAATAAACCTCCTAAACAATCCTGTATATGAAACAAGACACTTGCCTTTCCATTTCCGGCAAATAACGCGCCAGGAAACGCAGAAGCCATACCCCTGCGTTTCCCTCAGGCTTGCCTTACACAATCACGTGAGACGGGCATTTCGCCGCGCACTTGCCGCAGCCGGTACATTTCTCATAATCGATCACAGGCAGATTATTCTCCAGCTTGATTGCCTCGGCCTCGCACTGCTTCACGCAGACGCCGCAGGCGATACATCCGGCAGAGCATACGGTTTTCACCGCTTTGCCCTTGTCATGGTTACTGCATGCCACTTTGTTCCGGGCGTCATAGGGCAGAAGTTCAATGATATTCTTCGGGCACACTTCGACACACTTGCCGCAGGCGGCGCATTTGTCCCTGTCAACCACGGATACGCCGTCTATAATGTGGATCGCGTCAAAAGCACAGGCTCTCACGCAGGTTCCCAGTCCCAGACAGCCGGAAGCACACAGTTTATTTCCGGCGCCCGGTACCGTCATGGCTTTCTTACAGTCTTCAATGCCGTAATAGTTAAACTTGATCTCCGCTTTGTCACAGGTACCGGAACATTTTACGAAAGCAGCCGTTCTGGCGCTCTCCACCGCTTCCACACCCATTACGTCGCTGATCTTGCCGATGATCTCCGTGTTCGCCTTGCAGACGGGACAGCCGTTTACCGGCGCTTCGCCGGCTACGATTGCTTTCGCCAGAGCGGGACAGCCGGCATAACCGCAGCCGCCGCAGTTATTTCCCGGCAGGAGGCCGCAGATTTCCACTTCCCTGGGATCTTCCTCTACCTTGAAAACTTCGCCGGCCACACCGAGAAGCAGGCCGATGACAACACCAACCACGCCTACCAGCGCAGCAGCAATTCCAACAATGTACATCCCTTTACCTCCTCCTCTTTAAATCAGTCCGGCGAAGCCGCAGAATGCGATCGCCATCAGACCTGACGTAATCAGTACCATGGGAGAACCTTTCCAGGAGGGATTAAAATCATTGAATTCAATCCGCTCACGGACGCCGGCCAGCAGCACGATGGCAATGGTAAAACCTACCGCAGTGCCGAATCCATTTACGATACTGTTGATCAGTCCATAGTTTTTCTGTGCGTTAATAACCGCAATACCCAGCACCGCACAGTTGGTGGTGATCAGGGGCAGATATACGCCCAGCGCATTGTACAGGGCAGGCATTACTTTTTTCAGCACCATCTCCACGAACTGCACCAGAGCCGCGATTACCAGAATAAATACGATGGTCTGTAAAAATTCCAGCTTCAGCGGAATCAGAACGAAATTCTGAATCAGACTGGCCACTGCGGATGCGATGGTGATAACGAAGACAACCGCGGCGCCCATGCCGGCTGCCGTCTCAATCTTCTTTGATACGCCCAGGAACGGACACAAACCCAGGAACTGGCTTAATACAACGTTGTTAACCAGGGCTGATGCCACGATAAGCAATAACAATTCTTTCATTTATAAGCCAACCTCCTATTCATTTCCATCCGGTTTCGTCTCTGCCGCAGCAGCTTCCGCAGCCTTCTTTGCCTTTGCGGCCTCGGCCTTTGCAGCCTTCTCCGCAGCGGCTTTCTTTGCTTCCTCAGCCTTGGCGGCCGCGATCTTCTTATGGTTTTCGGCACAGACCGTCTCGGAGCAGCTTGTGCAGTTGCCGCCGCATACAATCGAGCTTCCTCCTGCCACATTGGTAGCGGAAGGCATCTTAAACTTGTTCTGCAGAGCCGTCAGACAGGCCAGAACAAAGAATGCGCCGGGAGCCATAACCAGAATCGAGATATGGAAATCTTCCGGGATAATCACACGGCCGAACACACTGCCGGCGCCCAGAAGCTCACGTACAAAGCCGATACAGGTCAGGGCGATGGTAAAGCCAAGACCCATGCCGATACCGTCGAATGCGGATTCGACAATGCCGTTTTTTGACGCATAAGATTCCGCACGGCCTAAAATAATACAGTTTACCACGATCAGAGGGATATAGATACCCAGCGCATCATAAACCGCGGGCACATAGGCCTGGAGCAAAAGCTGTACTACCGTCACGACGGAAGCGACAATTACGATAAAGGCCGGAATACGTACCTTATCGGGAATAATCTTACGAAGCAATGAAATCAGGGCGTTGGACACCACCAGCACCGCCGTGGTGGACAGACCCATACCGAGACCGTTGGTGGCGGATACCGTTACCGCCAGCGTCGGACACATACCCAGCATCAAAACAAAAGTCGGATTCTCTTTGATGATGCCGTTATATAAACGTTCTATATTTTTGTTCATCTTATCCTCCTTTTTGTTTTACCGGACTTCACTGACGAATTTCACGGAAGCATTGATCGCCTTGGTGATTGCCTTTGAGGTAATGGTTGCACCGCTGATCTGGTCGAAATCCTGGTTCATCACCAGCTCTGCCTGTGCGCTGATTCCCGTAAACTGTCCCTTGAACTCATCTCCGGTACACTTTGCGCCAAGGCCGGCGGTCTCGCTCATGGAAAGCACCTCAAAACCGGTGATGGTGCCTGACAGGTCGATTCCCATCGTAATGGAGATTCCGCCGCCGTAGCCTTCCTTCGCAGTTACCGCAACCACATGGCCCATAACCGCGCCCGAACCATCCACAGCCTCAAGCACTTCCGTAATCTCGGCACCGTCAGCCGTAAAGGAGGCCAGCGCCGTCTTGATCTCTTCATTCTCCCGGAAGGAGGCGGCATCGGCAAATACCTTCTGATAGGCTTCCTGTTTCGCCTTTTCCTCCGCCGCCGCGATGGGGGCCTTTGTCATATTATATACAAAACCCAGGCAGAGGCCGGAAATCAGTGTAATGGCAAAAAGGATAATGGCATCTTTAATAATCGTATTCTTTCCCATTTATTTCTTTGCCTCCCTTCCGAATGGCGTAGGCATCGTTACTTTCTCAATCAGCGGAACCAGCAGATTACAGAAAATAATCGCATAGGACACACCCTCGGCCGACGGGCCGAAGATACGGAAGATACCGGTTAAAAGACCCAGGCATACGCCGTAAATAATCTGTCCGTTGGGCGTAATCGGACTGGTCACGTAGTCCGTAGCCATGAAAAACGCGCCGAAGATCAGACCGCCGCCGCAGATCTGGGCCGCCACATAGGTCATGTCAAAGCCATGGCCGCCGAAAATCAGTGCGAACACCGCAACGGTTGCGATATAGGTGAAGGGAATCTTCCAGTTAATGACTTTTTTTGCCAGCATATAGGCCGCGCCGATCAGCAGAGCGATCACGGAAGTCTCACCGATGGTTCCCGGAATCGTACCGATAAACATATCCAGCAGGTTTACGCTCTCTCCTGCCTTTAACGCCGCCAGCGGGGTCGCTCCCGTAACGCCGTCAGGGAAGAACTGGGTCATCTTTCCCGCAAAAGAGATCAGCAGGAAACACCGGCCCGCCAGAGCAGGGTTCATAAAATTCTGTCCCAGGCCGCCGTAAAGCTGTTTTACGATCAGAATCGCAAACACGCTGCCCAGGGCAGGAATCCACAGGTCAATATAAGCCGGCATATTCAGCGCCAGAATCAGGCCCGTCACAGCCGCACTGTAATCCATGATCGTTATAGGCTTTTTCATAGCCTTCTCATATATGTACTCGGTCAGCATGGCTGTGGCCACACAGATCACAATGATCAGAAATGCCCTGAACCCAAACTGATAGATGCCAAACAGGGCCGCCGGGGCCATGGCAATCAACACATCACACATGATGGAAGAAGTAGACGCGCTGCTTCTGACATGGGGCGATGTGGAAACATTTAAGAGTTTGTTCACTCTCACTCACCTCTTTCTTATGCTATTTTTTTGCATTCCTTCTCTTGTCCATCACGCTCTTTCTGGCCTGCTTGAACGCCTGAGTCAGACGTCTCTTGGCAGGACATACATAGGTGCAGCTTCCGCACTCGTAGCACTCCATGCCGCCGATCTTCTCAAAGCCTTCGTCGTCAAAACGCTCGGCAAATTCCACCATCTTCTGGGGAACCAGATTGCTGGGACAGGCCTCCACGCAGCGTCCGCAGCGGATACAGGCGGTAGGCGCCATCGCTGCCACTTCATCTTTGGACATGCATAAAAGAGCAGAGGAGGTTTTCGTTACCGGCACCTCCAGTGAATACAGAGCCATACCCATCATCGGGCCGCCGGACACGATTTTCTCCGGCTCGCAGGTGAAGCCGCCGGCTTCGTCGATCAGCTCCGCATAACAGGTTCCGGTTTTTACCTCAAAGTTTCTGGGTTCCTTGATGGCATCTCCGGTTACCGTAACCACCCGGCGGATCAGCGGCGTGTTCTCGCATACGGCCTTGTAAATGGCAACCACCGTGTCGATATTGTCTACCACAACGCCGGCATCGGCAGGAAGCATGGAGGAATTGATTTTTCTGCCGGTACATGCATAGATTAATGTACGCTCAGCGCCCTGGGGGTATTTGGTGCGCAGAGGCTGTACGGTAATCCTGGGTTCGTCTTTTGTCATCTCTGTCAGTTTCTCAATGCAGTCCGGCTTATTGTCCTCGATTCCGATGACGCCCTTCGCATTCTCAAATAACCGAAGCAAAACTTTTACTCCGCCGATAATTCTCTCCGGATCTTCCAGCATCACCCGGTAGTCAGAGGTCAGGTACGGCTCGCACTCTGCGCCGTTTACCAGCACATAGTCGATCTTGCTGTCGTCCTGAGGAGTAATCTTCACATGGTTGGGAAAGCCTGCGCCGCCCATACCTACCACGCCCGCATCCTGGACATACTTCCGGATTTCCTCTTTTGACAGCTTCGTGTAATCTCTCTGGTCCCCGAAGCCTTCCACAGCTTTATATTCATGGTCGTTTTCCACCACGATTGCCGGGCACACGGCGCCTGAAACCAGCAGCCTGGGCTCAATGGCTTTTACGGTGCCGGACACCGAGCTGCAGATATTGGCAGACACGAATCCGCCGGCTTCTGCGATTCTCTGGCCCACCAGCACGTGGTCTCCCACAGATACCACAGGCTTTGCCGGCGCACCGATGTGCTGTGACATGGGATACACCAAATCACCTTTTGGAAGCACTGCCTTAATCGGGAGAGACTTGGAAAGTTCTTTTCCGTCATAAGGATGCGTGCCACCCTGAAATGTAGCTTTTTCCATCTGTTATCCGTCTCCTTCTTCTTAACTGATTACATTTGTTTCTCAGACATCTCCCGCCGCCTTATCGCGGGACATAGATCCGAATACGTTTTATGAGCTGCCCTGCCACAAGACCGATCAGTCCTCCGGTGATCAGCCCGGATACCAGCAGAACAGGCACATAGTAAAACAATGCGGCTGACTCTACAACTGCCGCAGCCACCAGCAGCTGCCCGATATTATGGGCGATACCGCCGGCCATGCTCACCCCCTCAACGTGAAACAAAGCTTTATTCTTACAGGCTGCCATCACAGCGAAGCTTAAAAGGCCGCCAGATAAGCTGAACATCATGGTGGATAAATTTCCGAAAGTGAACCCCACCAGCAGAATCCTGATTACGGAAACGCCGAACGCTGTCCGAACCCCCAGAAGATACAGGGCCGCCACCACCACCAGATTGGCAAGACCCACTTTCATGCCGGGCACGGCAAAGGAAAAAGGAAGCAGCGCCTCCACATAGCTGAACACAAACGCCAAAGCGATCAGCACCCCGTACAGGGCCACTTTCTTTGCCGCATGCTTTTCCTGATTATTCACAGCAGTTTTTGTCATGCCCTCCCCCTTCACTCCGCAAGGCCGTCGAGGGCCGTGCCCTCACCGCCCCGAACCGTGATTACCACCCGGTTCGGAAGACAGACAATCGTCTCCCCGCTCCCGCTGATCTGTCCCTGCTTCTCGCAGAGACGGTCAGGACAGCTCACATCCGTTACCCGGACGGAGCCTCCCTCAATCACCAGCGTGTTCCTGCCGCCGTCATATCCTTCTATGACAACCGTGCAGTCTTCCGTCAGGGGATACCTGGCTGTCTCAAGGCCTTCCACCTCCACCGAGGCCCATGCGCCGGGCTCCCGGTGAAGGAAATGCCAGACCAGCCAGCAGCAAAGCGCTGTCAGAAGAACAGCCGCCGCCAGAACAATCTCCCCGCAGGGTTTTTGTCTATTCTTCCCTATATCCCCTTCCTTTTTCCCCATTTTATCACAAATTCTCCAAATTAAAAACCCTTATTGCGCCAGATATCGAATGTTTCAAAAAAAAAACAACATTTTTGTCTATTTTCCACAATATTTCCCTGTCCGTTTTCCCGACACGGTTTTATAATTCTCTGCTCTTTTTCGCACAGGCTTTCATCGCTTCCATGATGCTGCTGCGGAATCCCTTTTCTTCCAGCACCCGCACGGCTTCAATCGTGGTTCCTCCCGGAGAGCATACCATGTCTTTCAGCTCGGCCGGATGTTTTCCTGTCTCCAGCACCATTTTCGCACTGCCGTAAACAGCCTGGGCCGCAAATTCATAAGCCTGGGCTCTTGGCATTCCCTCCAGCACCGCCGCATCGGCCATGGCTTCAATCATGATATAGACATAAGCGGGCGAGCTTCCGCTGACCGCAACCACGGCGTCAAACAGACGTTCATCCACCACCACCGCTTTGCCGAAGCTGTTGATCACCTGGAGTACGCGATCCATTTCTTCTTTGGTCACCAGCTTACCTGCGCTGACAGCCGTAATCCCCTCCAGTGCCAGAGCCGGCGTATTCGCCATGGTGCGCACCAGTCTCAGCCTTCTTCCGAAGGTATCCGTGATCCGCCGTTTTGTCCAGCCGGGAGCCAGACTGATTACAATCTGGTCCGCCCGGACTCTGTCATTAATCTGATCGATCACTGCCATGTAAAACTGGGGCTTGATGGCCAGAACCAGCATCTCTGATTCCTCCGCCACTTTCCTGTCGCTCTCCACAACCTCTACGCCCAGTTCTTTCTGAGTCCGCTCCCTGGCCGGCTCCCATATGTCAGAAGCGATGATTTCCTCCGGACGGAACAGCCCCTTCTTGATAATGCCTCCCATGATCGCCCGTGCCATGTTGCCGCTGCCGATAAAACCTATTTTTCTCATATTATGATTTCCTCCCCTCATTCATTCTCCATTGGGTTTTTGATTTATCATACATCCGGCGTCAGCCGCCCCTGGGCTTCTGCGGCAGCCTCCCGCTCGAATGTTCTGATCTTTTCCTCATCCAGCCTGGGCAGTTCCTCCAGGCTTCCCACGCCGAAACGGCGCAAAAATTCTTCCGTGGTGGCAAATAAAATCGGACGCCCCGGCGCATCCAGCCGCCCCACCTCGCATACCAGACCAAATTCCACCAGACGGTTGACCGCATGATCGGAGGCCACGCCCCGTATCCTCTGGATCTCCGCTTTCGTCACCGGCTGCTTATAGGCAATAATGGAAAGCGCTTCCAGAGCAGACTCCGATAATTCCTGCTTCTTTGGCTCACTGGCCACCCGGATCAGATTTTCATAATATTCTTTTTTGGTGCAGAGCTGGAAACTGTTTTCCAGTTCCAGAAGACGGATTCCCCGGTCTTCTTTCTCATACCGTTCCATCATCTTATGAAGCAGCATTTTGGTGGTTTCCTGGTCCTGTTCCACGGACCGGGCCAGAGAAGCCAGCGGCACCGCCTGCCCCATGGTAAACAGCACTGCCTCCAGCGCCGCTTCCATTTCCCGTTTTTTCATTGCGGTTTCCTCTTTATTTATTTCACCCGTAATCTGTTTTCCATACGTCACTGAAACTCCAGCTCCAGCCGTTCCAGCACATCATCGGTATTGGCCGCCCGGATCAGAATATCCCCAAACAGTTCTTCCTGCATAAGCTGCACGGCCCCCGCCTTTATCAGTTCCAGCACGGCCAGAAAAGTGACAACCACCTCAAATCGCTCCGCCCCTCCTTCCGGAAAAAGAGACACAAAAGAAAACTGCTTTTTCTCCCGGCAGAGAGCGAGAATCCCTGTAATTTTATCCTCCACCCGCACCGGCTCTTTCTCGATACGCCCGAACCTGCTGCGCACAGGATCGATTTTATCCTCCTGTTTTCTGATCACCATCTGAAAAATCTCATTCAGCCGGATCAGCGAAATCCCTTCTAACAACTGATCCAGATCCACCGGCGGCCGGTAACGGGACACCTCCTCCGGGATATCCTCCTGCCGGTAAAAAACAAAACCGGCGGACTGCTCCCGTTCCTGCAAAGTAACGGAAATTTCCTTAAACATCTTATATTCCAGAAGCCGCCTGGCCAGTTCTTCTCTGGGATCTTTTGCTTCTTCTTCCTCCTCCTCATCGGCCGGAAGAAGCATCCGGGACTTGATATCCAGAAGGGTGGCCGCCATCACCAGAAATTCACTGGCCAGATCCAGATCCTCCATATCCATAGAGGAAATATATTCCATATACTGATCCGTGATCTCGGCAATAGGAATATCATAGATATCCAGTTTATCCTTTTCAATCAGGTGAAGCAGCAGATCCAGCGGACCCTCAAACACTTTCAGTTTTACTGCCAGTTCCATTCAGACCCGCCTTCTTAATTCTACCAAAATCAACTGAGGCCGGTTGTTCAGCCTGAGATTTATGGAATGGGTGCCCAGCCCGGCGCTTAATACCATCCGGCTGTCCCCCTCTTTGTAAAATCCTCTGTCATACTCCGGAAAAAACATATAGTTGGGCGTCATCACGCCCCCCAGCCCCGGCAGACAGATCGTTCCCCCGTGAAAATGCCCGGCCAGTACCAGATCGGCCCCCCACCGGACATATTCCTTAAAATAAAGGGGCGAGTGGGCCAGCAATATATGAAATTCGTCCCCGTGCCCTTCTCCCAGCGTCCGCTTAAGATAAATCTGGCTCATGGGCCTTTTTCCGACTTTTTTATAATATCTCCGGGACAGATCAAGACCTGTAATCCGAATACGCTCTCCCTGCCGTTCCAGGTATTCGCTGCGGTTTCTCAGCAGATGAACGCCCATTCCTTCGATGGCATCCATATACCGGTCATACTGGTCCCCGTAAATCTCCCGTTCCCGGTCCATCCTGTGCTCATGATTGCCCAGGCCGTAATAAACGGGATACTTTTCCGCCAAGGCCCTGATCAGGCAAAGGGGAATCTCCAGACTTCCGGGACCTTTTGCCACCATCATATCGCCGCCGACCGCCACGATATCCGGATGCAGCCTGTCTATGGCCTGTAAAAGCTTCTCATTATTTTCGCCAAAAGAATTATTGTGGAGATCTGTCAGAAAAACGATGGAAAAACCGTCAAAAACCCGGGGCAATCCGGGATATCCGGCCTGAAAGTTCCGAATCTCAAAATGTTTTCTCTCGTACCGTGAGCGTGCCAGCGCCCCCGCCGCCAAAACGGCCGACGCTGCCGCAAATTTAGTTATAGATATCATTTTGCAATTATATCATAGAATGCTATAGGGCGCAATCAGAGAGTTTTTCTCTAAAATCGGCAAAATTGTACTAAAAAAAATACAAGCGGGAAACCTTTCGATTCCCCGCCCATCAGCACTTTCCATAATAACAGTCAATTCATATTTATTTAATTTCCACAATCTTGCCTTCTTTTGTCTCATAACGGCAGTATTTTCCGTTTTCCGATATAAAGGGACGGTATGTGTTGGTTTTCGTGTCATTCACATAGACAACGCCAGTGGCAATCATCTTCACCAGTGCAAAACGGGTATTCAGGCTGGAAATCCATTCATAAACCTTCTCGTCGTTGGACTTTGCCATCACCAGACTGTATCCGTCGTCACAAGGAGAAAGACGGAAATAAATCTTTTCTTTATCCTTCGCCGGCGCATATACCTGGCTGTAGATATAGGAAGAAAAATTCTTCTTGACAAATTCCTGGAAAGACTTTACAGTATAGACTTCTTTGCTCACCTCGTCAGTAATCTTATCTCCTCTGTCCAGACGGATCTTAACCACCTGCAGCACCTCGACGCTCCAGTTGATAAAAGAAATACTGCTGTACTGCATGGAGTTCAGCAAAGTGTCGATGATCTCTCTCGACAACACCGGTGACTGGGTCGCTTCTTCGTATAATTTCTGATACATCCTTTTTATCCTCCCTCATTTTGTCTTGCATCCGCCCAAAGCCCACAGGAATGCCCTTTCATCCATGACAGAGCCAGCATGGGCGCTGTCATAATTATAAAACCTGGAAGGAAAAAAAGCAAGGGAGAGGCCAAGGTTTCCGGTTTTGTACTTTTAAATATACATCAGCGAACACAGCTTGCCTTTGAATCCGCGAAAAAATCTCACATCCAGTTCCGAATCAGTTTCCCATTTCCATCTCCAGCCCATACCTCTGCTTCATCATCTCTCTGTACTCGTCGGTTACCAGGGATTCCTCCGGATTATAGATGTATGTATCCTTGCTTTCAACACCCACGTCCTTTTTATCCAGATCAATGCTGCACTCCATAATCACTTTAATCGCGGCCGTGTAGTCGTTCTTTTCATAAACCTTTAACAGAACTTTGCTGTTATCCTCTGTTTTCTCCACCGCAATCACCTCTGTCGTCTCTAACTGTGCATGATCGAATTCCTTCTGGCAGAAAGAATAATCTCCCGGCTCCAGAACTTCCGAAGTCCCATCTTTATAGGTGATCTTCCGCTCTGTCTCCATCTCGTGGCAAGAAATATTGTCTCCATCCTTGCCATAAGCCATGTAGTACAGCGTACCCACATAATCCTCATCCAGCACATAGCCCAGATCTTCATTGTCCACATCTTTATAAACCGATTTTATGACAATAATATTCTGCAGCGGCGTCACGGAAACCTTCTCAATGGTTTTTTCTACCTTCTTATATTGTGCCGAGGCATCCTTGGAGGGCATAATTACATCCGTATGATCCAGCGCATTTTCTTTCGAAAGCTTCACCTCAAAGCTTCCGTCAACCGGTATGCAGTCATTGTCCAGCCCAACCACCACATCGTTCAGCGCAATGGTAAATTCCTTTTTCCCGTTTAAAATGCTGTCATCCAAAAACCACATCTGATGGACAATATATTCGCCGTCTTTTACACATTCTATGGAATGTTCGGAACGACCCCTTACCCATACTTCTTCTCCGTCCACAACCAGGTTATAGTTCGCGCCTCCCAGCCGTGTTTCCGCATACCCGTTCTGTGTGGTAACCGGATCATTAAAGGACAGATAGCAAAGAGGAACCTTATAATCGCTGTCCATAGAATCCTTATAAGATTTCAGCTTCTCCTCCCCCACTTTTACTTTAAACTGAAGGATCGCAAAACCGTCATCACAGAAAGAAGACTCCAGGGCAACCTTCAGATCCTCATTCCCAATCTCCTGGTTTTCTACCGGCTCTGCCCATTCGGCCGCATCGTCCGGCAGCTTGATGCCTACGTTCTGTAAAGATGAAACCCCTACGCCAAAGGATCCTTTCAATGCGGCAAGTGCCGCCCCGCCGCAGGTGATCAGCCCTAAGGCTACTGCCGCTGCCGCTGCCATCTTTCTTACTTTCATTTTCATAAACACTCCTTTCACTGCATGCTGCCCCTGTTTCTGTTTTTGTTTTTCCCGCAGGTTTACAATCAGTTTTTCTTTCAAAGCCTCGTCGGCCTTGATCCTGGATATCAGGCTATAATAATCTTTTGACATCCTTTCCTCCTCTTCCGATGCTTCCATTCCACACCCGGCTGCCTGTCCCATAACCGTCCGATGCCGCTTTTGACAGGTATTTTTGGTATGTACCCTGCCTGTTATCCGGTCAAACATAAACCTCGCCCTCTCTTTCCAGAATTGTCTTTAACTTTTTCCTCGCCCTGGCCAGATAAGAACTGACCGTGTTCTCCCGCAGCTTCAAAATTCCGGCGATCTCTCCGGTTTTGTAACCCTCGTAGTAATAAAGATAAATAATATTCCGGTAAACCGGCTTAAGCTGAGACAATTCCTCCCAGAGCCGCAGTTCTTCCGGCTCCCACGGAATCTCCGGTCCGTCCCCCTCAAACCCCATTACCTTCTTATACCACGAGCTCTTATTGTAATCCCTGCACAGATTCACCGTCACTCGGATCAGCCAGGCTTTCAGATAACTTTCGTCCTCTTTTATGCGCTCTGCGTTATCAAGCAACTTGATAAATACCTCTTGGGTAATATCCTCACTGTCGGATTTATTAAAGCAGTTCTGATAGGCAATCCTCATCACCATGTCCGAGTAGGTTTCCACCAGCTTTCGTATCTCATCATCTTTCATCTTTTCCTCTCTTCTGACGCGGCTTGCCGCGTCATTCGGGCAGATTTGAACGTTTCCTTTCAAACCTTATGTTCCCGATCAGTTGCGCAACTTTCATTTCAAAGGCCTTACACTTATAAAACGATTGAAAACCCGTTTTCCGTGCAAACGCAAAAAAATTTTTCGCAAAAACGAAAAACGGACTCCTAAGAGTCCGCCAAAGCCGCAGGAATCATACCTGCTTTTTTACATACTTTTCAATCACGCAAGTATGCTTTTTCCTTTTCGTATAACCGATTCCTACTAAAAGAATTTCTCCCGTATAATCTTCCAGCCATGCCCCGTACTGTTTGTCCTTAATCTGCGCAATCGCTCCTTCCGCGGATTTGTTCCATTTCAGTTCCACAACCAGAGCAGGCTTATCCACATTTCGCCTGGGAAGGTATACCACGTCGGCAAAGCCTTTCCCTGACGGCAGCTCCATAAGAGGATTCATATAATAGATTCTGGCGCTGTAATAAGCCATCAGTACCGTACAGGTCAGCGAATGTTCACTGTTATACTTTAACATTGAGGCAGTTTCATCGTGAATGAGAGCCATTTCTTCCGCCACAGCTTCCCCGTCCATCTCCCAGGTTTTTCGCAAAAGCTCTTCCGAGCGGTTCAGTGCCCGCACCAGTCCTTCCCAGCCTCCTGCTCTGACAGAGCGCAGAAATTCCCGGGCAATCTCCTGATTTGGAATAAATACCTCTCCGGTTGTCTCATCAAAAGACAGATATCCCAGATGAAGCAGAAGAGTCAGCACATCATCTTTATTTCCGAATGTCGTCATATCATTCTGACATGTAGACGGATCAATTTTACAGCGCATATCGCTGAGCATACGGATAATAGCCTCTTTCAGACCGTCAAAATTCAAATCAATATAAATTTTAAGCGCCTCATAAGTCTCCGTCCCGGTCCAATAACTTTGAAAACGCCCGCTGTCCGTCAGTTCCGTTACCGCCTGGGGATTATAAATATGCATGCCTCCCAGCAGATAACCGTCATACCATTTCTGTGTTTCGCCGTAATCCACGCCATATTTTTCACAGAGCTTTTTTACTTCTTCTTCCGTAAAGCCAAAGTATCCCGCCAGCCGTCCCGGATTCAGCATGGAAAACTCTTTAAATATATTAATGGCAGAATGCTCCCCGTATTTTTTAATGGGAAGAATCCCCGTCATATAGGCCAGCTCCACATATTCCTGTCCTTTGAACAGCCCCCGCAGAAAATCAAGATACGCTTTCTGCACATCTTTCTGTTCCTTCGCCAGCCGGAACACACAGTCCCATTCGTCGATAATAAATACAAATCCTTCTCCGGTATGTGCGTAAATCTGCTCTAAAACGGCCGGAAGCCCGTATTGCTCCGGCTCCAAATCCGTTTCATAAACCGCTCTCAGTTCCCGAATCACCGCCTCCTGCATTCTGTCAATAAAAATGTCAAGGTGGGATTCCCGAAATAAAAATTTCTGAATATCCAGCCGGATCACCGTATGCCGGTTCAGATGTTTTTCAAAAGACGGTTCCTTTTCGATTTCCAGTCCCGAAAACAACGCCGCAGAATCACATCCGCAGCTATAATAGGCAGACAGCATATTCGCCGCCATGGACTTTCCGAAACGGCGTGGCCTGCTCACACAGATAAACCGCTTTTCGGTTCTGTAAACCCGGTTCATCTGAGAGATCAGCATGCTTTTATCCACATAGATCTCCGAAAATCGCGCCATCTCAAAGGCCCCGTTTCCCGGATTTACATAAATGCCCATATTGATACGCTCCTTTCCGTCCCGTCATACCCTGGAAGTCTCACTCTGTACTTTCCAGATCCCCCACTGCCTGATTTCCCATCGGACTGCGCCAGCCGAAACCAGCGATGCCGCCCCAGCATATCACCGCAGTCATCCGCATGCTCACACGCTGTTTTTTACCATCGCCTGAAACGCTTCTCCCCGCTCCTCAAAATTTTTAAAGATGCCATAGCTGGCCGCCGCCGGCGACAGGACGCAGCTTCTTCCCGGACGGGTTTTTTCTGCCGCCAGCTTTACCGCGTCTTCCAGATGCTCTGTCAGATAGAGCCGCTGACTGTTCGGAAAATCCTGATAATTCTCCCGGATCTCCTGACAAATCCGTCTGCCGGTGGCTTCCATCAGAATCACGTTCAATTCCGGATACCCGTACAGCGCCCGGATCAGTTCTTTGTAATCAATCCCCCTGTCCATGCCGCCGATCAGAATCGTATCCGCATCCTCTACGCTGTGAAGGGCCTGAATGGCTGTCTCGCAAATCGTGGAAATGGAATCGTCATAATATTTAATCCCGCCGTAGCAGCCCACATACTGCAGTCTGTGGGGAAGGGGTTCATAGGTGTACAGCGCCCGGTTAAAATCCTGATCGGAAATGCCCTGCCGGCGGCAGACGGCATAGGCGATGCCGATGTCAAAACAGTTATGCTCTCCCACCAGCCGGGTCTGCTCCAGCGGAATCCGGTAAATGCCGCCGTCGAAAAATACGGTTTTATGCCAGATTTTAACGGTTTCGGTGTCATCCTCCGTCAGCCCGCCCGACTCAATCCCGGCAGCCTGTATCTGTTCCGAACTGAACCCCTCCGCCTGCAGACGCTCCGTTCCGTACACCGGAATCAGCCGTCCGCAGGTTTCTTCCGCCGCCGGAAGATCTTCGCTGTTGCAGAAAAAAACATCTTCGGGCCGCTGATGAAGATAAACCTGTTTTTTCGACGCCACATATTTTTCCATGGACCCGTAATGGTCCAGATGCTCCTCATGGATATTGGTCAGTATCCCGACGCCGGGTGACACCGTCATATATTCCAACTGATGGCAGGACAGCTCGCAGACTACAACCGTATCTTCCCTCATCTGCATAGCTACGTCAAATACCGGAATCCCGATATTGCCCGCCAGAAGGCAGGGAAATCCGTTTTCTTTTAATATATGAAACAGCAGGGTGGTGGTGGTGCTTTTTCCCTTGGTCCCGGTAATGCCTATGATCTGATCCCGGAAGCGTCTGAAAAATTCCTGGGTCTGAGAAGTAAGGCTGCCGGAAATGCCCCCGGCTCTCTTTTTCAGTTCCGCCTCTATCTCCGGTTCCAGCACGACGCCGGGACTTTTGAATACCAGATCAAACTCCCTGACCGCCTTTTGATGGTCCGGTCCGGCAAACCACCCCGTCTCCGGTTCCAGAGAAGGGTCTCTGAGATTCTGATCGGCCACTGCCAGGCTTGCATATCCCCCCGCCCGGCGCAGCATCTGATAAGTGGATCTCCCTTCCCTGCCAAAGCCCAGAATCAGTACATTTTTATGGGCAATACGGTTTCTCAACGTCTGAATCACAATCTTCTCCTCACTTCCCCTGCTTTTCCTGTCCGTACTTTCAAAGCGAATGCAAACCGCCGGTTCTCTGGCGCAGACCATAGGGACCGCCCCGTCACCCTTCTGCCGGCAGACATTCCTGCCGCAGTATCTTTTCAAATACATCCGGCAGTAAATTTCCTTTGTCATAATAAGTATAATAGCCGTGATCCCTGTGGGCATGCGTCTCAAACAGATCACTCTGCCGGTAGTAGCGAAGCAGCACGGGCAGCGCTTCCCCCTCCCGCTCCATTCTCTCTATGGTTATGGCAATGGCCGCATTGATCTCGTTCCTGCTGCCCACGCACTCAAAAGGCTTATCCTCCTGAATCCCCACCAGTTGTTCCAAAGTTCCGGTCAGCGACGGATCGTTCAGCATATCTGCGCCGAACATCTGCCGCAGCTTCTTTTGCGGCAGGAAAGGCGAAAGAATCAGAAACACAAACAGACACTTGGGACAGTGGCCGCACCAGACATCCTGCCTGCTGCCGGCGTTGCAGCTTCTGAATACCTGATGATACTGTTCCAGCCCGGCAAAGTAACGGGCGATCTGAAATTCGCTTAACGGCCGCAGCAGACTGAAATAATATACGCCGCTGTGCAGATAGTTCCGCTCATAGCTGTTAAAATCCGCTTCAAACTGAAAACTTTTGGAATACTGATGATTCACCGTGCTGCCCGGCACCGTGCTTTCATTGGCGCTGGACTCATTGGACAGCGCCACATATTTCAGCCGGTGCAGGTAAGCCGCCGCCACGGAAGAAAAGGCCACGATCGCTGAAAAAGGCGTGTGGCCGTTCAGATAACCTTCCCGGTTCAGACGCAGCATATTCTGATCCAGAGTCCGGGAAGCCATCACCTGCCGTTTGGGACCGTATCCTCCGGCCTGGCTGCAGTGTATCGTCGCCCCCCTGGGATTAATCACATAAACCATGGACTCCATCCCGGCCTTTTTCACCAGTTCCATGGTCACGACGGAATCTTTGCCGCCGCCTACCGGAATCAGACAGCCCTCCAAAGGCGGCAGCGGTCTGCCCTTCCTGCCCGTTCTCCTTTCCCCCTCCGGCTCATGATGCTTTGAAGTCCTGCACCGGATTTCCATAAAGGAGTCCGGATCCGCCTCCTGAATCCGGTTGGTATAGAAAAATTCTCCGAGACCGTTGTAGTACAGATTTTTCCACCAGTCAATCTGTTCCCGGTTCAGGCAGCCCGCCTCCACCCATACCGTGGGCGGACAGCAGATCTTCCAGTAGCTTACAAGCTCTACCATTCCCAGAGAAAAGATCATATTCCGGAACACCGGGTCTTCCCGAAAACCGTTCAAATCCGCCTCCGCCATATGTTCACAGTCGCCTGCCGATCCGCCGGCATACGGCGCCTCCACGTCTGTCCGGACACTCCATACTCCCGAATACACAGAAGGCTTTGGAAACTTCCATTCCGGCGCAAACTCCGACAGGCCGGGAATCCGAAACTGATACCGGACCCGGATCTCTTCTTCTGTTTCTTCTATATGATAGCCTTCATAGATAAATTCAGGCCATTTTTTCCGCAGTTCCATATATTGTGACATACTGTTCCTTCTCTTTCCTGATTGCTTTTTCACCATATGTACCGCGCCGTGATCCCTGTTATTCCATATACACGGCGTATCACTGAAATTCATTATAGTAGAAGAAGGCCATTTTTTCAAGGCTGTTTATGCAGCCGGCTCTCCGGCCGGTTCCCCGGCCGCCGGAAGTTCCCCGCTGACTGGTTCCCCGCTGACTGGTTCCCCGCTGACAGGCTCTCCGGCCGCCGGCGTTCCTTCCTCTGCCGCTTCTGTCCGGTTCTCTCCGGTTCCGGTTTCCGTCTCCGCAGCGCTTCTTCCGCCGCCGCTCTGGCCGGCCGCTCCCGTCTCTCCATCCCGACCCTGTTCCTTATCCGGCGCTGTCCGGCCTCCTTTTAACACAAAGGCATCGAACAGTTTTCCCAGATAATCTTTATAGTTCGCCGCCTGAACTTCTCCGGCCGTCAGAATATCCACGGAACCGATTTCCCTGCCGTCCAGCGTGTACACCAACTTTCCGGCATACTGTCCCATACTTACCGGCGCTTCCAACTGTTCCTCCAACTGCAGGCTTCGCTCTACCTGGCCCAGATTTTCCCCGGTGGTGCTCAGATAGGAAAATTCTTTTTCATAAGCCACCTCCACACTGTCCTCCTGACCGTTTACCACGCAGACCGGGGGCAGCGCCTGCCGTTTTGCGTCGTCGTCCTGATAAAGAGCACAGTTGGCATAGCCGTAATTCAGCATGGTCTGGGCCTGGGAAAAACGAATCTTATAGTCCGGCGCGGCCATCACCACCGCAATCAGCTTAATCCCGTCTTTTTCCGCCGTAGCCGACAGACAGTATTTGGCCAGAGAGGTGGAACCGGTTTTCAGCCCTGTCACCGTAAAAGAATTGCTCATTTTCAGCAGTTTATTGGTATTGGCCAGGCCGAACTCGGTGGTTCCCTGTTTCGTTACATGCGTGATATTTTCCATCCAGATCGTGGAATACTGGCTGATCTGGGGATATTTCGTAATCAGCTCCCGGCTCATAATCGCCACGTCTCTGGCAGAGGTCAGATGGGTAGCCGACTCCGTCAGACCGCAGCAGTCCTCAAAATGGGTATTGGTCATATTCAGGGAAGCGGCTCTGGCATTCATCATCTTGACAAATTCCGCCTCGCTGCCTGCCAGATGCTCCGCCATGGTTACGCTGGCGTCGTTGCCGCTGGCCACCACGATGCATTTAATCAGCGTCTCCACCGTCTGTTTTTCGCCTTCTTCCAGAAATACCTGAGAGCCGCCCATGGATTTTGCATAGGCGCTGGTAGTCACCTCATCGTCCAGACTGATTTTCCCCGCGTCCAGGGCGTCAAAAATCAGAATCAGCGTCATAATCTTGGTGATGCTGGCGGGACGGAGCTGTTTGTCACAGTTTTTCTCAAAAATAATGGTCCCTGTGGATGCTTCCATCAAAACCGCCGACTCCGCCGTCACCCCCAGATCCACCTGCGCCGGCGATTCGGCCTGACCCGTTTTGTCCGCCTGTCCGGCAGGCGCAGTCTGAGTCGCGTCTTTTGTCTGGCCCCCGGAGCCGGCCTGACCCGCCCCGTCAGTCTGACCCGCGGCAGCGGCCTGATCCGTTCCATCCTCCCGGCCCCCGGAATCCGTCTGACCCGCTCCGTCTGTCTGACCCGCCCCGCCGCTCTGATCTCCGGTTTCCTTTCGGCTTTCCGCCTCCGTCTGTTCCTGTGAGCCTGACTGGCCGGACAGATTCACCTGGCTGGCCGCCTCCGCCTGGCCGGACTGGTTTCCCCCCGTCCGGACGTCCTGAACGTCGCCGGCTCCCTCAAACCAGATTTTCCCCGCCGCATCGGATTCCTGTCCATTTGCCGGCATCAGGACGCCCTGTATCAAAACCACAGTCAGACACAGGACTGACAATAATTTTCTCATAGATTCCCCCATAAATTGTCCGTTGTTTCATTCTAAGCAACAGGCAGGCAAAATATTCCCCTTTTAACAGAATCCGTCTGTACAAACCGGAAAAAATATGATATGAATATGAGCATGGCCTTTCGGATTCCCGGCGGATGCGGCATCCCGGTTTTGTCCGGCATTCCGCAGGTACATTCATATGAATAAGGACGGAACAGACTGTGGAAAACCAAATGACATTAAAGACAAACCAGATCACCGAGGGCGTAATCTGGAAACAGCTTTTATTATTCTTTTTCCCCATTTTGCTGGGAACCTTTTTTCAGCAGCTTTATAATACGGCGGACTCTATCATCGTGGGGAAATATCTGGGCACCCAGGCGCTGGCGGCGGTGGGCGGCTCCGCGGAGCTTCTGATCAGGCTGGTGCTCGGATTTTTCATCGGCATTTCCTCCGGGGCCGGCGTCATCATCTCCCAGTACTACGGCGCAAGAAAGATGGACGGCACAAGACAGGCCGTCAGCACCGCCTTACTGGTGGCAATCGGCGGCGGCGCCCTTTTTACCCTGATCGGCATCGCCGCCGCTCCCTGGGCCCTGCAGGTTATGGGGACGCCGGAGGAAATTATCGGTCAGTCTCTTGTTTATATGCGGGTTTATTTTGCCGGCATGATCCCGGTTCTGGTTTACAATATGGGCGCGGGCATTTTCCGGGCGGCGGGCAATTCCCGGATGCCCATGTATCTGCTGATTATCTGCTGCCTGTTAAATATCGCCCTTGACATTCTGTTTGTCCCGGTGCTTCGCTGGGGCGTGTTCGGCGCGGCACTGGCTACCACTCTGGCCCAGGCCGTCAGCGCCGTGCTGGTGATCACGGCACTGTTTAAAACCCCTGCGGAATACAGAATGGATATCCGGCAGCTTCATTTTTCCGGAAAATTACTGAAAAGCATCCTCTGGGTCGGCATCCCCGTAGGGCTGCAGTCCGTGATGTATAACTTCGCAAACGTGCTTCTCCAGACAAATGTCAACGAACTGGGCACCGCCACCATTGCGGCCTGGACCGTCTTCGGGAAGATCGACGGCATTTTCTGGATGATCCAGAACTCTCTTGGCATCGCCATTACCACCTTTGTGGGACAGAATTACGGTGCGGGAAAATATGACCGGGTGAAAAAAAGCATTCGGATATGCCTTGGCATGTCTCTCGGAATCACACTGTTTTGCAGCTTTTTTCTGATCGCGTTCAGCCGGCCTCTGTACTGCTTTTTCGTAGATGACAGCCAGGTGATCGAGATCGGGGTGTTTATGATGCGCTTTATGGTGCCTTCCTATATTACATACATCTGCATCGAGATCCTCTCCGGCGCCATCCGCGGGACCGGCGAGACGGTAAAGCCGCTGATCATTACCTTTGTGGGCATCTGCGTGTTCCGGGTTCTGTGGATCACCGCCGTCCTGCCCTTCCACAAAGGTCTGCGGGCCATTATTCTGACTTATCCCACCAGTTGGATACTGACCACCGCTATGTATATCTTTTATTACAACAAAGGGAAATGGCGCAGACGGATAGACGGCAGATGACAGGCGGCGCCGGGCCATGAAACCCGGTCGGAAAGACCGGCGGCCGGGCATTACAGATCGTTACAGAAAGGACAGAAAGAATCAATGAGACATCATCCGGCACCCATGGCCGCTCTTTTCCTGTTTATATTATTTCTGATTTTCGGCTTTAAGGCTTACAATGACTACGGCATTTCCTGGGACGAGCCCATCGAACGGGAAAGCAGCCTGGTAACATGGAAATATCTCCGGCCGGAGGATTCTTCGCTGATCACCGAGACGGTGAATTTCAACATGGTGCCGAATCTTCACGATTATCAGTACCGTTACTACGGCACGGCGGCCCAGCTTCCTCTGGTACTGGCGGAAAGCCTGACCGGTTTTACCATGAGCCTGCACGACGTTTATCTGATGCGGCATCTCTATGTATTCCTGCTGTTTTTCTGCGCCGCCGTCTGCTTTTACCGGCTGTGCCGGTATCTGACGGAGGATGACTGGCTGGCTTTGGCAGGGCTGCTGTTTTTTATATTGTCTCCCAGGATTCTGGCGGATTCCTTTTATAATATCAAGGACTCACTGACTTTATCCCTGTATCTGATTGCCTGCCGGTGCGGCGTCTGTTTTCTGGAAAAGCCCAATGCCGGAAACATCCTGCTCCTTTCTTTTTTCGGAGCTCTGTGTACCAATGCCCGGATCGTGGGCGCCATCATACTGGTCTGCTGTTTTGCCACGGCTTTTCTGAAAGGCATTGCCTGCCATACATGGAAAAAGCAGTTGGGCCTTCTGGCCGTTACCGGCGCACTGTCTCTGGGATTCTATATCCTATTGTCGCCGGTCCTCTGGCATAATCCCATAGGAGAAATGATCAATACCGTTAAAACCTTTTCCAGTTACGGCGGTTATGAGGGCACGGTGCCTTTTCTGGGACAGACTTACCGTCCGGACGGGCTTCCCTGGTTCTATCTGCCTCTGTGGATCTGCATTACCACGCCGCTGACCATTCTGGCGCTGGCCTTTCTCGGTATCCTGTCCCGGCTCTGTCTCCTGACAGGTTCTGTGAAATGTCTGAAACGGTCGAAAACTGCCGCGGACGATCCGGCCGGATGTTCCATGGAAGGAAAGGGCGCCGCCAGGCTGTTTTTATTCCTGAGCGCCGCCGTTCCCCTTCTCTATGCGCTGTTTTTCAAACCGTCCCTGTACAACGGATGGAGACATTTTTATTTTATCTATCCCTTTATCGCTTTAAGCGCCGTGGCCGGATTAAGGTTTGTCATGCGTCTGCCTTTTCCTGACGGAAACGGGAAGGTTCACGGCAGCCGGTTTCTTCTGGTCCCGGTGTTTTGCTGCCTCTGCCTCACCGGCATCTGGATTCTGTCAAATCATCCTTATGAATATGCCTATTTCAACCTCCCGGCCAGAGGGCATATCGAAGACAACTTTGAAAAAGATTACTGGGCCGTCTCCCAGAAAGATCAGCTGGTCTATCTGTGCGGCACGGAACCGGAAGAACAGTTCTCCGTATGGATGAACGACGGCACCCAGTCCTGCCGGTATCTGCTGGATGAGACATGCCAAAACCGGATTCTGGTCACTGACAATGCCGCCCGTGCCGATTACCTGGTAGACCGCCATGTGGCCAACCCGGATACCTCTTATTTTAAGCTGGAGCATATGTATCAGCCTGTTCATACCATCTCTGTGGACGGCGTGGCATTAAGCACCGCGTACCGGAGAATTTATAATCAGACGGTTCAGAGCTTTCTGATTCAGGAACAGGCAAAAGGAACTTATACCGCGGGCAATATCGACTGGAGCTGCGAGATCGCCGGAGCATCCGGCATTTCCCGCGGCTCTGCCGTACCTTTCGGTGGTTCCGTCACCTGGACCGGACATCTGGCCCAAACGGTGCCCACCGACCTGATTATGGTTTATCCCGCTGAGGACGGCCCGGTTTCCCCGGAATCCTTACGGGTGGAGGTGTCCGAGGACGGAACCCGGTGGACCGCCGCCGACACAATATCGGGATGGGACTTTCATTTTGACAAAATAAATCTCCGCTTTATCCGCGTCACCTGCCCTGACCGGGGCAGTGCCCGGCTGGAGGTCTGCATTTATCAGCGGACAGACTGGGAACAGACAGAGATTCCCACCGTTATCGAAGGGGTTTCTTCCGATCTGAACCCCGATCAGGTGATTCTGGCAGTGGACGGCACGGAGCTGACCCACTGGAGTTCGAACGAACCCCAGCGGCCGGGCATGGAATACCGGCTTTCCTTACGCCGAAGCTGCCCTTTATCCCATATCACCCTTTCTCTGGGCGACAGCCCCTGGGACCGCCCTGCGGATCTGGAAATATGGAATTCTCCCGACGGAGAAAACTGGACGCGGCTGGATACCGTGACAGAAGACGGAGAAAATTACTATTTCGGGCAGACGGACTGCCGGTATCTGAAATTTGTCCTGGGCCCCGGCTGTGAGGGCACCGAAGCCCACTGGAGCATTTATGAGATCAGCTTATATGGAGAAGCCGGGCCGTCAAACACTGATGTGGCTTACCCGCAGACAAAACCGTAATCAAAGCATTTTTCAACAGCGAAGCCCCTCATATCCGAACTCTGTGTTATGATGTGAGAAAACAGCTTCCGAACTATTAAAAAGGAGAAAAGCAAGCCGCCTATGAAACAGTTAGTAATCGCCGAAAAACCTTCCGCCGCCAGAGATATGGCCAGGGTGCTCGGATGTACCCAGAAATCCCAGGGCGCCCTGGAGGGAAGCCGGTACGTAGTCACCTGGGGACTGGGCCACCTGGTCACACTGGCAGACCCGGAAGCCTATGATGAAAAATATAAAAGCTGGAAACTGGAAGATCTGCCGCTGATGCCGGAAAAGCTGAAAACCCAGGTAATCAGCCAGACCGGAAAACAGTTCCAGACCGTCAGAAAACTGATCCACCGAAAGGATATCGACACCATTATCATCGCCACCGATGCGGGCCGGGAAGGAGAACTGGTAGCCCGGCTGATTCTCGACCAGGCCGGCAATCAGAAACCCATCCGGCGGCTGTGGATTTCCTCTCTCACCGATCAGTCCATTAAAAACGGCTTTTCCGGTTTAAAGGACGGCCATTCTTATGACAATCTGTACCGGGCCGCCCTCTCCCGCGCCGAAGCGGACTGGCTGGTGGGAATCAACGCCACCAGAGCCCTGACCTGCCGCCACAACGCCCAGTTATCCTGCGGCCGGGTTCAGACGCCCACGCTGGCCATCATTGCCCGGCGGGAGGATGAGATCAGGCAGTTCCGCCCCAAATCTTATTATGGCCTCCAGGCGGTTTCCTCCGCCCCCAGGCTGATTCTTACCTGGCGGGACGGAAAGTCCCGGAGCAGCCAGTCCTTTGACGCGGAACGGATCGACGGCCTGAAAAAAGCGCTGGAAGGAAAAAGCTGCACCGTCCGCTCCGTGGACCGGAAGCCAAAACAGACGCCCGCACCCCAGCTCTACGACCTGACAGAGCTGCAAAGGGAGGCCAACCAGCGCTATCAGTTTTCGGCGAAAGAAACGCTGAATATTATGCAGCGGCTGTATGAAAATTATAAAATTCTCACCTACCCCCGCACCGATTCCCGGTATCTCAGCCAGGATATCGTAGACACACTGCCGGAACGGCTGCGGGCCTGCGCCGTCGGACCTTACCAGAAAATGGCCGCCCGTCTGTCCCGGCAGATTTTTTCCAAAAACGCGCCCTATGTCAACGACGCGAAAGTATCCGACCATCACGCCATTATTCCCACGGAACAGTATGTGCCTTTGTCGGATTTAAGCTCCAACGAGCGGAAAATTTATGACCTGGTGGTACGCCGCTTCCTGGCCGCCATGTATCCGCCCCATATGTGGGAACAGACCACGATCCGGGCCGAGATCGGAGGAGAGACGTTCACGGCGCAGGGACGGGTGGTCAAAGAACCGGGATGGAAAGCGGTCTACCAGACAAACGGCGAAAGTTTTGACGCCTGTGACGAGCCGGAGGAAGAACAGCAGCAGACCCTTCCGCCTATTTCTCCGGGCCAGGTTCTGACAAACCTCTCGTTAAAGCGCACCGAAGGAAAAACCAAGCCTCCCGCTTATTTTACCGAAGCCACTCTGCTGTCCGCCATGGAAAATCCGGTGAAATATATGGAATCCGCCGACCGGCAGATGCGCAAGACGCTGACGGAAACCGGCGGCCTGGGCACGGTGGCCACAAGGGCGGACATTATCGAAAAATTATTTTCCGGTTTTTTACTGGAAAAGAACGGAAGCCAGATCCGCCTGACCGGAAAAGGCCGCCAGCTTCTCTCCCTGGTCCCCCAGGACTTAAAAAAGCCTGAGCTGACCGCCGACTGGGAAACCCGGCTTACAAACATCTCTCAGGGAAAGCTGAAACGCAGCGATTTTATGCGGGATATCAGAACATACGCAAAAGAACTGGTAGAAGAAATCAAAGGCTCCGAGGGCAAATTTACCCACGACAACATGACCAATAAAAAATGCCCGCGATGCGGCCTGCGGCTGCTGGCCGTCAAAGGAAAAAACAGCGAACTGCTGGTCTGCCAGGACCGGGAATGCGGCTATCGGGAAACAATCTCCCGCACCACCAATGCCCGCTGCCCTGTCTGCCATAAAAAAATGAAAATGACCGGAAAAGGAGAGACGCAGACCTTCGTCTGCGCCTGCGGCCATAAAGAACGGCTGAACGCCTTTAAGGAACGGCGGCAGCGGGAAGGAGCCGGTGTTTCCAAAAAAGACGTAGCAAATTATATGAAAAAACAGCAGAAAGAAGAACAGGTGGGAAGTTCACTGGGGGATCTGCTGTCACAGATTCGGATCGATCAGTGAATCAGCTCATAATACTTTTTAAAGGCAGAGGGGATGGCATAAACTGTCTCCATCTGCCGCCGGTCCGCAGGGATCAACGGACCAAACAAAGGCTCCAGCCGGTCCCAGTCGGAAACCGGGACGCTTAACCGCCAGCCGGTCATATGCCATTCCACATGGGTAAAGATATGCTTCGCCTCCGGCAGCGGCTCAAGGATCTGTTTTCCATCATTTCCATCATTCCCGTCATTTCTCCCGGCCCTGTTTACTCCCAAGCTGCTTTCCAGCCTTTCCCTGACCTGACCTTCCTCAAGCTTTCCCTCCAGCGACGGAAATTCATACAGCCCGGCCAGAAGCCCTTTCTTCCCCCGCTTGCGCACGGCGGTCTTCCCCTCCGACTGAATCAGAAATACGGTTCTTTCCTCGATTCTCCGGGCTTTTTTGGGGGATTTGAAAGGAATTTCCCCGGTCAGGCCCTTCTGATTTGCCAGACACAGGCCCTCCCAGGGACATTCTCCGCATTTGGGGCTGCCGTTCGGCACGCAGACCAGAGCGCCCAGCTCCATCAGCGCCTGGTTAAAATCTCCGGGGCGGTCTTTGGGGATAATCCCTTTCAGCTTTTGTTCCACCTGCTTTTTCACATCCGGCCGGGCGATATCCTGCCTGTCCGCCATCAGGCGCATAATCACCCGCATCACATTTCCGTCTACCGCCGGCACGGCAATCTGATAGGCAATCGAGGCGATGGCCCCCGCCGTGTACGGCCCGATTCCCGGCAGCTTTTTCAGCTTTTCAAAATCTGCCGGCAGACGGCCCTCATACAGCGATACCGCCTCCTGTGCCGCTTTTTTCAGATTTCTGGCCCTGCTGTAATATCCCAGTCCTTCCCACAGCTTCATCAGTTGTTCTTCCTCAATCCGGGCCAGAGAAGAAATATCGGGACAGGTCTCCATAAAGCGGGCAAAGTAAGGCTTCACAGCCTCCACCCTGGTCTGCTGCAGCATAATCTCCGACACCCAGACCCGGTAGGGAGCCGGCTGCCGCCGCCAGGGAAGATCCCTGGCATTCTCGCCGTACCAAAAAAGCAGCGGATTTACCGCGCCGGAAAGCCGTTCTTCTTCCGTCAGCGGATGCCTGGGGTCCTCCCTGTATTTTAATTGCCGAAAGAAATCAGAAGACTGATTCTGTTCTTCTTTTGTATTCATAGCCCTCCCTATCCGTTTTCAGCCGCGCCGAACCTTTTTATCCCGCCACCGGCTTTGTGGCCTCTTTCAGCCACCTGGCCACATCTTCCGTCACCCTGGGAGAAATCTTTTCATAAACTTCCCGGTGATAATCGTTGATCCACCGGATTTCCTCCTCCGTCAGCAGCGAAAGATCCGCAGGCTCCAGATCAATGGGCACCATCGTCAGCGTCTCAAACCGCATAAACTGACCGTACTGATTTTTCTCATCCTTCACGCAGAGCAGCAGGTTTTCCGTCCGGATGCCGTGGGAATTTTCCTCATAATATCCCGGTTCGTCGGAAGTAATCATTCCCTCCTCCAGAACCGCGCTTTCCAGGCCCGGCTGCCATTTCCAGCGGAAGCTGTTGGGGCTTTCATGGACACTTAACAGTTGTCCCACCCCATGGCCCGTGCCGTGGTTATAGTCAAGCCCTCTCTGCCACAGCGGTTCTCTGGCCAGGTAGTCAAGGCCGATTCCGCGGACGCCGGAAAGAAACTTCGCCCGCGCCAGATTAATCATGCCCTTTAACACCAGCGTATAGTGAAGCCGTTCCTCGTCAGTCACCGACCCCACCGCAACGGTTCTCGTGATATCCGTAGTCCCCTCCATGTACTGTCCGCCGGAATCCACCAGCAAAAGACCCTTCGGCTCCACCGCGGCGCAGTTTTCCTCTGTCGCCTTATAGTGGCACATGGCTCCGTTGCCGCCATAGGCGGAAATTGTGTCAAAACTCAGCTCCAGAAAACCTTCCTGCTCCGCCCGGCACTGATTCACATACTGTTCCACCGAGTACTCTGTCATCGGGATTTTTCCCACATTGGTTTTCACCCAGCATAAAAATTTTGCCATGGCCGCTCCGTCTTTCAAATGGGCCAGACGGGCATTTTCCATCTCCACGGGATTTTTGACGGCTTTTTTCAGCAGACAGGGATTCACGTCCTCAATCACCTGCTCCGGAGCGATTTTCTCATAGATCGCGTCGTTCAGCCGATAGGGATCAACAAGGATTTTTCCCTTTCCATTCAGCGCCTCCACATCGGCGATCAGCCCGTCATAGGGCCGGATCGATACGTTCACGGCTTCAAACTGCCGCCGCAGCTCATCATTCAAAATTTCCTCATGAACATACAGCCACGCCTGCTCCATGCCGATCACGGCGTAAGCCAGCGCCACCGGCGTACACCTGATATCATTCCCCCGCATATTAAACAGCCAGGCAATCTCGTCCAGGGCGGTCAGCACATGGTATGCCGCTCCCTTTTCCTCCATCGTCCCGCGCAGATCTTTCAGCTTCTCGGCCACGCTTTTGCCGCTGTACTGTTCCTTTAGGAAAAATGCCGGCTCTTTCGGCATCTGGGGACGGTCTGTCCACAGACTTCCGGCCAGGTCTTCCGCCCCGTAAAAACGGATCTGTTTCTTCTTTAAGACCTTTTCCATCTCCCGGACTTCCGCCACGCTGACCACCCGGCCGTCAAAGCCCAGACAGCCGCCCTCCCGGATCTGCTTTTCCAGATACTGTTCTACCGTGGGCACCTCCTGCTCTCCCATCTTCATCAGCTCAATGCCGCTGCCGGAAAGCTCTTTCGCCGCCTGAATAAAATACCGGCCGTCCGTCCACAGCCCGGCCCAGCCGTCTGTCACCAGAAGGGTTCCGGCAGAACCTTTAAAACCGGACATATAGGCTCTGAGCCGGAAATATTCTCCCACATACTCGGAGCCGTGATAGTCTCCCGACGGAATCAGATAGGCGTCAATGCCTTTTTCCGCCATCAGCTTTCTCAACTGATTCAATCTCTCTTTTATCATGTCAGTTCACCTCGTTATCATTGATATGATTTATTGTGAAGGGAATCCGAACGGATATCGCCTTGTCACTCTCAGACTTACTCCCCACGCCGCATCAGCGAAATCTCATAGATAGACCACCGGTCTCTTACATCCATGGCATCCATATTTCCGGTAATCAGCCGGAGCGCCTTAACCTCAGTCTCAGGGAATGTAAAGAACATCTGATCGCCGGTTTCCACCGGAAGCTCTGTCCACTCCGCTTCATCCTTCGTGGCAAAAATCCGCAGGGCTCTCGGATACTCATTGGACGACTCGCCGGTATCCAGGCGGATTCCGGACAGGGAATAAATGTCATCCAGCACAATGTCAAAGGCAATGCCCTGTCTCTGCACATCCTCCGACTGCCACCGGGTCATCAGGTTTCCGTCCGCAGCCTGAGCCGACAGCACCGCGTTTTCATGTCCTGTCACCCGCTCGATCATCGGAGAAACTGTCAGCTCCGTCTGATTTTCCCGGTCCGCAAACAACTCGATTTCCAGATTCAAATCTGACGAGTCCTCCGGCAGAAGTCCCTCCCGGTGTGTCAGTTTCAGATACCGCGCCGGTCCCGCGCCCTGAAAGACAGTCTTTCTTCCATAGAGAATATAATCCTCATGATTTTCCGCCAAAGACAGCTCCCTCCAGTTCTGCCCGTCCGTGGAGACAAAAAACTGAACTCCTTCCAGAAAAGTCTGATTCTCATGGCGCACGGAAATTTTTGTCAGTTCCATTTCCATCCCCAGATCAGAGAGCAGAGCCATTCCCTGTGTATCCTGTGCCGCGCCGGAATTCGCCTCCGCCTTTCCGGAACTCCTGTCCGAAACAGATTCCGATGCCTCCCCCAAGGATTCCACTGCCAGCTTCCAGACAGTTCCGTCCCCGCTGCAAAACAGCGTGCCATCTTTCCGGATAATCACACTTTTCATTACGGCAGCATCGGTGCGCCGGAACAGGGAATTGATCACCCGGCCGTCCACCACGACAGAATATACCTCCTCAAAGGCAAACTGCCGCTCCATCTGCTCAATGCTGGTCTTCATCAGATCCCGGCAGACCGCATAGTCCGCCTCCATGGGACTGTCTGTGTAAACCAGCCGGGCCTGGTCCTCCTTGGGCAGCATCGCCAGCGATTTATAGTAATCGCTGAACGTACACCAGAGTCTGATTTCCTCCCTGTCGTCATAAGCGCAGAGATAGCGGAACAGATCCGCCTCCGACACCGCCCAGTAATCCAGTTCGAAATTACGGAGGGCATATGTTCGTACCAGAGGGTTGAAATACACGTATTCATAAGGATGGTTTTTCACCATCCAGCCAAAAGTCAGTGCCATACAGGCGGAGAGAAAAAAGCCGCAGACTGCGCGCCACCGGTATTTTTTCAGCATTTCCCGCCAAGTCTGTTTTTCTTCCGCGCGCCGTATTTTAACGCTTTCCCGGCTCTGTTCTCCGCTCTGCCCCTCCGGCCCTGTCTGCTTTCGTCTTTCATCCAGTCCGGTGACAGCCCGCCACAGAAATACCGCGCCGTACATGGCATAAATCAGAATGACGGCGTACAGAAAATAAAAATGCCGCCAGCCATTGTACAGTGTGGGTCTGCGCAGCACCACATAGCAAAGGGGAATCACAAGCACCATCCCAAAGAAAATATGATTCCGGAGCCCAGGAAATGTCTCTGTCCGCCTGTTCCCCCGAACCGCGTCCCACAGCGCCCTGACCCATGCCGCAAACCGCTCGGCAATTCCCATCGCGAACAAACCCAGATATAAAACCGGCGTGGAAATAAAGATCCATACAAACAGATAACTCCGGGGCAGATTATTTCCCCGAACCGGATAACCACGGTACCAGAAAATATCGTCCCAGTTGGTAAAATCAGAAAAGGTCCTTACCGTGTTCACCAGCTCCGCGATCGGATTTTTCCACAGCACCGGCAGCGAGAGAATATAAAACCCAAGGCTGGCCGCCAAAACTGCCGCCAGCAATAAGCAGACTTTGACGAACCTTCTTGCGGCTCCCTTTGAATATTCGGTTTGCTTTAACGCGGCAGCTTCGACCGGATCCGCGGTTTTTTTCACACCTTTCAGACCTGCGTACAGCCTTGTGATTTCTTTCACAAACCCCACGGCAAGACAGGATGCCAGCACCACCGCTCCCACCACCCGTACATTGATGCAGAGCGCGGAAACAACCGCCAGCAGGATGCCGTTTTTCAGCGCAGGCTTATCCAGAAAGCAGACGCCGGCATACAGATTGTAAATCACAAAAGAAAGGAATATGATATCCTTGATATTATAGAAGGATTCGGCCAGCATCCGGGGGGAAAGCACCAGCATTGCCACTCCGAACAGCGCTGCCCACCGGCTCCCCGTAAGCCGCTTTCCAAGGAAATAAAACACAGCCGCCGCCCCGTAGAACAGCAAAAACGTATAAAAATGCCGAATCAGATATACCGTTCTAAGCGGCAGCCGAAATCCGAACAGATGCTCTGCCGCCACCGTCGGCAACTGCACCGCCACCCCATAATATCTGTCTATATAACTGTCCAGCGCCTCGATCTCCGGAAAATTTACGGAGTCCGTCACAAGATCGGACACGGAGGGCACCAGATGCTTATAGGTTACAAGACTGGTGTTCCGCTCCACATCTTCATCCACCGAAATACCGTAATCATTGAATGCAAAGCAGCCGTAGAGAAACAGCACCGCGAAAAACAGCAGCACGCAAACCGACGATATCTTTTTCTTCTCCGCTCTTTCCCTTTCTTTCCCGGCTTCCCGTCCGTCCTTATCCATATCGAACACACCTCCCGTTATCCTGTACATGCCGCCCCGGCCTTATCCCTGCTTCTTCCAAACCTCATCCGAAACGGCAGATACCCGGTTATTTCGCTTTCGTCTCCGTCATAAGCCCGATCTCGTGAATGGACCAGTTATTAATATTCTCCGAATCCACCGCTCCCACCTCCAGCCGGAGATAACGGCAGGATACCGGCGCAAAGGTATAGTGAATTCCGTCCTGCGTAGCGGCGTCTATGGGAACCCACTTCTTTCCGTCCTCCGAACAGGATATCGTCAGATTTTTTCCCTCGTCCCCGGTACTCGTGTAAGAATCCAGCACCAGACTGTCAAATGTAACCCTATCTTTCAGCTCCATCTGATAGAACATCCCTTCCTTCTGGGCCGTTCCGCTGGTCCAGCGGCTCTCCTGATTGCCGTCACAGGCCCGCTCTGCCTGGTCCTCCCTGACAGAAGCAGAAGCCGACGCAATCATGGAAGCCACGGCCGCCGCTTCCTCTCCCGGCTGCCTTGCCGCAAGCAGGCTGACCGTAAACGCCGCTTCGTCGGCCGTCTTATGTCTGATCACCACATCCGTTACCGGCTGTCCCTGATAGCAGGCGGTCCGTTCATTTTCCGCCGAGGGAAAATCCTGTTCCAGCGCAAGCTCCTTAAAACTTGTCCCGTCCTCAGACACGAAAATCTGCAGCGTCTCCATCAGCGGCCCGTCCGTCCCCCGGATAAACAGCCTGTCCAGGATCAGTTCTGACCGGCTGACGCCGTGAAGTACCGTCTCCTCCCCCTCGTAAGTCATTTCCCAGACCATTCCGTTCACATTGTACCGGAGTCTGTCCCCCTCCTCCGTAAGCACCGACCTAAGAGACGGGTCATAAGCCCGCCGGAACAGGGAACTGATCTTCACGCCGTCCACCCAGACCGCTTTCGGCTCATCGTATAAATAATACTGCGTCAGCCGTTCTTCCTCGCAGGAAGCCGTGTAGGCCGTCACAATATAGTCCGCATCATCCTGATTCACCACCTGCTTAATCCTGTTCCTGTGCTCCGGCGGCTGAAACACAATGGCATTCTCCGGCAAAACCCACACTTTCAGCTCCTCCCGCCCGTCCTGCTCACAGGCATACCGCAGCAGCTCGTACTGGCTTACGTTCCAATAATCTTTCTGGAAATATTCCGTCACATAGGGCAGGGCAGCCCGGTTAAAAAAGGCATATTCATAGGGATGATTCCGGCAGATCCATATGCCAGCCGACAAAATACAGGCGGCTGTTATACAGCCGTAGGCCAATGCGGCCGGGTTTTTTCCCGACACAGCCTTTTTTATCGGACTCTGTTCCGCAACATTTTTCCCCGGAAGACGCAGACACAACCGCCCCAGCCCAGTAATCCCGTACAGCATCACCAGCACCATCATCGGATAGACAAAATAAAAATGCCGCCAGCCGTTATACAGAACCGGCCTGCTGACCAGCACATAGACAAAGGGAACGATCAGATTCACCGCCAGACCGATATAATACCAGTCCGTCCCTTCCGGCTTCCGCCTGGCCGCCAGTCCCTTTCCGCCGCGAAACAGCAATGCCGCTGCGCCGCACACAAACATCGCCAGATAAAACACCGGCGTGGTAATCCCGATATTCACAAACAGATAATACCAGGGCAGCTCCGTGGACAGAATATATTCCCCCATAAAATACGTGCGGGTATACCAGACCACATAGTTGGAAAAGGTATCCATCAGATTCCGAATCTGGTGCCAGGTATCATGCCAGATAATCGGCGTCATCACATAATAAAACCCAAAACAAAGCGCCCCTGCCGCAAAACAGTAACAGAAAGTCCGTTTCCACCGCTTCTCTGACAGGCTTTTCACAAACGCCGTCACCAGACAGACTGCGATCACCATCGCCCCGACAACTCTGATATTGGTGCAAAGCGCGCCGAAAAAAGCAAAGGGGATCAGCCGTTTCCACGAAAATGCTTCGATACATAAAAATCCAAAATACAGGGTAATCACAAACACGGACAGAAACATCATGTCCTTGATATTATAGTAGGCGTGAGCCAGAATCCTGGGGGTCAGAATCAGGATGGCTACACCCAGAAGAGACGCCCCCATGCCGTGGCCCAGCTTCCTGCACAGCTTATAAAAAAATGCGGCCGCCGTAAAAAACATGAGAAAATTGTACAGATGCCGCATCAGAAACACCTTGCGGATATCCAGCCGAAATCCCAACAGATGCTCCACCACCACCGCCGGAATCTGCACCGCCATGCCATAATAACGGTCTTTATATTCCAAAAGCGGCACAAGCTCCGGAAAGTTTACTGTCTCCGTCACCACATCCGCCACGGAAGGCACCATATACCGGTACGTAATCAGGCTGCTTTCCCGCTCAATCAGCTCATCGGTGGAAATGCCATAGTCTTTTACCGTTAAAAGGCCGTACAATAAAAATGCCGTAAAAAACAGAATTACGGCACCGTTCGTTTTCAGAAAATTCCGTAGTTTTATTGTCATGTGTTTTTCCAAACCTTAATATAGTTTTTATGCCAAATCATCAACGATATCTTTCAATAAACTGTCGCCATATCTCTTTTCGATTTTTTCCAGCAATCTCTCCAGCCTGGAAAGCTTTTCCTGAGTCTCCCGGTATTCCTTGACTGATAATACGACTGCCGTCGGCTGATTATTTTTCAAAACAATATACGCATTGTTATTCTGCGCCACATCATTAAAAATTTTCCCCGCTTTTCCCTGGCTGAAATCCGAAATGGGAACAAGCCGTTCCGTCAAATCCAATAATGTCGGATTCATTCAAACGCCTCCCTGAATTTAGTTCCGCAACGCCCCTCCCAAGCCCCTTGAATCTGGGAGAATTTACAGCCACTTTGGCGTCTGTAAATCCTCCCGGAGCTTGTACAGTCCGTTGCTGTTTTTCATTGACTACTTGACACTACCTTCTTTTGAATTATACATGATTCTTTTATTATATACAATATTTTCATTAAAATTTAGATGAAATAAAAAAACAATCCTGCCGCTATTCAAACACCCCCACAACGCTTCCCGCCTGAATGATATGCTTCCCAGCTTTTTTTAAAAAACTTCTTTTCATGGAATTTGCGCTGATTTGCAGCTCGCAGTCCAGAGCATAAACCGTAAAGCGGTATGTATGCGTTTTCCCTTTCGGCGGCTTCGGCCCCGCATAACGGTGAAATCCGTACCCGATGCCCTGGCAGGCATTTCCCAGCGCCGACACGGTTTTTCCGGCAGGAATTCCTCCCGGTATTCTGTCAGACACCGGAATATTCCAGATCAGCCAATGGGTAAACTCCTTAATCGGATGGGATAAATCCTCCAGCTTAACCGCAAGGGTCTTTGCATCCGGAGATAAATTTTCAAGCACAAATTCCGGCGATCTGTCCGCTCCCCGCCCCGTATACTCGACGGGAAATCTCCCGCAGTTATTCAGACCGATACATGTAACTTCCAAAATCCAATGACTCATAGCCTCTCCTATACCCACTCAAAATTTTCTTTCCCTGCGCCAAGCCCAAAATGATATTTTACCGGCCCGGTATCAACGCCGGAAAAACCAGTCCCTTCTTTATGACAGAAAATACCCTTCCATCCCTGCAAACACCGGCGTTATTTCCCCGCATTCGGGACAGGTATAATCTCCAAAGTAATAACAAAGCCGTTCCATGCCTTCCGCGTCGCCCAGAAGTCCGAACAGATGAAAGAGCCACAGTTTTACATCCGTCAGGCTCTCGCCGTCCCATTCTTCGGCAGGCATTTCCGCTTTTTCAATCCGCTCGGAAGGATCAAAATAACCGAATTCAATTTCTTCATCACAGTTCTCACAGCCCGGACAGACAATATAACAGGATTCCAGCTCAGACATGGTAAGCATAAATGCCAGCGTTTTCTCCCCCAAAATTGCCGTAACGGCAAAGGCAAACCCCCGCCTCCAGCTAATATGCTTCTCCCGTACATAATCCATATGTTCCGCCAGAAAATCAACGGTTATATCCCGGATTCTCAGGGCAGCTTTTTCATAGCTTTCCCACACCTGGTCTTCTTTGGGCCTGTCTCCATATACATCCGTGGCCAGACAGCCTCCCACAGCCAGAATCCCCTGAAACAGCCATTCCTTATCATTCTCTTTTTTCCAGCCCTCCATAAGCCCGGCAAGATATGGAAGCGCCAGCCATGTGGCGGGATAAAAACTCATCTGATGCCACAGGTTTTCGCAGAGATTGTCAAAAGCCATTTCATAGTTTGTTCTGGGCCTTCTCTCCAGACGGCGCAGTTGAAAAGTCTCAGGTGCGTTTTCCCGCTCTCCTGTCAGAATCGCCAGATACTCCGCCACATTTCCGTAAGCCCCCCGATATGATTCCCACAACGGCGAGTCAAAGGCCAAAAGCCTGTACGGATACTGCCCTTCCTTCCATACTGCGGCTTTAAACGGTACGCCTGTACAGGGCTGTGCTTTTGTTTCCGTCTTTTTGGAAACTGCCTGCTGTTCTGCCTGTTTGGGTTTCAGGCAATGCTCCGGCAGATAAATCTCTTTAATCCTGCAGTTCTCAAAACAGCGGGCGTCGGAGATCACGGTACCCTCCAGAGAAAGCCGGGCCAGACGGAGCATCTTCGTAAGATCCTCCATATGTAAAAGCCCCGGACAGTGAAGCAGGCTGAGGCTTTTTAAATCATTCAGTTCCCTCAGAAACGCACAGTCGATCACCCCGCAGGCCGAGATCTCCAGGCTCTCCAGCGCGGTACAGGTTTTTAAAAAAGAAAAATCATTGACCTGCATAGCGGAAATGGTCAGCTTTTTCAGCCGGGACATTTTCCCGATCACACTGAAATCCCCTCTTACGATCTCAAGCCGCTCCGGGACAGGATCACGAAGGGGATCGATCAGCTTCTGATATACCGGCTTTCCTCCGCAAGCCAGGTTTTTGACCTTCTGAAAATCGTAAAGATTCTCCGGCACCCTGCCAAGCGTCTGGGCGACATAGGTAAGCAGCACAGGATCTATTGTTATTTTCGCTAATTCCATATCATCATTCTCCTTGTTCTTTATGAAAAAGTGCGTTCCGTTCGCTGAACATCATTTTTGCGGTATGAAGTCTGCCGGTATTCCGCATAGCCTTGACCTGTCACAGCCAAACTTCAGTCTAGTCTTTACATCTCTGTCCACATCATCTTTTATTTTCATAAAAGGTTACTCTGCCAATAGCGATCGATTTTGAAAAAGCACATTTAAGGAGCTTTATATAAAGTTAACCTTTTTTACCATCGATAAAGAAAATGAATTTTTTGCTAATTTATAACTTGACTTTCCATATCTGGTCTCCTATTTCAATGGCAACTTACTCTTGCATTTTTATCATATATTGTCAAACTTATGCTTATTTAAGTATATGAATCGGGTGTCAAAAGGTCTATTTTCATTGCAGAGCAAATTTTTCCCCGGTTCCTAAAAAGCACCTCTCAATCGGATAGAGCGGCAGCCCTTTTCCTATTTCGTCATTCTCTGTGATAAAGATTATCCTCGTTTCAGGCAACTTGTCGAAGTCCTCGCTTTTCTTCAAAAGATTAGCGTCCATCATGCTGCTGTTATTTCATCTATGGCCTTCGTACACTCTTTTCTACATTAACTTTTGCTTCCTCTGAATGAAATGTTATCGTACTTTTCCAACTCCACCTTTATTGTTCCATAAAGCGTAACTGTAAATTAACCCCATATCTAAACCTCCCCTTTCGATATGTTACCATAAAATTTCTAAAAAAGAAAGTTTCTTACCATTAAAAATCCATACCCATATCCCCTACGATTTTTTACAATAAATTGCTACACAAGATACCCTTCACATTACAATACAAAGAAGAACTGTTCATGAAGAAAAAACACTAAACTGTCTTCCAAAAAAATCCAGAAGCTCCAGATATGCACAAAGCTAACCCAAAAGCAATTTATGGAACAGCTGGATTTCATGACAAACTATTTCGGTCAGGTGGAACGGAAAACTGTAGCTCTTTCTAAATAAAAAACTATAAAGAGTATATCTCCACTCTTTATATATCTGTCAGATGTCACTCAGCTGAGATATACTTTAAGAGCACTCAAATACTTATTTGATAGGTAATATACTAAAATGAAGGATAAACAAGGTTTCAGTAATCGAATTAAACAAATGCGAGAACACCAGAATATTACAATTAAAAAAATCGCTGAATTATTTGACTGTTCCGAAAGTACATGGAAGCAGTACAAACGTGACAAACGGTTACCTAGCGTACCAAAATTGAAAAACATTGTTTGGCCCGGAAGGTGAAACCAGAATACATTTATGGACCAGAATTGGACGGACTTCAGAAAGAACTTTCTGACATAGAGCAGGTAAACCCAACATTCTAAATGTTAAACGATATTCCATATAAAAAATCATGGAAACGAGCGTAAATACGAGATTTGGGTTATGGGTCAAACGGTAAACGATCCCCCCGGATTGCATATATTATAGGTCAGCAATCAACTTTTAAAACAATGATCGCTGACCTACACCTTTACTTATCTTTTTTCAGGAAATCCAAATATGTCGTTGTTATATCGCTCAAAAGTTTCGAAACATCGACGCTTCCCTGCTGAAAAAACTTTGTCATATACTGGCTTGCAAACGCTTTTGCAGCCGTCAGCATTTTCTCTTTGAAATTTTCCGGAAGCGGAGGTTCATTCTTCAGCTTAAAAACAGCTTCTTTTGCCCTCATAGCAATTTCCGCTCGGCCGCCAAATGCCCGTCTCATTCCAATATCAGATCCGTCAGCCGCTCCAGCAAGTGCCCCGCCGCAAAAAAGGTCGTCTCGAAATGCATGTAGGACAAAATATTTTCATCCCACATCAGCTTTAAAACCGGCGGAAATTCTTCGTCAGACTCCCAGAACTGCAAAATCACCGGTAGGAAATCAAAGAGCGGAAGCCGGTAGGAAACATCTCCTACCGTCTCCTTTTGCCCGCCCAAAAGCTCGCATGCCCTGGCAAGCTGTTCGGTATGACGGTCAAATTGTTTCGCTGTTTTGCCGAACAGATCTTTTCCGGGCGAGGCGGACTGTACGGTTCCCTTCAACTGGTTTACCGGCGTAAACCTGCCGGACAGACAGCCATCCTCCTTTGCATAGCACAGAACGTCAAAGATTGTCATGGACACATTGTAATCGGCGTGTACGGCATGGCAAAAATCATCCTCCGTCCATTCCACTCTGCCGCTGTCTCTAGCAACTCTGCATTTCCGCCCCACAAAGGTGAGATACAGATATTTGTCATCATGTGCCAATCCATATTTCCGAATCATCATTTCCTGATCGTAGTTTAAAAACTCCGTTTCCATCCGATCCCGCATTTGGTCATAATTCGATGTTCTCATTTCCTGACTCCAATGATTTTTTCAACTGCCCATGCACCCGCAGCATCAGGTTCTGGTTTTTCATTGTTATATCATTGTATCATCTCTGAGCACCTTTGACAAATCGATTCTGCTCACGCCACGCCAGGCCAAAGCGTAGGCCAGCGCCACAAACCCCAGAATCGCCAGCATGAAAATCAAAATCGGAACCAAAGGTGCCTCCGCCAGAAATTCCCCCACCCCGACATAACTGATTCTCAGCATCATTCCCACCGCCATAACCGCCGCCGGAACGGTAATAAAAACCGGACGGCCCGCTAAAACAAATGCTTCGATACAGAACATCTTTCTGATTTCTGCCGGCGTCAGCCCGACGGACATATATCTTGCAAATTCCCTTTTCCGCTGGCGTATAAACCCAAACGTATTCGAAAAAACATCTCCGATTCCGATTATGGCAAGAAGCATGCAAAAACTGCCGAACACGACTTTCATTCCCCAAATCTGTTTATTGTTAGACTCATACTCCTGAATCCGATTTTCGCTTTCCAATAGACAGGACCGGCCGACCAACTGATCCAACCGACTCTGCAGCATGTTCAAATCGTCTAATGCGGCATTTTCTGCGGCAAGGACACGAATGTAAAGTTCCTCCTCCGTTCCCCCTGCCTGCCCTTTGATTTCCCTCCATAAAGATACCGGAATAAAATGCACCAGCTCATAATAATCAACCGTTGCATATTCCTCCCGCAAAACGGGCACTTCATCCGTATAAGCCAGAACCGGTATGTCCGCCGGTGTTTCTTCAGACGGAAATAAAACTTTTGTCACATTCTCTCCGGCATCCGGCGCTTTTATATACGGCATCAGTTCCGGATGCCTGAAATCCGGGTTCGTCACGTCCCGGATCTGATTGCGTATCACCGCTCCGTCAAGCCGGGGCGCAATACCAATCTGCTCACAGTAGGCCATAAAGCTGTTGTCATCCAGTATCATTACCGGGGCATTGACCAGCCAGCCGCCGTCCACCTTTGTCACAAACGTACTTGAAGCATGGGAAAACCCGCCGAAGGCTTTCATCTCCTGGCTCATTTCTTCTTCCCTGACAATCCTTTTCGCCGCCGCTTTCTGATACACAACGGCACTTTCCACCCCGTCAAGTTTCTGAATCGCTTCCGTTTCCTTAAATGTTTCTATATCCGCGTCTCTGACCGTGACCATAATATCCCAGGCATCCTGATACCGTTCAAAATAAGTTTCCTTCGTACTGATTTCCGAAAGAGAAATGAAGCACTGCATAATCGTAAAAGCAATAAACGAGAAAATCAGAGACAGCGACGCCGTCCGCAGCGCTTTCTTCTGGGCTTTCAGCGCATTTCCGGCCAGCTCCCCTTCCACCCCGAATAACAGGGCAAGAATGTGGGACTTCCTCTTCCGTTTCCATTGCGGTTCCCCCATATTTCTGATGGCTTCCAGGGGCGTCAGCCTGCTTAATTTTCTGGCCGGCAGCCATGCGGAAATCCATACGGTTGCCGCCGTAACCGCAAGCGTCACCAAAAACACTGACGGATGATAGCCGGGAACCGACTTATGCCGCCCCGGAATATCATCTCCCAGCAGAACATTTGACAGATGTATCGCTCCCATGCTGCCTCCGATGCCAAAGAGATTTCCCATGATTACAGGCATGGTACAAAGCGCCGCGGCTTCCTGCAAAAGACAGGTCCGAATCTGTTTCGGCGTGGCGCCGATGCTGGAAAAGATGCCGAACTGATGAATCCTTGCATTCATGGACACCGCGAACGCATTATGGATAATCACAATCAGCGAGAAGGAAGCCAATGCCGTTATGATGATAAACATGGGAAACAGAAGCCGCGGAGCCCTGTCATCCGCGTCACGGATCATGTACATCGCAAGCAGCTCATAGTGATAGACAACCTTTTCCGGCGCAATCCCCACTGCTTCGGCGATATGAGGCGTATCGGAAAGAACCGCTCTCATATCGTCAAAATAGAGATCGACCGTCGTTTCTTTCTCCTTGCTTTCTTTTATGTTGATCGACACATCTTTTACATTTGCGAACTGTTTTATGGTTTCAATTTCCTCATGGCCAAGCTCCCCCACAAGCCGGCTCTGCCAGCCGCCCTCCTCCAGCTCAATCCGCTCCACCTCATATTTCCACGCATTATAAAACAGGCCGCACAGCAGGGATAAAAGCAGTGCCGAGATAAAGGCCGCAAGCCTGACGGACAGGCCAGAGGAAGGGTTGTTTTTGATGTAAGCTGCCGAATATTCTTTCCACATATTTTTATTTCCTCCGCCGCTGTTTTTCGTCGCTGATAATCCGCCCGTCTTCGACAGTGATAATACGCTCCGCTTCCAGAGCCACCTTTTCATCATGGGTAATCAGCAGAATCGTCTGCTCCAAATTCCGGTTGGAAAGCTTCAGCATATCAATAATCTCCCTGGAATTTTTCTGATCCAGATTTCCGGTGGGCTCGTCAGCCAAAAGCAGAGCCGGACGGTAAATCAGCGAACGGGCAATGGCCACCCGCTGCTGCTGGCCACCTGACAACTGACTTGGCAGAGCATCCAGCCTGTCGAAAATGCCGAGAGAACTGACCACCTTCCGGAAATATTCCTGATTGGGCTTTTTCCTGTCCAGGGCGAGAGGCATCAAAATATTTTTTTCCACGGTGAGAGTAGGAATCAGATTGTAAAACTGATACACCAGCCCCACCTTCCTGCGCCGGAAAATCGCCGCCTGTGTCTGGTTTAATCCGGAAAGGTCGGTTCCATCAATCGTTATCTTCCCTGACGTGGGCTTGTCCACGCTGCCTAAAATATGCAGCAGGGTGGACTTTCCGGATCCGGAGGCCCCGATCACCGCCACAAATTCCCCTTTCTCAACAGACAGGTCGATCCCGTCCAGCGCCACCACCTGATTATCGCCGGAGCCGTATACTTTTCGGACTCCCTCACATTTTAAAATTTCCATATCCACTGTCTCCTCTTTCAATTTCCGCAACTACCCTGCCAGTGCTTTGCCATGAGCACTCAGCCCCTGTCTTTTTGGGGCTTATATGCGATGCGTACAAAACAGGCCGCGGGCGTTTTTCAGCCGCTTACTGTTTTGTTGCACGGTTTGCTGCTGTTTTTCACAAATCAGTTGACACTACCATTATAGCAGAGGAAAGTTACAGTTCAGTGACTATGGAATCTATTCGGAACCTGAAAATTTTACTCACCGCCCAAAACATATATTCTATGTTTCTCCGGTTACCTGGTACATAATCTCGGAATGGCCGTAAAACCGAATCTCAAAACAGGCGCCGCCGCCCGGCTGATTTTTTGCCCGTATCGTTCCGTTCTGCCGCTCGATAATCTCTTTCGCCAAAGCCAGTCCGATGCCGATACCACCCTCTTTGGCATGTTTTCCCCGATAAAACCGCTCAAACAGATGGCGCATATCCTCTTCCGCAAACCCTTCTCCCTCATCCCAGATCAGGATCTCCGTATACAAAGGGTTCCGGCCATAGGAACAATGAACGCATCCCCCGCCGCCGTGCTCCATGCAGTTTTTCATCAGGTTCATCACCGCCTCCATCGTCCAGTCCAGATCGGCTGCAATCATCATCTCTCCCAGCTCCGGGATATCGACAAAAGTCCCGGAACCGGCAAACAATTCCTGCAAAGTATCCGCCGCAAGGACAAGCAGGGTAAAGACATCCACCTCGTTTTTCCGCAGAGGCAGCGTTCCGGCATCAAGCCGGGACAATACCAGCAGCGCTTCCTCCAGATGGGTCAGCCGCAAGAGCTGTTTTTCCACCTGCGCAACAGATATACGACTCTTACTTCTGTCAGACTCCCTCTTTATCATCTGAAGAGACAGAGAAAGCGCCGTAATCGGCGTTTTAATCTGGTGCGCGATATTGAACAGATTTTCGGCAAAATCATTTTTTGCCCGCACCGCCGCATCCTTTGTCTGATACAGATAAGTTACCGTCTTGTATATTTCATCCTCCAGTTTGGAAAATTCATCCTCTCCTGACCCAGAGAGAATCACCCCTTTGCCGGTATTCACCTGTTCCAGATAGTCCGCTAACACCTGAATCCGTTCGGATTCCGCCCTATTCCGACGCCAAAATGTGAGAAGAAAAAGAAACACGCCCGACAGACAGCCCGCGGCCGCAAATCCGATGGCATGTACGGCACCGGAAAAATCAGAAATTCGATACCCTAGTTCCGACAGAATATCAGCTTCCGCCGTTTTGTCGGCATTACCGTCCATATATTCTTTCAGTGCGGCAGCAATAATCTTCTTTGCTTCCGGTTCCTGCTCTGCCATCTCTCCGCAGATCCCATTCAGCAGGTCAAACCTAAGACGGCTGAAATGGCAGGAAGCAAGCATAACCGAGACTGCGGAAGAAATCAGGCTGACGGATACGATAACCCCCAAAATCACCAGACTGTTCTTCCGCCCGTTCATATCGTATCCTCCATACGATACCCCACGCTTCTGACCGTTTTCAGACAGGCCGGCTGCCCAAGCTTATCCCGCAGACGCTTCATCGTAACCGTCAGGGTATTGTCATTTACATAATTACCGTTCATATCCCACACCTGCTCTAAAATCTTTTCCCTGGTGACGGTTTTTCCTTTATTTTCCATTAAATACAGCAACAACTGATATTCGGACGCGCTCAGAATAATTTCTTTTTTCTTGCCGCAGGGTATTTCCTCCTCCCAATCACAGAAAACTGCCCTGCGGTTTACATCAACCGTAATTTTGTCACAGGAAAGATACTGTTTCGCCACATTTCCGCTTCTGCGCAGCAATGCCTGAATCCGCGAATACAATACCTCCAGATCAAAAGGTTTTACCACATAATCATCCGCCCCGTTCCGAAAGCCGGATACAATATCGCCGGAATCCCCCCGAACCGTAAGAAAAATAACCGGCAGTTCCTTCCAGTTGCCGCGGATCCACCGGCACAGGCTGTCCCCGCGGCCGTCCGGCATGTTCCAGTCCAGCAGCACAAGGGCAGGCACACGCGTTTCCAAAACCTGTCTCGCCTGCGCGAGCGTCGCGCAGACCGTTACCCCGAACGCTTTTTGTTCCAGATAGTCTTTCACGGCATTTGCAATATCGGGATCGTCTTCAATATAATATAAATCAATCATGGTATATTTCCGCCTTTTTTTCGTATACACCCGGAATCCGGCCGCCAGATATGGAACCGTAAAACATTCCGGGCGCCTTTTTCCGATATATGATATTGCTTCTCCTCCGCACAGCCACGCTCACTGCAAATACAGCATCCGATACCGCTCTTCCAAATTCTTATTTTCTTTTTCAACCGCCGCTGTTTTGCCGTCTTTCAGAAACATACAATGATCGGAAATACTGCTTACAAAATCCAGAATATGGCTTGATACGATAACAATGCTCCCACTGTCCCGGACAGCCTTGATCGACTGTTTCAGCGCAATGATTCCCGACGTGTCCACGCCGTTTGTCGGTTCATCCAGAATAATCAGCCGCGGATTGCCAAGAAAAGCCGCAATCATTGCCGTTTTCTTCCGGTTTCCCATTGACAGCTTATGAAAGGCCTTGTTCCGGTACGCTGCCAGTCCAAATGTAACAACCGCCTGTTCCAGCTCTTCCTTAAACTGTCCGCCATATTTATAATCAGACACCAGATACAAAAAGTTTTTTACGGTCAGTCCGCGGGCAAGCTCTATCTGATCAGGCATATAGCCGATTTTCCTCCGGCTTTCATACGCTCCCATATCACAGCCGTCCAACGTCACAGAGCCTGCATCCGCTTTCAGTACCCCGGCCAGGATTCTCAATAATGTGCTTTTCCCTGCGCCATTGGGACCAATCACCGCAACCGCTTCCCCATTCTGACAGGAAAAATGTATATCCTCAATTCCGTTTGGCCCATCATAATATTTTGTAATCCCGTTTACCGCAAGCATCTGTTCCCCTCCATTTACAGACAATCCGTTTATACAGCCAAGCCATTGCCAAAAGTCCGGCAGGCGGCAAAACGGCTATAACCAGAAAGCCTATATCGTATAAAATCACCGCCCCTTCCCGCTCCCGCCCCAGAGCCTGGTAAAGATAAATCTGTACCAGATACCAGAATATAAGCAGATAAGACAGCAGGACAAAACTGACTGCCGCCGCCCCTCTGCCGGCCGCACGGCAAAAGAACAGCAGCGGAATCAGGATGTATAAGCCGATCCCTGTGAGGAAATGAACCCCCAGATACCGGGAGAACGGAATTCCGATTTCTGAGAAATATCGGAAATTACTGCTTTCCTTCCTCCAGTACCCGTCGCCAAGCAAAATCAAAAACCCGTCCGCCAGCAGAAATATCTCTCCGCACAGCATACCGGCATTTCCACAATATAATATAAACATAATCAAAATCATCTGGCCTGCCACAATGCCTTTGCACTGACAGAATCCATAAACGGTTATTTTAAAAAGCTCCAATACCGGATGGCTTCTCAAAAATCCTTCCCCCGCCCTTTTTTCCCGGCCCATCTGACAGTTAAAAACAAGTTTCCTTTTACGGCTCCCTGCATCCGCCATGTCGTAATAAATGCAAAAGCCAACAATAAACACCATCGTATAGATCGGAATCAGAAACCACCCCGGTATGACGGTATAATCGCAGATTGCAAGCAGTATCACCAGCCCATAGCCATACCAGTTCCGCTGCTGAAACATTGTGCAGACACATCCCGCTCTTTTGCTGACCGCAAGCTGATAAAAGAAATCCTTATTCCTGCCGCAGCTTTCATACACAATCTGCCTCATCATACCGCCGAATACAATGATATGGAGCACGGCCAGTGCCGTTATCACCTTGGGAACGCCCATATGCAGCGCCGCGGAAATGATTTTCGCCCGTTCGTACAGCCGGGGCGCCGCAAATACATTTGCACCAAAACCTGCCGCCGCAAACAAAAAAATCTGCACCGCCGTATACTTTACGTTCGTTATATTTTTCCAAATTGTCAGACCTGTTTTCACATCATTCAGCATTGCGGATACCTCAGACAATCTTTTTCCTCTCCATTTCACAGCAATTTCAGGTAATGTGTTGTTTGACTATCTATTATTATACTCTTTTTTCGTCAAATGTCACCGAAATAACCGTTCTTTTTTTATGCTGTCGGCATGAAACATGTGATCCGCAAACGGTTCGCCTCTATTTCAGAGAGCTGCTTGGCTCCTTATGGTGGGGGGCAGCATCATCTTACGGAGAGCTGCGGCATAACGAAGGCAAAATTTGAAAATATCGTAAGCAAGGCACATCAAATCTTTTCAGAAAAAACAGTAGAACCACAGCTTGCGGAAGAATCTGCGTATTATTTGAAATTGTATCAAATTTATTTTAAATGGCAGAGAAATAACAGAGACAGGGATTTTTATGAATTGTGTATGAAGAAAGGTCCGGTGTCTGAATAGAATCCAGCCTTACGAAGCGCGGGGCAGTTTAAAAAATATGAAAGGCTGTATCAAATCCGGAGCCGATTTTAGGAAAATAACAGCCGACACAATGCAGAAAAATCCCTCTCTGCCCTTATTTCCGCAATATCTTCTCCATCGCCTTTCCTTTGGCCAGCTCGTCCACCAGTTTATCCAGATAACGAATCTCCCGCATCAGCGGTTCCTCAATCGTCTCCACTCTCACGCCGCAGACCACGCCTTTAATCAGCTTTCGGTTTTCATTCGGATTGGGTGCATTCCGTAAAAAGTCTCCGTAAGTGAGCTGCTTTTCCAGCATTCCTTCCAGCTCTGCCTGACCGTAACCGGTCAGCCACCGGATTACCTCGTCCACTTCCTCTCTGGTCCGTCCCTTTTTTTCAGCCTTGCTGACAAGCAGATGATAGATCTTTGCAAAATCCATTCGGTATACTTTCTCGTTATCCATAAATTGTCCTCCTTTAACAAGCAATCCGTTTTCTTCACGGTACACTGGTAAATATTATGTCATCCTTAATCTTCCAAATAACCGTTTCCAAACAGTGACACTGGCTGTGACAAAAAAATCACGATTTTTGTCACACATTTTCCGCATATTCCGTGCTATAATAAGACGACCTGCAAACCTGCAGACCGGGGAGATAAAAAGCATGTTTTTCAGCAGATATCTGCACCGGGCATAGCAGCACCATAAGAATGGCAGGATAGATCCCGGAGATAAGCCGAAAGACTTTTTTGCTACCCCCGCTATCTTTCGGCATATCCCGCCTGATCGCTGCCGTCACTGCGATGCCCTTATTCTCCCCCGTTTACGATACCATCGTCTCTGCCGGCAATGCCGTTCTGGCCCCATCACGGATCAAAATCTCTCACGTCCGCTTTTTTACCACCGGAATCCACACCTCATATTTTGCATTCTCCGGATCAGGATTCAGATAAACCTCCACATCAGGGGCATCGCCGTACTCATATCCTGAGGTGGGCAGCCATTCCGTTACGATACGCCGCTCCAGCTCCTGAATCGACTGATTGTTTGTGCCCTCTCCCGGAAATATGGCCCAGGTCGCCGCAGGCACGATATATTCTTCCAGACCCTCCGCTTCCTTTGAAGTGGATACGGCGATATAATACCTCCATGGTTCCCTGTCGCTGCAGACACTGATGCCCAATACGCCCACAGGCGGCGTATCCATCATGCCGGTCAGCTTCTGCAATGTCCCGTCCATGGCTGCTTCCTGCCACCTGGAAGGAAGGACCGTGAAATTTTTTTCAATATCCCGATCCAGCGGCACCGATACACCTACGATGCGGAACGCTTCCCTTGTCTCAATCCGATAATTCATTTCTTCCACTCCTTTGACCGTGATCTTAAATGTAATGGCCGGGAATGACTTTACCGGTACGCCCTCGTTCCTGACGGCGGAAGGAGCGATTCCGTGAACAGACTGAAATGCCCTGTTAAACGCGGTGGGCGAACTGTACCCGTATTTCCCAGCCGCGTCGATGATCTTCATATCCTTTCCCTGCAGATCTACGGCCGCAAGAGACATTTTTCTCCTGCGGATATATTCGGACAGAGGAACGCCCGCCATATAGGTAAACATCCGCTGAAAATGATAGGAAGAACAGCAGGCAATCCGCCCAAGCTGCTCATAATCAATGCCGTCTGTCAAATGATCTTCGATATAACTGATCGCACCGTTGAGCCGTTCAATCCATTCCATACTGTAAAATCCTCCTGACAGGTTACATACTCCCGAAGCCTCCCGCTGTCCGATTTCCGGCCGCAAAAGCCAGGACTAGTGAAATTCCGGGAGTACATTCATCAGTATACACCATTTCATATAATTTTCCTCTCCGTATTATAACATAAAATGAGAGGCGGTATCACTGTCTCATGGATAATCCGGCAAAATACATCGCCGGCGCGTTCTGCCGGATACTTCCGCAAATTGAATCAGAATCCTGCTTTGCAGGACTTTCCTGTGATACGGAAAAGCGCCGCCGAAAATATGCCCGGCGGCAGCCCGATTTCTGTCTTTATTTACACAACATCCCCCGCATCACAGATTCGCAAACACATCCATCTGCCGCTGCAGCTCGCCCACAATCTCCTGGTTCGTATCCATACGGGCGGTGATGCCGGCCATGTCCTCCACCAGACTGTGAGCACTGCCTGCCATTCCGTTAATGCCCGCAGCCGCGCCGTCGATGGCAGCGGAAATACTGCCGATGGAACCGGCAATCTCCGTCATGGCATTCCGCAGCCGGTCTGTCCTGCTCTGGAACGCATCCATGGAATGTTCCACATAGGCGGCATCGTCATGATACTGCTGCCCGGACCGGACAGACTGCTCGAACTGAATCAGAATCGCCTTGCCCAGATAATCCACCAGTTCCTGAGCGCTGTCGGAGAGATATCCCACCGCGCCCGTTACCACGCCGCTGACCTCCTGAATATGGTTGGCCGTCTCGGCGCAGGAATCGGCCAGCCGGCGGATCTCCTGTGCCACCACCGCGAATCCCTTCCCGGCCTCCCCGGCTCTTGTGGCCTCTATCGAAGCATTGATGGCAATCAGATCCGTGGAAGTCGAAATAGAGAGAATATCCTTGGTCAGAATGCCGATCTGATCCACGCTCCGGCTCTTTTCGATTGCCTCATTCAGTACGGCCATAATTTCTTCTGTCTTTTTATGAACGGTCTCCTTATTTTCCCTGGCAAACCGTTCCATCTCCTCCGCCCTCTCCCGCATTTTAACAGAATACTCGGTGATTTCGGCGCATTCCTGTGCCATATCATTGGCATCGTTCTGGGTACCGGCAGCGCTGGAGGTGATGGCGGCGGCACTGCCGGCCACTTCTTCCACCGCGGCGGACAGATTTCCCGAAAGGGCGGAAAGAGCCTGCACGCTGGCGCCGGAAGTCCGGGTTCTTTTCCGGACCTCGCTTACCACGCCGCTGATCCGCTCAGAACTGTCCTGAAGCATGCCCATGGCGTCCCTGATCGGCGCAATCACATAAGTCCTGATGATACGGAATGCCGCCAGCACCAGGAGAACACCTGCCGCCAGCGTAACCGCACTGATAATCAGCGACGTGACATAGACCACGGACAGCCTGTTCCGTGCTTCTTCCGCCTGGGCGCTGACCGAGGCGTAAAGGGTATCGATGCAGGCTTCCGCCCCGCTGCCCCTTATCGCCACTTCTCCGTTAGCCATGGCGTAGGCTTCCTGGGTTTTGCTGTCGGCGCTGGCACAGACCAATTTCACCAGCGCATGTTTCAATGCCTCATATTCCTCTGTCAGAGAACGATATGTTCCCATATCTTTTTCCGACACAAAGCTTTCATAATCTGCCAGCTTCTCATCCAGCGCCGCTTCCTCTGCCTTGATCTCCCCTACCAGCCCAATCATGGACCCGTGATCTGCGGCCACAATATGGGACAGGGCCAGACGGTGGATATCCATAATGGAACGGCGGATTTCCTCCAACTGCGCTTCGCTGACCATATATTCATTTACGATGGTCCGTGCGCTGCCGTTCACATTGTTGATGCTGAATACCGCCAGGATATTAGACAGCAGTGTTACCAGCCCCAACAGGATAATGGGCAGGATCAGACGCTGCTGCAACGTGAACTTGCCTTTCATAATATCTTCCTCCTATCTGGCCGTAACCCCCTCCACTAACTGATCCAACTGTTCCTGCAAGGGAATACCGTCCGGATTCCCCTCCGCCATGGCGGTGGCAAAAGCCGTCACTGGATCCCAGAATTTTCCTCCCACCCGCTGGAGCTGAGAAAACTCTGACTGCTCCAGAAGCGCCCGGATCGCCGGCGCATCCTGGACTTCAGGGGAATTTGCCGCATTGATATTGGATGGCCCCTGTCCGCGCATGGCAAAGCGAAGGGCCTGATTTTCCTCATTGGTGATCCACTCGGCCAGCCGCACCGCCCACGAATAATGCTCCGAGTAGGCATTGACACCGATCAGCTTGCAGCCGGAAAAGGAAGCCATCTGCACCTGCTGTCCCGCACAGCTATAGGAAGGAAGCCGGGCTGCCCCGGTGTTCTCTCCCCAGGCTTCTTCCACCGCCACCGCATTCCATACGCCGCTGACGCCGGCGATCACGGTTCCGTCCTGTACGCCCGCCAGAAAATCCGTATCCGTCCGGTTGGAAAAACCGGGACTGGCCGCCATCGACAGCATGGACTGCGCCACATCCGTGCCGTGGATCGGGCCGTCGGTACCATTCCAGGTACAGTAATTGGTAAGACCGTCCTCGTTCAGTCCCACCTCCATACCGGTATTTCCGAAAAAGGCATAGACATACCAGGCTGATGACCAGTCCATAGTCACCAGCTTCTCTGCCTCTGCCGCAACCTCCAGCATCCGCTCAAAGCTTTTGATATCTTCCTCGGAAAAATAGGCTTTATTATAATAAAGGAAATAGCCGTTGTCCGCCGTCAGCGGATAGGCATAGAGGGTATCTCCCACTGACGCGGCTTCCACGGCCGCAGGCAGATTCCCGCTGCGGATACTGTCGGCATCTTCCACAGGCTCCAGCGCCCCGGCCGCTGCCAGAGGGGCCACCTGATCATCGGCAAAGGCAAACACGTCCGCACCCGACTCCAGATCGCCAAGCAAAACATCCTTGCAGTTTGATTCACTCTGGGGATAGTATGTAATCTGAATCTCTGCCTGATCGGCATAATGGGACCGGAAGGATGCGAAAATCTCCTGCAGAAGCGCTTCATCCTCCTCGGCGCCCCAGACAATCAGCTCCACATCTTCCTCATAGACAGGTTCTGTCCCTTCGGTTTCCGCCGGCTGTTTTTTCCTGCTTTTGCAGGCAGTCAGCGAAAAAACCAGGCATATGGACAGAAACAGGAAAAAAGTCGTTCGTTTTTTTCTTTTCATGGCATCATATCTCTCTGGTTTTTATTATTTCGTATGTGGTCATAGTATATCATTTTTTCAATTTTCTGTCAAACGGATGCGGGCCGGTTCCGGCTTTTTCTTCCGGCACTTTCATCACTTCGCCAGCGGCAGCAAGCGGCGGCGGTTTCAGACAGAAGAATTTATATACCGTCTGCTCATGGCACTGACAATCCCGAAATAGCAGCTATAAAAAAGAATCATACACGCCCCAAACGCACCGGTTAATTTGTACAGAATATTACCCATAGAAGCCGGCAGTATGAAGTTCATCTTTCCATTCAGCAGCGGCAGGCAGAATAAAAGAATCAGCAGAGCCATTATCATCGGAGCAATCAGTTTCACCGCCGTCTGCCGGTTCACAAGCCTTTCTATCTGCCGACTGCTTTTTCCCATACAGTACATGATCCGGCTGCTTTTTGCATTTTGTCTAACCTCTATGATCTGCTGCAAAGACAGGATCGAAAAATAAATCACCAAAAACACAATACAGATACTGATTTGAGACATCCCCATCCACTGACGCACAGCCGTATCAAAAAGCTGAAATTCCGGTTGCAGCATCAGCATTCCGGTTACGAAAGAACATGCTGAAAATAAAAAGCAGATACAGAAAACAGCATTTACAATGGCAGTCGTTTTCACATCCGATGTAAAATGTGCCGTGATATACAGCATGTCTTTTTGGTATATCTTAAGGGATTTCATTTTTCTCTGCGCATACAGACAGCCAAACGCCCACTGATAAAAGGCAAAGACAGAAAGAAGCAAAGGGATCGCCGCAACAGACACAGGATAAACAATATAAGCCTCCGGCAAAAACACAATTCCGCACACGCAGCCAATGAAGCACATAAAACACAAACAGAAGATCCTGCCCCATTTTTTATAGTTCCCCGTATCTTTCACGCCCTGACTGCGGTTTTTCTCATACATCAGCTCCCTGATCTGCAGCCTGTTTAACCGCCGTTTCAGCCGAAACGAACATACTGTTTCCATAAGACAAAAAGACATAAATGTATAAAACATACTTTTGCCATAAAGGAATCCCCAGTGTTTCATTTCATGCAGCGGCTCACGGAAATACCAAAATCCATATACGGCAAAGCCTGCCGCCGTTCCTGCCAGATAGCAGCAAAAGCCAATCAGCAGGACTTCCCATAAGAATAACCGGGTTAATCTCTTTTTTCCCATACCCAGCAGCAAATAATTTGCAAATTCCTTTGCCCGCTGCTTTAACATAAACGTGTCCATATATCCGGCCAGCACAATCTGAATCACGGCGATTAACAATGGCAGGGAAATCACCTGAAAACCGGCCAATTCTCCTACAATGGCCATACAATTAGATACCTCCGCAACCGCCAGAAGAAGGGTCATTGCAGCGACATACAAAAGATAATCAGCAAAAGACCGTCTGGCGTTACGGACGGAAAGTTTCAGGTACATCATGGCTTTCTCCCTCTATCCACTGTATTTTCTTCAAAATATCCGCAAAAAAGGTCTGTTTGTTTTTCTGTTCCCGGTTTAAGGCAGCTTTTATTTCACCGTCTTTCATAAACAGTATCCTGTCGCAGTAGCTGGCTGCCATCACATCATGCGTAACCATCAGTATCGTTGCGCCGCACTCTCTGCAAAGCATAACAAATGTGTCTAAAAGCTGCCGGGCCGCACGGGAATCCAATGCCCCGGTCGGCTCGTCCGCAAGGATGATATCCGGATTTGCCACAATGGCACGGGCGCAGGCACAGCGCTGCCGCTGTCCTCCCGATACCTCATAGGGAAATTTATCCAAAACCGCCGCGATATCCAGCTTTTCGGATAACCGCCGAATCATCGGACGAATGTTTTCTTTGGAAACCTCTTTCACCGTCAGGGCAAGGGCAATATTTTCATAGACAGTCAGCGTTTCAAGCAGATTGTATTCCTGAAAAACAAACCCCAGATGTCTGCGGCGAAATTCCGCGGCAGCTTCTTCCGGCAAATCTGTTATATTCTGCCCGCTGATGCGTACCGCTCCATTCGTCGGCCTGTCGATTGTGGCGATTAAATGAAGCAATGTTGTTTTCCCGCAGCCGGAAGCTCCCATAATTCCCGTAAAGCTGCCCTGCGGTATCCGGAAACTTACGTTATTTACAGCCAGTACGGAGCTGCTTTCCGTCTCATACAGTCTGGAAACATTTTCCACTTCCAGAACGTTCTGCGGTGCCGCATCACATTCCTGACCTTCCCATTGATCGTGTCCCAGCCAGTTTGTAATCACGTCCATAAGCACTTCATCTGCTTTTTCTTTCAGCTTTTCTTCCGCAATGCACTCCCCCGCAAACAGTTCGTTTAAAGTAATTTTTAAGAGCGTACATAACGGCATAAACAACGATAAATCCGGCATAGACCGTCCTGTCTCCCATTTTGAAACAGCCTTATCGGTTATCCCCAGTTTCTCTGCCAGTTGGCTCTGGGTCCAGCCATTTGCTTTCCGGCGTTCGGAAATAAAAGCTCCGATTCTGATTTGATTCATCATTCACCTCTTTATTATAAATCATTTGACACTGCCCTGCGGTAAATGATATCAGTCCGACATATCAATGAACACCTACCAACGGTAGAGTTGGCTAAAACAGGACTTTTTTCTGCGGCGTTTAAAGATCCATAAAGACCTTTCTCGAACAGACAGCAATCAGCAGAGAAACCGCACCGGCAAAAAACACGACGGCAGATTCGACTCCTTCGCAAAGCTCAAACAATATGCCGTAAAACGCATTGCCCAGAGGCTGGGCGCACATGGAAAGGGTGAGAATCACGGAAATCACTTTTCCGATCAGGTTCCCCGGCGTCTCCCGCTGGAGCACGGACATCATCTGTACCGTAAATATCGTCGAAAGGCCCATAATAACAAAGCAGCACAGGGTAATCACCGTATAACAGACCATGGCGGAGGCGGATAACAGCAAAATAATTCCCATGGGAAATACACACAGCCCGCAGACAATCAATATCGTTCCGGCCTTCCGGACTGTCAGCCTGCCCGCAAATACGCCCGCGCAGATTCCCCCGGCCAGTCCCCCGGCCGCCATCAGCCCCTGGGCCATGCCGTAAAGCCGGTTGGCCCGGGCCGGCTGAAATGCCAGCACTTCCGTAATCAGATACGGCATCGCCACCAACAGCATCGCAGATAAAAACAGGTTAATCCCGCAGACCGTCATGGTGCATTTCGCAATAACAGGCTTTTCCGTAAAGATAAAACGCAGGCTTTCCCCAATATCCTTTCCGGCGGTTTCCCATATTCCGCCGCCGGTTTCCTGGTTCTGCTGCGGTATGTGAATAAAAAGTTCCATCACTGCCGACAGGGCAAAACAGGCCACGCAGACCAGCAGCACGGGACGCAGCCCATAAGCGCTGTAAAAAATCCCGCCAAAAACAGGACCGGTCAGGGAGGAAAAGGAACTGATTGTGTTAATCACGGAATTGGCCGCCATAAAATTTTCCCGGCTGGTCAGCGCAGGGATACTGGCCTGTACGGAAGGCTGATAGGCGCCCGCAATTCCATACAGAATCATCAGCGTAACCGCCGCCAGAACAATCAGGTTCCCCCGGTCCATCAGCAGAGAGAACGCCAGTATCACCGCCGCCGTGACAAAATCCAGTATCACCATAATATTTCGTTTATTAACCCGGTCTGCGATCATCCCTCCCACCGGCGACAGCAGAATGGCCGGGATAAAGGCACAGGCCGTAACCGTCCCGTACAGAACGGACGAGCCGGTCAGGTTCAGCAGGTATAAAGGCAATGCAAACCTCACCGTGGCATTGCCAAAAAGGGAAATAATCTGGCCGATTACCACCAGCGTAAAATCCTTTGAAAACAGCTTTTGTTTCATAAATTATAAACCTCCGTCCTCCCAGATAATAGATTAATAATAGATTGAGAAATCTCACAAATTCAGGTTCCGCAGGACTCCGAGAGTCCGCCTGTTTTTTCCGCCGCATTCTGTTATCTGTTCAAATGCATAACTCATCGGAGAACTCCCGTCCCTATGCATCCGCATAATACATACCGGATATTGGTATGTATATAGGTGAAAATATATCTGCCCTTTTTACAGGACAGATCCCCTCGTTTACTGCTTGGTCTGATAAATTGCCGCCAGCTCCACGATTCTGGCCCGCATCTCATCGTCCACGATATCCAGCCCGAAGCTTTCCAGCATCTGCCGGAACACCATAAACTTGCGGCCGGATTCCTCCGCCGTACTGTTAAAAGCCATAGGGTTCATCCAGACATTCGCCGCCAGCATAATCAGCTCCGCCAACTGCTTCGGATACTCCGTCCGGATCGTGCCGTCGGCAATGCCCTGCTCAATGATCGGCTGAATATATGAAACAGAAACCTCGGCGACCGTGTCATGGACAAGGCTGAAAAAAAGCTTTGGGTTTTTGTGGAAACCGGGTGCCGCCAGAAAGATATCATTCTGGACAGGACGGTTGACAGACTCCCGAAAGATTCTCCTGAGTTTTTCCTTCCCGGTCAGATCCCTACGGTCACGGATGTCCGCAAGCATCCGGTTGGATTCGGCCGTCATCCTGTCCGTGGCGGCTTCCAGGATCTCCTCCTTCGATTTAAAATGGTGATAAATGGCCCCCCGGCTAAGCCCCCCCAAATGGTCGATAATATCCTGAATAGAGGTCTGCTCGTAGCCCTTTTCCATAAACAGGCGGAAAGAAACGTCCAATATTAAATTTATCGTCTCCTCCGGATGCTTGTTTCTGGCCACCGCTTCATCCCTCCCATGCCGGTACGAATGACAATCCGTTTTGCGTTTTACCGGTTACATACTGACAGTATGTAACGAATATAACATACTGATAGAATGTCTGTCAAGCCCTAACCCGGAATTCGCGTTCTGCTTTTTACTTCATCCCATGCCGAAGCAATTCGAAATTTCATACGTTTCATACGTTACACACATGGAAATCCTTGACATTCCCTCCCCTCCATGCTATAAATATCCACAGGAAGATTTGCCGCCGGATCACGCTTTGTCCCATTCCGTCAGGCCATAAGAGGAATGGTATACAAAGCGTTTTATTTTACCCTTTTACGGCAATGCGCACCTCTTTCATCCATTGGCTTATCTTTAATCGGAAAGGGACCAAAACAATGAACGGACAAAAGAAAAGAAGCAGTTTTTCCGGCAAAATCGGCTTTGTGCTGTCTGCTGCCGGAGCATCCGTGGGACTGGGAAATATCTGGAGATTTCCTTATCTGGCGGCAAAATACGGCGGCGGTATTTTTTTACTGGTTTATATCATACTGGCGCTGACTTTCGGATACACAATGATTATTGCGGAAACCGCGCTGGGACGCATGACCAAAAAAAGTCCCGTAGGCGCTTTCAGCGAAACGGGCAGACGCAGACGGTGGCGTGCCGGCGGCTGGATCAACGCAGTGATTCCGATCCTGATCGTACCCTATTATTCCACTATCGGCGGCTGGGTGACTAAATATCTGTTTGAATACCTGCGGGGCAATGTAAACGAAGCGGCCGCAGACGGATATTTTACGGATTTTATCTCAGGCGGCATATCTGCGGAAATCTGGTTTCTGCTTTTTGCCGCGGTGACACTGGTCATTATATTTGCAGGGGTAAAAAACGGCATCGAACGGGTATCAAAATTTATGATGCCGGTTCTGGTAGTGCTGGCTGTTATGATTGCCGTCTACTCCATGACCCGCCCCGGCGCGCTGGAAGGCGTGAAATATTTCCTGGTGCCCAATTTCCGGAACTTTTCATGGATGACGGTGGTAGCCGCAATGGGACAGATGTTCTACTCTCTTTCCATCGCCATGGGTATTCTCGTAACCTTCGGCTCCTATATGAAAGAGGATGTGTCCATTGAGGAGGCCACCCGAAATGTGGAAATCTTTGACACTGCCATCGCCATTATGGCGGGACTGATGATTATTCCGGCGGTGTTTGCCTTTTCCGGCGGAGACATGGATACACTGAAAGCCGGACCGTCTCTGATGTTTATTACCATTCCGAAGGTTTTCGCCAGCATGGGCTTTGGAAGAACGGCGGGCATTCTGTTCTTTTCACTGGTACTGTTTGCCGCTCTCACAAGCGCCATCGCGCTGACCGAAAGCGCCGTGTCAACCTTTGAGGACGAGCTTGGCTGGAGCCGGCATAAAGCTTCCACCGTTATGGGGCTGATTATAATCGCTCTGGGCACCCTGTCCTCTCTCGGTTACGGCCCGCTGTCCTTTATCCGGATCATCGGAATGGAATTTCTTGACTTCTTTGATTTTCTGACCAATTCCGTAATGATGCCGATTGCGGCCGTCGCCACCTGTCTGCTTGTGCTGCGGGTGATCGGAACAGACAGAATCGCAGGCGAGGTGGAAAAAAACGGCGCGCCCTTTAAAAGAAGAAAAATCTTCGAATTTATGATCCGGTATCTCTGCATCATATTCGTATCGATCATTCTGCTCAGCTCTGTAGCAAGCGTACTGGGATGGATTACAATGTAAAGGATTTTGTTGAAGACCGGCGGATTTTACGGTATAATATGAAGACTTGACAAAATAAATGTAAAGCATACGGAGGAAAAATATGGATCAGAATATGCGTCCTGAAACAATGAAGCGGATTAACACCCCTGAGCTTGCACTGGCATTTATCGAAGAGCAGGTTGCGGCTGTCAGAGCCCAGGTAGGGGACAAGAAGGTGCTGCTGGCGCTGTCAGGCGGCGTAGATTCGTCGGTTGTCGCCGCGCTGCTGATTAAAGCCATCGGCAGCCAACTGGTATGCGTCCATGTAAACCACGGCCTGTTACGAAAAGGAGAACCGGAACAGGTGGTCGAGGTGTTCAGAAATCAGATGAAGGCAAACCTGATTTATGTGGACGCCGTAGACCGGTTCTTAGACAAACTGGCCGGCGTTTCGGACCCGGAGACGAAACGGAAAATTATCGGCGCGGAGTTTATCCGTGTGTTTGAAGAAGAAGCCCGCAAGCAGTCCGGTATCGAATTTCTTGCGCAGGGAACCATCTACCCCGATATCCTGGAAAGCGACGGCGTAAAAGCCCATCACAACGTAGGCGGCCTTCCGGAAGATTTACAGTTTGCCCTTGTGGAGCCTGTCCGCCTGCTGTTCAAGGATGAGGTCCGCGTCGTGGGCAAAGCCCTCGGCCTTCCCGACAGCATGGTATTCCGCCAGCCCTTCCCCGGCCCCGGCCTCGGCGTCCGCTGCCTGGGAGCTATCACCAGAGAACGTCTGGAAGCAGTCCGCGAGTCAGACGCCATCCTGCGGGAAGAATTCGCGAAAAACGGCCTGGAAGGCAAAGTATGGCAGTATTTCACCGTTGTGCCCGACTTTAAATCCGTCGGCGTTTCAGACGGCGCCCGTACATTCGCCTATCCGGTCATTATCCGCGCAGTCAACACGGTAGACGCCATGACAGCCACTGTGGAGGACGTGCCATTTGCGCTGCTTGCGCATATTACGGAACGGATTACCAGTGAGGTGGAGGGCGTGAACAGGGTGCTGTATGATATGACGCCGAAGCCTTGTGGGACGATCGAGTTTGAATAAACGCCATTCCTCTGAAAAGCCTTATTCTATGCGCTTTTCAGAGGATTTTTATATTAACCGGCTACACATTGGCAACACTTGAGAGGCGAACAGCGGGGCATATAGGCAACTATATCCGATGGATTGGAGTACGGTCTTTCAGATGTACAGATCCTTGCAAAACTTCAACGACATTTTGATTTATCAGAAGATCAAGCAACGCAGTATTATAAGCAGTTCCAAACCAAAAAAGAATTTGATCAGCAATAGATATAAATGTACAAAGGAGAAAATCATATGAACGCTATATTTACACTGTTGTTTTTATTATCTTTACTGGGAATTTTTATCTTTGTAGGACATGCATTGATAAATCTCATAAAAAAGAATCCCGCTAAAAAAACGTTTAAAAAAGCAGGCATATCCACCGCCGTGTGTATTGCCAGCCTCGTAGGGTTTGGCTTCACAATGGAAACGATTAATCCTGAGTCCATTGAACTGTCTATCCCGGATTACCGGAATGAATATGATATCAATACGGAAATCCCCTTTGAGGTTTCCGTATCTCCTGAGAACGCAGATAAAATTTCCTTTGAATATATATCTGACAATGATGCGCTGACTTTTTCAGATTCAGGTATTCAGACCGGAACCAAAGCGGGAACCTATGAAATCCATATTGAATCCGGAAACATAAAAAGCAATACCCTGTCTATTACAGTTGTTGACATGGCCGCCCGGAAAGCAGAGCAGGAAGCAGAAGAACACCGGGTTGCGGAACAAGAGTCTTCTAAGGCCGCAGAAGAAAAGCGGCTTGCGGAAGAAGAATCATCCAAAGCGGCGGAAGAAAAACGATTAGCCAATGAAAAATCATCCAAAGCGGCGGAAGAAAAACGACTGGCCGCTGAGGAATCTTCCAGAGTAGCAGAAGAAAAAGCCTCTAAAGAGGCTATGGAAAGAGCTGCAAAAGAGGCCGAAGAAAAACGGCTGGCAGAGGAAAAAGCTGTACAGGAAGAAGCCGCAAAAGCAATTGCCCAATCCCAGGCAGATACCGCTCAAAATAACACACCTGCTCCTGAACCGGTAAATCCGCCGCAAAACTCCGCTGCCACTCCCAATCCTTCCGACTCAGGCAATGGCAGCAATTTCAACACATATGACAATGCTGCGCAGCAGCAAACAAACGCATCATACGTATTAAATACAAACTCACACAAAATACATTACCCAACTTGCCGGAGTGTCCCTAAAATTGCTCCACAAAACTACGCTACTTCAAATAGTTCTGTTGATGAACTGATTGCGCAGGGCTATTCTACTTGTGGGAATTGTTTTAAATAATTACTTTAATTTATAGTCAAGGAGATTTACATAAATTCTTATGAAGTTTTACCCCTGGAGGCATACCAACATACACATATAATCCCGGAGATTCTTATAAATTTAGAATCAAAAATAGAACGTGTCAAAAAATCCCTGTAAATTAATGATTGTGAGAAGCCAAACAAAAATAGGAAAAATTGTTTTGGCCGAGAAAATGAAATATGTGAAGATTACAACGAGGTATTTTATCAGCTACCGGAATAATCGGAGGATATGCTCTGCTAATGGCAGGCTTCCTCCGATGGTCAAACGACAGTAATATTATAATTCCTTGAAAGAGGCAGTATAGGGTACAAAATCCTTGAGAAAAAATGTGTCAACTAATCTTGACAAAATCAAAATGCCTTTCTCTATTGAATTGATTTTCCTAAACCGTAGGCTTCCTGCAATTCGGGTTTTCCGGCAATATCCCCCATAGCCATTACACCGCCGCAAAGCACTTTTCCA
>CAOKOL010000011.1 GCA_948470335.1 uncultured Lachnospiraceae bacterium | reverse complement strand
CCACATTTTTCGGAGGTGTCATGTATTCCCGGAAGGGCTATGTTCATAAGCGGGAGGTAAAAGCCACGGAAAAAGGATACCGAATCCGGGATACCATAAAAGGCAAAGACGGGGAACCTTATGAGATTCTTTTTCATACGCCCTGTAATGTTCGGAAGGAAGGCAGTCAGGCGAGGCTGATGAAAGAGGGAAAGACGGTCTGTATCCTGAAATTTCATGCGCCTTTCCGCGTTTTTGAAACATCGGGAAGCCTGTACTATCTAAGAGAGGAAAAGATTTCCTGCATTGCCGTGATGGAACATATCCGGGATGGAAAAGGAAGCGTGAATACGGAAATATTGACAGAGGAGATATAAAGGGACATGGTAAACGTAATCGGACTTGGATATATCGGGCTGCCGACAGCCCTGATGCTTGCATCCCATGGCGTGGAAGTTGTGGGAACGGATTATAACAGAAAACTGGTGGAGACACTGCGGTCAGGGCACACCACTTTTAAAGAAGAAGGACTGGATGAATTGTTTGGCCAGGCTGCGGAATCCGGCATCCGGTTCACCGATGAATATCAGGTGACGGATACCTATATTGTTTCGGTTCCCACTCCTTATGATAAGTTCAGCAAAAAAGTGGATGCCTGTTATGTGGCGTCGGCCGTGAAGGATGTTCTGAAAGCTGCGCCCTGCGGGGCCGTGATTATTATTGAATCAACGGTTTCTCCCGGGACGATAGATAAATTTGTAAGGCCGGTCATTGAAGAAGCCGGGCGGAAGTCAGGAACAGACATTCATCTGGTTCACGCCCCGGAAAGAATTATTCCCGGAAATATGGTTTATGAGCTGCTGCATAATAACAGGACCATCGGTGCGGATGATCCGGATGTTGGCGAGAAGGTGAAACAGCTTTACGGCTCATTCTGTCAGGGCGAGATTGTGGTGACCGATATCCGGACGGCGGAGATGACAAAGGTAGTGGAGAATACATACCGGGCCGTGAATATCGCCTTTGCCAATGAACTGGCGAAGATCTGCCGGCATGATGAAATGGATGTGTATGAGATTATCCGCATCTGCAATATGCATCCGAGGGTGAATATCTTACAGCCCGGTCCCGGCGTGGGCGGCCACTGCATTTCCGTTGACCCCTGGTTTCTGGTGGGGGACTATCCGTCGCTGGCGAAAGTGATCGACGAGTCTATGAAGACCAATGACGGGATGCCGGATTTTGTCCTGAACCGGATTTATGAGATTATGAAAAAAGAGGGCCTGACAGATATCGGAAGGGTAGGGCTGTATGGTCTGACTTATAAGGAAAATGTGGACGATATGCGGGAGAGTCCGACGTTGCAGCTTCTGGAGAGCCAGGAGAGGCATCTGGCCGCGGGATTGAAGGTTTACGATCCGTATATAACGGAGGATGTGGTACCGAATCAGTATCATGACCTGGAAGGGTTTTTGGAGGCCGTGGATCTGGTGGTGATTATGGTAGGCCATGATGAGATCAGAAAAAATATGGACAGGCTGGAGGAGAAAGTGGTTCTGGATACGAGGAATATCTGCCGGCATGGATACCGGATATAAAAAAGCCAGCGGCTGAAAGGTTCTGCCGGCTTTTTTCATGTATCCTGGCCGCGGTTTGAAGGACAGGCGCAGGAGGTTCACAGTGACAGTAAAACGATTAAGTTCAGAAAGGTAAAAAGATTTGAAACAGCTATTTTTGTCAGTCAGCGACGGTTCGGTGAAGGTGGTGGATACGCCCGCTCCGGCCGCAAAGGATCATACGGTGGTGATAGAAACGTTATATTCGGTAGTCAGCGCGGGGACGGAGCGTTCTCTGGCTTCCTTTGGCGGAAAAAATCTGATCCAAAAAGCCATGGAACGGCCCGACCAGGTGAAAAAAGTGACGGAGAAAATGTCTACCGACGGCATCCTTACCACAATCGAGGGGGCGTTCGGACGGTTAAAAGACCCGATGCCTCTTGGATATACGGCAGTGGGAAAGGTTGTGGAAACCGGCAGGGGCGTGACGGAGGCGGCAGTGGGAGATATTGTCGCCGCCGTGGGACAGGCCTATCACAGTGAAGTGAACCGCGTCGGAAAGAACCTGATTTCCAGAGTACCGGAGGAAGTGAAGGATGTCAGACAGGCAGCTTTTTCAGCATTGGGAGGCATTGCGCTGGAAGGGATTCACCAGGCGGAAGTGGTTCCGGGAGAAACGGTTGCGGTAATCGGTCTTGGGCTGCTGGGGCATATTACGGCAAGGATTCTCTATGCGTATGGCTGCGATGTCATAGGATTCGACGTGTCGGATAAGGCGCTGCCGGGTACAAAACTGAAAGCATTTATCAACTCTGCGGATGACAAGGCGGCCGAAACGGCAAAAGCTTTTACAAAGGGCAGAGGCGTGGATAAGGTAATTATCACTGCCGCCACGGATTCCAACGGGCCCATAGATCTCGCGGAGGAAATCGCAAGGGACAGGGGAATTATCTGCATGATCGGCGTTACGAGAATGGAACTGGACCGCAGGCCCTTCTATCAGAAGGAGCTGACATTTAAAATAGCCCGCTCCTATGGTCCGGGCAGATATGACAGCAGTTATGAGGAAGACGGCGTTGATTATCCCATCGGGTATGTGCGGTTTACGGAGGGAAGAAACGTTGAGGAATTTCTGCGTCTGCTGGCAGGCGGAAGGATCGAACTCTCAGATTTGATTACCCATGTGATTCCGTTTTCCAATGCTTCTGACGCCTATAAAATGATAACGGAAAATCCGGACAATGAGAACTATATCGGTGTCCTTCTGGAATATGAGGAAAACAGAGGAAAATGGAGCAGGCTGGTCAGAAATACCGCTGCCGCCCCGAAAAGCAAAATCCGGGATAAGCAGATTCACCTGGGCCTGATTGGTGCCGGAAATTTCGCCAGAGTAACGATGCTTCCGGCCATGCGGGCAAACGGCGGCTATCATTTCAGGGGACTGGCGACTACGGGCGGCATAGGCGCCGCGCAGGCCAATGAGGTGTTTCATTTTGACTATACGACCAGCGACTACAGAAAACTGCTGGAAGATGAAAGAATTAATCTGATAGCTGTTTCCACGCAGCACAACAGCCATGGGAAATTTGTGACGGAGGCGCTGGAGGCCGGAAAAAGTGTGTATGTTGAGAAGCCTCTGTGCCTGACGCTGGAGGAGCTGGAGCGGATAGAGGCGCTGTACAGGAAATCGGAGGGCGAACTATTCTGCGGCCTGAACCGCCGTCACGCGCCGCTGATCCGGGAGATGAAACGGGAACTGCAGACAGACCGGATTCCCGCGATATACAGCTATATAGCCAATGCGGGATATATTCCGCCGGAACACTGGACCCAGGATGAGAGGAGGGGCGGCGGAAGAATAATCGGAGAGGCCGTCCACTTTATTGATACGATTCAGTATCTGGACGGGAGCATACTGAAGGAACTGAAAGTCAGTTTTGCTGCGAATCCGGCATATCCAAAGAAAGACAATGCCGTGATCACGCTGGAGTTTGCGTCCGGGGCGGCGGGCACGATTATTTATACTTCGATGGGAAGTAAGAAATATCCGAAGGAGCAGCTCAGGGTATTCAGCAGCGGGGCGGTGTATGAGATGGATAATTATGTAAGCCTTGCGAAGTATGGGACGGGGAAGCATACTGCCGTTAAATTGAAACAGGATAAAGGGTTTGAAAATGAGTATCGTTATATAACAGATGTGATATGTGGAAAAATAGAAAATGATGGTATCAGAGATGTTATAACAGATCACAGATTGTTGCTTAATGCATTGAAAAAATAACGAAATTTGAATTTATATGATGAAACTATGTTTGATAGCTCCGGTGCCTCCTCCGTACGGAGGAGTAGCGAACTGGGAGAGAATAATCGTAAATGAGATAGTAAAACATGATGACATTGATTTTACTTTAATTAATATAGCGGCGAATAAACGTCCATTGGATGGAAGGACAATATTTGATCGGATATTTTACAGTGGCTTTGTAATGCTAAAGGCATATAGAAAATTAAAGGAAGCTGTGAGAAAAAATTGTCCTGACGTTGTACATATGACAACATCAGGAGGAATGGGATTTTACAGAGATTTGCTCTTTCTGAAATATTTAAAGAAAAAGCAGATTCCTTCAGTTTATCATGTGCATTTTGGCAGAACTGTTCAATATAGAAATGAGAATAAAAGATCTTGGAAAATGATTATAAAAGCGGTATCACTTGCAGATGCGGTAATTGTATTGGATGAAAAAAGTTTAGAATTATTAAATCCCTATGCAAAGAAAATTGTAAAGATAAACAATCCGATAGATACGGAAAATTATAAAACGCTTATTAAAAACGGATTTGAAAAACCAACAATTATTTATATTGGATGGGTTATCAAAACAAAAGGAGTTGAAGAATTGTTGTCTGCATTTCATGTTTTTAATCAAAGACATGGACATGCATATACACTGGAATTGATTGGACCGGGAGAATCTGATTATATTCAGGGATTAAAAGAAGTAAGTGATATCGAGAATGTAATTTTTACAGGAGAAATCGGGCATAACGAAGCAATGATGAGATTGGCATCCGCAAGTGTGTTTATATTGCCAAGTTACACGGAGGGATTTCCCAATGTTGTCCTTGAAGCTATGGCGTTAAAAAAGTGTATTATCGCGACAAATGTAGGGGCTTTGCCGGAAGTATTGGATGATAATGCCGGAATCATAATAAATTCCAAAAGCGCGGAAGAAATCCTTAATGCATTGGAGCGTACTGAAGACAGGAAGCTTAGAGAAAGATTGGCAGAAAATGCCTACATAAAAGTCAATGATTTATATGATGTAAAACCGACATATGAGAAATATAGAAAGTTATGGAGAAGTGTGATAAATGATGAATCATGATGTTGTCATTATTGGGGATGGAGGGCGAAATCAGTTAGGAATACTGAGGGAATTTGGAGAACATGGAGTCATCCCGTATCTTGTTTTTGCCGAACGGGACAATGCGGAGCAAAAGAGGAAGACAGAAGTTGTTTTGGCAAGTAAATACGCAAAAAGATATAAGGTATTTCATAAAAATATAAAGGAAAAACATATAATTGAATTTTTGATGGATTCCCTTGGAAACGCAGACAGGAAACCTGTAATTATCTCCACATGTGATGCGGCGGTTGAATTAATTGACAGATATGTAGAGCAATTGTCGGAGAAATTTTATCTGACAAATTGTCAGGGTAAATCAGGCGGTGTAATATATTACCTTGATAAGTATAATACGTTTAAAAAGGCGAAGGACTTTGGAATAAAAGTGGCTGATTCGTATGTTATTACATTGCCTCTGAACAGTGATTTTATTATATCGGAATATCCGGTTCCATGTATTTTGAAACCTCGTGAAAGCGCGAATGGAAGAAAAGCTGATATTGAAATTTGCAATGATTATATTCAATTGAGAAAGGGATTGAGGAAATTCGAAAAACTTCAATATTCAGAAATACTTTTACAACAATATCTTGACTATGAATATGAATTTTCGATACATGGATGGATCGCGAACGGACATGTTGTTGTGCCCGGTATATGCAGATATCTTCATAAAAAGATAATAGGAACAAATGACTACATGTTTTTTCAGTATATAGCGGTAAAAAATTGCAGAGAGAAAAATTTTGTTAGAAAATTATGCGAATTTATGAAGGACGGTATTGGTTATGAGGGTTGTTTTGTTGGGGAAGCTTTCATGATGGGGGATGGAAGCATTTATCTGAATGAGATGAATTATCGAACATGTGATTTAAGTTATAATGAGATTCCCTCAGGGCATTACATAGCAGTAGAATATGTAGCTGACCAAATCGGGGAAGAAACTAAAAAATATCAAAAAAGAGGAAAGGACAATTTTTATTCTGTTTTGACTTTTGCGGTCATAAGACTTGCATTAAAAAGAAAGTTAACATTGTTTCGTGCATTGAAGGAAATTATCATGTCGTCTAGCTTTGAATATTATGCAAAAGGAGATATAAAACCATTGTTATATAAATTAGGGTTGCCGATTAAAGCAAGTAAGGGATGTTGAAAATGAAAAATGTGGATTTGAAAAGATTTTTACCTACTGTAATCATTATCCTTTTTGTATTAATGGCAGTTTCGACTAATCTTGAAAGTGTACAGGCAATGGTAGATTCTGTTTATGCGGTTGTATCGGATAAATTTGGATGGTTATTTATTTTGGCGAATATTGTGGCATTTCTTTTTTCCGTATGGATTATTGTAAGTCCAAAAGGAAAAATTCGTTTGGGTGGTTACAACTGTAAACCGGAATTCGGAAATGTATCATGGATTGCCATGATGTTCACCACAAGCTGCAGTGCGGGACTGATTGTGTTTGGATTTATTGAGACAATCATTTATTCTTCGGCACCACCATATCAGATCGAGCCATTTTCTATACAGGCATATGAGTATGCGGAGATGTATTCCCATTATCATTGGGGCATAAATGCATGGACGCTTTATGTTCCGGCTTCCGTAGCTATTGGTTATGTGCTTTACAATAAAGAAAAAAACAGTATATCAATAGGTGACGCCTGTGAATCTGTATTGGGCAGCTATGGCAGAAAAGGTTTTGGCATAATTGTTGATGTCCTTGGAACATTTGGAGCGGTAGTCGCTCCTGTAACATCTATGGGGCTTGGTATGCCGTTGCTTACAATGTTGTTTCAGGAAATTTTTGGGATTTCAGATAAATATGAGACTGTTCTCCATATAATAATACTTTCCATATGGATTTTAATATTCGGAACAAGTGTTTATCTTGGGCTTTCAAAAGGTATTAAAAATTTGAGTAACATTAATATCATACTTGCGTTTGCGTTTATGATATTTGTGGGATTTCTTTGTGGAATATTGACGGTGATCAAAGCGGAAATGAATGCTCTTGGATTATATTTACAAAATTTTGTCAGAATGGCAAGCTATACGGATCCATATGGTGACGGAGATTTCGTGCGGAACTGGACGGTTTGGTATTGGGCATGGCTTATTGTCTATATGCCTCTTATGGGGGTGTTTAACGCAAGGATTTCCAAAGGAAGAACAATCCGGGAAGTAGCTGTAGGACAAATGATTTTTTGTAGTCTTGGATGTTGGATAGCAATGTCAACACTTGGAAATTACGCGATTAAGTTGCAGAAAAGTGGTGTGGACATAGCGGCTGTTTTAAATTCAGAAGGGCAGCCGTCAGCGATTATGGTAATTTTGCGAAATATGCCGCAGCCTAAAGTAATAATGGTAATTGTAGCGATCCTGGTTTTTATTTTTATGGCGACAACGGTTGACTCCAGCTCCTTTGTCGCAGCGGAAACCACGGCGAGACATACGTCATCTGATGATCATGCTCCAAGATGGATGAGAGTGTTCTGGGCTGTAACGGCATGTTTGATTACATTTGTATTATTGCGCATAGGTGGATTTGGCGCTGTACAGGTACTTGCGATATTGGTTGGACTGCCTTTGGCTGTCGTTATGTTTTTTGTGATTGGATCGGCTGTAAAAATGATACAAAAAGATGAGATGGTGAATCAGAGGGATGTACAATAATGAAAATCATGTTTTATATTGGAAGTATATTACGACCAGGCGGTGCCGAACGGGTGATGTCTAATTTGGTGAATCATTTTCATGAGAAGGGCGATATTGTACTACTGGTGACCGATTGCAACTACAGTCCAAAGTATATCGAATATCCGCTAAATCATAAGATAAAGAGATATAATCTCGATTCAGAAAGTACACATGGTAAATTAAAAAATATTGTTCGATTATATAGGTTACGGAAAGCTACAAAAAAATTTTGTCCGGATGTCATAATATCATTTATGGGGCCGCCTAATATCAGGATGCTTATCAGTTCAATAGGAATCAGATGTAAAAAAATTGTTTCAGTTAGAAATGACCCGTACAGTGAATATGGATGTGGCGTCAGGCAATGGTTTACAAATATTGTATTTTTGCTGTCGGATGGAATTATTTGCCAGACAAAGAAAGTTTACCCTTATTTTGGAAGAGTAAATCAAAACAGGATAAAGGTAATTGTTAATCCCATAGAGAAAAATTTTTTTGATACTGAATGGGTGGGGGACCAAAAAACAATTGTGTGTGTCGGACGCTTGGAATCACAAAAAAATCAGGAATTACTGTTACAAGCTTTTACAAAAATATACAGAAAAGTGCCCTCATATATGCTTATGATATATGGGGACGGTTCCCTGAAAAATTATCTTGAACAGAGAAGTAATGAGATGGGGATAAAAGAACGAACTGTGTTTTGTGGAGAAGTGGAAAATATTGAAGATATTTTGGCAAGGGCAGGTTTATTTGTACTTCCATCGGATTTTGAAGGTATGCCAAATGCTTTGATGGAGGCTATGGCTGTCGGAGTACCATGCATTTCGACAGATTGTCCTGTCGGCGGACCGGCTGCATTGATGAAAGGCTCAATGAAAAAGTATCTTGTGGCATGTGGAGATAGTAATGAACTGGCCGAGAAAATACTTTCTGTATTGAAATTATCAGAAAAAGAAAGAAAATGCATCAGCAGTAAAATTCAAAAATGTGCTAAAACATTTAGTCCTGATATTGTGTATGGTAGTTGGGAAGATTACCTTACCGAAACAATCGGGAAATAGAGGAATTATGGTTATATGAATATCGGTATAAAGTTTTCTTATCTCTTTCATAATTATGAATGGTTGTGCGCATATAGAAAAAATACTATTCCTGTAGAGAAAATGACGGGACAAATGGGAGGATTTGAGATAGTCAGTGTACCTAAAGGGTTTTGGGTGTCGGATCCTTTTTTATTTCAGGATGGAGAAGAAGTTTTCTTGTTTGTGGAGTTGGCAGATATAAAAAAAAAGAAATGTGTTCTTGCAGTAAAAAGAATTCTGCCGAAAGAAGAAACAGAATTTCATATAATTTATGAATTTCCGTATCATACGTCGTATCCCTGTATCTTTGAATGGAATGGTATCAGATACATTATTCCTGAAACAAAAAGCGCAAAGGAAATTGTTTTGCTGGAATGTGTGAACTGGCCGTATGAATGGAAAAAAAAAGCAGTATTGATGAAAAAAATTGCGGCTGCGGATTGTACGCCATATATATTGGACGGTCAGATGCAGTTGTTGATATATGAAGAGGATGAAGAAATTAATATTTATACTGCCGGACTGGATTTGGAGGAAGGGAGTCTGAATAACATAAAAAAGCTTAAACATTATAGAGAGAAGACAGCCAGACCAGGTGGTCATATGATTTATAGAGATGAAGGGATGATTCGTGTAAGACAGCCCGGAATTAAATTTTATGGTGAGAAAATAGAGTTTGTAAAATGTTATTGGGGTTCCTCTGGTTTTGTTGAAGAAGTTGTAAATAGGATATTGCCGGAGCAGATTTGTTTGGCATGCGATGAAAAAATCATTGGTATACACACATATAACAGAATTGCGGATATTGAGGTGATAGATGTATTTATAAAGAAACTGAATCTCCTTAAACCGTTTCTATATGTTTTGCACAGATTAAGAATATTTGGGTATGGAGAATATGAGCGGGATCATAAATATATTTGGAAAATTTGTGAGTAGCTTACAAATCGGATTTGGACAAAGGAAAAAATAATGTTGGCTTATTTACAATATGCGGCTTTTGACATCGTGCTGATTCTGTGGACAAAGTGCAATCTCAAATATAATAATACTTATCACATTAAAGTGGGATGGATTGCAGAATGGTTTGTTTTTACTTTTTTAGCGGCGTTTCGATATGTTGGAAATCATATAGGCGGAGCAGATTCAGAACATTATGTTGAATCATTTTTGACAGGAATTAAGCTGTCTTCGGAGCCTTTGTTGTACCAGCTTAATTCACTTATTCGCCTTTTTACTGAGAATTATCATATATATTTCTTTGTGGTGTATGGAATTATAGTTTTTGGCTTGCTTTTTTTTGCAAAGAATATATTTGATAAAAGTACAAATTGGCTTTCGCTGTTTTTCTTTTTTAATATTTATTGTACATCTTTTGGCGTGATGAGACAATGGCTGGCAATATCTATTGGAATGGTAGCATTTGTTATGCTGAAAAAGGAAAAGGATATTATGGCATTGTTTATAGCTTTAATATCAACCGGAGTACATTTTACTATGATTGTATATGTAGCAATCATTTTGTTGTATATTTTTTTCAGACATAATCATTATCGAATTAATTATAGATTTTTTTTGTGTTATGCATTTATGATAAATATTTTATTTGTTTTTATCAGTGATTTGTTTATCAGATTCATAGGTAGTACGGAATACAGAAATTATGTTAATATTAATTCGTTAAGTGATGTATCCTGGCGGGGATATATTCCTACAATTATATTTCTTATTATCTGTCTTTTTTTTGAGAAGGATATCAGATTAGGAAATAAGAATGATGAAATAGGACTTGTATTTTTGTGTATAAATTTATCTTTAATGTATGCAACCGTAGCATTGGGTATGTTCAGATTGACGGTTTTGTTTTGGCCGATCCGGGCCTATATGATTGATCGTGTACGACCTGTTCTGGCTCGAAAATTTGTGTGGGAAAAAGAAAACAGATATTTTATAATAGGATTATATGATTTTGCTGTATTATTTATTTGCATAGTATATATGTGGAGAACTGTTGGAAACAGTGCATTACCATATGTATTTAGTTTTTATTAAAAAGATTATTGAAATCGAAGGTCAATATGGATAAAAAGCTGCTAAAGGATTATACAATATAGATGGAGAGTGACAAATGCAAGATTTTGTAATTTTATATGAACATAGAAACAGAGAGATAGAAAATGCGTCTTTATTAGCAGCAGAATTAGAAGATCGTGGATACACGGTAAAGATCAGATGTATTTATTCTCTGAAAAAATATTTTACCAGAACGAAGGTTCTTATTGTTCCCCATTTATATAATAATGATCAGGTGATAGGATTCTGTAAAAATTTTTGGATGGATAATAAAAAAATTATCAGTCTCCAATATGAACAAATTTTAACAAAAATGCAGCGAGATGGGATACATAATCCCACTGGACAGGCTGTATTTGCGCAGCATACTGCGTGGGGACAGGCACAGAAGGATGTATATTTATCACATGGAATAGAGGAAAGAAATACTTCTATTGTCGGGCATATAGCGATGGATTTGATGAGAAGTGATTTTGATGAATTTTATTTATCCAGAAATCAAATATCAGAAGAATTTGGTTTGGATAATTCTAAACAGTGGATATTATTTATATCGACTTTCGCGTATAAAATGATGACGGAGAATGAAGTAAAAGCATATCATGAAATTGATGCAGGAGCTAAAATGCGAATGCTGTTGTCTTTAAATGCCCAAAAGGCTATAGTGGAATGGTTGAAAAAAATCTCAGAAGAAAATAAAAATATTATTGTTATATACCGACGTCATCCATCTGAAAGAGAAGATCCGGAGTTGCTTGAATTGGAAGAAAAAATCAGTAATTTCAGATGTATTGATTCATACAGTATGAGACAATGGGTTCGGGTTTCGGATAAACTGTATACATGGTACAGTACATCAATTGCTGATGCTTACTATGGAAATAAAATGTGTTATATTTTAAGACCGGAAAAACTGCCTGATGAGCATGAAGTAGAAATAATGGCAGGAGCTGATTTTATTAAGACCTTTGAGGATTTTAAAGCCACAATAGAAAACAATGATTGTGAGATTCCTTTTCCAATATCAGATTCTACTATGGAATATTTTTATAGCAGCAAGAACAGAGAGAAAAATGATTTTGCGTTTTTAAGAGTGGCTGATTTATGTGAAAAAGTTATAAAGGAAAAAGAATATGAACATGAGTACGATTTTGGAAAATCACGGTGGAATATGTTTAATTATGAAAGTAAGATAATGATTTTTAACAGTTTTCTTTGCTGCGTGCTCTTTGAAATATGTGCAAAAATTAAAATATTTGTTCCACTGAGATTGCAGGAAAAGAAAGTTTTGAACCGTATTATCATGTATGAGAGGGAAGCATATAAGATTGATAGAGATATTAGGAAAAATAAAAATAAATTTGCTGATATTATTCGTAAAATTCATATAAACATGAGAAAAGCTGAAATATAAAGGGTTATTAATATGATAAAGAAGAAAAATACGGAATCTGTTTTGGATGGAATACTAAAGTATTCGATATCGACATGGATTAATTTAGTTGTTGGTTTTCTTTCAGTCATAATCACGACTAGAATACTTGCTCCGGATGCATATGGATATGTTACTCTTTTTTTATCAGCTGCCAGCTTTTTGATGTATATCCTTACATTTGGAATGGATGGGGCATATATAAGGTTTTATAATGAACCGCCTCAAGATAATTCGAAAAGTCAATTGCTTTATAAGCTTGTTGCTTTTTCGACAATTATATGTCTGATAGCGGGAGGTATTGTTACGGTTTGTGCTTTCAGGCCGTTTTCCTTTTTTGTTTTTGGATATGACGATCAGTTTTTAGTCGGTATATTATTTTTATATACGTTCTGCCAGGCAATTTTACGATTGCTGAATATTTCTTTCAGAATGGGATTTAAGACAAAACAATACAATATACAGAATATTCTAATTAACTGTTCAGCCAGAATGCTGATTATTTTTTCCGCGCTTTTTACCGGAAATCACAAGTATATACTGGCCGTAATGAGCATTGGCATTTTTGTAATCCTTCTTTTTTATCTTTATAAACAGAGAAATGAAATATATCCGGTGAATTGCAAGGGGGTAGCTGACTATTCACTTTCCTTAAAAGGATATGCCGATTTTTTCAGATTTGCAGTTTTTAGCGCGCCGACATATTTTGTGGCATATTTTAATACATTTATTTCTCAGCGAATTATTCGAAATAGCATCGGCGCATATGGGCTTGGGATATATTCATCGTGTGGAATGTTTGGGACTATTTTTGGAGCTGTTCAAGGAGGGTTTGCAACATATTGGTCGGCGTATATATATAAAAATCATTCTGACAGTAAAGAAAAGATAGCAAGAATGCATGATTATATTCTTGTGTTTACGATTTTTTCCATATCTGGTTTGATAATAATGAGAGATATTGTGTATTTGATGATTGGAAAAGAATATCACTCAAGTAAGACAATTTTCTCTGTTCTTTTGATTTCATCCGCACTTAATTTTATTAGAGAAACAACTGATAAAGGAATTGCAATTGCTAAAAAAAACGAGTTTACTTTAATTTCCCATGTGGCATCAGTGCTTGTTAATATTATCGGATGTTTCCTACTGATAAAACCATTCGGAATAACCGGTGCCGCATATGCCAACGGAATATCGGCAATTGTCTTATATGTTTTGATGACAGTATTTGCGCAAAAGTATTATAAAACTATTACAAGTGTGAAGAAAAGTGTGTTAGGGGTAGCATTTATTGTTTTGATTATGGTATTTCCATCTTTCGTATTTGATTTAAAGTTAATTATAGGGTTTGTATTGTCAGTTGATTTGTTATCTTTGCTGTTTTTTTATAAAGAAGTTAAGGAAATGATTAAAATGATGATGAGTTATATGCTAATAAAGAAAAAAAATTTACAATAAAATTTTTACCAGTGTTAGAGAAGGGAGAAGAACAATGAAATTTTGTACAAATTGTATTATGCCGGATACAAGGCCACATATTACATTTAGTGAGCGGGGGGGGGTATGTGTAGCATGTCAAAATAATGAAAAAAAGAAACATACCGATTGGGATTCCAGATATGAGGAATTGAAAGTTTTATGTGATAAATACCGTAGAAAAAAGCCGGGAAGTTATGACTGTATTATTGCGGTTTCCGGAGGTAAAGATAGTCATTATCAAGTTTATGTGATGAAAGAATTAATGCATATGAATCCTCTGCTTATTACGGTAGAGGATTTTTTTACAATGACTGAAGCGGGAAAACATAATATAAAAAATATATCGGAAGAATTTGGGTGCAATATTGTTTCATTTAAGCCGAACCGCAGGGCAGCAAAAATTATTTCGAGGTATATGTTTGAAAAGTATGGAAGACCGCTTTGGTATGTAGATCGTCTTCTTTATACGGTTCCGCTTTATTATGCTGCGGCATTAAATTTACCATTGTTGGTATATGGAGAGAACGTATCATATGAATATGGTGGAATTGATGACAAAGAGACATACTCTGCCCGTGAACAGATTTTTAATGGTGTGGCGCCAGATGTCGATTTAGAGGAATTAATTGAAGCGGGGGTTCCTATGGATGAACTTGTTTACCTTGAGGCGCCATCGAGAGAAGTGCTGGATAAACTTGATCCAATTTATCTTAGCTATTTTGTTGAATGGAACGGAATTAAAAATTATGAGTTTGCAAAAAGCAGGGGTTTTAAAGATCTGACGCATGAGTGGGATCGGACAAACCATATTGAAAATTTTAATCAGATAGATTCCTATGGATATTTGTTAAATGCCTGGATGAAATTTCCGAAATATGGGCATGCATATGCAACAGATTATGCCGCGCGATGGATTCGTTATGGTTTGCTTACGAGAGATGAAGCAGTGAAACTGGCAGAAGACAGAGATCATAATATTGATCCAAAGATTATAGAGGATTTTTGTGATTTTACCGGAATGACAGTTTCTGAATTTTATGCGGCTCTGGACAATTTATATAACAAAGAATTATTTGAAAAAAATGACTTTGGTCAGTGGAGGCTGAAACCGCAGTTTATTGCTGCAAGACGTAAACCGGAAACTGATTGGAAGTGATGGTGGATTTTGAATTATGGAAAAACTGATTATTATCGGTGCCGGCGGATATGCCAAGTCAGTATTAGATTCTATAGACTATTATAATTATGAAGTGGCCGGCTTTGTGGATGAATTTAGTAGTAATGCGGAGCATTTGGGATATCCTATTCTCGCTTCCTCTTTAGAGGAAGTGAAAAATGCGGAACAATATTTTTATTTTATTGCGATTGGAAATAACAGACATAGAAAAAGGTGGCATGACAGGCTGAAAGAGAGAAATTTTAGGCTGATTAATGTTGTGGACAAATCAGCGCTTGTTTCGCAGCGGGCAACAATTGGAAATGGATGTTTTATAGGGAAAATGGCGATTGTAAACAGTAAATCTGTGGTATGTGACGATTGTATTATAAACAGCAGGGCTTTGATTGAACACGGATGTTATGTGTCAGATCATGCGAATATTTCTACTAATGCAGTTATAAATGGAGATGTGAGAGTGGGCATCGGCAGTTTTCTGGGAAGCTGTTCTGTGACACGTGGTCAGTTAAAAATAGGTAATTGGGTCACAGTTGGCGCCGGAGCGGTTGTTGTTAGTCATATAGGGGATCATTTGATTGTTGCGGGTGTTCCTGCGAGAACCATCAGAAATTGTGATAATGGAGATGAATTTATATGAATCGAATATGGATTGTGGCGGAAATTGGGTGCAATCATAACGGCAGTGAAGCCATGGCAATGAAAATGGTTGATCAGGCGAAGAAGTGCGGTGTTGATGCTGTCAAGTTTCAGACATTTGACGCAAAAGAATTAATTTCTGTCTATGCGCCTAAGGCTGATTATCAGAAGAAAACCACAGGAGAATCCGGTTCACAGCTTGAAATGACGGCAAAATTGGAGTTGGCCAGAGATGCGTATGTTAGATTGAGAGAGTATTCTCTGAGTATTGGATTGGATGTGTTTTCAACGCCCTTTGATTTGGGTTCGATTGATCTTCTGCATTCGATAGGGCAAACTGTCTGGAAGATACCGTCTGGTGAGATTACAAATCTTCCATATCTTCAAAAGATTGGAGGTTTAAAGTGCGATGATAAAAGTATTATTTTATCCACGGGAATGTCTACGATTGAGGAAATAAAAAGATGTATCAATGTGCTTTTGGAGGCGGGAACTGCTGAAGAACAAATTACGATTCTCCACTGCAATACAGAATATCCTACTCCGGATGAAGATGTAAATCTTTTATCTATAAATGATTTAAAAAGGTCTTTTTCGGGATATAGGATTGGATTTTCCGATCATTCGGTCGGTTATGTGGCGGCTGTGGCATCTGTTTCATTGGGAATAGCTATGGTCGAAAAGCATTTTACGTTGGATAAAAGCTTACCAGGACCAGATCATAAAGCATCCGCAACACCTGAAGAAATGTGTCAGTTGGTCAAAAATATAAGACGCGTGGAAAATATGCTGGGAGACGGAGTGAAAACGGTATCACCGTCTGAGAAGAAAAACAAGATTATTGCCAGAAAATCTATTGTTGCAAAAAAAAGAATAAAAGCAGGAGAGACTTTCAGTGAGGAAAATGTAACCTGTAAAAGACCTGGAAATGGGATTAGTCCAATGGAATGGTATCATTTAATAGGAAAATTTGCTGAAAAAGATTTTGAAGTTGATGAATTGATTTCCTGCAAAGGATTTGTATGGCAGAAGGTATGATGAATTATAACAAACCGCTATGGAAAAATATAATTTGTTTTTTAGATTGTCGGACAGATAACAGATTATCCGGTGATTTCCTGTGTTTAAATATATGGGGAAAACCTGTTTTCTCATATGCGTTGGAAACTGTGCGGAAAGCCGGAATTTTTAAACGTATTGTAGTTGTAACCAAGTCTGTCAAGATAAAGAAAAAACTGAATAAAGAGGATGGCATAGAGCTGTGTGAGACATTTGATTTTTCTCGTACGAATGGAGCGGTCTGTGTGTTTTCCGGAAGGGCAGCTATGGTAAATGCCGTAACTTTAAGAAACGCCTGTTTGTCTTTCGCAGGCGGTATTTTGTATACGTCAGCGCGAAGTGAGAGATTTAATTTACAGGAACCTTCTGCCTGCTTTTCTTTTTTAGAAGAACATGAAAACAAAGCAGTTAATGCATTTGTCATTTATCAGGTAATTGACGGTAAATTTGTTCTTAATAATAAAACAGAGTTTGTGTTAAACAGTGAAGAATCTGTGGTAATAAATGGAATAAATGATTTTGAACTTTCGATTGTATTAAAGAAAAAACAAAACAATACCGCTTTATTAAAACAGATGATCTTAAATCGAATTGAAGAAAAAAGAGATATTATTTCTACCGCCTGTGTCAAACCATCCATATGTTTGATTGGGCATTCACAAATGGACTATTGGTCAGTAGATGAGTTGGCGGGATTTAAAATACGGAATTGTGGCATAGCGGGAATATCTAGTTTTGAATATACTGAACAAATTTTGAATAAGGATATGCTGAATTGTGAAGCAGAAGCTTTTATTGTAATGCATGGGACCAATGATATTGTCCTAACTACCGGTATTAAAGATATTGTTCTGAGTATAAGTCATACAATTGATTATATAAAAGGTAACAATGATGCCGCTCCTGTATATTTTATAGCATGTATCCATGTTAATGGCCGAATGGATCGAAATAACTGTTTGATAGATGAACTAAATAAAGAATTGAGAAAAGAACTTGAAAAACAGGTGATATGGATTAATACAGATTTTATGGATAATGAGTTTAATGAACTGAAACCGGAATATACAACTGATGGACTGCATCTTTCGGATAAAGGATATGATATGCTGGGGAAACAGATAACAAAATATATTATTGGAGAAATGACAAATGCTGCGAGATAAAATAGCTATTATTCCGGCCAGGTCCGGTTCAAAAGGACTTAAGGATAAAAATATTTTGGATTTATGTGGTAAACCGATAATGGCATATTCTATAATAGCGGGAATTGACAGTGGTCAGTTTTCCCGTGTTATAGTGTCTACAGATTCAGAATATTATGCGGACTTAGCCAGATTGTATCATGCCGAAGTTATGATGAGGGATGAATCTATATCAAATGACAGTGCATCTACTTATTCAGTTATTGAAGATGTATTAAAAAAGTGTCAGCTTTTATCAGATTACTTTGTACTTTTGCAGCCAACATCTCCGATGCGTGGGTCTGATCATGTAAAGGAAGCCGTTGCGCTGTTTGAAGAGAATTATGATAAATTTGATTTTTTAGTATCTGTAAAAGAAGCTGAACATGCCGGGGTATTAGTCAGACCCATAGACAGTGACGGAAGCCTAAAATATTTTGATGCGGATTTTTCGAATTATAAACGGCAGCAATATGCGGAATATAGCCCCAACGGAGCTATATTTATAGGAAAGGTAGAGGCGTATCTTGAACAGAAACATTTTTTTGGTAGGAGAGCAATAGCATATAAAATGAATCGGGTAGATTCTGTGGATATTGATACGGAATTGGATTATAAATTGGCGAAATTGTGTATGGAGGATAGGGAATCGGAATGATAAAGTCCTGTGGCAATTTGAATGATAAACTTTATTGTAGAAAAGTATATAAAGTTGCTTTTGCAACAGGATCCAGAGCGGATTATGGGATTGTGAGGCATTATCTGGAGCTGTTGAAGAACGATGTAAGAATTGATTTGGAAATATTGGTAACAGGGGCGCTTTTGAGTAATGAATATGGTCATCAAGTAGACTTAATTTATGATGATCATTTCAGAATTGGAGTTGAAATAGCGGTGGACATTGAATCGTCATGTAATGCAAACGTAATACATTCGATGGCAGAAGTGCTGGATCGTTTTGGTGGTTTCTTTGAAAAAAAACGATATGACCTTCTTATTATTCTTGGAGATCGCTATGAAATGTTTTCCGTAGCGACAGCTGCCGCAATACAGAGAATTCCTTTGTTACACATTCACGGCGGTGAGGCAACATATGGAAATTATGATGAATTTATCAGGCATTCGATTACAAAAATGTCTATATTTCACTTTACGGCGACGGAAGAATATAGAAAAAGAGTGATACAGTTAGGTGAAGAACCGAACAGAGTATTCTATTTAGGGGCATTGGGAGCGGAAAACTGCAGAGAAATTGATGAGAGAAACGTTCCCCTTTGTATAAAAGAATTAAGAAATAAAAAGTATTATGTTGTTTTGTTTCATCCGGAAACATTAACCGGGGCATCTGCATTAAGTCAGGTTGAAGAAATTTTAATGGCTGTGAAAACGATTGATGATGCATTTCCGGTATTTATTGGTTCTAATGCCGATACACATTCAGATGTGATTAGAAATAAAATTCATGAGTTTACAAACAGTTCTGCAAATGCATGTTATTATGAGAATCTTCATACGGATGCATATCACTATCTTCTTAAAAATGCTATATGTTTAATAGGCAATTCATCTTCAGGAATAATAGAAGCCCCCAGTTTAGGAATATATACGGTAAATATTGGTGAACGGCAGTCCGGGAGGATACGTGGAAATAGTGTGATAGATATTGAATGCGAAGCGAAGCAGATCGTAAATGCATATAACTATACAAAACAAAATACGGAAAAAATTATAAATCCTTATTACGTAGAAAAAAGTAGATATAAATACTATAGAAAAACAATGGAAATACTGCAATTAATAAATACAAGTCCACAGTCAATGTTAAAGACATTTTATGATTTTGGATATAGTGATTATTCACTTTGAAATTAAAAAGTTAATATAGGAGTGCTCTAATATGCGAAATGAATATATTCATATTGCGTCTTTTGCCGGAAACATAGGCGATTTAATAAATCATCAGGGGTTTTATTCTTCTTTTGAATTGGAAGAAAAAAATATTAAAAAAATAGAAATGCGCAGGTTTTATCGTAATTGTCGAGAAGGTAAACTGGAATTTGATGAAAATCTGACAGATGAAATTAACAGGGCAAAGGCGCTTATTGTCGGCGGCGGCGGTTTTTTTGACGTATATTGGAATGAGTCAAATACAGGGACAACACTAAATATGTCGAAAAAATTTATCGATTCTATCAGGGTTCCGGTGATCGTTAATGCAATGGGTTTTCACGTTGATCGGACTAAGACGGAAGCAATTAAAAAATTCTATAAATTTTTCTGTTATATAAAAGAAAAGCCAAATTGGTATATTTCGATACGGAATGACGGATCGGGTAAAAGATTACAGGAGTTATATGGATGCGGTATATTGGATGGGCTTAATATAGTCCCGGATAATGGATTTATGATAAAAAATAAAGTAAAATGCAGCGGATTTCCTATTGATAAAACGATAGGATTTAATTTGACAAATGAGTTGATTGATTTAAAATATACGAATGGAATATCAGCAGAATATTTTAATTCTGAAATTTCTAAATTGATATTGAATTTTCTGAAAAAGGATTACTGTTGTATCTTTTTCCTTCATACGCCACAGGATATTACAACTTTAATTAAGATAATGAATCAGATTGGTGCGGAAAAGTTTAGAAATAATATTGTGATTGCACCATATTTGCCTTTTGATATATCAGGAGGATTAGAGGATTTTCTGTATTATTATTCAAAATGTAAATTAGTTATCGGAATGAGATTTCATGCGAATGTTGCCTGTATTGCAAGTAATATTCCTGTTATCGGTCTTTCCATACATGAACAGATATCTGATATGTATGATGAAATTGAATTATCTGAGTACTGTGTGAGAGTTGGCGAATATGATTGGATTGCAAAATTAAGAAGAAAAATTTCTTTTATAGCGGAGAATCAGGAAAATGAACGGAACGCTCAGTGCCATGTTATGGAAAATATTATCGCGGATTATGATAAATATAAAAAGAATGTTTTAAAATTTGTAAAATATAATTGTATTTAGCAATTTTAATAATGATTGTTATATAGGACAGAAAAATGGTTTTTTCATCATTGACATTTGTATTTTTATTTTTGCCGACAGTATTATTGTTGTATCCTTTAATGCCTAAAAAAATAAAAAATTTATTTTTGTTTTCAGTAAGTCTTTTTTACTATTTTTTGGGTGGGGGGGGGTATAAACATAGTATACTTCTTTTAAATGTGATTGTGTTTACTTATTTGGCGGCTCGGATAATTAGCAGATTAAAAGAGATTAAATATAAAAAGGCTTGTGTAAGCGTTTCTATCGTTTTGTTGGTGTCCGTTTTATGTTACTATAAATATTTTAATTTCTTTTTTGAAAATATTTCCTGTAAACGAGTGATTTTGCCGATTGGAATCTCTTTTTTTGTTTTTCAGGCAATTTCATATATCATAGATGTATACAGAGGCGAACAGGTGATAGAGAACCTGGTGGATATGGGTATGTATATTGCCTGCTTCCCTCAATTGGTTGCCGGACCGATCGTAAGGTATAAAGAGGTTGCGGATACAATAGATGCAAAAAATCGTTCTCTTAATTATGAACAGTATTCCGATGGTATATGGAGATTTTCAGTTGGGATATGTAAAAAGGTATTATTGGCAAATAATTTGGGCGGATTAGCAGATTTGATTTATAACGCAAATGATGTAGCTTCGTTTTCGGTATGTTACGCATGGCTTGGCGTGATAGCATATTCGTTTCAAATTTACTATGATTTTTCAGGATACTCCGATATGGCAATTGGTTTGGGTAAAGTGTTGGGATTTAATTATCTGGAAAATTTTAACTACCCTTATTATGCGAAAAGTATCAAAGATTTCTGGAATCGGTGGCATATGTCTCTTTCAAGATGGTTTCGTGATTATGTCTATATTCCATTAGGGGGAAATCGGTGTTCTCGTGCAAGGAAATTATTTAATTTATTTATTGTCTGGAGTATAACGGGATTCTGGCATGGGGCTTCATGGAATTTTTTGTTGTGGGGAATTGGATACTGGATATTGATTGTAATAGAAGATAATATAATAAAACCATACAGGTTTAAACACAGAATAACGATAAATATATATAGAATTGTTACTCTAATATTTGTAAATTTACTTTGGGTGGTTTTTCGAACAGGATCGCTGTCAGAATTATTTCTTTACACTTCAAGTTTATTCGGTCTGAATTCCAATGTTTTTATAGATAATGCTTTTAGATTTCAATTAAAAAACTATATATTGATAATTACGATAGCATTGGTTTGTTCTGTTCCGATAGTACCCGCTGTGAGAAACAAAATTGGGAATAATATGTTATACGGGGGAATATCCACATGTCTGTTATTGGGTGGAACAGCTATGTCGGTTATATATATTTTAATGGGAGGGTACAATCCTTTCTTATATTTTATTTTTTAATGAAATAGGGTGAAAATATTGAAAAATAATTATATATATAAAAAAATATACGCTTCCATAATATTTATATTAATCTTATTTATTGAGATAGGTACTATACTGCCGTCAATTCATTCCAGACTATTTGAAAATCCGGAGCTCATTTTACAAGACAATTTCCTTTATAAAGAAATGTTGTTTGAGGTATACGGAAAAGTTAATACGATTGTATTTCCCTATGAAATTATCCGTAATAACCAACAGGTAGTGCGTAGGAGAGACGGATGGCTGTCTATTCCGCAGGCGGACTGCGATACGTTATCGCAACAGCATGGTTTGTTGGAATTATCTGATTTTTGTAAAAAGCGCAATGTTAACTTTTTATATTGTAATTATCCGGCTCAGGCAGGAAACGATCAAAAATTGTTGGAACAGGGAATCTATTCATTTTGTGATAGACGGGCAGATAGATTACTGAAATTTTTAGAGGAAAAGGGAATTGAATATATTGATTTTAGAGATGAATTAAAAGTCAGTGGTTTAACGGATGAGGAAATTTTTTATAAGACAGATCACCATTGGACGACAGAGGCGGGGTTTTTTGCGGCAAGAAGAATTTTGGAAAAGTGTAATAAGGATATGGGATATACTTTTGCATGTGACTTATTAGAAGAGGATAAATTTGTTTATACAAAATATAAAAATTGTTGGATTGGCGAAATTGGAAAATATGTGAGCCGGACGTGGGCAGAAGTGCTGGATGATTTTGTTTTGATTGAACCGAAGTATAAAACAAGATTAACACTTACGATTCCGGATTATGCGACGTATAACAGAAACGGAGATTTTTCCGATTTGATAAATAAAGACATTTACAAAAAAGAGGGGGATATTTATAATTCTCGCAGTTGGCATTATTCCTATTTGTTCAGCAATTGGGGGTATGGAGAAATAGATAATATGTTAATAGAGAATGGGGATCATATTCTCTTGGTATATGACAGTTTTTCTTTAGTTGTAGCTCCATTTATGGCATTGGCTTCAGATAAGGTTATTTTATGGGATATGCGGGAAAATACGGATAGCATCTATGAGTATATTGATCATAATGATGTGAATATTGTGGTTGTTGCATACACGGAAGGAAGTAGCATCGCAAAAGAAGAAATGTTTAATTTTAGATAAGTAAGAATGTGAGGATATAGATCAATGTTGTTTAATTCAGTTGGTTATGCCGTTTTTTTTGCTCTGGTTTTTATTATTTACTGGTCCGTTCCCAATAAATATAGATATATACTGTTGTTGGTTTGCAGTTATTATTTTTATATGAGTTGGAACATAAAATATGTTGTACTTATTTTGCTGACAACTATTGTTTCGTACATATCAGCTTTATTAATGGAAAGATATCAATTTAAAAAATATATATTGGCATTAAATTGCTTGATTTGTTTGGGAGTTTTATTTATCTTTAAATACTTCAATTTCTTTTTTGAATCATTAAACAAGCTGTTTTCTATAACGGGTATTAATAGACAGCCTATTTCATTATCACTGCTTTTACCGGTTGGAATCTCTTTTTTCACATTCCAGACAATGAGCTATGTGATTGATGTGTATAGGGGTCAGATAAAAGCAGAGCGTAATTTTTGTATATATGCTACATTTGTATCTTTTTTTCCTCAGTTAGTGGCAGGCCCTATTGAACGCCCGGAAAATTTATTACCGCAGTTTCATTCCGATAAGAGATTTTGCTATGAGAAATCAGTCTATGGATGCAGACTGATAGTGTGGGGGCTGTTTAAAAAGATTGCGGTAGCGGATATTGCCGCAAGATATGTTGATTCCGTATACCAGTCGTTAGATATTTATCAGGGTTTGCCGTTGATCCTGGCGGTGTTTCTTTTTTCGGTTCAGATTTATTGTGATTTTTCCGGTTATTCTGATATTGCTCGTGGTTCTGCAGCATTACTTGGTATTGATTTGATAGAAAATTTTAAAAGCCCATATTTTTCCGTTTCGATTAAGGAATATTGGAGACGATGGCACATTTCTCTTTCTACATGGTTTAGGGATTATGTTTATATCCCACTTGGCGGGAGCCGATGTTCAGGAGTTAAACGAAGCGTGAATTTATTGATTACGTTTCTGGCATCAGGATTATGGCATGGGGCAAATTGGACATTTTTTATATGGGGGGGGGTACATGGGTTAGCACAGATAATTGAAAATATGTTTCTTAAAAGAAGGAAAATATTAAATATATCAAAACAATTATCTGTATTAAAGTGTATTGGCGTGTTTGTTTTTGTTAATATTACATGGATTTTTTTTCGTGCCGAAACGCTTGAAGATGCTGTATATGTACTGAAAAATTTGTTTTGTGGCATGTTGAAATTGCAAACTGTTATGGATATTAATATTGGATTAAGTATGACAGAGGCTTTTTTTCTGATATTAAATATTATGTTGGTTGCTGTATATGATTATTTGTCTGTAAAAAAAGAAGGAATACTTTTAATTGGAGAAAAGCCTTTGTTCATTCGGGTGATATTTGGATATATTATAATTGCGGATATACTATATTTTGCTTTAAATGGTGGAGGCGACAACCAGTTTGTTTATTTTCAATTTTAGGTGGTATGGCGGATGTTAGGTAAATTTTATCGGAATTTTATTTTATATACAATCCCAATTTTTATTATGGCGGCGATAATTGGAAGATATTGGATTGCCGGTTATTATATAGGTGAACTGGCTGTGCCTGACAGTGTGATTCAAAAACAAAGGGCTGATCATAATATATTAATCGGTATGGCTTACAATGAACAGGGGAGATATTTAAAGCTTCAAAATGCAAACTATTATCAGGCAGATGTTATGGCGCTTGGAACTTCCAGAGTGATGCAGTTCCAGGCGGATTTTTTTTCAACAGATTTCTATAATGCCGGTGGTGCGGTGTCAGGAAATTATGATGAATATATTAATTTTTTGGAAAATCTTAATTATATTCCGGAGGTTATCATACTGGGTTTGGACCTGTGGGTATTTAATGATAGTTGGAACTCATATGCTTGTATTGATTATACAAATTATAAAAATATAGAAGTATTGGAGCGAGACAGTCATTCTATTATTAAAGATATCAAAACGGATTATAGTAAAGGGAAATGGAAGTATGGAGAATTAAATAATTATCCTGAAAATTTTGGAATGAATGGGCGGGTAAAGGATAATGGATTTTTATATGACGGTTCTTATTATTATGGAGATACATATAGAAATCCGGAAAGGCAGGATGACTATCATTTTAAAAGTACATTTTGGAGAATTGAAACGGGGAGTAATAGATTTGAATATGGAAAACATATTGATGATGAAACCATATGTTTATTAGGTGACTTTTTGGAGTATTGTAAAAACAAAGATATTATGGTCGTAGGAGTGCTCTGTCCTTTGGCACCCGGTGTGTATGATAAAATGGATGCTTTGGGCATGTATGGATATATGTATGAGATAGCTCCGATTTGTAAAAAATATTTTGATAAATACGATTATGAGTTTTATGATTATCTGAATGGTGGGAATTTGGGTTTATCGGATGATTATTTTGTGGATGGTTTTCATGGGTCGAGTATCGCTTATGCATATATTATAAAGAATATGATTGAAAAAGACAGTATACTGGATGATTACGTAAATATTGATAAGCTCAATGCATTATTGGAAAACAGATACAGTAATTTATGCTTTTATAACCCGGATCGTTAATCAACTGTGTATACACAGGTAAATTCGTTATATAATTTTAATGAGAATGCAGGAGTATATATGTGTGGAATATGTGGATTTATTTCTAAAAAGCAAATAGATATATTGAAACTACAGGATATGAATAATCGAATGATTCATAGGGGCCCCGATGACAGTGGTGCTGAAATTTATCAATATGGAGATTTTTATATAGGATTTGCTCATAGACGATTATCCATTAATGATCTTTCCCTGCAAGGCCATCAGCCAATGTATTCTGCGGACCGCCGAATTGCAGTTATATTTAACGGAGAAATCTATAATTTTAAAGCACTTAAAAATGAAATAAGTGAATATCTGTTTCGAACTCAAACTGATACGGAAGTTATTATTGCGGCATATATTAAATGGGGAATACGATTTGTTGAAAAAATTAATGGGATGTATGCAATAGCGCTTTATGATAAAAACAAACAAAAAATTTATTTGATCAGGGACAGAGTAGGAAAGAAGCCTTTGTATTATTTTCGGATGGGAGAAGATATTATTTTTTCTTCGGAATTGAAGCCGATACTGGTTTGTCCGTTATTTAAAAAAAGGATAAGAGAAGATGTTTTGTCAAGGTATTTATATCAGGGGTATATTAATGCTCCTGATTCGATTTATGAAAATGTTTATAAGGTGGCTCCGGGCTCCATTGTCGATATTTCCTTAACTGATACAAAATCACTAAATATGGAAAGTTGGTGTTACTGGGATATAAATTCGGTATGTATTTCAAAGATGAAAGACCCTTTTAATCATTATGATGAGGCAAAGAGAACTGTTAAAACGGCTATTGTAAATGCGGTTAAGAGGCGTTTGATCGGAGATGTACCAATCGGGGCATTTTTAAGCGGCGGGATTGATTCTACAATTGTGACAGCAATAGCACAGGAAATGTTGGGAACACAGCTTGAGACATTCTGTATAGGTTTTGAAGATGAACATTTCAATGAAGCTGGTTTTGCGCGTGATGTGGCTAAAGCAATTGGGACAAAACATAGAGAAATGATTATTTCTGAAAAACAGATGTTAGATCTTATGTATTCCATACCACAATATTTTGACGAACCATTTGCAGATTCTTCTCAGATACCGACAATGCTGGTGTCCGAGCTGGCTTGCGAAAATGTCACGGTAGTTTTGACCGGAGACGGAGGAGATGAGTTCTTTTGCGGTTATAAAGCATATGATTCGGCATTTATGGCGCAGCGAATGGATAGAATAGGAAATATTCTATGGAATGTATCAAAAACAAAAATGGGGAATCCTATATGTAGCAGATTGCCTGAACAAGTAAAAATGGTTATGGAGAACAGAGATCCGTCTAAAAAAGTTCAATTTTCACCATCCATTTTAGAAATGGTTGCGAAAAGGTTTGTTGGAGAACAAAAAAGGGGGAAAAATATTTCGTATATTTCTTGTAAATATGAAGAACGAAAGTATAAAGATTGGCGTAGAAGAAAAATGCTTTTAGATATGGAGACATATTTACCTGGTGATATTTTGTGTAAGACTGATCGGTCTTCTATGAGATATTCTCTGGAGGCCAGATGTCCGATTCTTGACATGGAGGTGATGGAGACATCATTTCGAATACCGATGAGATATCAGTGTTATCATGGAGATAAAAAACGTATATTAAAAGAAATTGCCTATGAGTATGTGCCGGCAGAATTACTGAATCGTCCGAAAAAGGGGTTTGGGGTTCCAAGAAAAAAATGGCTGCAAAGCTCTTTAAAAGGAATGCTGACAGATTATAGCGACATGGCTTATTTATACAAACAGGGGCTGTTTGACGCTGAATATGTCTGTAAATTTGTGCGGGATTATGTTAATGGTGTATTTACCGATAGAGTTCAGGAAGAAGTTTCAGAGCTGGTATGGTCGTTTCTGGTGTTTCAGATATGGGATGATTTTTATAAAAATTATGTATAATTACATGTAAATGATTATATTGGTATAAGAATAGAAAGTGACATATTTTCCCATGTGGAGAATTGGGCAGAAGGAGAAATACATTTATGAGAAATAAAAAAACCGTCCTACTGGTCTTCGGCACCCGTCCCGAAGCCATCAAAATGTGCCCTCTGGTAAAAGAACTTCAAACCCGCCCGTCCATCCGCACTCTTGTCTGCGTGACGGGACAGCACCGCCAGATGCTGGATCAGGTTTTGAAAACATTTCATATCACCCCTGATTATGATCTGAGTATCATGAAAGACAAGCAGACGCTTTTTGATATAACATCGGGTGTATTAAACGGCATGAAAGCCATATTGGAAGAAATCAGGCCCGACATCGTCCTGGTTCACGGTGACACCACCACCACTTTTGCTTCGGCGCTGGCGGCTTTTTATCTACAGATCCCTGTCGGCCACGTAGAAGCCGGTCTTCGCACCTATAACATCTATTCCCCTTATCCGGAAGAATTCAATCGGGAAGCGGTAGGCTCTATCGCTTCCTTTCATTTTGCCCCGACAGAGATCAGCAGAGGAAATCTGATCCGGGAAGGCAAAAAAGAAAGCAGCATTTTTGTAACCGGCAATACGGCGATAGACGCTCTGAAAACAACCGTGCGGGAGGATTATGTCCATTCGGAATTAACTTGGGCTTCCGGCTCCAGACTGATTCTGATTACGGCCCACCGCAGAGAAAACCTGGGAGAACCGATGTATGGCATGTTCCGGGCAATCCGACGGGTGCTGGATGAGCATGATGACGTGAAAGCGATTTATCCGATTCATCTGAACCCGGCTGTCCGGCGGGCGGCGGAGGATGTATTCGGTGAGGCGTCGCCGGGAGGAAAAGAGGAACGGCTTCATCTGATCGAGCCGTTGGACGTTCTTGATTTTCACAATTTTATGAAAGCTTCCTATTTAATTCTTACGGATTCCGGCGGCATTCAGGAAGAAGCCCCCGGCCTTGGAAAGCCGGTGCTGGTGATGCGGGATACAACGGAGCGGCCGGAAGGAATAAAGGCCGGGACTTTAAAGCTTGTGGGAACGGAAGAAGCTGTGATTTACCGTTCTTTTACGGAGCTGCTGGATGACAAAGCAGTCTATGATTCAATGGCGTGTGCTTCAAATCCTTATGGCGACGGCAGGGCGTCGGTTCGTATCGCGGATATTATCTTAAAAGGCCGGACAAATGTATAATGTTCCTTTCAGCGTTTTTTTCAGGTTGTGTCGGGTTGAGAAAGTTTGCTTGTGAGGAATGACGAATAAAAAAACCCTGCCGGGAATCAGGCTTTTATAACCTTTCAATCCCGGCAGGTTTTTTCACGTCAGGAACTGCTAAAAATACGTTATTAACCGGACAGTCCCTTTGTGTGTTTATGTTGCACGGCTGTCTGTTTATTGTCCGAAAGAAATACTGTCTATAATAGTCTGGAACAGCTCATCTGCGTCATTTCCAAAGTCTTCATGGATATAGAAATCAAAATCCACATAAGTATCGCCGTTTCTGACCAGAATATAGCGGTTATTGAATATGCTGCCGTTGTTGTTTTCCGCGGTGCCCGTAGCGTCTAATGCGGGCAGGCCGTTTACCGTGGCGTCCTGAACTTCGTAGCCTTCTTCTCTCAGGTATTCGGTCATCCCCTCAAGATAGTCGCTTTCCTCCTGATAGGAGGTGATATACAGGGTGCCCATATCCCAAACGTTATCCCCGTCATACGGAGACATCAGGGACAGTTCTACCGTACCGTCTGCCGATTCGTCATCCACACCCCAGAGATAAGGGTAAGAAAGGGTAAGTCCCAGCTCTTCTACGGTAAGCTGGGTGAGAACCGGCTGGGGAACGACAGGTTCCTGAGCCATGGCTGCGTCCAGCTCCTCCTGCGTCAGCGCGATGGAAGGTTCTTCCCCGGTGTCCTCCAGTATTTTCTGAGCCAGCAGCCGGGTCAGAGGCGCAAGCGGAGCGAAATGGTCGGCGTCTTCCATAAGATAACAGTGGATGTTTTCGTTTTGCGTAGCTTCCTTCATACGGAGCAGATTATCCCCGTTGCCCTCGCTGCCTTCAATTAAGAAGGTGGGCGTTTTTACGTCGTCCAGCCAATAGATCGGAGAACGCATGGTATACTCGTCGTCGTCCGTGGTATCAAAGGTAAACTGCGTGTTGTTGTGATACTTGATCTCGTCCACTGCGCCGAAACAGAATACGGAGCGGAACTTGTCCGTGTATTCCGCAGCCAGCAGGGCGCGGGTAGCTCCGGTGCTGTGGCCGCCCAGGTAGATGCGGTTGGGATCTACATAGGGCAGGGATGCCGCATAGTCGTAGGCTGCGGCGATATCGTCCACCTCGCCGAACAGCGTTTCATAATTGCCGGGATTTCCGTTGCCGCCCCGGAAGGAGGGGTACATGGTCAGCACGCCGGCCTGCCAGAATGCAGAGCCTGTCTGGTCATTGTCCCATTCGGGGTAGGTAAAGGGGAAGTCGTCGATACCATTGCCCCATCCGCCTACAACCCAGATAATCATCGGGTGTTTTTCGCCGTCGCCGGGATCGCTGGAAACATAAGCTGCCAGATCACCTACGGTAGAGGGGTAGGAAATCAGATCGAACAGACCTTCCGGCGGGTCCGGGATCGGATCATCGTCATTGTTTTCCGTTTTTAGCTTGGTCCGGAACGCGTCGTGCGCCTGGGCAAAGGTCTGGCCTTCAAAATTCGCTTTGGCGTCGCCGGCGTCGGCAGCATCCGATTTGGCCTTGGTGGTTTCTTCGGTGCTTTCGGCCTGGGTAGATTCGTCCTGGGGCGCTTTTGTCGTTGTGCCGCCGTCTCCTTTGGAAGAGCAGGCTGTGGCGGTAAGCATCGTCAGAGCCAGCAGGAGAGAGAGCAGGGTTTTCCGTGTTCTGTTTTTCATGTCATGTTTTCCTTTCTGAAAATTTTTATATGACTACAGGAACTTTGTTTGCAGTTCCTTATTTACAAATGAAAATATATATTATGGATATGGGAGAAGTATAGCATAGAACAGGGAAGAAATCCAGTGTCCCGACAGGTTATCACCGAAAAAATTTCGCTGAAAATCTGGGAACAATTGGTTCAATAATGCTATCCGAATCGGTGCATATTAACCTTGTAGCGAGTAAATCCAGTGAAGAAGGAGTGTGCAGAATGAAAGGGACTAAAAAGTATATTTCATTATTGTGTCTGACCCTTGTGCTTGCGCTGGCTTCCATGTCTTTAACGGCATGCAGAAACAGAAAAAATGACAACGAGAGCAGCAGTCAGACAGGACAGACCTCCGGTGCGGCTTCCACTACATCGGGTAAGGAGAACAATAACTCTGACGGAAACGGAACCGACAGTACGGAAAAGGGTACGAACGGCACAACCGGCGCCGGAACCAGCGGGGCCACGGAAGGAACCACTGACAGAAACGGAGACGCAAACGGAATAAACGGCACCATGGACGGAACCGGCGGTGTGCTGGACGACATTGAGGACGGCGTAATCGACGGTGTGGGCGACGCCGTTGACGGCGTAGGCGATGCCGTCGACGATATGGAAAGAACAACTACCGGGACATCCGGAGGAAAACGGTAAGAAAAATTTTTAAAATACGTCAGATAAAAAAAGATTGAAAAAATGAAAAGAGAGCCTTCTCAATGGCTGGCATATCAGAGCCGGCGGAGAAGGTTCCCTTTTTCATAAAATTTCGCCGGATTTTATGGTGGATTTTATGGTGAATTTTATCCCCCTTCCCCCCTTGTATCCAAAGGCGGGATATTGTATAATGGTATCCGTCAAATACCTGTCGGAAGGGGGGCGCTTTTATGAAAGAGTACGAGATGGTCAGGGAAATCTTTAATGAGTGTGCAAATAACCAGATGAGAGACGTATTTATTGAGGAGATTTGCCTGGACGGAGAGGCGGCAGTGGACGCCAGAGTGGAAGAACTTTGCAAGGATGAAGAAGCGAAGATTGAAAAAGAGGTCCTGTCGGACGGAAGCCTTGTCTATCATGTGGATGCCCACGGACTTCTGCAAAGGTATACGTTTACGGAAATCGGATGACGATTATCTACATGTCATGATGTCATTATAATAAGGGAGGCCGGCTTACAGGAAAAGGGGGAAACTTTTCGGGGATTGTTTCGGCCGCACCTGATACGGTTTGGAAAGGAGAAATTCAAAAATGGACGAGAAAGAAAAATGCTGTCACGATCATCATACCCATGATGAGGCACATTCCCATGAATTCGGAGCGGATCACGCCCATACCCACGAGGGCTGCTGCGGCCATGCTCATGAGCACAGCCATGAACACACACATACCCACACCCATGAACATACCCATGATGGGGAAACCCATACCCATGAGCATGAACATGTACACAGCCATGAACACGATCATGGGGGGCACAGTCACAGCCATGACGGCCATACCCATACTCACGATCATGGCGGACACAGCCATACGCACAGTCATGATGGTCACACTCACGGTCATGGAACCGGAACCGGCACTCCGGCCGAGGTGATTGCCCTGCTGACTTATATGGCGGACCATAATGAGCACCATGCTTCCGAACTGGCCGATATGGGCGAAAAGCTGCGCGGCCTGGGCAAGACAGAGGCAGCGGACAAGATCGCCGAGGGCGTAGCGGAATTCGCAAAAGCGAACGCAAAGCTGGCCGAGGCGCTGAAACTGGTGAAGGAACTGTAAAAACAGATTTCTGAAATCAGGAGTTTTTACGGCAGAAGCGGGGTGGCCGTATCTGCCGGCAAAGGTGCAGGAGACTGATAACAGGAGGTAGAGAAGATGTGTTTGGCAACCGCGTTTACAAATAAAGAAGGCGTTGAGACCGTCGTTGCCCAGTATGTGGCAAAGGTGGAGTTTAAGGACGGAAACGTGATCCTGACAGATATTCTGGGACAGGAGACAGTAGTGGAAGGGATGCTGAAAAATGTGGACCTTTCCAAAAACACTGTGGAGATCTGCTGTCCGGCGTAGCGTTTTACAGGGCAGGGATTCAATATTGTAGAGAAAAATCAGGGGACCGTTTAAAACCGTTCCCTGATTTTTTTGGTGTGCCCGGCTGTCCATGTGGAGTGTGTGGTCTTGATGTCACGAGTAACGAAATAAAGAGGGCTGAAAAGGCTTGAAATAAAGGGATTCTGCGGATAATGCTCTGAAATGGGCGGTGTTCGGGAATCCCTTTTTTGTTGCCTTTCAAATAAGGATGACCACTGCAAAGTGTTGCTGGTCACGGAGTAAACAGTAACTTTACGAAAGAAATAAGGCAGCGGAAAAAATTAGGTTGAATTTATCCTAATAAATGGTGTATAATATAAAAAAAGAAAGGAAACGCAATTTATGAATGTTAATTTGAAAAATCTTGTATCAATATCAGAGGCAAATCAGAATTTCTCAAAAGTTGCAAGAATGGTGGATGAAAATGGTGCGGCTGTAATATTAAAGAATAATGCGCCACGGTATGTGTTGATTGATTATGGCAAATTGCAGGCAGATGTAGAAGCGGATAATGAAACATTGGAGGAGGTGGCAATTCGATTATTACGGAAGCATAGGAAAGCATTTGAGGAATTGGCCAAATGATTTTATTAAACAAAGAACAGATAAAGCATCTCCATGGTAAGCTGATACAGGAAACTGGTGGTATTGATGGAATACGGGATGAAGGTTTATTGGAGTCTGCGTTATCTGTACCCTTTCAATCTTTTGGCGGAGAGGAATTATACCCAACCATTCCACGAAAGGCAGCCAGGTTGGAGATATGCACACAGCCATTGTAAAGAATTTCAAGAAATATCATCTATTTGGCTTTACGGGAACTCCGATTTTTTCCGTAAATTCCGGCAGAGCGAAGAATCCGGAGTTTTTTACGACAGGGCAGACTTTTGGCGATCAGTTGCATAGTTACACGATTGTGGATGCAATCAATGATAAGAATGTCCTTCCGTTCCGGGTAGATTATATTAAGACGATGGACACGGATGAAGAAATCACAGACGAGATGGTATGGGACATTAACCGGGAGAAGGTTATGATGGCTCCTGAGCGCATCCGTATTGTGACGCAGTACATACTGGAACATTTTGACCAGAAGACTTACCGGGGAGATAAAACATACATCTACAATACGCTGACCAATATCGAAGAGGTGGCAACGGCTAAGCGTGATGATGATGTGGAGGAAATCAAGCGAAAGCAGCGCATCAGCGGGTTTAATTCTATCTTTGCGGTATCGAGCGTACCGATGGCAAAACTGTATTATCAAGAATTTAAGAAGCAGATGACAGCAGATCCAACGAAGAAGCTGCGCGTCGCAACGATTTTCAGTTATGGTGCAAATGAGGAAGAAGCGGACGGTATTTTGGATGAAGAAAATTCAGAGGACACATCTGCTCTTGACCAACCGTCCAGAGAATTTCTTGAAGAAGCCATCAAGGATTATAATGAAATATTCCATACGAACTACGATACTTCCAGCGATAAATTTCAGAATTATTATAAAGATGTATCGCTTCGGATGAAAAATAAAGAACTGGATATTCTGATTGTTGTCAATATGTTCCTTACGGGTTTTGACGCCACTACTATGAATACCTTGTGGGTGGATAAGAATTTGAAGATGCACGGACTGATACAGGCATTTTCCCGTACCAACCGCATCCTCAATTCCATTAAAACATTTGGCAATATCGTATGTTTCCGCAATCTGCAAAAGCGTGTGGACAGCGCGATTTCCCTGTTCGGGGATAAAAATGCCGGGGGAATTGTTCTTCTGCAGAGTTTCAAGGATTACTATTATGGATATGAGTCTGTGGACGGAAAACAAATGCCAGGTTATGTGGGTTTGATGGAGGAGTTGAATCATAAGTTTCCATTATCAGAGCCGCAGATTGTTGGAGAACAGAACCAGAAAGACTTCATTGCCCTGTTTGGCGCGATTCTCCGTATGCGGAACTTGCTGTTGTCCTTTGATGATTTCAAGGGGAATGAATTGATTTCAGAGCGTGATCTGCAGGATTACCTTGGACGTTATCAGGACTTACGGGATGAATGGAAACAGAAACGACAGGAAAGTGCGGATATCACTGATGATGTTGTATTTGAAATTGAATTGATCCGGCAGATAGAAATCAACATTGATTATATTCTTATGCTCGTAAAGAAGTACCATGAGACCCACTGCGAGGATAAGGAAGTGCTGATTACCATTCATAAAGCGATTGATGCCAGCCCGGAACTGCGCAGTAAGAAACAGCTTATTGAAAACTTTATTGCAGGAATCAACGATGTGGATGATGTTATGAATGAATGGCACAGCTATGTGGTGGAGCAGAGGGTGCATGACCTTGATAAAATTATAGCAGAGGAAAAACTGAAGCCGGAAGATACCCGCAAATTTATAGAGAATGCATTTCGGGATGGGGAGATAAAAACATCCGGAACAGACATTGACAGGCTCATGCCATCGATTTCGAGATTTGGCGGTGGTGGGAGAGCTAAGAAGAAACAGGGCGTCATTGATAAGTTAAAGATCTTTTTTGAAAAATACTTTGGTATTGGCGGTCAGGCATCCTTTACCGGGCAGGAAGAGAAGGTGATTACTTATGATTTTGATAGACAGCAACCGCTGTCGATGGTGGCAGAACCAAAAACGCCATACGGGGAAAAATCATAAAAAAGCTGCACTGTGCCAGAATGTTCAGAAATAAGAAACGATGTCTATGGCAGAGGAAAATAAGACAAATGGCACTGTAAATGGCATTGAAAGTGGCACTGTAAATATGTCAAAAACATATACCTCAGCCGCCATTCTTTTTGAGAAACTGGGCGCGGAAGAAAGACAGGGAATCACATTTGTTAGAATATAGACGAAAAATCAGGGAACCGTTTAAAACCGTTCCCTGATTTTTTTATTTCCTTTTTGTATGACATCTTTAAGCTTTTCCGCCTGCTCCGGTCCGGCGGCCTGTTCCAGATATGCTTCCTCAATGGAACTGCCCTTGGCCGGCGGAACCATAAAGGAACCGGCGTCGCTGCCGCAGGCCACCGGGAGACTCCTTTCCACGGCTTTCCGCAGATTGTCTCTGTGAAGTTCTAAGATCCGGCTTAAAACCGTGTCGGAAAACAGGCTGCTTTTCCGGGCGTTTTCCACCGGGGCGAAAGTGGGGACCCATACGGCGTCTTTCTGCGCCAGCAATTCCAGACACCGGTCGTCCATATAATATCCGTGTTCGATGCTGTCGGCTCCGGCTTCCAGCGCCCAGGCGATCTGTTCGGCGGTGTTTACATGGGCCATTACCCCGTATCCCGCCTCGTGGGCGGCGGCAACCATGTCCTGAATCAGCGACCGTTCCAGCGTGCCTCCGCTCAGCGCTCCGTAGCGATTGAAATCCATAATGCCGCTGATCATAATTTTGATAAAGTTTCCGCCTCGTTCCTTTACCTCGTGAACCAGTTGTTCATATTCGGCGAATCTGCCGAATCCCTTTCCGAACATGCCGCCGTAATGGTCTTTTTTATGTATGGCAAAGATGGGAGTCCGGTAATTCATGTCAAATTCCGCCGCGATGCCGGCCGCATATTCGGAAGCGCCGACGCAGTCGCCGCCGTCCCGGTAAAACCGGATGCCCTGGTCCGCACATGCCGCAAGCCGCCGCCGGATTACGTCCCTGTCAAGGCCTGTCCGGTGCAGCGCCATGGCTTTTTGATAATCATTTCCGTCTAATACGATATGTCCGTGGCATTCATAGCCTGTCATCTGTGCTTCCTCCTGCCATTTCCGCAATTCCTCTCCCAGATCTGGGGAAGCTTGTTCGGTCCATTGCTGTTTTTTATAAATCATTTGACACTCCCCTTATCATTTATCAGCGCCGGTATTCTGTGAGGAACCGGTTTTCTGTGAAACCGCTTCTTCTCCGGTCCATTTTTCGCTGGGAATCTGCCGCTTTTCCAGCCGTTTCCCTACCTGTTCCCGCAAAAGGGCATAGCATACGGAGCACCCTGGGATAAACAGAAGCATGCCTACAATGCCCATCAGGCTGCCGCCCACACTGACCGCCGCCAGTACCCAGACGGAAGGAAGTCCCACCGTGCCGCCCACCACATGGGGGTAGATCAGGTTTCCCTCGATCTGCTGCAGTACCTGGAATAAAATCAGGAACACCAGGGCCTGCATGGGATTGACCACGACGATCAGGAAGAATCCCACCACACAGCCGATAAAAGCACCGAATATGGGAATCAGTGCCGTGATGGCGATCAGAACGCCTACCAGCAGCGCATAGGGCATCCTGAGGGCCAGCATGGACACGAAAAACATCATGCCCAGGATTACGGCCTCCGTACACTGGCCGGCCAGAAAGTTAGAAAATACGGTGGCAGACAGGCCGCCGATATAGACCAGACGGTCTGCCGCAGCCGTCGGAAGAAAGGCATAGACCAGCTTTTTACACTGCCGGATCAGCGCTTCCTTCTGGAACAGCAGATAGACGGAGAAGGTGAAGCCGATAAAAAAGGTGGCAAATCCGCTGACAATGCCGCCTACGATGCTGAAAGTGGACTGCACCACGCCGAAAGCACCGGTCTGCAGAGCGCCAAGCAGCTTCTGTCCCAGATTATTCCAGTCCAGCTCCAACTGGGCCATAAAGGTTTCTATTTCGGGCCAGTCGATGTTGGTATCGTCCAGCAGAAGGAGCAGGTTGTCCAGACCTTTCGGGATCTGGTCCATCAGGCTCATAATGGTGGCGGTCAGCTCAGGGATAACCACAAAAAAGGCCAGCAGCAGGACGCCGATCACTGCGGTCAGCGTGAGAAGGTAAGCGGCCGGGCGACGCAGTTTTTTTCGGAGCCGGGTGTGACGGGTCAGTCCGGCCTCAATTTTTTTCATCGGAACATTAAAAATAAAGGCGATGGCAAATCCAAGGGCGAAAGGCAGGATGATTCCGGTGACAAAACCGGCGGATGACAGGATCAACTGCGGATTCTGCAGGCAGCAGTAGAACAAAACGGCGCCGAATACTAAAAAAAATACGTTTTTTGGGGTGAATTGTTTCCAGTTCAAAGAAGACCTCCTGCGTTATAAAAATTTCTGATGATAAACTTTCTGAATAATGATTTTTCGGTTATGAAATTCAATTATGAAAATAAAAAAACCGAATCTGTCTCCGGCGGAAACTGATTCGGCAGCTTATTAAACCATGCGGATAACAGGACTCGAACCTGCACGTCTGTTGACAATAGAACCTAAATCTATCGCGTCTGCCAATTCCGCCATATCCGCAAATGTATTGGTCCGGTTTCATCACGCCTTTTACGGCGGCAGTGATTCCATCCGATGTGATTCATCTTATCATTTTGCCGGATTGTTGTCAATGCAAATAGGACGCCCCTTGCCAAATGTTCTGATTCTGTCAGGAGGCTGCTGCCTACAAATCGCCGGAGAAAAAATCCTGCCGGGACGGAAACAACGCCTGTTCCGGTTCCTTCTTTTTCTGATAGTTCAGGGCTGCCGCCAGCAGAGCGGAAAACAGCGCCAGGGAAAGAAGGAAAGCGATCAGATTGCCGGGCGTCAGCGCCAGCATACCCAGCAGGTTGAAAAAGATATGAAAAAAGTATGCCGGGACCAGGGAGTGATACCGATGTGCCAGATATCCCAGCACCAGTCCCAGACAAAAGGCATAGCATCCCTGCAGCAGATTCATATGGAATATGCCGAACAGCAGGGCCTGAACCAGATTGGCCGCCCAGAAAGGAAGGGCTTTTTTTGCTATGGAGAGGGTGGCGCCCCGCATCATCAGTTCTTCGTGGATGGGTCCCACGATTACCGTATAGAGGATCAGCAAAAGACCGGGGCTTGCCATGCCCACCGATTCCAGCAGTTCCGTATACTGGTCAAGGGCCTGGGGCATCAGCATTGATATGACATTGATCAGCAGCGTGGTTAAATACTGGCAGACAAAAGCCAGTGCCGCCAGCACCAGAACAGAGGCAAAGGAAAAGCGGAACGGGCGGGTGCGGCGGCGGTCCGTTTTCAGGCACCGGTAAATGAGATAGGAAACGGCACCCGAGGCGGCGGAGATGGCCAGCATCAGCGAAGCGTCAATATTTTCCTCCGAGAACAGCCAGGAATCCTGAAACCATCCCATGCGGAACACGATCAGAGTAAAAAGAAAATAAAAAAGGGCCGTCAGAATGCCGTAGATAATCAGGGGCGCGGCGGATAAAAAGAACCACAATATTTTTTTCATGAAAACCTCCTTGAAAGCCAGGTATGCTCATAGGTCTGACCGGCATGTTAAAATTATATCATAAATTCCGGGGGAATGACAGGCGTTTTTAGTCCTTTGGCGTTTTTTCGCCTTTTTCTGTTTTTCACTTGCGATTTTTATGGGATTAGTACTTGTGTCATAGATGGGAAAATTATATAATAAGAATATGCATGTCCAAAAACAGGACAATAAAAACACAAGGGGTTGACGATGGAACAGGGAACGTTTATGGGACTGCTGGCGGAGCTTTTGGAGCTGGCGGCAGTCAGGGATAACAGAATCGCAAAAACACAGATTGACCAGTGGTTTGAAGAACTGTCCCTGAATCGGGAGCAGCTATGGTTGGTGTACCGTTATCTGGAGGAAAATCAGGTACGGATTACAGGACTGGAAGAAAGCGCCGCCTGGGAGAATGGGGCCGAAGAACAGCGGACCGGGGAAAAGCTGGCCGAGGAAGACACGGAGGAAAACCGGGTATCCGGTACGGGGCCGGGGCCTGTGAAACCGGGCCGGACGGCGGTGCGGGCCGGAGGCAGGAAGAAAGCACCGGCGGAAACCGGGCCGGAAAAAGGACAGGTGCCGGAAGAAGAAAACCGCTATTACCGGATGTATCTGTCGGATCTTGCGGCGGTGCCGCCCTGTACGCCGGAGGAAATGGAGCATCTGATGCCACGGGTATTGGAAGGCGAGCTGGCCGCGGCCGATAGGCTTGCGGAGGGAAACCTTCATCGGGTGGCGGAGTGGGCCAAACCGTTTATAGGCCGCGGCGTGGTAATCTCCGATCTGATTCAGGAGGGTAACATGGTGCTGATGGAGGAGATCCATCTGCTGAAATCTCAGTACCCCCGTCTGGATGCGGAGGATTTTCTCTATATTTTAAAGAAAAAAAGCGATGCGGCCATGGAAGAAGCGATCCGGCAGCAGGAAAGCCATAAGGGAATCGGAGAAAAAGTGGCGCGAAGAGCCAACCGGATTATGGATCTGACGCAAGAAATCGCCAGAGAGCAGGGCACGCAGGCCACGGTGGCCCAGTTGGCCGAACTTCTGCACATCACCGAGGAAGAAGTGAGGGATATTATGAAGATTTCCCTGGATGTGATCAATCTGGCCAAGGCATCGGGAAACCCGGACGCCTTTGAGAGCCGGGAATGAAAACTGTGAGGGATATTGATACGTTCGACAAAATGTGCCGCTGTCCTATGCCGGCAGGGCAGTTTGTAAATAAAATTTATATGAGAAGATAAAGTATTATCGCAATTGCTTATGATGCGTCAACTGGTTTGACAGTGAAAGCAGAACACGCAGGAGGTTGGAATGAGCGTTAAAAGGATTTATGTGGAAAAGAAAGCGCCTTATGCAGTCAGGGCCAATGAGCTGAAAGAGGAGATTGGCAGTTATCTGGGAATCGGGACAGTGAAGAACGTCCGGGTGCTGATCCGGTATGATGTGGAAAATCTGTCCGAAGAAATTTATCAGGAGGCGGTGAAAACAATTTTTTCCGAACCGCCGCTGGACATGGTATACGAGGGAACATTCCCGGTCAGCTACGGCGACAGTGTATTCTCCGTGGAATTTCTGCCGGGGCAGTTTGACCAGCGGGCCGATTCCGCCGAGCAGTGTGTAAAGCTGCTGAAAGAAAGCGAGGAACCGGTGATCCGTTCCGCTACCACCTATGTGATCAGCGGAAGCCTGGACGAAGGACAGATGCAGGCCATTAAATCTTACTGCATCAACCCCGTGGATTCCAGAGAGGCGTCCATGGATGTGCCCGAAACGCTGGTGACCGTATTCGAGGAGCCGGAGGACGTAAAAATCTTCGGCGGCTTTACCGTTATGCCGGAGGCGGAACTGAAAAGTCTGTATGATTCTCTGAATCTGGCGATGACTTTCAAGGACTTTCTTCACATTCAGAACTATTTTGCCGGAGAAGAAAAGCGGGATCCTACCATGACGGAAATCCGGGTGCTGGATACCTACTGGTCCGACCACTGCCGTCATACCACTTTTAATACGGAGCTGAAAAACGTTACCTTTACCAAAGGGGATTACAACGGACCCATCGAAGGAACGTATCATAAATATATCGCCGACCGTCAGGAAGTGCTCGGCGACCGTCCCGACAAGTTTGTCTGCCTGATGGACCTGGCGCTGATGGCCATGCGGAAGCTGAAAAAAGAAGGAAAGCTAAAAGATCAGGAGGAGTCCGACGAGATCAATGCTTGCAGCATTGTGGTGCCCGTGGAAATCGACGGAGAGACGGAAGAATGGCTGGTGAATTTTAAAAACGAAACCCACAACCATCCCACGGAGATTGAGCCTTTCGGCGGTGCGGCCACCTGTCTGGGCGGCGCCATCAGAGATCCGCTGTCGGGCCGTACCTATGTGTATCAGGCCATGCGTATTACCGGGGCGGCGGACCCCACCGTGCCTGTATCCCGGACCATGAAGGGCAAGCTGCCCCAGAAGAAGCTGGTGCGGGGCGCAGCCGGCGGCTACAGCTCCTACGGCAATCAGGTGGGGCTGGCCACAGGCTATGTAAAAGAAATTTATCATCCCAACTATGCGGCCAAGCGGATGGAGATTGGCGCAGTGATGGGGGCGGCGCCCAGACGGGCGGTTCGCAGACTGACTTCCGATCCGGGAGACGTGATTATCCTTCTTGGCGGAAGAACGGGCCGTGACGGCCTGGGCGGCGCCACGGGTTCCTCCAAGGTACATACGGAGGCATCCATTGAAACCTGCGGCGCGGAGGTGCAGAAGGGCAATGCGCCCACGGAGCGGAAAGTACAGAGGCTGTTCCGCAGAGAAGAAGTCAGCTTTCTGATTAAAAAGTGCAATGACTTCGGCGCGGGCGGCGTTTCGGTGGCCATCGGCGAGCTGGCGGACGGTCTGTCCATCCAGTTGGACAAGGTGCCGAAAAAATATGCCGGTCTGGACGGAACCGAAATCGCCATCTCCGAGTCCCAGGAGCGGATGGCGGTGGTGGTGGACCCCGCCGACGTGGAAAAATTCATGGCGTTTGCCGAGGAAGAAAATCTGGAAGCGGTGGCGGTGGCCACCGTGACCGAAAGTCCCCGTCTGGTGATGGAATGGCGGGGAAAGACCATCGTGGATTTAAGCCGCGCATTTCTGGATACCAACGGCGCCCATCAGGAGACGGATGTGACGGTGGAGGTTCCGGTAAAAGAGGGAAATCCTTTTGTGCTTCACCCCGTAGAGGATGTAAAAGCCCGGTGGCTGGATACGATGAAAGATCTGAATGTCTGCTCCCAGAAGGGACTGGTGGAAATGTTTGACGGCTCCATCGGCGCAGGCTCCGTATATATGCCTTACGGCGGAAAGTATCAGATGACGGAAACCCAGACGATGGTGGCCAAGCTGCCGGTGCAGAAGGGAACGACAGACCTGGTGACGATGATGAGCTATGGCTTTGACCCGTATCTGTCCTCCTGGAGTCCTTACCACGGCGCAGTCTATGCGGTGGTATCTTCGGTGGCCAAGGTGGTGGCTGCCGGAGGCGATTACAGAAAGATCCGGTTTACCTTCCAGGAATACTTCAAGCGCATGACGGAGGACAGCCAGCGGTGGGGAACGCCTTTCTCCGCCCTGCTGGGGGCTTATGAAGCACAGATGGGCTTCGGCCTTCCCTCTATCGGCGGCAAAGACAGTATGTCGGGCACCTTTAACGAGCTGGATGTGCCGCCTACTCTGGTATCCTTTGCGGTTGACGTGGCCAGCAGCCGTCACATTATCACGCCGGAACTGAAAAAGGCGGGGAATAAGCTGGTACTGTTCGTGATTAAAAAAGATGAGAATGATCTGCCGGATTATCAGAGCGCCATGGATATCTACGGAAAGATTCATGAAGATATCAAGGCCAGAAAGATTATTTCCGCATATGAACTGGAGCGGAACGGATTGTGCGAGGCACTGTCCAAGATGGCTATGGGAAACAGACTGGGCGTAAAGCTGACCGACGCCGTGAAGCCGGAGCAGTTGTTCGGAGCCGGCTGGGGCTGTATTGTGGCGGAAGTCTATCAGGACTATGCATATCAGTTGGAGGCGCCGGGCATGATTATCGGCGAGGTAATCAGGGAAGAAGCGTTTATCTATCAGGATATGAAGCTGTCCATGGATGAGGTGACGAAAGCCTGGACCGCTCCGCTGGAGCAGGTGTTCCCCACCCATACGGGTGTGAAAGCGGAAACGGCGGAAAAACCGCTGTACAGAGAAGAATCCGTTCATATCTGTACCCATAAGATCGGCGCGCCCACCGTGTTTATCCCGGTATTTCCGGGAACCAACTGTGAGTATGACAGCGGCAAAGCTTTTGAGCTGGCCGGGGCTTCCGTTATCACGAAGGTGTTCCGGAATCTGACCGCGGAAAATATCAGAGATTCCGTAGACTGCTTTGCGGAGAATATCGACCAGTCTCAGATTATTATGCTGCCCGGCGGATTTTCCGCAGGCGACGAGCCGGAGGGCTCCGCAAAATTTATTGCCGCCGTTTTCCGCAATGAGAAAGTGAAGGAAGCGGTGAACCGGCTGTTAAAGGAACGGGACGGCCTGATGCTGGGTATCTGCAACGGATTCCAGGCGCTGATTAAGCTGGGGCTGCTGCCCTACGGAACCATTCGGGACCAGGCAGAGGATGCGCCTACGCTGACCTATAACCAGATCGGCCGCCATGTGTCCAAGATGGTATATACCAAAGTGGTCAGCAGCAAGTCCCCCTGGCTGTCAAAGGCGGAGCTGGGCGGCATATACTGTACCCCCGTATCCCACGGAGAAGGCCGGTTTGTGGCCAGCAGCCAGTGGATCGAAAAATTGTTTGCCAACGGTCAGGCAGCTACCCAGTATGTCAATCTCCAGGGCGTGCCCACTATGGACGACGAGTGGAATCCCAACGGCTCTTACTGTGCCATTGAAGGAATCACCAGCCCGGACGGAAGAATTCTGGGCAAGATGGCCCACAGCGAGCGGATCGGCCAGTCAGTGGCCGTAAACACTTACGGCGAGCAGGATATGAAACTATTCCGGTCAGGCGTGGAATATTTTAAATAAAAGGGACAGGACGACTTTGGAATGGAGAAAAATCCCATTCCAGAGTCGTTTCTGCAAGAATGAAGACAGTCACACCAGGGGAAGGAGAGAACAGCCAATGAGTGGTAAAAAAAGAAGCATGAAAAAAGTATCTCTGTTATGTCTGACAGCGGTTTTGGTATTCTGCGGGGCGGGGTGCGGAAAGAAAAGTCTCCTGGACCCCAAAAATCCGGTATCTCTGACAGTCTGGCATTATTATAACGGCTCTCAGCAGGCGGCATTTGACGCACTGGTAGAGGAATTTAATGATACCGCAGGCAAGGAGATGGGCATATATGTCCAGGGGTATTCCCAGGGGTCGGTTTCTGATCTGGAAACGGCGGTGAGAGACGCCATCGAAGGAAAGGTGGGAGCGGACGAGATGCCGGATATCTTTTCTTCCTATGCGGACACCGCTTATGAGGTAGAGCAGGCCGGCGCGCTGGCAAATCTGTCCGACTATCTGGATGAGGAAGAACTGAGCAAATATGTGGACTCCTACATTGAAGAAGGACGGATTGCCGCCGACGGCAGCCTGAGAATTTTCCCCACGGCAAAGTCCACGGAGATTATGATGGTGAACAAAACGGACTGGGAGCCTTTTGCCCAGGCTACGGGCGCTTCTCTGGAAGATCTGAAAACCATAGAGGGCGTGGTTTCCACGGCGCAGTCCTATTATGAGTGGACAGACAGCCTGACGCCGGACATACCGGAGGATGGCATGGCTTTTTACGGCAGGGATGCGGTGGCCAATTACTTTATTATCGGCATGCAGCAGCTGGGCGTGGAGATCTTTCAGGTGGAGAACGGAGAACTGACGTTAAACGTGCCCAAAGAAGAACTGCGCCGTCTCTGGGAGAACTATTATGTTCCCATGGTGAAGGGGTATTTCGGCGCTTACGGTTCCTTCCGTTCCGATGATGTGAAGACCGGGGAGCTGCTGGCTTATACGGGTTCTACCTCCTCGGCCATGTATTTTCCCGATCAGGTGGAGATGGACAGCGGCAGCCGTCCCATCGACTATGCCGTGATGACGGCTCCCGTGTTTGAAGGCGGAAAACATTATGCCGTGCAGCAGGGCGCCGGAATGGTGGTCAGCAAGTCTGACGAAACCCATGAATATGCTGCCGTGGAATTTTTAAAATGGTTTACCCAGGCAGAGAACAATTTGCAGTTTGGCTGTGTGTCCGGATATCTGCCGGTGACGAAGGAGGCAAACAGCAGCGAGATGCTGGATCAGGTGGCGGCGGAAAAAGGGCTGACGGTAGCGCCCAAAACCTATGACTGTCTGACTACCATTTTCAATGAGATGGAGGAAACCACCCTTTATACGAACAAGAGCTTTGAAAACGGTTCTGCGGCGAGAAAGGTGCTGGAATATCATCTTGCCGATAAGGCGGCGGAGGACCGTGCCGGCGTTATGGAGGCGCTGAAACAGGGAAAAAGTCTGGAAGAAGCGTCGGCGGCTTATGTAACGGACGAGGCTTTTGAGGCATGGTACCTTTCTTTTTGCGAGGCGCTGGAAGCGGCGGTGAATAAATAAGATATGATAAAAGAAAAAGGCAATAAAAGAAAAAAATCGACGATTTTCAGGATATTCCTGATACCTTTGATTGCCATTATGCTTGTACAGGGCGTTATTACCATAGGCACTCTGGTGGTCAGACGGACGGCAGGAACGCTGGCGGAATATTCCGGCGGCATGATGAACCGGCTGGTAGAAAACCGCAAGGTGATTCTGGAGAATGAAATGAACCAGCGCTGGTCCTCCATCCATGAGCAGGAAGAACGGATGAACGACCTGTTTGGCCAGTGTCTGCAGCAGGCCGGTATGACGCAGGAGGAGTTCTTTCTTTCTGATGAGAGGAAAGGGGAGCTGCTGGATTTACTTGTTCCGGAATGTCTGGATGTTCTGCACAATCAAACCGTAACGGGAATTTTTCTGGTGCTGACAGACAGAGACATGGAAACGGCCGGGGAGTTCGACGGCTTTTTTATCCGTGATTCCGATCCGAATACCAATCCGGTTAACAATACGGATCTGTTGCTGGAACGGGGAAACAAGCGGCTTTCCAGATCTTTCAGCATTCCGCTGGACACAAACTGGACCACCCGGTTTCGTATGGACGGCCGGGGACAGAATGCTTCCGACAATTATTTTTATGAGCCCTGGCGGGCCGGAGCGGAGTACGGTGATGCGGACACGGAGGATCTGGGATACTGGTCGCTGCCTTTTTCCCTGGAAAAAAACATAGCCGATCCCTATGAGATGATTACATATTCTCTGCCGCTTCGGCATCAGGGTCAGGTGTACGGCGTACTTGGCGTGGAAATTTCCTGCAAAAGCCTGTATGATTACTTTCCGGTGTCGGAGCTGAACGCTGCCCAGCAGTCCGGGTATATGCTGGCAGTCCGGGAAGAAGACGGCCGGTATATGCCGCTGACCGGCAAAGGCATTCTTTATGATCTGGTCCGGTCCGCAGACAATCGGTTTGCTCTGGAAGAAACGAATTACAGAAGTCTTTCCCGGGTACGGGATGTCAGGACCGGCGGACAGGGCATTTATGCCGTGGTCTGCCCGCTGAGACTGTACGGCAGCCACGTACCTTATGAAAATACGGAATGGGTGCTTCTCGGGCTGGATACGGAGGATGATCTGTTTGGAATGAGCCGCAGGCTTTATGTCTGGATGCTGTTCGCTGTTTTGGTTGGCCTTCTGTTTGGCGTTCTGGGCATCTATATACTGGTAAAACATCTCACCGGGCCGATTCGGAAACTGATGCGGTGTATCAGCAAAGGACAGTCCGGCCTTCGGGAATTCAAGCCGTCCAATATTTTGGAGATAGACGCTTTATATGACGTGGTATCGGATCTGACGGACCGGCAGAAAGAAGCGGAAAATATTCTGCTGGAGGAAAAGGAGCGGTACAGAGTGGCGCTGGAATCCTCTCAGGATATCTTTTTTTCCTATGATATTCAGAATCATATACTGGATATTGTGAACCATAAGACAATGAGCGGCCAGTGGCAGTGCGAGGAATTTGAGAGCGGATTTATCAATCCCAGCTATATCCATGAGGAAGATCGGGAAGCGGTCATCCGGGATCTGCACAGAAAGACGGATCAGCGGTATGCGGAGTTTCGGCTGAAATGGCCAAGCGATGCGGATTACGTCTGGGTGGCGCTGTCGGGAACGACTGTTTATGATACGGACGGCAGACGGTGGAAACTGGTGGGAAGTATCCGGAATATTCAGGAACAGAAAGAAAGAGAAGCGGAGCAGTACAGAAAAAATACGACGGACGGCGTAACCGGTCTTTACGGTTTCAGAGCCGGGCTCGAATATCTGGAGGAATGCAGGAAAGAACGGCCGGAAGGCGTTATGCTCAGTCTGTATCTGGATCGGCTGAAAGAGAGCGACGAAAAAAACGGCATTGTGTTTGGCGATATGATTCTGGAAGAAATCGGCGGGATAATCCGTGAGGACTGCCGGACACTGACCGAAAAAACCGGCTGCCGGACGGTGGCGCTGCGGCTGAACAGAGATGAGATTGCGCTGTGGCTGGAAGATCAGTCCGGGGAACAGGGTAAGGCATTTGTCCTGGGGCTTCTTGAGAAGGCCGGGGCCGAATTTGGGGAAGAAACCTTTGCCCTGCGCATACGGGCCGGCCTGGCCCTGGGGAAACAAAAACAGAGCGGAGAACGGCTGATCCGCATGGCAAAGCTGGCCTGGAATTCTGTACCTGCCGGCGCAAAAAGGCAGTACATGTCCTATGAGGATATATCTGAAAAAGACCGGACGGATCTGCCTGCGCTTTTGGGGCAGGAGGTCAGTTCTCTTGATTATACCAAAGACGTGAATCTGGTGTCCGTGGCGCTGAATTTGTTTGGAAAGGGAGATGATTTCCCGGCCCAGATGATGCTGATGATCCGCAAGATCGGCCGGTTTTATCAGGCGGAGGGCGTGCTGGTTTCTCTTCTGCGGCCTGATTTTAATTCCAGCTATCTGAATTATCAGTGGCACAGGGAGAGAGAGAACACACAGGAGACTGTGAGAAAATACAGGGAAAAAGATAAGAAAGCCTTTTATGACTGGCTGGGAGAAAAGGAGGTCCGCTGTTTTTCCGAGGAGGACAGCGCAGAACCGGTGATTCGGTGCTTTCTGGGCATCGGACCCGGGCAGCGGGGCGTGGTGCTGCCTCTGTATGACAGCGGCAGTTATATGGGCAATATCTGTATTCTCGGAATCGGACCGGAGCTTTTGGAAAACTCCGAGGAGTATCAGAACCTTGCGGAGCTTGCCAGCATGATTCAGAGTCAGCTGAACCAGCGGCAGTCCGATATTGCCAGCAAGGCCAAATCGGAATTTCTGTCTCGTATGAGCCACGAGATCCGTACGCCGATGAACGGCATTATCGGCATGACCGCCATCGCCCTGCAGCAGGGGCAGAGCCAGGAGCGGGTGATGGACTGTCTGCAGAAAATACGGTCTTCTTCAGATTATCTGCTGGGTCTGATTAATGATATTCTGGATATGTCCAAAATTGAGAGCGGAAAGATGAAACTGGAGCCCTTCAATTTCAATATGAATGAAATGCTGGACACTGCCAGAGAGCTGATCACGCCCCAGGCGTCTGCCAAGGAGATTGATTTTGTATGCAGGATCAATCTGCGTCACCGATGGTTTGTGGCGGACAGAATGAGAATCAGCCAGGTACTGATTAATCTGCTGGGCAATGCGGTAAAATTTACGCCGGAGAAAGGAAAAGTGATCCTGACCGTAGAGGAAACCGGTGAGAAAAACGGGGAGGCCGTCCTGTATTTCGGAGTGAGCGATACGGGCGTCGGTATCGTGAAGGAAGAACAGGAGCGGGTGTTCCGGTCCTTTGAGCAGGCATCCGGCGCAAATCCTTCCAAGCAGAAGGGAACCGGTCTGGGACTTTCCATCAGTAATCGTCTGGTACAGATGATGGGGAGCAATATTCAGCTGGAAAGCGAACCGGGAAAGGGCAGTACGTTCAGCTTTTCCATTCCGCTGGCGCTGGGTGAGGATATGGAAACCGCAGCGGAGGAAACCCGCGAGATTTCTTTTGCGGGCTGCCGTGTCCTGGTGGTGGAGGATAATGAGCTGAATGCCGAGATCGCCCAGTGTCTGCTGGAAGAACGGGATTTTGAGGTGGACTGCGTTTATGACGGCGCCCAGGCCGTGGAGCGTATCCGCACTACGGAGCCGGGTACCTATGACGTGATTTTAATGGATATTATGATGCCGGTGATGGACGGACTGGATGCCGCCCGTGCGATTCGGAGCATGGAACGGGAAGACTGTCATACCGTGCCGATTATCGCCATGTCGGCAAATGCCTTTGACGACGATCTGAAAAAGTCGGTGGAGTGCGGCATGAACGGGCATCTGTCCAAGCCTGTGGAGGTAGAAAAACTGTATCGGACACTGGATGAAATGATTTACGGCAGGAAAAAATAATTTTAAAAATCATTCTTTGGAGGAATAAAGGAGCTATGAATTACGAGGAAGCGAGGGCATATTTAAGGGAGGTGGAGCTGTCTTTGGGATGGGTGCTGGGCCTGGATTCCATGGGGGAGCTGCTTCGGCGGCTTGGGAATCCCCAGGACCGGCTGAAATTCGTCCATATCGCAGGCACCAACGGAAAAGGGTCCGTTCTTGCCTTTGTCAGCCAGATTTTAAGCGAAGCGGGATACCGGGTGGGACGGTATATCTCTCCCCGAGTATTTGAATATGAAGAATTTGTACAGATTAACGGGGAAATGATCACCAGAGAGGAATTCTGCCGGTATACGGAGCAGGTTCGGGAGGCCTGCCGGTCCATGATTGCGGACGGGTTTGCCCAGCCTACCCTGTTTGAAGTGGAGACTGCCATCGGCTTTCTGCACTTTACCGGCCATCAGTGCGATATCGTGGCGCTGGAGTGCGGCCTGGGCGGCAGGGAGGATGCCACCAATGTGATTACCACGGCAGTCTGCGCCGTGATTACCGCCGTGGGCCTTGACCATATGCAGTATCTGGGGAACACGGTGTATGAGATCGCCCATACCAAATCCGGCATTATCAAATCCGGCATGGAAGCCGTGATGTGCGCCCAGTCAGAAGAAGCGGAGCGGGCGGTGGAGGAGCAGTGCGCCGCCGTGGGCGTTTCCCTGACAAAGACGGCGCCGGACCGGCTGACGGTTTGCGAGGGACTGACGGAGGCTGACGGAAGGTCCTTTATGGTGTTTGATTATAAAGAGTATCAGGGGCTTCGAATCGGCCTGCTGGGGCGTTATCAGACGGAAAATGCCAGTCTGGCGGTGGAGGTGGCCGAGGCGCTGGCCCGGAACGGATTTGAAATCAGGAAGGAACATATCTATGCGGGACTGGCCGGGGCGCAGTGGCACGGCCGGTTTGAGATGGTGGGTCAGAATCCCAGGGTGGTGATCGACGGGGCTCATAATCCGCCTGCGGCCAAAAAGCTGCGGGAGTCTGTGGATTACTATTTCGACCGGGATCATGTGGTTTATATCATGGGGATTCTGGCAGATAAAGATTATGAGCAGGTGGTGTCCATTACCCACGGCGCGGCGGAGCGGATTTTTACGCTGACGCCCGACAGCCCCAGGGCCCTTTCGGCCCAAAAGCTGGCGGAGGTGATCCGGCGGCAGGGCGGAAAGGCGGAGGCGTCGGATTCCTATGAGGAAGCGGCCCGCAAAGCACTTTCGGCGGCCGGCCCGGAAGGGGTAATCGTCGTATTTGGTTCTCTGACCTTTCTTCATGAGCTGTCCGGGATACTGGAGAGGTTAAAAAAAAAGGCCTGTCTGAATCAGGAGCAAGTCTGCGGACCGGAATCGGTCCGGGATCTGTCTCTGATCCGTCAGGAGCTGGATGAGCTGGACGGCCGTCTGGTGGAAATTTTTGAGCGGCGGATGGAGCTGTCAGATCAGGTGGCCCGGTATAAGATGACTACCGGCAAACCGGTCCGGGATCTGTCCAGAGAGCAGGAAAAACTTTCCAGGGTGGAAGCGCTGGCAGAGAATCCGTTTAATAAAGCCGGCATGCGGGAGCTGATGCGGCAGATGATGGCCATCAGCAGAAAACGCCAGTATCAGATGCTGGAGGAAGAAGGCATGGGCAGCAGGCTTCCTTTTGAACAGATCGAAAGGCTGCCAAAAGAGGGGGCCCGGGTGGTATATCAGGGTGTTCCCGGCGCTTACGCCCATATGGCGGCCATGGAATATTTCGGAGAGGACTTCAAGGGATTTTATGTAAAAACCTGGGAGGACGCCATGAACGCCCTGTCGGGAGGACGGGCCGATTTTGCCGTTCTGCCTATCGAGAATTCCACGGCCGGAACGGTGGGGGACGTGTACGATCTGCTGGCGAAGTATGACAATTATATTGTGGGTGAGGTTGAAGTTAAGGTAGACCATGCCCTGCTGGGACTGCCGGGGGCTTCTATGGAGGAAATCGAACTGGTTTATTCCCATCCCCAGGCGCTGATGCAGTGCCAGAAATTTTTAAACGAGCATAAAGGCTGGCATCAGGTCAGCGTGGAGAATACGGCGGTGGCGGCCCAGCGGGTGGTGAAAGAGGGAGATCCCCGCAAGGCAGCCATTGCCAGCGCCATGTCCGGCAGCATCTACGGGCTGTCAGTGGTTAAGGCGCCCCTGAATTTTAACAGCAGCAATACCACCCGGTTTGTGATTACCAGCAGCCGCAAAGTGTATGCGAAAACGGCTTCCAAAATCTGTATCTGCTTCGAAGTGGCCCATGAAAGCGGCTCTCTGTACAATATCCTGTCCCATTTTATTTTCAACGGGCTGAATATGTTCAAGATCGAGTCCAGACCGGTGCCGGGCCAGACCTGGGAATATCGGTTTTTCGTGGAGTTTACCGGGAATTTAAGCGACAGCGGCGTCTGCAATGCGCTGACCGGGATTTCGGAGGAAGCTGTCAGTATGAAGATTCTGGGGAATTATTAACGGGGAGGGAAGAAGTGTTATCAAAATTTTCGATTACAAAAGACCAGAAAAAACTGGCAGTATGCATGGCCGTTACCTGTGTCGCTGCAATTATGTTAAACCATTACAGCCATTTCGTGGGGGATGCTTTTAATTATCATTTCAGCTTTGCTACGGGAGAAAGACTGACCGGGCTTGGCAGTGTGATCGAGTCCATGAAAAGTCACTATCAGACCTGGTCCGGCCGGACCTATCCGCATTTTTTTCTGCAGCTGATTCTGGCCAGTGGGCACGGCGAGGAAATGTTTAATGTTCTGAACGGCATAATTTACACCATATTCGGGGCTTTGCTGTATTTTCATGGAAATCCCCGGGGAAAGTTTAACGGCGTATTGTACTGGTGCATCCATTTTATCTTATGGCTGCTGATTCCCTGGTACGGAATGATGTTTTTTACGGAGGCCTGTTCGGTCAATTATGTGTGGGGAACGACGCTGATGCTGGCAGTACTGCTGGTTTACCGCTGTTATCAGATGGAAATCTGTGACTTTTCCGGTGTGGGCCGGGGGATTGGGATTACGGTGCTGTCCGCGCTGGCCGGGGGATTCAGCGAGAATTCTTCGGCGGCATGTCTTCTGGTGCAGGGGCTGTTTGTAGTTTATTTTATATACGCAAAGCGCAAAGTTCCGGTATGGTCCGTAACGGCGATTGTCAGCGGACTGATCAGCTGGCTGATTCTGATTCTGGCGCCGGGAAATCTGGCGCGCCTGTCTTTGTACCAGGATGACACGCCCTTTTTGATCAAATATGCCGGCCGGCTGGCAGCCTGTATTGATGCGACCAGAGCCCATTGTTCCTGGCTGGTGATCGCATTTATTATACTGTTTGTGTTTTGCTGGTATTATAAAAGGCAGAAAGAGCTGCTGGTATCCGCTTCTCTGGTCTTTCTGGGCGGTCTGGCTTCCAATTATGCGCTGATCGGCACGCCGTATATAGAGACGAGAGCCATGTTTGGTCCGGTTGTCTTTATGCTGGCTTCCTGCCTGATGCTGGCAGCGGCGCTGTTTCAGACCCAGTGGAAGCCGGCGCTTATGGCTGCCGGGGGAATTATTACCTTTTATTTCTGTATCTGGTTTACGTTCGGCGTGATGGATATTATGAATATACATGTTCTCTTTATGCAGAGAGAAAATTATATCTATGAACAGAAGGCCATGGGGAATCTGGATATTACAACTTATGCGCTGCAGTCACAGACGAAATATACCGGATGCGCCGATACCAGCGATCTGTCGCCGGACAGCTCAAACTGGGCAAACGGAGGAATGGCCAGTTACTATGGCGTCAACAGTATTGCGATAGACGATTATAAAGGAAAATAACATGTTGAATCATTTGCGCATAAACGACAGAATCATTTACCGCACTTTGGAATGTCAGGATATTTATGACGGTATGGTCTGTGTGATGGAACAGGCCGAGAAGAACAGTCCGACAAGAGAAGGAGAGGAGCGGCTTTACGCTGTGGTAAACGGCCTTCTTGAGCTGGCCGGCTCCCACGGCTTCGGAGGCAATCTCTGGCACAGCTATCTGGCCTATGAGCTGGCCTGCCATGAAAATGCATTCAGTATGGCCTGTGAGGTGAAAGGCAGGGTAGAGGGCAGCATTAATACGTTTGCCTGCCATGATTTTAAAATTTTCAAGGCACTGTTTGACTATCCGCTGGAGCAGATTGACCGGGTTTTTCATACGGATCTGATGAAAATGACGGCGGATTATGACGGCGCCGGAGGGAACAGCAAGATATTTAACAGCCGTATCCGGGACCGGATTGAAGCGCTGAGCGTTCAACTGGCTGGGGCGGGAAGTCCGGAGGAATATCTGGATATCGTAACCGGCTTTTATAAGGACTGCGGCGTGGGCAGGCTGGGGCTTCACAAGGCATTCCGCATTGAGGGAAAAGGGGCGGCGGCACAGATCAGGCCCATTCCGAATATCGCCCATATTTATCTGAAAGATCTGATCGGCTATGAGCGGCAGAAGGCCAAGCTGAGGGCCAACACGGAAGCTTTTGTGGAAGGGCGCAGGGCCAATAACTGCCTTTTATACGGCGACAGCGGCACCGGCAAGTCCTCAAGCATAAAAGCGCTGATGAATGAATATTATGACCGTGGGCTGCGGATGATTGAGGTATACAAGCATCAGTTGGAGGAGCTGCCCTATATCATCGCCCAGATCAAAGACAGAAATTATAAGTTTATTCTGATGATGGACGACTTGTCTTTTGAAGATTTTGAGGTAGAATATAAATATTTGAAAGCGATCATTGAGGGCGGTCTGGAAAAGCGGCCGGACAATGTGCTGATCTATGCCACCTCCAACCGCCGCCATCTGATCCGGGAAAAATACAGCGATAAACGTGAGCTTCAGGATGACCTTCACGTAAACGACACGGTGCAGGAAAAGCTCTCCCTGGTGTCCCGGTTCGGTATCCAGATTTATTACGGGAAGCCGGATCAGAAAGAGTTCCGGGAAATCGTCAGACAACTGGCCCTGCGGTATCGGATTGATATGTCCGAGGAGCAGCTTCTGGCGGAAGCCAACATATGGGAGCTGAACCACGGCGGACTGTCCGGCAGGACGGCGGAGCAGTTTGTGACACATATACGGTCCGGAAGGAAGTCAGCAGAGCCGGAATAAAACGGAAAACAGACGAACCTGACGGGCCCAAGGAGGATTTAGGTATGGCTATCACCACATTTGCTGCCATTGACGTGGGTTCTTTTGACCTGCAGCTGGCAATTTATGAGATTTCACAGAAAAACGGGATCCGGTGTCTGGACCATATGCGGAAGACGGCAGGGGTGGGAACCGACACTTATATGGAAGGAAAGATCAGTTCCCATCTGATCGACGCCATGTGTACGATCCTGAAAGGCTTTTGCCGGGTGATGGAGGAATATCAGGTGAAAGACTGCCGGGCTTATGCCACCAGCGCGCTCAGAGAAGCGGGCAACAGCCAGATTGTATTGGATCAGATCCTGGTGCGCACCGGCATCGAAGTCAAGGTACTGAGCAATTCCGAGCAGAGATTCCTGTGTTATAAGGCGATTGCCGTCAAGGAAAATGAGTTCCAGTCCATTATCAAAAAAGGAACGGCTATCGTGGACGTGGGATCGGGCAGCACCCAGCTTTCTCTTTTTGACAAGGATGCGCTGGTAACGACCCAGTATCTGAAACTGGGCGCGCTGCGGATTAAGGAGACGCTGGGACATCTGGACTATGACAGGGTGAATTACCGCACCCTGATCCGGGAGCTGGTGGACAGCGATATCGACACATTCCGGAAAATGTTCCTGAAAGACCGGGATATTAAGAATATTATCGCCACAGGACTGTGTGCCCTGTATCTGAACAGAAAAGGCGGCGGGGACAGACAGGCGGACAAGATGACGGTCCGGGAATTTATGGATTTTTATCACCGGATTGAGAAAATGAGTCCGGAGAAGCTGTCGCTGGAGATGGACATTCCCATTGAGCACGCCTATCTGATGCAGCCGTCGGTAATGATTTTCCGTAAGATGATTGAGATTACCGGGGCGGAGCTTCTGTGGATTCCGGGGGTGAACCTGTGCGACGGCATCGTGGCGGAATACGGCGAGGAAAAACGGCTGATCAGCTTTACCCATGATTTTACCGAGGATATTCTGGTGGCCGCCAGAAATATTTCCAAGCGGTATCAGGGCAATAAAAAACATAACCAGAGTCTGGAAAAACTGGTTCTGGATATTTTTGACAGCATGAAAAAATACCACGGTCTGGGACAGCGGGAGCGGCTTTTGCTGCAATTGTCCGTTATCCTGCATGACTGCGGCAAATATATCAGTATGCGGGAGCCGGCGGAAAGTTCCTATCATATTATCAAAGCTACGGAAATCATCGGCATTTCCCATATTGAGCGGGAGATCGTGGCCTATATCGTAAAATACAATACCACCACATATGAATATGAAAAGATTATGAACGAGGTGCGCAACCACAAGATCAGCAATGTGATCGCCAAGCTGGTGGCGATTATGCGGGTGGGCAACGCTCTGGACAAAAGCCATAAGCAAAAGTTCGATCATGTGAAAATCACCCTGAAAGACCGGCAGCTTTTGATTGTCACGGAGACGTCGGAAGATATTTCCCTGGAGCAGAGCACCTTTGAAAAACGGTCGTATTTCTTTGAGGAAGTTTTCGGAATCAAGCCGGTGTTAAAACGGAAAAGAGGTGTGTAAAAAATGTCTGATGAAAAAATAAATTTTACCCGCCCGGAGTATTACCAGAACCGGGAATTAAGCTGGATTGCTTTTAATTACCGGGTATTGGCGGAGGCGATGGATGAGCACATTCCCCTTCTGGAGCGGATGAAGTTTCTGGCGATCACCGCCTCAAATCTGGATGAATTTGTAATGGTGCGGGTGGCGTCTCTGAAAGATATGGTTCATGCCGGTTATCACAAAACGGATATTGCGGGGATGAAGCCGGCCAGACAGTTAGAGCTGATCGGAAAAGCGGTTCATGAGCTGACGGATACCCAGTATCATACCTATAATGTATCCCTCCTTCCGGCATTAAAGAAAAACGGCATTCATGTGATTACCCGGTATGAGGATCTGACCGAGGAAGAAGCGGCCAGCGTGGACCGGTATTTTATGGAGTCGGTGTATCCGGTGCTGACCCCTATGGCGGTGGACCCTTCCCGGCCCTTTCCGCTGATCCGCAACAAATCATTGAACATTGCGGCGCTGCTGCAGAAAAAGAAAGGGGATCAGGAGCTGGAATTTGCCACGGTGCAGGTGCCCTCCGTGCTGCCGAGAGTTTACGAGGTGAAGCGGGACGGCGAGGCCGTCAGGCTGATTCTTCTGGAAGAAATCATCGAGCGGCATATGGGCAAGCTGTTCCTCAACTATAACGTGGTCTGTGCCCATCCCTACCGGGTTATGAGAAATGCGGACCTGTCCATCGACGAGGACGGAGCGGAGGATCTGCTGGAAACCATCGAAAAGCAGTTGAAAAAACGTCAGTGGGGCGAAGTGATCAAACTGGAGGTAGAGGACGGTATTGACAAAAGGCTTTTGAAGATTTTAAAGAAAGACTTTTCCATCAGGGACGAGGATATTTACCTGATCGACGGTCCTCTTGACCTTACCTTTGCCATGAAGCTCAGCGGTCTGGAAGGTTACGATCATCTGCGCAGTGAGAAATATACGCCCAAGCCGGTGCCGGCTTTTGCCAATGAGGACAGTATATTTGACAATATTAAAAAAGGCGATATTCTGATGCATCACCCTTACGAGACATTTGAGCCGGTGGTGGACTTTATCAGGAAAGCGGCCAGAGATCCGGATGTGCTTGCCATCAAACAGACCCTGTACCGGGTCAGCGGCAATTCCCCGATTATCGCTTCACTGGCTCAGGCGGCGGAGAACGGCAAGCAGGTGACGGTGCTGGTGGAGCTGAAAGCCAGATTCGACGAGGAAAATAATATTAACTGGGCGAAGATGCTGGAAAAAGCGGGATGTCACGTGATCTACGGGCTGCTGGGGTTAAAAACCCACTGCAAGATTACCCTGATCGTGCGCAGAGAGGAAGAAGGCATCTGCCGTTATGTCCATCTGGGAACGGGAAATTACAATGATTCCACGGCAAAGCTGTACACGGATCTGGGGATGTTTACCTGCCGCCGGTCGGTGGGAGAAGATGCCACCGCAGTGTTTAATATGCTGTCCGGATACTCGGAGCCGTTGTCCTGGAACCGTCTGTCCCTGGCGCCGCTGTGGCTGAAAGGAAAGTTTTTGAAGCTGATCCGGCGGGAGCAGGAGCATGCCCGGACGGGCAGGGAAGCCGGCATTAAGGCAAAGATGAACTCATTGAGCGATCCTGAGATTATCGCCGCTCTTTACGAGGCCAGCGCCGCCGGGGTAAAAATTGATCTGGTGGTCAGGGGAATCTGCTGCCTGAAAACGGGGATTCCGGGCGTCAGTGAAAATATTACGGTCCGTTCCATCGTGGGCAATTTTCTGGAACACAGCCGTATCTACTGTTTTAACAATGACGGCCATCCGGAAGTATATCTGGCCAGCGCCGACTGGATGCCCAGGAATCTGGACCGCCGCGTGGAGATTCTGTTTCCGGTGGACGACGAAACGCTCAGGGAGCGGGTGCGGGAAATCCTGGACCTTGAACTGGAAGATAACGTGAAGGCGCATATCCTGATGCCCGATGGAAGATATGCGAAGGTGCGCCGGGAGGAAAAATCCCCGGTGAATTCGCAGAAGCTGTTCTGTCAGATGGCAAAAGCGGCGGTACCGAAAAAAGACGATATATTAAAAGGAAGAAAATTTACGCCTATGGCGTAAGCATCCGGCGGAAACGGTTTGGCAGAACCACGGCGGAACGAATGAGGAGGAAAAAAGAGTATGGAAACGTTGTTGGTTATTTCAATTGCCCTGCTGGCGGGGCTGTTTATGTCACGGGTGGCAAAAATGGTGAAACTGCCTGCCGTGACTGCATATCTGGTGGCCGGAATCCTGATCGGGCCTTTTTGCCTGGGACGGCTTCAGATTCCCGGACTGGGCTTCAATTCTCTGGATCAGGTACGGTCTCTGGGCATTATCTCTGATGCGGCCATGGGATTTATCGCCTTTTCGATCGGCAATGAATTCCGGCTGTCTCAACTGAAAAAAAACGGCGTGCAGGCTACGATTGTGGGCATCTGTGAGTCAACAGGTGCCTGTATACTGGTGAATGCGGTGCTGATTGGCCTGCATTTCCTGATGCCGGACAAACTGTCCCTGTCCACGGCCATCACCCTGGGCGCCATTGCGGCGGCTACGGCGCCGGCGGCTACCCTGATGGTGGTGCGGCAGTATAAGGCCAAAGGGCCTCTGACGAATATTCTGCTGCCCATCGTGGCGCTGGACGATGCGGTTGGGCTGATTATCTTTGCCGTTTCCTTTGGAATCGCACAGTCTATTGAGCACGGACAGATCGACGTGGTTTCGGTTCTGGCGGAGCCGCTTCTGGAGGTGGTGCTCTCTCTGGCGCTGGGGTTTGTTATGGGTCTTCTGTTCAGCTTTACGGAGACTTTGTTCCAGTCCAGCAGCAACCGGCTGGAAATCTCCATTACCTATGTGCTGATGGTGGCGGCCATTACCATGCTGGAATTTGATATCGGAGGGGTACATATCAGCTTTTCTTCCCTGCTGACCTGTATGATGCTGGGAACGGTGTTCTGCAATATGTGCGACGTATCGGAGGATCTGATGGAGCGGACGGAAAACTGGACCGACCCGTTAAGTATTCTGTTCTTCGTCCTGAGCGGGGCGGAGCTGGATTTCAGCGTGATTATGGACGTGACGATTATCGGGATCGGCCTGGTCTACATCCTCAGCCGTTCTGCCGGAAAGTATCTGGGCGCGGGACTCGGCGCAAAGGCGATGAAATGTGAGCCCACTATCGTGAAATATCTGGGCGTTACGCTGCTGCCCCAGGCCGGCGTGGCTCTGGGCATGTCCATTATGGCGGAGAGCCTGGGACCGGAAGGGATGATTATCCGGAATATCGTGCTGTTTGCCGTGCTGATCTATGAGCTGGTAGGGCCGACGCTGACGAAGATTGCACTGACCAGAGCCGGGGAGATTGTTCCTGGGGCGGAGTAAAGTGTTTCTGTTGCCGGAACCTGTTTCCTTTTTTGCCTTTTGAATGGGCATGTAAGCGAAGTTTGCATTTGAAATAAAGCTTGAAAACAGAGGATGACGTACAGGAATTGGTTGATGAAGTGCGTTATGGGGAATTAGTAAGATAATGTATCCGGGGCGGCCCGCCGCAGGCGGAGAATCCTGCGAAGCAGGATTCTTTTGCATAAACCGTTCATATGAATTTATTCTTTTGCCAGTGTTTGCAGCAGTTTATGTTCCTGCCTGGCCAGCAGAAGTTTCTGGGAATGATATACATACTCCGGGCAGGGCCCCGCAGCCAGAAGTTCCGCACAGTCCGGTTCTCCGGTCAGGTCTGCGGTGAAGTACAAAAGAGGCTCGTCGCCGGGGAAGGTTTCCAGGAGACGGTAGGAGCGGGCGATGGTGTCCAGCAGCTGACTTCGGGCCTGCCCGCACGCAGCTTCGGCTTCTGCTAAGATTTCCGAAACGGCTTCGGTTTCTGTCCGGATCTTTTTTGTCTGTTTCTGCAGCAGGTCTTCCAGTTTTCGGATCAGGAGCTGTTCCTTGTGGGCATCCTCTTTTTCGATAAGCTGTTTGCTTTCTTTGATTTTCAGAGCGGCCCGGCGGCTTTCAATAAGCTGAGAGAGCAGCATGAGGGAAGTTCTGGAATTCTCGGAAGTTTCCGTGCTTTTGGCCGAGTTCCTATTTTCCGTATTTTCTATCCTTTGGGTTGTCTTCTGGCGCCAGGAGGTAAGGGCCTCTTTCAGTTCTTTTTCTAGGATACTCTGTTCTTTCCAATAAAGCGCTTCATGGCGGATGCAAGCCATCAGATGGGAGGCCACGGCCAGTCCCTGGCTGATATCGGCATGGGCAAGATTCAGATTCCACAGGCCCCCGGAGCTTATGTCTGCTTTTGCATACGGTTTTGTCTTGTTTTCGAAATGCCGGAACAAATCATAGAACAGATAGAAACTGCGGGCAATTTCATCGTGCTGCAGATATTGAATCATCAGTGATTCCTGAACGGGAATCTGATCTTCTTCATATGCCCGGATGATGCAGGATAAATCTTCCCACCCTCTGGCCGTAACGAACAACTGTCCCCGGAGCGTATCCTGAATCTGATAAAAGTGATCCGGGTGTGCCGTGAGATAAGCGGTGACGCAGGGGTGGACCTGGTGGGCAAACGCATAGTCCATCCACACATCCGGATCAGCCTGGATTTCCATATGCTTTACCCGGTCCAGCGTGGCCATATCAAGTTCCCGCACCGATTTATTGTATTCCGGCGGATTTCCGGCGGCTGCGATCATCCAGCCGTCGGGGATGGCGTAAGTGCCGAACATTTTGTTCTGCAGAAGCTGCAGCATAACAGGAGACAGGGTTTCGGAGACACAGTTGATCTCATCTAAAAATAAAATGCCCTGTTTTCTGCCGGTTTCGGCCATACAATCATAGATGGAGGCGATGATTTCACTCATCGTATATTCGGTGGCGGAATAGGTTTTTCCCGCATATTCTTTTTCCTGTATCAAGGGCAGCCCCACGGCGCTCTGGCGGGTATGATGGGTCATGGTATAGGAAACCAGACCGATCTTTTCTTCCCGGGCGATCTGTTCCATCACGGCGGTTTTGCCGATGCCGGGCGGGCCGATCAGCAGCAGGGGCCGCTGCTTCTGGATGGGGATGCGGTATGTGCCGTCCGGGCCCTGTTTCATGTAGGCGCGGAAGGTATGGATGATTTCGGTTTTTGCTTCTTGGATGTTCATGGTTGGGGACTCCTCTGTTCAATACAAATCTTCACGACCCATTCCGGAATCTTAAGCTCCAGAAAACGAAAGTCAGGAAAAATAAATGCGGTTTCATAGGGCGGACGTTCTCGGGGATAAATTCCGTCTCCGTCCGAAAAGTATAACAGCCCTTTCAGCTTTTTGATGCTGCCGGTTTTAAGCATCCGGCCGACCCGGTCGAAGACAGGGATGAAATTTGTGCCGCCCCGGCCTGCCACGGACAGCCGGTCTTCGTAGCGGCTCCATTCCTCCCTGGAATGAATCAGCCGGTAGTCCTGAATGATAGAGTCACACTGGAAGATATGGACCCGCATCCGGGCAAAAAAGTGTTCTTTTTCCGTCAGCATCTTCCGTGTTTCGCCTAAAAAGCGCCGGACCAGCTCCAGAGAGCAGGAGCCGGAGGTGTCAATGGCAATCACCAGCTCCTCCACTTTATTGGTCTCCGTATATTCCAGCGGTTCCAGAAAAGGCAGGTTTCCGTAATGTTCCATTCCGTAATGATAAGGAATATAGTCAAAACTGTCGGTATCCAACTGCATTTCTTCTCCGGTGACGGAAAATCGTTTCAGGTATCGCCCGAAATTGTACTGCCCTTCCTCTTTTTTTTCCATCCGGTCCTGGCGGCTGCCGGGCATCAGGCCGAAGCGGGGCGAAGCCGTCCGCTGGCTGCCTCTGCTGTTATGGGCTGCCTGGGCCCATTGGCGCAGCATATGCCGGCGGCAGCAAAGTTGTGAGGCGGTGCAGCGTTGTTCTTTCTGTTTTTTTTCATGTGAACGAGTCGTTCTCTGATACCATTGTTCATGGTCGTCCCGCAGCAATTGTCCCATAAAAACTTCGGCCCGCTCCGGATGGCTCTCAAGCAGCCGGTAAACGGCGGGGGCGCTGGTCAGCGGAAATTGTCCCTCTGCGTTCAGGGCGGCGCGCAGTTCTTTTTTTACGGCGGAAAAGGACCGGGCGGAATGCACTTCGCCGGAAAATGTTCTGCCCCCGAACTGTTCGGGAAACATCTGCTCCCCCAGCATTTCCGCAGCGATATCGCAGGACAGGTCCCATAATGGCCTGTCCGCATCTTTCGGCGGAAGGATATGAAAGAACAGACAGTGGAGAATCATATGCAGGTAGGCGGGGTAGCCCGTTCCCGATGCGGCAAGTTCCTCCAGATATTTTCCGTGATAATAAATCGTTTCTCCGTCCGTTCCCGGCAGCCGCCTGTCCGGGACCTCCTGAAACCGGAGAGCGGATAAGACATTCCGCAGGGCCGGATGCTCCAGACCCAGCCGCCTGCCCCAGAGAGTGAGCAGTGCGGGTGCGGCCAGCAGCTGTTTCCGCCCGGATGCGGACGTAATATGAAAATCCCGGAATGCTTCGGCCTGTCCCGCCGTCAGCAGCATGGCACGGACCTGTACATCCTTGATTTTTTCTTCCTGAACCAGACGGAGCCGCACCTTCGTATCGGCCCATCCGGCGGCCAGCAGCCTTTGCAGGCGCTCATAATCCTTCTGACCGGCCAGATATAAAAGGGATGGATAGATCCGGGTGCGGATATAGTCCGAATAGGTTTTCTGCCAGTGCGGCGTTAAGGTATCTCTGCCGAAAAGCCGTTCCAGGGCGATTTCCAGTTTTCTCTGAGGCAGTTTGCTTTGCAGGAATTTGTCATCTGAAGGGTGCATAAGATTCTCCCGGAATACTGTTATTACAATTGATTTGACTGAATGCGAAAACGAGACATTTGTCCGGATTCGCTGACAGTGGTACCATAAGTATACAGCATTTTTTCATATTTTGCGACTATAAAGTAAATGGGGGTTTTGTTTGGACTTTCTGCACGTATATCTTTTCGGCTGATTGATGAATTTTTGTGCATTCGCAACAGCGTTTCCTGCTCCGTATTATAGTAAAATAAAACTGCGGGCAAGGATACTGCGGGCGTGGAAAGGCAGAGAGAGGGGGCGTTTCTCACGCGGCGGAGCTTTAAAAAGGAGGATTTATATGAGCAGAGAAGATTACCGGAGACGTTTAAACAGGGTGAATGATGCCATCGCATTGAAGGAGCCGGATACGATTCCCTTTATGCCGATTGTACAGTGCTTTCCCTATCTGCAGGCAGGATATTCCATGGCAGATATTTTATATGACACAGACCTGAGCAAAACCCGGAAGAGTCTGTTTCAATATCTGGATACCTATACGCCGGATGCCATGTTTGGCCACAGCTATGTGAATATCGGTCAGGGGCCTATTTTGGAAAAGGTGCGGCCGAAAACGATCCGCTGGGCCGGGATGCCGGGAAATATAATCAACAAAAATTCTATTCATCAGTTTGTTGAATTTCCGGTACTGGAAGAGGAAGAATTTGGACAGTTTTTTACGGACCGGGCCGGATGGGTTCTGAATAAGGGCCTGCCTAAAACCAACGGACTGTTTGAGCCTTTCGCCGGTTTTGCCGCCGGCAGCATGGGGGTGTTCAACAGCCACGGCATGGTGGCGGCAGCGGTCAGCACGCCGGAATTTAAGGATATGATGCGGACGCTCTGGGAAGTCAATGACATGAATGAGGAATTGAACGGCCGTCTGCACCGCCTGGACGCGGAGATTGAGGAATATGGGTATCCTGTGCTGGCCACGGGATTTGCCGGGGTTCCCTATGACGGATACAGCGATTTCCTGCGCGGCACGCTGGACGGGCTGGCGGACCTGTATGAGCGTCCTGATGAGGTAAAGGCATACTGTGAGGAACAACTGGCAGCGACGCTGGAGCTGGTTAAAATGCAGGGAAATATGATTCCCGGCAGGCATGTGTTTATGGCGCTTCATAAAGGCATGGACGGTTTTATGAGCGACGAGCATTACCGGGAATTCTACTGGGATCATCTGCGTACGATTATCAACTGTATTATTGATTCCGGAATGGTGCCTTATATTTACACGGAAGGCAGATATGACAGCCGTCTGGAGTGCTTAAAAGAGGTGCCGGCAGGCAAGGTGATCTATCATTTTGAAGAAGTTGATATGGTACGGGCGAAAAAGGTATTGGGGGACACGGCTTGTATTTCCGGCGGTTTTCCAGTGTATCTGCTGGATTATGGCACAAAGGAGCAGGTAGTGGATGAGGCGAAACGGCTGATCGACGGCTGTGCGGCCGGAGGCGGTTTTATTTTTGAGACTTCCTGCGGTATGGATCTGGCAAAGAAAGAGAATGTGGAAGCACTGATGGATACGGTGCGGAATTATGGGAAGAAGTGAGCAGATCATGTAAAAAACCGGCGCCCTGCCGACATAAATGTCCGGCAGGGCGCTGGTTCTATGTTTGATTAAGGGGGTACGATAATGGTATATGGTCCGTTTTGATATACGATTGTTTCTGACCGGCTGCTCAGTGTTCCAGATATGCTTTCCGGCTCGCTTCATATAAAGCTTTTCTGAAAATGTCGGATTCCATAAAGTTGCTGGTAAACACATATTTGCCGGGGATGTTAAACTGGGATACCAGATCCTTTGCGGCCTGGATCTGTACGTCGTCCGGCGTTCCCGGCGGGAACATGGGTGCGCGTACGCCCAGCTTGATCCGGTCGCCGTATTCCTCATACATCTTTTTCAGGTCGTTCATGGGCTGAGGACGCCACATGTCGATGCCGATGGAGCTGATCACATCAATCATGGATTCCGTACGTCCGCAGGAGTGAAGCTCGAAAATAATGCCTTTGGAATGGCAGTAGTCCACCATTTTTTTCACATAAGGCGCAATCATTTCCAGCCAGGTTGCCTTGGAGAAGAAAGGCGCCCGCTGAGAACCCCAGTCGTCATGGAGCAGATAGCCGTCCACATGGTATGCCTCGATGCTGTGGTCAAGAATTTTGATATAAGTATCGGTAACGGCTTCGAACAGATCCTTTACCGCTTCTTTCTGGCTTTCGTCGATCAGCGCCACGGCGGCGTATTCAAAGTCCATAAAAGAGATCAGCCGTTCAAACAGACCGGAAAACTGTACGGTCCAAACCGGGTCGTTTCCGGATACGTACCGGGCGTTTTTCTTTGCGGAGCCTTCCCAGTCCCAGGAATCCACATCGGGGAATTTGATAACCTCTTTCCAGTCATTGGCATCCTCCAGAATCGGACTGCCGGGAACCACCATAGAGCCGTTGGCAGCTTCGTCAAAAATCCAGTTTACGCCGAACATATCCGGGCCGCCTTTGCGGTCCGAGGGGTCCGCTTCCTGAATAAAGGCCCGGGCAACATTATCGGGAACGATCTCAGGGGTGATGGTAATCAGGTCGCCGTTGGGCATCCAGCAGGGGGTTTCACTGTTCAGAAAAGCCTGCATATTTTCCCGTGGGGTGATGGGAGTGTCCAGTTTGATTTTTCCGCCGTCGGTGCGGCCTGCCACATAGTAACGGCCTACTTCTTTTAATTCATCAGGGGAAAACGGTATTTTTTTCATATAATCCTCCTTTTTGCTTTGCAGGTAAATAGTCAGTGGGGATCCTTAGACCGTTGATTACTGTTTACAGGTCTGATTCCCGGTTGATCATATCAATGGTTTCGGTGACGGCCTCATAAACACCGGGATAAGTGCTGGCCGGCCCGCCCATAATGGTGTTGGGAATAAAGTAGTGCCGCCCGCAGGTTTCGCAGGCCCGGCGTACTTCCCGCTCGATTATCTCCCGGCTCCAGTCAGCCCGGTCCACCACGCCGTTGTCGATATTGCCCATAAAGGAGATCTGTCCTCCGTATTGGCGGATCAGCTCCGGAACCTGATTGGTGGTGGCGCAGCCCTGCCAGATATCAATGCCGATCTCAATCATGGCGGGAACCAGATTGGCGGCATAGGAATCGCTGTGGTGAACGATGATTTCCACGCCATGGTCCCGGTAATATCCGTATACTTTCTGATAAGCGGGAACCATAAACTCCCGGAACATGTCCGGAGACATGAAAGAGGAGATCATGCTGCCCCAGTCGTCATGATGGAACAGGGCATCAGGCTTTAGCCAGGCGCAGGCCTGTCTTGCGTATTCCAGTTCCCATTCTGCGATATAATCGATCAGTCCATGCATTTCATCGGGATATTCATAAAAGGAAATCAGACAGTTTTCCATTTTCATCAGATTGTGGCACTGTTCAAAAATACCGGGGCTTACCGACAGCGTGAGAAACTGGTCATTCCGGTCGATCTGCTCTGCCGCGGCAATATAGGGGGCCCAGTCGTTTTTCGTGTAATCCATCCGGGGCGCATGGACATATTCCTGCCACCGGGCGATATCCTTGATTACGATATGATCTTCGTCATGTACGGGGAAAGAGCCGGGGGTATTTTCCGGAAACTGCAGGGTGATGCCCCAGTTGTTTACCACATTGGGCCCTCCCTTGACAGGTTTTGGATTATTTGCCGTGACCGGCGTCTGCCTGATCATGGCGAAAGGTTCGAACTGGTTTACAAACCGGTCGGGATTGCCTCCCCGGATGGTTTCCAGCAGATTTTGTCTTTTTGTCAGCATAGAAAATTCCTTTCAGGCTACTGTCTTGCTTCTCTTCTTGCTTTCAGCTCGGCGCTCATCTCTTTTACCTTCTGATCGGACAGCGGGCAGAGAGCCATAAAGATTACGGACATAATGGCCAGGATCGCAGGCAGGCCGGATAACAGCATCCGGATACCGTTCGCGGCGGAAGCGGTTACATTGTCCGCGTTGAAGCCTACGGCTACCAGACCGAAACCGAATACCATGGAGCCCACGGTGGTGCCGATCTTCGGCGTCAGAGAGAATAAAGTCATCATAAACGGTTTCAGATCCTTGTCGTGCTTCCATTCCGTATAGTCAACCACGCAGGAGTACAGAGCGGCTTCCGCGGCATGGGCGATAGAATATCCCACATAGCCGACGCTTAAGAAAATGGTGAACATCGTCGCATTGGCGCCGCAGAAATAGGCAACGCCCAGACATGCGCCGTAGATGGCGACACCGGTGGCAAACGTATTCCGGCTGCCCTTACACAGTTTGCTCACGTAAGGCGCGATAAAGGAACCGCCGATCATCAGGAATGTGGAAGCGGACATATAAACGGTCAGCATGGACTTGTCGCCTACCACATAAGAGTAGTAATAAGGGGCCAGGGAAGTAATGATAAAGAATATCGTTCCCTTACAGGTGGAGCCCAGCAGATACAGTACAAAAGGCTTGGTAATGGAAAATCTCAGCATTTCCCAGAAAGAAGCGGAGTACTGGTCTTTTTTGGCTGCTTTTGTCTCTGCGCCGTCATCTTTTTTCAGCACGTCATAAGGCTTGGCCGCAAAGAACAACTGGGTAAATCCGACGAAAACCAGAATGGAGATCAGGCCGGCCAGCATGGAATAGCCTTTTGCGTCATTGCCCTGGCCAAAGAAGCCGACCAGCGCCACGGATGTCAGTGAGAATACGAATTTACCTACGGAATTGCAGGTGGTTCTTGCAGATGCAAAGCTGACACGGTCGGTGGGATCTTTTGCCATCAGAGGCAGGATACCCGTAAATGCGGAATAGCAAAGATTAAATGCCAGATAACAGAGAATATACATGCCGCCGAACCAGGCTGCGGCAGCCGTGCCGGTCAGTCCCAGATTTGTGAAGCTCAGCCAGCGGCAGAGAGCCGCAACGGCGCCGCCTGCCAGCAGCCAGGGACGGAACACACCCCATTTGCCGCCGCCGAGACGTACCTTCTGCATTACAACGCCGCAGACCGGAATTGAAACCAGGTCTACCGTGCTGCTGATGGATAAAATGGTGTCCATAACGGCGGGCTCCATGCCCACGGCGCCGGTCAGGAATAATGCCCAGTAAGTGCTGGCTACGGTTGTCAGCAATGTGGAAAATCCGTTGGTCATACCATAACGCCATGCGAGTCCGGAATAGGTGCTTTTCTTGTCACTCATAGTTCTACCTCCCGTAAAATAATGAAATATAAATGGTAAAATGTCATCCTGCGGCAATGGCTGTGAAAATTCCGGCGCTTTCCGTACGGTGTGTGATTTCAGAAGCTTTATAGATGGATGGAACGACGTACCTGCGTCAGAAATTCCACCGCTTCACCGCGGCTTTGCAGTTAAAGCGTAACACAGGAAAGATTGGTTGTAAATTAAAAATGTATACATTTATATGGAATCTCTGTTTTGCATAAAAGGCTTTTGTTTGTCGAAAAATACATTTTTTTGTGTTGGTTTTCTGATTGACAAAGAATGTTTTTTGTGCAAAACATAGAAAAATATGTAAGTTATTTATAAAAAGTATATATATGGTATAATAAATAAAAGAAATGCGAAGAAAAGATCAGAAATGACAGAAGGAGGAATATGATGTTAACATTTTCCGATGATATTCTTAAAATGTATGCAAATACGAAGCCGGCCTATAAAAAAGTGTACAATATCCTGAAAGCGGAGATTCTTAGCGGGCAGACTGCTTCCATGGACCGGCTAACGGAAGTGGGAGTGGCCCAGGCTTTGGGAATCAGCCGTACGCCGGTGCGTGCGGCGCTGTCCCAGTTAAAAAGCGAGGGCATACTGGACAGTGTTTCCAAAAACGGGGTTGGCGTAAAGCAGTTAAGCCGTTCCGATAAAGCGGGTCTCCTTTATATGGACGAAGTGCTTGAAAGCACCGCCGCTTATCTGGCGGCCACAAACGGCTCTCAGGAGGATATTGACACGCTCTTTGAGATCAACGACACGATCAGACATTTCCATTATGAAAGCGTAAAAAACAATACGGAGCTGAAAGGGGTCCGGGACCTTCATCTGCAGTTTCACCTAATGATTGCCAAAATGTCGGGAAACCGTTTTTTGTATAAAGAAGTGGTGGAACTGCGCAGCCTGATGCGGATGCACAGCAACGACGAACATGCCCGGCCGTCGGTATATTTGGATACCATTACGCCCTGTCATGACAAGCTGCTGGAGGCGCTGAATGCCAGAGATCCGGAAGGGGCGAAGCTGTGGATGAAAGTGGATCTCAATCTGCTGAAAAGTATCTACAGCGACAGTAAAATGCAGTGAGGCCTGATGCGAATTTTCCCGGTATGCCCATCAATCCGGCAAACGTACTGCAGGTACATTTGTCAGATGTTTCGTAAAAAAAGAAAGCCAATATAATCCATATAAACAGAATAAAAAGTGCATTTTTGCAAAAATACAAGCAATTTTGAAAAAATGTACTTTTTTTCAAAAAAATTGATTTTGTCTGATTTGCCAATTGATTTTTTCCATGTGGTTCTGATATGCTGTTACAAAGATGGAGAAACTGGAACGACGGACCCCGTTGGCAAGATGAGGAAATTCTTAGATGAATAACCACGGGTTCATGATTTTCAGTCTGGCGGCGGTATTTGTCGCCATTGTGCTTAATAATAAGACGAAACGAAATACAGGTCTGTATGCCATTGCTTTTGCGTATCTCATTGGCTGTTTTGGCATGGGAATGAAAGTATCTGCTCTGACGCAGCTTTTTTCCGTAAAGATTTTGTTCCTATTGATGTCGGTCAGCCTGTTTTACGGCTATGCGGTAGATAACGGCACGCTGCAGGTGCTGGCCAGCCAGATTATTTACCGATTTCAGAACCGGGCAAAAATCATTCCATTTATTCTATATTTTGTCTGTTTTATTCTTGCGGTATTCGGGGCGTCGCCGCCGGTGGTCTGTTCATTTATGGCGCCCATTTGCTTTGCCATTGCGGCAAAAACCGGTATTCATCCTGCCATAATGGGAATGCTGATCGCCACGGGTTCCGGTGCGGGCGCCTGTGTGCCCTGGGGCACTGCCGGCGCGGTGATCTGCGGAATGGCAAAGGATACCCAGTTTTCCGAGCATGCCTTTGGAATATCCATGAAAATCTGCTTTAATTTTTTTGCGGGCGCACTGCTGGTCCTGATTGTTTTATATATGGCATTGAAGGGATATGAAGCCCGCCCCATGTACTTGAAAAAGCCCGAAACGCTGAATAAGGTGCAGAAGACAAATCTGCTGATCGTGCTGACTGCCCTGGCCGTGATGCTGATTCCGGCTCTGACGGAGATCGTGGCGCCAAATCCGGTGACCGGGTATCTGAACCGGTATTTTGACCCGCAGATGATTTCGATTCTGGGCGCCATCGCCTGCTCGGCCCTGGGGCTGGGAGATGAGAAAAAGATTATCCGGGATGTGATTCCCTGGGGAACCATTCTGTCTGTCTGCGGTATCAATATGCTTTTGGGCGTGGCCACGGAGGCCGGCATTATGGAGCTGGTGGAAACATTTCTGCACAGTGATATCAGCATGGGCCTGATCGTACTGGTATTAATTGTGTGCGGAGGCTTTCTGAGCTTTTTCACCGGAGGCGTTACGGTGGTGATTCCGCTTCTGATGCCCATCGCCCTGTCAGTGACGGCCGCCAGGGACGCAAATCTGACGCTGATGACCTCGGCGGCAGCTCTCGGCGCGCTGGCCACGGGAATGTCGCCTTTCTCCACCGGCGGCAGCCTGGTAGTGGCGGGGATGCCCGATGAAGAAAAACGGACAAAAATGGTCAACTGGCAGTTGATGGTCACTTTTGTGGTTTGGGGATTTTTTATCCTGTTTGGTGTGACCGGGTTGTACGGACTGTTAGATTGAAATGTGTAAGGGGCAATGTAAGAACGGATATGGGACTTTAAACAGAAAGGAAGATAAATGATGGCAAACTATCCATTTGATTATGAAAAAGAAGTGGGCGCAGCGGAGCGGACTGCCCGGGGGGCGAATTTCCGTACCCCGATTACACCCAGAGAGAATGATATTTTGGTTGCCTCCCACAGGGATCCTGCCTGGCTGGGGCAGGAGCTGAACCATGTGTTTCCCCGGGAAATTAAAGATAATGTGGCAAGAGGCTTTGTGATGGACGGCCGTCCTTTTGAAGGAGAGATGGGCGGCCCGGACAGCTTTGGTGTGGAATGGGTATATGTGCCGGTGGCAAGAGGTTCCATGGAAAAACCGGGTGTGCGGCTGGTAAAGGATATTGAGAACTGGGAGGCAGACGTTGTATTTCCCGATCCGGATCAGTGGGACTGGGCAGTCATTGAGGAAAGCAGCAGAAAAGTAATCCGCCCCGATCTGATTACTTCCACCATGGTATACACGGGATTTTTTGAGCGGCTGATCTCTTTTATAGGTTTTGAAGATGCTGCGGTGGCCCTGATCGACGAAGATCAGAAAGAAGCGGTTCACCGGCTGTTTGACCGGCTCTGTATTTACTATGACCGGCTGTTTGACCGGATGAAAAAGCATATGGGTATGGAGTATATCGTGTTCCATGACGACTGGGGCGCTCAGAGAAGTCCGTTTTTTTCGGAGCAGGTATGCCGGGAGATGCTGCTGCCTTATCTGAAACGGGTGGCGGAATCTGCTCACAGCCGGAATATCTTCCTGAATTTCCACTGTTGCGGCAGGGTGGAAGAATTTGTTCCGCTGATGATTGAGGCCGGAGCGGATGCCTGGGACGGGCAGCCTCTGAACGATATATGGGGACTGTACGCAAAATACGGCGACCGGCTGACAATGACGCTGAATGAGAAAGTACTGGATGTGTCCAAAGAAGAGGCGGAACGCTGGGTGGACAATATCATCGCGCATCTGGAGAAAGGCAAGCAGCTGATTGTTTCCCGCCGCTGTATGAATGAAACGGCCCGTGAGCTTATGTATGTAAAGAGCAGAGAATTTTACGGGCGGGAGGAGTAGCCTATGGGAGAAATGCCCTATTGTTATCATGAGGACGGTTCCTTCCACTGGAAAGCCTTTTTTGCTGCCGCGCAGGTCAGATGGAGTCTGCTGATGATCGCGGGAGGGCTGGGTGCCTCTGTTCTGGTAACCAGGATAGAGGCAGAGGAGGGCTTTCTGACGACGGTTCTGCCCCTGCTCTGCTGTTTTGTCTGTCTGTTTGGAGCCGAGCGGCTCAGCACCTTTCTGAGCCGACAGCGGGCAATGAAAGAGCAGAAAAAGAAAAAAAGTCGTTGATCGTATCAGGCGGTCGACCGATTTAACATCCGGATCCGGTTTTATATAATCGGGTCCGTTTTTTTTATACCATAGGAAAGTCCTTCGAACTTTCCCATGATATAAAAAGCCCTCCGGGCAGGATCACACTGCGGCGGTAAGGTAGAATGTCGCTGGGGCGACCCGCCGCAGGCGGAGAATCTGCCAAGGGCAGATTCTTATTCGCCGCATATGGTGTGTCGGTTTCGCAGAATATGTTCAACCGGTCAGTTGTTTGAAAATCTGATTGCCTGAAAGATTGCATTTTTGTATAATAGGTTTGAGGAAATCAGCGTCTGTCATTGCGAAAATGTGTTTTGATGTTTATTAAAGACAGGAACGGCGCTGGGGAGGAAGGAGGGTTTTGTCCCCATAAAAGGGGTGTAGCCCGGATGGCTCGTCATTTGGCCGAACCGGGGTGTATTTTAATGTAATAAGGAGATTAAGTATGAACTGGAACTGGAAACAAAAATGGCCGATTTCGCTGGTGGTGATTTTTACGATGCTGTTTTCTGCCGTGCTGACGGCAGCGGCGACCGAACCGGATGTCCCATCTGCCGTAATGGCGGATGCGGGATCGACGGCCGAACAGGCGGCCGGATCAGCGGCTGAAAGAGAGACGGAGTCGGCGGCCGAAAAGGACACCGATTCAGAAACTGAACAGGCAGTTGAAAAAGCGACCGAGCAAGCAACGGAATCGGTGACTGAACAGGCAACGGAATCAGAAACCGAAACAGCGACTGAATCGGCGACTGAACAGACAGACGAATCGGAAACCGAACAGGCGACGGAATCAGAAACCGAAACAGCAGCCGAACCGGCGGACGAAAAAGACACTGATTCAGCAGCCGAAGATGGCGCCGGGGATGAAACGGAAATAGAGAGCGAGTCGGACAGTCTGACTGATAATTCAGATGATGAAGTGACTGCGGATCCTGAATTTCCCGGCAGTATTTCACCTGAAGATTTGACCGCTGCCGCCCATGAGCATAGCTGGTCTGCGGAGTGGAGCTGTGATGAAAACTTCCATTGGCATGAGTGCGGGGCCGAAGACTGTCCTGTGACTGTCTGCGGCGAGAAAGATGGTTATGGGGAGCACATCTATGGTGATGACGGCGTATGTACCGTATGCGGCTGCCTGGGACCGGACAGCCGGCCTGCCAGAACAGCCGCGGGAGCTGTTCCCACCTACCAGGAAGCCTATGAGGCCATGATTGCTTTAAAGGATAAATATCCCGAAGGAATGGCGTGGACAAATTTTACGCCCTACGGGAGCCAGGGTGAGCTTGGCGATTCCTATGTCTGGAAAGGCGGAAGGATTTATGGTTCAAACCGCGGCGTAGGCTGTGCGGCTTTTTCTTTCCTGCTCAGTGATGCGGCCTTTGACAGTCTGCCTGCAAGAGTCATCGAAAGAGGCGGCTTTACGCTGGAGGACGTGAAAGTCGGCGATATCCTTCGGGTAAATGGCAACAGCCATAGTGTGATTGTCCTGCAGAAGAGCGAAGGAGGCGTGGTAGTCGCCGAAGGAAACTATAACAAGAGCGTTCACTGGGGACGCGTGCTGACCAGAGCGGAAGTTTTAAACGCAGACTATGTGATAACGCGTTATCCGAAAGGCTATGTTCCTTCCGATGAATCGGATGCTGACACGGTAGTGGAAGAAGGAACGGAAGGGAATCTGCACTGGTCACTGACAAAGGGAGGGAAACTGACGATTTCCGGCAGCGGAATGATGCCGAATTACTCCGCTGCACAGCTTCCGTCGTGGAACGGATACGGCGTCAGTGCGGTTGTTATTGAGAATGGCGTGACGAGCATAGGGGATTATGCTTTTTACCAGAGTACCGCTCTCAGCATATATCTTCCTGAAGGCATAACGAGGATAGGTCAGAATGCCTTTGATGGGTCGGCATTGATTTCCGTGACGATTCCCGGCACAGTTGGAGTGATCGGAGATAATGCTTTCCATGGTTGTGGGAATCTCGCTTCCGTGACTGTTTCGGAGGGAGTAAAAACGATCGGAAATAACGCTTTCCGAGGCTGTACGAGCCTGACTCATATTGATTTTCCGGCAAGTATTACGTCGGTGGGTTCAGGCGCTTTTATGGATTGTGTAAATATGACTCGCGTGAGATTTATGCCTGGCAGCGGGAAGGCAATATTAGGGGGTGGACTATTTGCGCGGTGCCAAAGGTTGATAAGTGTGACGTTGCCGCAAACGGCGGATTGCATTAGTGATAACATGTTTGAGTCCTGCACAGCGCTTCCTACGCTGTATATTCCGGCAAGCGTTACGAGTATTGGGGAAAATCCGTTTGTTTCGTGTGTATTTTTGAAGTATATATATTTTGGCGGCACCGAGGATGAATGGAACAGTATGGCGAGTGTACCATTAAAATTGGCTTTGCAGTCTAAAGGGACAACGGTAATTTTCAACGCCGCATTTGACGACCCCTTCGCCCCGGACCCCGATGATCCGGGTGATTTCTGGCCTGATGAGGACGGAAAAGATCCGGTTGAGCCTGACGATGGGGATTCTGCTCACAAACACAACTGGTCCGCAGCCTGGAGCAGCGACGAAACCGGCCACTGGCACGAGTGCGGCACCGGCTGCTCCATAACCGACAATCGTAATAAAGATGGTTACGGAGTACACAGCTACGGAAGCTGGGTGGTCGATGTAAAGGCCACGGCTTCCCAGGACGGCAGCAGGCATCGGGATTGTACGGTTTGCAGCTATCGTTAGACCGAGCGTATCCCGGCAGCCGGTTCAGGCGATAACGCAGGCGGATCAAACGGTGATACCGGAAATTCGGGAGGCAGCACAGGCGGATCAAACGATAATACCGGAAGTTCAGGAGGCAGCACAGGCGGATCAAACGATGATACCGGAAGTTCGGGAGGCAGCACAGGCGGTTCGAACGACAACGCCGGCGGCTCAGGCGATCATGCAGATGATTCGAATGAGAATGACGGCAGCTCGAACGATCATTCCGACAGTCCGGATGAATCCGGCAATACCGGCGGGAACGGCGCGTCCGGCAATCAGGGAAACGGGTATGCGGAATTACAGAAGCCGCAGGAATCGCTTGCTGCGGGAAATCAGCGTGCCGGTTCCGGGGTGTATCCTGTCAGCAGAAGCGGATCTGCCAATACGGGGAATCTGCCTGTTGCCGCAAAACCGGAAAAGGACGATACGGCATCGGACGCATTATCTGAAGGAGACGGAGAGGAACGGCGTTCTGACGACGAAGATGAATCTGACGCAGATGAGGAAAGCCTGCCGCCTCAGGAAGAAGAAACCGAACCGGCGTCGGATGCGTTATCGGAGGGCGATGAAATACAGCAGGTGCCCGACGGAGAAATAAAGGCCGAAGACGCCAGCCAGTCAGATAAAAAGAACACTGGAGTGATCGTATCCGTTGTGAGTGTGCTTGGGGGCGGTACGCTGGGCTCTGCCTATGTCTTTATGAGAAGAAAGTATCACTGGAAAAAATAATCCTGTCGGACGCTTTATGATGTTATTGGGATAAATATTATACAAAACCGGAAGGGGCTGGCCTGCTGAAAAGCAGACAGCTCCTTTTAAGTGGAACAAAATTTTTTCCTGAAAATTTTTTTCTCTCTCCTCTTGACTCTGACATTACGTCATAGTATATGATAAACCGATGAAAGCGCACCGGTGACAATGGAGTAATACATTCGCTTTCATCAATTTCAGACCACAGGAAAGGAGATGGGCAATCATGATGACCGTCCATGAGGTGAGCCGGCTGACAGGGGTAAGCATCCGGGCCCTTCATCACTATGACCGGATCGGGCTGTTTCGTCCTGCCAGGGTTACGGAGGCGGGATATCGGCTGTATGATGACGGAGATTTGGAACGGCTGCAATGCATTCTGCTGTTCAAGGAGCTGCAGTTTCCGCTGAAGGACATTAAAGAGATTCTTGGCAGTTCGGCATTTGACAGGGACAGAGCGCTCGATCAGCAGATTACTTTGCTGGAGATGAAAAAAGAGCACCTGGAGAATCTGATTGATCTGGCCCGGAAAATGAAGATGACAGGAGTGAAAAATTTGAGTTTTGAGGCATTTGACACAAAGAAGATGGACGAATATGCCAGACAGGCGAAAGCGTTCTGGGGCCAGACGCCGGAATACAGGGAGTTTGAGGAGAAATCGAAAGGACGAACAGTGGAGGAAAATAATCGGATTTCCGCCGGAATGATGGAAATTTTCAGAGAATTCGGCGGCATGAAAGAATCTGACCCTGCCGGTCAGGCAGCGCAGGAGCAGGTGAAAAAGCTGCAGGACTATATCACGGAGCATTTCTACACCTGCTCGGAAAAAATTCTGCTTTCCCTGGGACAGATGTATGCCGGGGGCGGCAGCATGACAGAAAATATCAACCGGGCCGGCGGCAAAGGCACGGCAGAATTTGCATACAGGGCGATTGAAATTTACTGTCATTAAAGCACCCAAAAATAAACGATTCCCAGCCCGATCAGTATCACCGCCGCAGCCAGCAGGAGTTTTCCGAGATTTCCGTCGCCGCTGTCCGTATGGGATCTTCCGGAACTGGCCATGGCGCCCCACGGACTGTACCGCTCAGGCTCTGACCGATAGGAGAACCCGCCGCTTTTTGCCAGTGTATTCAGAAAGCTCTGCCAGTCTTTTTGCAGAACATGGAAACCGAAGGCCTGTTCTTTTTCCGGGCTCTGACCTTTTAGCAGAGCCTGGAAAAAACCGGCCTGCCTGGAATAATGAGGAGATTTCTGCCAGGCGGGATTCTCCTGTTTTTCTTTAAACTGCCGGTAGGCAAAGGCCTGCCCGTCTTTCATGGCCTGTCCGGGGTCTTTCTGTTTTTCGTAGGCGGAGATGGTGTAATAATAAACTCTGGAAGCATCTTTCTGCCGCAGATACTGATCGATGATTTTATCAATGGCATTCTGCATCGGAAAGGCGATGGCGTTTTCTTTTCCTGCGCCGGCGGCAAATACGCGTCCCTTGATGGACATAACGGCGGCCATCAGTCCGGTTACTTCTTCGTTTCGGGCGCTGATCTTCGGATTTTTAAACAGGTTGCCGCTGCCGTTAATATGAGCGGCGAACCGGTTGGCCCGTGCCAGCTCTTTTCCGGTGTAGGAGACGGAGGCGCCCCGTGTCAGGCTGTTTCCGGCGATGCCCTTTCGGGCCTGACTGATGACTTCGGTCCGCTGCCGGATCTGGGCTTTCCAGTTTTTCTGACTGGCGGCAGAGGCCTGTGAAAAGTGCGGGCTTCTTTCGCCCGTCCGGTTGTAGATCTGACCTTCTTTGGAAGAAGATGGGGCGGCAGAAGAAGAACCGGAGAAAGAGAATGACCGGGAAGCAGAACCGGCTCCGGCTCCGGATCCGGATCCCAAACCGCTTTTTCCCTGTGCGCTGCGGGCGGAGGTATTTCCGATAAAATCAAACCCGCTGCCAGCGCCAAACCGTCGTGCGCGGGTAAAAAGGGCATTGACCGCCCTGGCGGAAATGGACTGTCCGGTGGTCTGCCGGTATATACTGGATTTGATGCCGTCTAACGCCGCGTTCTGTCCGGTCTGTTCCAGAAGCCGTGCCACTTCTTCCAGATCCGCATCCATCAGAAGCTGCAGCTTTTCCGCCAGCAGAGTGTCCAACTGTTCCAGTTGAAGGGCCTGCCATTCTCCCTCCGTATATTTCAGGATGGATTCCAGCAGAGCAAGATATAATTTGGACAGCTCCTGCACCTGTGCGGAAAGATCTGCGCCGGGAGTAGGGGTCCATGCAAGAAGGGCATCCCAGTTTTTTTTGTCCATTTCCAGACACCATCCGGAAGCAGCATTTGTTCCGGCGGTGCTGTCTGCGCCGGGCCGTCTGTGGATTTCAGAGATTTCAGAGGTGTCCTTTGCGGTGTCGTTTTCCGTCTGGCAGTCAGCAGACTGTTTTTGTTCCGTCTGTTTTGTCTGTTCCCTCTGTTCTCTGATGGCTCTGGCAGTTTCCCGGATTATGGTCTGCCCGGCTTTCATTTCCATCTGCTGTTTTGCCAGTTGAACATCTTTTCCCGCCAGGGGTGACACTTCGGGGCGGGTGGCTGTGTCTTTGATTTTTGACATCTTATTTTCCTCTTGATTTGGCGCAGGATTCGTCATGGTCTATATAAGATATATCGGCTGAATTGGCGGATTGGATAAGCGGACGGGAAACCAGCGCAAAATAAATCATCAGGTACAGCCGGGTCTGATAGTCCTGCAGGTTTAGCTGAGATATTTCCACAATGCGTTTTAGCTGGTATAAAAGAGTCGCCCGCTGGACATAGAGACTTCGCATGGTTTTCGCGACGCTCATATTGTGCCGGAGATAAACATTCAGGGTATGGACATAGCTTCGGTTGTGTGCTTTGTCGTAATTGATCAGTGTCTGCAGCTTTTCCAGGCAGAGGTCTTCCGGCTTATGTCCTTTGCCGCAGCGTTCTAACAGGATCGGCAGGGCGTACGAGTCAAAATCGTAGCACCATATGGTGTCGTCCATAGAGAGCCCCATGTGCAGCGTATCCTGTGCCTGTCCGACAAACATGGGCAGATCGCTGAAATGCCGGAAACAATTACTCAGCCCCACCCGCAGCAGATTTTCCCGTATAAAGGGTGACAGAGCAGAACGGACAGATTCCTTTGTGAAAGAGGCGGAGTCCAGATTCACAATCAGAAGGATCCGGTTTTCTAACGGGATGGCCATAGCATCCTTTAAAAATTTTTCCAGCTGCCCGCAAAGGGTCTGGTAGCTGTGCATGATGCGGTCCAGATCACTTTCGATTATGCCGCAGAAATACAGGCCAAAATGGTTCCAGCCGATTTCGGACAGCGTTTTATCCATTTCTTCGTCAGGAATTGATTCTTGCCTCAGCATCCGATTCACCAGCCGGTCAAAGTTTTTTGGGTGGTTGTTCAGGACAATATCCATATTTTCCAGTGCAATTTTAAAAAAGTCACAGATTCTCAGCAGCACTGCGTAATCACCGGGCCGGATTGGCCGTTCTACTTCACATATAACCATTCTGGCCATATAGATATCATCGATATAAATATTGTTATAGAAATGGCGAAAGCCAAAATAATCATTATTCAGAATACAGGGACTGCGGGCGGCTATGCCCCGCAGATAATCATTGTCCAGCCGGAATGCGTCTATTTCCTCGTCCGTAAGGTACTCTCCGATATCTTTTTCAAAAAACATTTTCAGTTCCGCCGACTTATTTTGATGTTCTCCATAGGCCAGGATGCGCAGGTCAGAAGATGCCAGGCAGAGCGGATTGTCCGTCAGCTCCAGACAGTGTTCACATAACTCCATCAGGGAGCCTCTGCGGCAGAGCAGTTCATACATCCTCTTTTCCCAGTCGTCGAAGAAAAGGAAAATCTGCTGTATCTGCCGTAACAGCAAGGCGCCGTTGGTATCCTCCGGGAACAACAGGAACTGATCCTGGGAGACCGGCGGCGTTTCCCCGGAAAAAACCTTTGGAACAAAATACGCCGGAGGGACATTTCCGATGCAGAGAAAGGACAATGCTTCCTGATGAGGAGGAATTTCCGCCAGATGTTCCCGGCAGATCAGATACAGTGTATGAGGATCGGGGGGAAGATCGAAGGTATACCAGGATACATGAGTCAGACCGCAAATCTGGGGGTCGGCGGTCAGATGTTTTTCAAAAGGAATATCTTTCAGGTAATCGGCAATCAGATAGAGATTTACTTTCATAAGCAGCCACCTATACATTTTGTATGAAAAAATTTTTTCTTTATACGTATTTTGTTAGATTGTTTTTTTGTGGATTTCAGTATTATTATACAATAAAACACGGGAAAAGGGGAGTAAAACATTCAAAACATATAAAAATATATGGTAATACGGTATTGCCATGGCAGTATTACCGGCAAATACTCCCATACAAAATGTTTGTACGATCGGGGCTTTCCTATTTGTCCGGACGGAGGTCCCGGCCTGATTCTGGAGGAAAATGTAAATCAATAACTGGAGAAAGGAAGGAAAAAATGGAGAAAAGAAAATATGACATCAAAACCATCATGCTGATCCTGATTCTTTTTCTGAGCAATATCGGCATTATGGGCAGCACGGTATACGCTATGGTTATGACGGAGATGTATGCCAATCTGGAAGAATGGGCAATTAACCTGACAATGGCTCTGCCCGGCGTCATAGGTCTGGCAGCCTGTCTGGCAGCAGGGAAAATATCCGATAAAATTGACAAAAAGCTGATGTTTGTGTCAGGTCTGATTTTATTTGCCATTACAGGTTCCGTATTCGGCGGACTGCTGGCATACAGCAATGTGGGACAAGTTGTGGCGGCATGTTTAAACGGCGGGATTTGTTATGCCATGGTATCCGTATCTTCAATTGGTCTGATTACGGACTGTTTCCATAATGAAGAACAGAGAAGTCAGGTAATGGGCTGGTACAATGGTGCCATGGCGGCCGTGGGAGCAGTGCTGGCATTGCTTTACGGCAACTTGGCTGTAATCAAATGGACGTATGCCTTCCAGGTAAACTGGCTGGCGCTGGTCGTAGCCGTTCTGGCGGTTTTCTTTGTGCCGGCCTGCCCGCCCCAGAGCGCAGGGGCTGCGGGCAGCGCAGAAAAGGTGAAAGGAGAGAAGGGATGGGCAAACCGTCTGATTCCGATCCTTCTGGCATTTTTTTTTGTCAGCCTGGCCTACATGACGGTAAATACCTATATTGACCTGTATGTGTCCGGAAACGGACTGGGAGATGCCGCTTTTACCGGTTTGCTGGCATCAATCGGAACGCTGTGTTCTTTCGTGGCATGTTCCGCCTTTGGTTTTACTTATGGGAAGCTGAAAACGAAAATTACGCTGCCTGCTTACGCATTGCTGGCAGTCGGTATTCTGGTGCTTTATCTGGCGCCGGGAAGGACTACGGCCATGATCGTCAGCGGCATAATGGGCGCGGCCTGGGGAACCGCATACACCTACTGGTTTTTCAGAAGTACGGTGGTGGTTCCGGAAAATATGGTGGGTACGGCTACGGGTCTTGTGACCACGGCCAATTCTCTGTCGTATTTTCCGATGCCCTATCTTCTGACATTTCTGATGTCGGCAGTGAAGTCTGATAACATTACGGCGATTCTGCCGGTTTATGCCGGGATTATGGCAGTTGTCTTTGCTGCTGCGGCAGTTTATAAAGTAATGAATAAAAAGGCTGACGAACAATGAATACGCAGTTGATGGCCGGAATTCCGTTCCTGCTTCTGATTGTGGGCGCTTTGGCGACCAGAAGAATTATTGAGCCGGCGGTGATTAGTTCCGTGGCGGCGGTAGCCATGCTTGCGGGCGCCGATTTTATGACGGTATATATAGAAAAAATGTATCAGGTTCTGACAGACGAATCTTTTCAGCTTCTGGTGATTGTCGGAACCGGGTTTGCGGGTATGTCAGCGCTGCTGGAGAAATCCGGAGCGACACTGGGGTTTCGCAGGATTCTGGAGAAATTCTGCAAAACGAGGGCGGCAACGCTGTTCTGTACCTGGCTGCTGGGCGCCGTTATTTTTATCGATGATTATCTGAACGCACTGGCCGTATCGGAGTCAATGAAAGGAATCTCGGATAAAATGCGGATTCCCAGAGAGCACCTGGCGTATACGGTGAACTGTATGGGAGCCTGTGTCTGTGTGCTGCTGCCTGTGTCCAGCTGGGCCGCTTTTGCCGTGTCCTGCGCTGCCGGACATGGAATGGGCATGAAGGAATATCTGGCTGCGGTTCCGCTGATGTTTTATCCGATTTACGCGATTATCATCAGTCTGCTGCTGACGGCGGGAAAGCTTCCGAAGCTGGGGACACTGAAAAAGGCTTATGACCGGGCAGAATGCGGCGGTCCGCTGCTGGAAAACAGCGTGAAAATGCCAAAAGACGCAAAGGAGCCTGTGAAAGCCGCGTCTCCCCGTCATTTTCTGCTGCCGATGGCAGCGCTGATTGTGGGAATGCTGGCATTTGGGCAGAACATTATCGCAGGTATGCTGACCGGCCTGGCCGTGATGGCTGTGATGCTTTTGCTGGAAAAAAGAATGAAACTGAATGATATTTTAGATACGTTTACAGCGGGAGCGTCTACGATCATGCCGCTCTTGATTACGATGTATGTAACATTTATTATGGAGGCGGCCGTGGAGGAGATGGGCTTTATGACGTATCTGACCGGCCTGATATCCAGGACATTTCCGGCGTGGAGCATTCCGTTGATCGCTTTCGTGTCGGTGGCATCCATCACATTTTTTGCGGCATCCTTTTGGTCGCTGATCGTTATCGCTTTTCCGATTTTTCTGCCGATGGCGGTCCGGATGGGTGTAAATCCGTCTCTGGTGATTGCGGCGATTATGTCCGGCGTAGCGCTGGGCAGCCAGGCCTGTCTGTATTCGGATGCGATTTTCATGGTGGCGGCGGGAACGGACGTGCCCAATGACACACAGTTTAAAACAGCACTGCCTTATGTGCTGATCGGCGCTGCTGCTGCTGCCGTGACGTATGGGGCGGCAGGTTTATGGATGCAATGGTAAATTTGTATGAAGGCAGATAAACTGCAGATAGGAGAGAGAAGTATTATGCTGACAAAGAAACAGAACCTTTTAGAGACCATTCATGGAGGCCATCCGGACCGGTTTGTAAATCAGTACGAATATTTGGGATTTGTGCTGACAGATCCGTTTAATATGACGGATCCCTATCCGGAGTACGGCCAGCATAATGTGACAAATCGCTGGGGAGTTACCCTTTCCTGGCCGGAAGGTACGCCGGGGCCTTTTCCGGTACATGATGATGCCCATCGTGTTTTGAAGGACATTACGGAGTGGAAAAATGTGATTAAAGCGCCCAATCTGATATTTTCGGAGGAGCAGTGGGAAACGGCGGTCAAAGAGGCGGAAGCTGTTGACCGGGCCGATCAGTTTGTGACGCCGATGATTGCGCCGGGGCTGTTTGAGCGGCTTCATTATTTTATGGGGATTGAGGACTCACTGGTGAATTTTTATGATGAACCGGAGGCGGTGGCAGATCTGATCAAATACCTGACGGAATGGGAGCTTCAATATGCCGAGACGCTCTGCAGCCACATTCATCCTGACGCGCTGTTCCATCATGATGACTGGGGAAGCCAGATATCCACCTTTATTTCCCCTGACATGTTTGCGGAATTTTTTGTGGACGCCTATAAGGAAATTTATGGATACTATAAAAGTCAGGGAGTGGAGCTGATTGTTCATCATTCCGATTCCTATGCGGCCACTTTGGTTCCTTACATGATTGATATGGGGATTGATATCTGGCAGGGCGTTATGACCACGAACAATATACCGGAACTGATCCGGAAATATGGCGGCCAGATCTCTTTCATGGGCGGTATTGACTCTGCTTCCGTAGATCATCCGGGCTGGACCCGCGATGAGATCAAGCAGGAGGTACGCAGAGCATGCGGGGAATGCGGAAAACTGTATTTTATTCCATGTGCTTCTCAGGGACTGGATGTGTCCACCTTTGAGGGCGTGTATGAGGCGCTTTCCGAGGAGATTGATCTTTGCAGCAAGGAGATGTTTTAAGCAGATGACACAGAAAGGGCGTGATGTGGTATAAAAAAAGTTGACACCCCATTCTCAAGGATTTGAGATATAATCAAGAGAATATCTTTTCCGGCTTTTATGCGTGTGACCCCACGCCCGTTCCCCGGCTGATTGGTTCCAAAGATTTCTACCGCCCCTGCCATCATTTTGCTTTTATTTTGATTGACATTGTAAATCATATCGTATACAATAAAGGAAAAGGAGGTGGTCAAATGGCAACAACACCAACTCAGATTCGAATTGATGCCAGCATAAAACAAGAAGCTTCGGCTCTTTTCAGTCGGCTCGGACTGGATATGTCCAGCGCAGTAAATATGTTCCTGTATCAATGCGTCCTTCGCGGCGGGCTTCCTTTTGCCGTGGAGATGCCAGCGTACAGCCAGAAAACCCTTGATGCTATGGCAGAAGCCCGCCGTATTTCCCGCGATCCTGACGTCAAAGGATATTCCAGTATGGAAGATTTAAAAGCGGCTCTTGATGATTGATGTACCAGGTCAAATTTACCACAGCCTATAAAAAGGCTTATAAACTCATGAAAAAACGTGGGCTGGATATCTCTTTGCTGGATGAAGTTGTCGATTTGCTGCGTCAGGGTAGGCATCTCGAAGAACGCTACCGCGACCATGGGTTGACCGGAGACCTTGCAGGTTTTCGGGAATGCCATATCAAGCCGGACTGGCTGTTAATCTATCTCATCGAAAATGATATTTTAACACTGACCCTAATTGATACCGGTTCACACTCAGATCTTTTCAGGAAATAACGCACAGGCAGGTAATTCCATCTTTGTTGGGTTTCCTGCCTGTTACTTTTTCTGCCAGCGGTCGCCACGCTCCGCATGAATCCTCGCATGGCAGGGCTGGCACAGTGACACAAGGTTTGCCTCGTCATGCCTCCCGCCCTCTGCCAGCGGCAGCCTGTGGTGTACTTCTTCCACCGGCCGCCGCAGCCCTTTCCTCTGGCACTCCTCGCAGAAGGGATGTTTTGCGGCATAACGGTCACGGATTTGTTTCCATGCCCTGATTTTGTGAAAGAATATTGTCAATCTGCTGATAAAAATGATGTTGATGAAATGTATGAAATACGCTCAAAATTATTTCATTCTGGAGAATTTTCTTTTTTTGAATTTGACATTAGTATGAATCCATATTTGAATCCGATATTTGAACATCTCTCAGAAAAATATACGGAATATCGAAAAATAATAAGGAAAACAATTATTAATTGGATTGTAAGAAATGTAATGAATCAAAGGGATAATTCTTAAACAATAGTTTGAGACGATGTAAAATCATATAGAGACAAATTTCAGTTGAGCGAGATTGTTGTATTAAATTTGTAATAATTTTTTGGGTGCAAAAAATAACGATAGCTACTCTAAAAAGCAGGCTATCGTTATTTTTTACACTATGAAATGTCGAAAATGTGGCAAATCCAATTAAGAAAACGATAGCCGCCCATGCATGGGTGCATCTGCCATTATGAAAAGTGCTGATTTTCGGGCATTTCCCATAAATGTAAAAACGATAGCACCCACGCGAAAATTGTATCAATCCGGACACGCAATCTGGTGTGAGAGGCCGGCAGGTGAACGAATCACCTGTCTCCTGCTCGATTATAAAGGATTCGGCAAAAGGCGCCGATGACGCATGTTACCGGGTTTTGGATGAAAGTATGGTTTTCGGGAACACCCTGCTCCCATACTGAGCGGCAAACACGTTTCCTTCCTCATCTCTGACGGCGGTGAGGTAAACGTCCGTATATTTCTTCCGTACCATGCCCTGCCAGGGGTAAATGGATTGCAGTTCCTCCTTTTTTCCGTTGCAGACCATAGACAGAGAGCCGTCGGATTCCGGTGTCAGTGTGAAAGCGTCTCCTTCGCCGGACTGGTAGCTGCCTGCCAGTTGTCCGGCTTCTTCTGACGTCCACTGGCGGGGCTGGTGGGCGATTCGTTCTTCTTCCAAAGGGAAGCCGCAGCAGATGCGCATAGCGGTCTCGGCGATGGCATAGACGGGCACATCCATGGTATTGCACAGAACCACGATACCTATGCCGGTCTGAGGACAGAAAGAGAAATTGGAGGAAACGCCGGGAAGGCTGCCTCCGTGCTCGATTACCGTCATATCGCCCAGTTGTCTTGTCTCCAACCCGTAGCCGTAATAGATGCCCGGCTTCATCACCTGGCGGGGTTTGCACATTTCCTGAATGGAATAGCGGTCGATGATTCTGGTTCCGTCGGCGGCAGCGCCCTCGTTCAGATACATGGCGGCGTAATGCAGCATGTCGCCCAGGGTGGATTTCAGCGCGCCGCCGCCGTGAAGGACGAAAGCGTTGTTTTCGTAGTCACGGTCGCAGCGCCACAGGCCGTCTTCTTTGGAATAGAGGACGGCGGCATTGTTATCCAGGGTGTTGCGGAGAAAGTCGATGTTGCTCCGTTTCATGCCCAGAGGGCCTAAAATGCGTTTTTCCAGGTATGCGGCGAAGGAGCCGCAGCCGGAATGGCGGCGGACGATATCGGACAGCAGGCCGTAACCGTCATTGCAGTAGCTTAACCGCTGACCCGGCCGTCCCACGAAAGCGGTCTGGTTATCCAGCCGCCCGGCCACCCGCCGGATGCCTTCATCGGCGAAATCTTCCCGGTAAATCAGCGGGCTTTCCAGGGAATCGGCGATGCCCATTTCCTTTGCGGTCTTGTCCACCACGATCCGGGGAAGGGGGAAATAGCCGCCGCTGTGGCATAACAGATGCCAGATGCGGACCGGTTCTTTCTGGTTTTGGTTGGTAAATTCCGGAATGTAATCTTTAATCGGATCATCCAGGGAGAGAAGGCCGTCTGCCTGCATCTGCATAATGGCCAGGGCCGTAAAGGATTTTGAAACCGATGCCATGCCGAAGATGGTGTCCCGGTCAATGGGCAGCTTGTTTTCCGCGTCCCGGTATCCGAAATAGTTTTCATATAAGATGGCGCCGGAAGCGTCGGTGAAGCCCACGGCTATGCCGCGGGCCTCGCTTTCTTCCATAATTTGCGCAACCAATGCTTCCAACGCCTTTCTGTTTTCCGGCGTAATCTGATTCATTGCAGCATATCCTCCAATTGTAGTTCCGCTACAGTCCTTCCGAGCCCCTTAGACCTGGAAGAATTTCCGGCCGTATGCACGTCCGAAAATCCTTCCGGGGCTCGTACGGACTTCCGCTGTGTAGTTCCGCTACAGTCCTTCCGAGCCCCTTAGACCTGGAAGAATTTCCGGCCG
>CAOKOL010000010.1 GCA_948470335.1 uncultured Lachnospiraceae bacterium | reverse complement strand
GAGCACTCGGCTGTTAACCGAGTTGTTGTAGGTTCGAGCCCTACTCGGGGAGCGAAGGAAAGCCCGTAAGCATTATGTATGTTTACGGGTTCTTTTTTGCCTTGCGCTCCTCTAAAATCAGCATCACAATCTGAGGGAGAAATCAATGGAGCATTCTTTTTCTGTTAATATTCCCGGAGGCGGACGGCAGCTCTGTGTGAATGCGTTTGGGCATTCCGTTACGATGCCGGGGCATAAATATGGCCCGGCGGTACGCCCTTATTATCTCATTCATTATATTTTGGAGGGAAAAGGGGAATTTCTGGTGGATGGAATTGATTACAAGCTTTCCGCCGGAAAAGGATTTCTGATCGAACCGGATTATCAGACGATTTATATGGCAGATCAGGAGGAGCCGTGGACCTATATCTGGCTCGGTTTTTCCGGAACGGATGCGGAAACCATAATATCTTTTCTGGGGCTTTCTCAGGAACACCCGATTTTTAGAAGTAATGAAAAAGAGATACTGGAAAATTGTATTACAGGGATGCGTTCCCATAGCAGCGGCAGTACGGCGGATGCATTTTATCTTCTGTCCATGCTGTATCTTTTTTTGAGTACGGTTGCCGCCTCTGATCGGGAGGAGCTGTCCCACAGAGACAGCAATCCTTATGTCAGTCAGGCGATTGCCTATATCCGCAACCATATCGAAGAGCCGTTGCGGACGGAGGCGGTGGCCAGGTCCGTAGGGCTGAACAGGAGCTATTTCAGCACATTATTTAAACAGCATACGGGTCTTTCACCCCTTAAATATATCCAGAAATTCCGGTTGACAAAAGCGCAGCATCTGCTGGAATCATCCCGCCTGTCTGTCTCTGCCATTGCCTACTCCTGCGGCTATCAGCAGCCGGAATCTCTGATCAAAATTTTTCATCAGCATTACGGGATGTCTCCCGCCGCTTACCGGCGGAAAATGTTGGGAGAACATAATTCGGAGGCTGAAATAACGTAAGTCAGACAGCGGACAATCTGAAAAGCCGGAGCATCAGTGTTCCGGCTTTTCAGATTGTCCGTATAGAAAGGGTTCTGATACGTGCGTATTAAACCATTGTACCACCGGTCCCATAAACAGGGCGGTTACTACGGTCCCGACGCCGATGGTCACATGGCAGAGCAGGCCCGTCAGAACACAGAGACAGTCGCTGGTGATTCTGCACAGGCGGAAAGGCATGAGTTTGTATTTGTTTGCCGCAATCAACGAGACGGCGTCATAGGCCGATACGCCCAGGTCCGCCGTAAAATATACGGAAGCGGCAAAACAGGTTCCAAAAATGCCGGCCAGCATCATCACAATTCTGGCTGCTATACCGGGGGCAGGGAACAGATTGTCCAGCAGATTTTTCATAAAATCGGCAGCCATACCGGTAAACAGCAGGTTGATTACGGTGGCGATGCCGATATAGTGTTTTTCCGCAAAAAACACGCCTATCAGCAATGCGCCGGTAACGATCATATAAAAAGTGCCGTATGTGGAGTGAAACAGATTGGCGATTCCCGTCACAAAACAGGTAAAGGGGTCCGCTCCCAGACCGGCTTTCTGGAACGCGCCGATACAAAAACCGGTGACAATGACCCCGAAAAAGGACATGGCAATCCGTTTCTGTTTTTGCAGATTTTCTTTTTTCATCTGTTTTCCGCCTCCAGCACAACGATTCTCGACCAGAAATCACAGCAGGGTTCTTCTCCCTGAGGCACCTCCCCGGCGGACGCGTCAGTGGTTATCATGCCGATATTCATCAATTCACTTCCATAAAAGCTCCCTTTTTCCACGTGATCTTCGGTCATACGGTATAAAAGGGATTCGTCCAGACCGTGCAGGGAAAGCCTGCGGTATTCCCGGTTCACGTCGTTCAGCAGTTTGAAATAAGCTACCAGCGCCTGTCTCCGATCCGCGGAAACCACCATCCAGGCCGTGAAATTTCCATCGAAAGGACTCAGCAGCCGGTAAAACGTACCGGTGTGAATGAGTTTCCTGTATTTTTTTACAAAACGGACCTGTTCTCTTACCAGCTCCCGTTCTTCTGCCGTGAGTCTGGCCAGATCCAGTTCGTAGCCAAATGCACCGAAAGCCGCCACGTCTCCACGGGTTTTCAGCGGGGTAATGCGGTTTAGCTGGTGGTTTGGCGTAATGGATACATGGGCACCCATGGAGCTGATCGGATACACATAAGAAGTTCCGTATTGAATCTTCTGCCGTTCCACGCCGTCGCTGTCATCGCTGGTCCAGCACTGGGGTGCGTAATAGAGAAGACCTGGGTCGAATCTTCCGCCGCCGCTTGCGCAGGATTCAAAAAGAATTTCGGGAAATTCCCTGTTCAGCCTGTCATACAGGCGGTATACGCCCAGAATATAGCGGTGGAAGATTTCTCCTTGCTGCTCGGCGCCGTAGCTTTCGGAGAAGCATTCGGTAATATAGCGGTTCATATCCCATTTAATATAGGAAACCTTAGCTTCCCGCAGCAGTTTTGCCACCAGCTCATAGATATAATTCACGACTTCCTCTCTGGAGAAATCCAGCACATACTGCTTGCGGCCGTGAGAGGCATGCCGTCCGGGGGTTCGGATGATCCAATCCGGATGACTGCGGTATAAGTCGCTGTCCCGGTTAACCATTTCAAGCTCAAACCAGAGGCCGAATTTCATGCCCATGGCCTCGATGGTTTCGGAAAGACCCTTGATTCCTTTTGGCAGGCGCGCAGGGTTCGGCCACCAGTCACCCAGACCACTGGTTTCGCCGCAGCGGGAACCAAACCAGCCGTCGTCAAGGACAAACAGCTCCACGCCATCTTCCCTGGCTGTTTTTGCGATTTCAATCAGCCGTTCTTCGGTAAAATCAAAGTAAGTGGCTTCCCAGTTGTTAATCAGTACGGGGCGTTCCCGGTCTCTCCAGAAGCCTCTGGCCAGCCGGGTGCGGTAAAGCCGGTGGAAGGTCTGGCTCATGCCGTTCATGCCCTGGGCAGAATATACGATAACGGCTTCCGGTGTCTGGAAATGTTCCCCCGGTTTAAGCTGCCAGGAAAATCCAAAAGGATTGATTCCGATCATCAGCCGGGTGACTTTATAGGTGTCTACCTCGGCCTGGGCCAGAAAATTGCCGGAATAGACCAGGGACAGCCCTATCACCTCTCCCTGGAACTCGTCGGCGGTGGGGCGTTTCAGCATCACAAATGGATTGTGAAAATGACCGGAGGCGCCTCTTGTGCTGCTGACGGACTGGATGCCCTGCTGCAGCATTCTGGTTTTGACATAACGTTCCCTTCCCCATGCGCCGGAAAGCTGTATCCATTCATATTCGTCGTCTGGCAGGTCCAGAGAAAGGCTCATGGCTCTTGTGAGCTGGCAGGTTTCGCCGCCGTTGTTTTCAAAACGTACGCTTCTGGCGACGGCGTTTTCCTCCTGAAAAATCGTGTAGAGCAGCGTCATCTCAATCCGGAGCAGTTCGTCTCTTAAAAGCAGCTCCAGCGTGTCCGCTTCCTGTTCCTCTTCCGTGTAAGTGGCGGGGAGTCCTTCCAGAGCCGGCTTCCCTCTGTATATTTTGTGGGAGACATATTTGAAATCCGTGATCCGACTGCCGTTTGGCTGCAAAATCTCCAGCGCAGGCATACGGAAATCCGTTGTCCCGTAAGCAGGGTATTCCTGTTTCAGATGCTCCAGTGTGAAGGAATAATCGCCGTCATACATGTAAGAAGTAGTCGGCCGGTAACGATTCTCAATCAAATAGCCGTAATCGTTTTTCAGGGGAATGCGTTTTCCAAAATAGAGCTGTCCCATCTGACCGTTGCGCAAAATTTTTATCAGGTAACTGATATTGTGATTATACAGGTGAAATTCACCGCTGTTTTCATTAAAAACAATTCCCATTACAGGCCTCCCATATTTTTTATTTACCGCTTTATTTTATCCTTTTTTGCCTGTCTTTCCAGATTAAAATGTTGTAAAAAACTATCTGTTTGTTATATAATAAAAAACAGGCGAAAATATAAAATTTCCTCTTGCAAAATAAATCCGGTTGTGGTAGAATACTCTTTGTCAGGTTTTTGGCAGGATGGATAGAAGCCGAAACGGATATTCTGAATGCCATAGGAAGAAGGCTCCATGGTCAAGCGGTTAAGACATCGCCCTTTCACGGCGGTAACGGGGGTTCGATTCCCCCTGGAGTCATTTATCAAATACGGCGCAGTAGCCAAGTGGTAAGGCAATGGTCTGCAACACCAGTATCCACCGGTTCAAATCCGGTCTGCGCCTCTCATAAAAACCCTCGGAGATTTTAATTTCCGAGGGTTTTCGATCATTTTTTGTCCGCTGAAAATACATTCGTAAAACTCCTGTATTGCTTTTTTCCTCTCCCCCATATATAATAATCAGATAACACATTGTCGTAATATGTCTGAAAAGGTCGACAGAGGTTTAATCATATGCCAGAGCGTCAAAATCCTACGGTTCCCGGCGGATGCCGGAACGAACAGAGAGAAGCATCGGTGAAGCGTCTTCAACAGGCGCTTTTGCGGCAGGAAGAATATTGCAGGAAGGAATTGGAGGATCTTTTATGGGATACCCTTGTCATGTTTCAGGGGTATCCTTTTTATACGGCAAAAAAGCTGGAATTTACATATACGCTGAAAGGTCATGAGATGTTCGTCTCACGCAAGGAGAAAAGTCTGACCAGGGCAAGCGTTATGCTGGCATTCCGGAAAGCGCTGGAGCTGGACCGGATGGCGTCGGGGCCTAAAAAGCTGGGAACCTTCGGCGCCAGCTATCTGTATCCGGTATTCCTTCATCTGCAAGTAATCTTCCGGGCATAAACCGTTATTTTAAACTGTTTCCGCCGGCAGTGGTTAATGATTCCGCCAGGTCCTTACATGAAGTTCGGAATCGCTTTCCAGGTCAAATTTAAGAAGAAATTCATCCTGATTTCACTTTATACGCTTGACATCCCCCATCCAATGAAATATGATGATATAACGAGCGTTAGTGAGTGTGAAAGGACTCTTTAATTATGAAGTATAATTTTAAAGACATTGAAAGCAAGTGGCAGAAAAAATGGGAAGATGCGGGGATTTTTAAAGCGTCGGATACCTCGGACAAGCCTAAATTTTACGGTCTGGTGGAATTTCCCTATCCCAGCGGGGCGGGTATGCATGTAGGACATATCAAAGCGTACTCCGGACTGGAGGTTGTGTCCAGAAAGCGCCGCATGGAAGGGTACAACGTGCTGTTTCCGATCGGCTTCGACGCCTTCGGCCTTCCGGCGGAGAATTATGCCATTAAAACCGCCACCCATCCGCGGGTGATTACCGATCAGAATATCCGTCATTTTTCCGAGCAGTTAAGACGGGTGGGATATTCCTTTGACTGGGACCGGACGATTGATACGACGGAAGAAGACTTTTATAAATGGACCCAGTGGATTTTTCTGAAAATGTATGAGCACGGCCTGGTATTCCGGGATAAGGCGTGGGTCAACTACTGTCCTTCCTGCAAAGTGGTTCTGTCTAACGAAGACAGCCAGGGCGGAAAATGCGACATCTGCCACAGCGATGTGGTCCAGAAGTCCAAAGACGTGTGGTATCTGCGCATTACCAAATACGCGGACAAGCTGCTGGAGGGACTGGAGACAGTAGACTATCTGCCGAATATCAAACAGCAGCAGATGAACTGGATCGGCAAATCCACCGGCGCTTTTGTGAATTTCAGGCTGGACGGAATAGAGGAAACACTGGAGATTTATACCACAAGACCGGATACCCTGTTCGGCGTGACCTTTATGGTAATCGCTCCGGAGCATCCTCTGATCGACAAATACGCAGACCGAATTGAAAATATGGACGCTGTGCGGGATTACCGGGCACAGTGCGCGAAGAAGACAGAATTTGAACGGACGCAGTTGGTGAAAGACAAGACCGGCGTGGAAGTGAAAGGGTTCCGGGCAGAAAATCCGGTGAACGGTAGCAAGATTCCTGTATATATTGCCGACTATGTTATGATGGGTTACGGTACCGGCGCAATTATGGCCGTTCCCGCCCATGACCAGCGGGATTATGATTTTGCGAAAAAATTCGGCATTGAGATTATTGAGGTAATCAAAGGCGGCGATATTGCGAAAGAAGCCTATGCCGGCGACGGTGAGATGGTGAATTCCGGATTCCTGAACGGTCTTACGAATAAAAAAGATTCCATCGCCAGAATGATTGAAGAACTGGAAAAAGAAGGAATCGGCAGGGCCGGCGTTCAGTATAAGATGAAAGACTGGGCATTCAACCGCCAGAGATACTGGGGAGAGCCGATTCCCATCGTGCATTGCCCGAAATGCGGCATGGTTCCGGTTCCCTATGAAGAATTGCCTTTAAGGCTGCCTCAGGTAGAGAATTTCGAGGCGGGCGAAGACGGAGAGTCTCCTCTGGCGAAGATTGAATCCTTTGTAAACTGCACCTGTCCGAAATGCGGCGGTGCGGCGAAGCGGGAGACGGATACGATGCCCCAGTGGGCCGGTTCCTCCTGGTACTTCCTCCGCTATATCGATCCTCATAACGATCAGGCGCCGGTTGACCGAAAAAAAATGGAATACTGGATGCCGGTAGACTGGTACAACGGCGGCATGGAGCATGTAACCAGACATATGATTTATTCCCGGTTCTGGCATCGGTTCTTATATGATATCGGTGTGGTGAATACGCCGGAGCCCTATGCGAAGCGGACGGCCCAGGGGCTGATTTTGGGTCCTGACGGCGATAAGATGAGTAAATCCAAGGGGAATGTGGTGGATCCGCTGGATATCGTGGAAGACTACGGCGCGGACACCCTGCGGACTTACGTGCTGTTTATGGGAGATTACGGCGCCGCGACGCCCTGGAATGATAATTCCGTGAAAGGCTGCAAGCGGTTTCTGGAGCGTGTGGCCGGATTGCCGGATATGGTGACGAAAGACCATGTGCCGGAGCTGGAGTCCAAGTTGCATAAGACGATCAAAAAAGTCACTCTGGATATTGAGGAGATGAAATTTAATACGGCTATCGCAAGTCTGATGGCATTCCTGAATGACGTATACGAGGCCGGGAAGCTGGATGAGGAAGAGCTGGCAGCCTATCTGAAGCTGCTTTGCCCTTTTGCGCCTCATCTGGCGGAAGAAATCTGGGAAAAGACCGGCAGAGAGGGCTTTTTGTCGCTGGCTGTCTGGCCGGTATATGACGAGGCAAAGACTGTGGACCGGACTGTGGAGATCGGCGTACAGATTAACGGGAAGTTAAGGAGCACCATAGCGATTCCCACCGGCTGTGAGAAAGAAGATGCGTTTACTGCCGCCAAGGCCAATGAAAAGATTGCTTCCCTGATCGAAGGCAAGACCCTTATAAAAGAAATTTATGTGCCGAACAAGATCGTGAACTTCGTGGTGAAGTGAAAGAATCCGGAAAAAAGTGAAAAGGACGAAATAAAATTGCCATATGGCCTTCTGACAGCGGTTAGAAGGCCATATATTGGCACAAATTACGGTTTTTGCAATCAAAACAGCCAGTTATATGGAAGAAATTAACACAAGTGTGAAATTTGAATGAAAACAAAGAAAAAAGACAATTCAGGTTGAAATATTAGTGGGTTAGTGCTAAACTAGAAGAGGACTCTTTCGCATGAACACAATTTAAAGTTATAACATAATAAAGAGAGATAGCCAGTAGAAACAAGGAAATGTCAAAGGGGGTAATGCATTTGGTTTACTGGTTATTTTGGTGTAAATTATTTCTATAATATGAGTAATGTTAACCACATTCAGTAAATATAATGTGAAGAAACACAGAATGAGTACCGTACTGCAGATCAACCGCATAGTATAAAGAAGATTCGGGGCGGATGGCATCCGGAGAAGGGCGGATGGACGGAGCGGTTCGGAAAAACGTTAAGGAGGAACGGGATATGTCATTGTTTCTATATGGAAACGGAATTGCATTGACTGAGAGAGCATTGGACCTGCTTTGGATGAGACAAAATATCACGCTGAATAACATCGCGAACGATGATACGCCGGACTTTAAGTCCCAGTATCTTACATTTGAGGATGCCTTGGCGGAACAGGTGAAGGAGGCCAGCGCTACGGGAAGCGCGGGAAATGTGCGAAGTGCCATATCGTCGGCCCCGGCCGTTGTGCATACGACGGAGGATGAGACGCATCGTCTGGACGGAAATAACGTGGACATGTCGCAGGAACAGATTGATCTGGTCAGAACGGCTTATCAATATCAGTACTTGGTTAATTCCGTGAGCAATGAGATCAGCCGCCTCCAGGAAGCGGCAAAGCCGTTCTAATTAATGCAGGATTAGGTGAAATAAAATCGGGTTAAGGAAGGAAGTTGGAGATGGATACACAAAGCATACAGCCAATTGCGCAGATGAAGACGATGGAGCCGATCACGCCGATCAGACCATGGAATTCCCTGGAAGATATTAACAAAACGGACGGCGAGCAGAATCAGGAGCTGTCCATGTTTGGAGATATTTTCAAAAATGCGGTGTCTCAGGTTTATGAGACGCAGGCGGAAGTGGAAGAAAAACAGTATCTTCTGTCCACGGGACAGCTTGACGACGCTCACTCGCTGCCGATCGCGGAGGCAAAAGCAGCCCTTAGTGTAAATGTTTTAATTGGTTTGCGAAACAAAGCGGTGGAAGCCTATAACGAGTTTATGAAAATGAATATTTAAGTCTAGTATAAACATGAGGAAAGTTGGGCAAAGCTGTGCAAAAGTTGAAAGAATACTGGGCAAAAATATCTGATAAAACCAAAAAGCTCCTGATAGTGATTATAGCCGGAACGCTTATAATTGCCGTCGGGGCTGTTTTGGCCTTAAAATTGCTGTCGCGGACGGATTACGCGACGCTGTTTACGGGACTGAATCAGGAAGAAGCCCAGGAAGTGGCAAATTTATTATATGATACGGGGGTTACATACCAGTATGTGGATGCTACGGGTACCATTCGCGTGCCCGAAAGCCAGGTGGATCAGTTGCGGGTCAGCCTTTTGATGCAAGGTTACCCGAAAAGCGGTTTTGCATATGATATGTATATAGACAATGCCGGGCTGATGACGACGGAATCGGATAAGCGGCAGTATACGCTGTATGAATTGCAGGACCGTCTGGGTGCGCAGATCCGCCTGTTCGATCAGGTGCAGGATGCGAAGGTGACCATATCGCCGGCCAATTCTTCCAACTACGCCCTGGCGGAGCAGAATGAACGCTCGGCCAGTGTTACGGTGACGATGAAGAGCGGCGAGTCTTTACAGCCGGAGCAGGCGGCGGCGATCAAAAACCTGATCGCTCACTGCGTCAATGGTATGACCTTTACCAATGTGTCAGTCTTTGATGCGGCTACCGGCCTGGAGGTAAACGGCGAGGAGAATACCGGCGTTTCCGCGGACGGAACCAGTATGGCGGAGCTGACTGCCATGGTGGAAGAAAATATCGCGGCGAATATCCGTCGGATTCTGGAGAAGCTGTACGGTCAGGGAAATGTAGCTGTTTCCGTTAAGGGGACCTTGAATATGGAACAGATCATTTCCGAGAGCACCCAGTACACCGTTCCGGAAAAGATTGATGATGAAGACAAGACGGGCCTGCTGGAAAGTGAGTCGGGGTCGGGAGAATATTCCGGCGCCGAGGCGGACGGCGCAGGCGACGTGGTGGGAGCGGATGCAAATGCGGACGAACCCAGATATACATATGATACCGGAGGCGACGGCGTCACCGGTTATTCCAGCAGCAACTATGCCAGACAGTGGCTTTATAATGTGCTGAAAGAGCAGCGTCAGGTCAGTCCGGGCGTTCTGCAGGATGTCAGTGTGGCTGCGGTAATCAACACCGACGACCTGGAGATTTCCAATCAGGATTTGATTAATCTGATCGCGAATTCAGCAGGGATCGACCGGACCCAGGCGAACCAGAAGGTTTCCATCGTTCGTTCCCTGTCCACGGAACAGAAGGCGGCTGCGGCCAATCCTTCCGACACGACGTCGCCGGTGGTGCAGAGGACCATTCCGCTGCCGCTGCTGATCGCGGTAATCGCTCAGGCGGTTCTGATTCTGCTGTTGCTGCTCTTGATGATTCTGCGCCGCCGGAAGAAGAAAAAGGCGGAAGAGCTGGAAGAAGAGATGGAACTGGGAGATGGCTATATTCCTCTGGCCGAAGATTCGGTGGGAGAGAGCGATGCCTTCGCTTTTGATGAGGACGACGAGATGGAAAACAGCGAGGCCGTACTGAATCTGCGGATGCAGCACAGCTTGAAGTTAAAGCAGAACATCGGCGATTTCGTAGATCAGAACCCGCAGATCGCGGCGAAACTGGTTCAGGGATGGCTGAGAGGGGAAGGAGGCGACGAGAATGGCAGCAACAGAAAGCGCAAGTAAAGCGCCGGTTCTGGAAGAAGAAAAAGTTGAACCGCTTGACACGGCGCAGAAGGCTGCCCTTGTGGTGGTTTCCCTGGGTGCGGACCGGGCGTCTCAGATTTATAAGTATCTGAGCGAGCAGGATATTGAGGATCTTACCTATGAAGTGGCAAAGATGGGAAAGAACAACAATGCCCAGGTGGAAGGTGCTCTTGACGAATTCTATAAGCTTTGCCTGACCCATAAAATGATGACGGACGGCGGTCTGGATTATGCCCGTGACGTGCTGGAAAAAGCGTTTGGTGAATCTACGGCCAGAAACCTGCTGGAGAAAGTGTCGAAAACACTGCAGTCCAAACCCTTTAACTTCTTCACAAAGGGCGACCCCAAGACACTGCTTGCGCTTTTGCAGCAGGAGAGACCGCAGGTGATCGCACTGATTATGTCCTATATGGATCCGGAACAGTCCGCACGGGTGTTGGAGCAGCTTCCGGAAGGGAAACGGATCTCCGTGGTGGAAGCCATGGCGAAGATGGACCGGGTATCTCCCGAAGCCATTGCCATTGTAGAAGAAGAGATGAAGCGGAAGTTCGCGACCATCATTACCAGCGAGGACAATATGAACCTGGGTGGCGTGGAATACGTAGCCGACATGATGAACCATGTGGACCGCAGCAACGAGCGGCGTATTTTCGAAGAACTGGACAAATCCGATCCGGATCTGGCTCAGGATATCAGGGACCGTATGTTCGTATTCGAGAATATTCTGGATATGGACGATCGTTCCGTACAGCGTTTTGTTCGGGATTGCGATACCAAGGATATTGTATATGCCCTTAAGACTGCTTCCGACGAGATGAAACAGATCTTCTTCTCCAATATGTCTAAGCGTCAGACCGAGACTGTGAGAAGCGATATGGAGATTACCACGAACGTCAGACTGAAAGACGTAGAAGAAGCACAGCAGAGGATCGTGAATGTGATCCGACGTCTGGAGGATGAAGGAGAGGTAATCATCAATAAGGGAGGAGACGAGGGTGATATTATCGTCTAAAGGCGTTGTAAAACGGGGGAAGGAAGTTCCGATGGCCTGGAAATACATTCCCCCGGAACAGACCTCCCTGGGGCCGGAGAAAAGCAAAAAGGACAGTAAGTCTTCCGGGAAAAAAGGCGGCGAGGCAGAACTTGAGATGGCGGTGTCCGCCGCCCAGGCTCCGGAGGAGACGATAGAAGACAGCATTCTGAGCGAAGCGCAGGCGGAAGCGGAGAAAATCCGACAGGAAGCCGAGCGTCTGGTGGAACAGCTCCGGGACGAAGCAAAAGAGGAAATTGAACTGCGAAAAAGGGAAGCTGCCGAACAGGGATACCAGGAGGGCTATGCCCGGGGACTGGAGGAAGGGCGGCAGAAAGCCATTGAGGAGTACGGCGCGCAACTGAAGGAACAGTTGGCCGAATTTCAGAGAGATATGGAACGGGCACTGGCCTCTGCGGAGAGAGCCAAGGAAGAAAGTCTGAATAAATATCTTGACGAATTAAAAAACTGTGCCATAGCAGTGGGCGAAAAGGTGATTCATATCAGCTTGAAGTCCAGCGGAGACGTAATCAGGCGGATGATTCTGTCTGAGACGGAGAAGCTGAAAAAGACTGCCTGGGTCAAAATATATATGGAAAAGACAGACTACGAGATGATGATGAAAGGGGACGCCGATATGATCGGCGAGCTGTCCCGGCTTTCTGACAATGTGAAATTCGTAGTCATGAACAAGGACAAAAGCGGCCGGTGCATCATCGAGATGCCGGATCAGGTCGTGGATGTCAGTGTAGACACGCAGTTGGAGAATATCAGAGAGGTTCTGGAGAACGTCAGATAACAGGAGGGCGGCCTGCCATGTATGAATCGATCCCGAAGCTGATCTCCAAAACGGAGACGGTGGGACATATCGGAAAAATTGAAAATGTGGTGGGAATGTCTATGGAGGCGTCGGGCGGCCGGTCCAGTATTGGCGATATTGTGATGATCTACAACGAAGAGCAGAACCAACAGACGCCGGCCGAAGTAGTAGGCTTCAAAGAAGGAAAAATCCAACTGATGACCTACGAATCCACCAGCGGCATCACCTCCGGAAGTTTTGTGCGGAATACAAAGCACAGGCTCAAGGTTCCGGTGGGAGAATTTCTGCGGGGGCGTATTATCAATGCCATGGGAGAGCCGATCGACGGGAAGGGGGAGTTTACCCCTACGCAGTTTTACACGGTGAACAGCTCCTATACCAATCCTTTGAGCAGGCCGCCGATCAGAGAACGTCTGGAATTTGGCGTGAAAGCCATCGACGGTTTGAATACCATCGGGAAAGGGCAGAGAATCGGTATCTTTGCCGGTTCCGGTGTAGGAAAAAGTACGCTGATGGGTATGATTGCCAAAAATGTAAAGACGGATATTAATGTGCTGGCCCTGGTGGGAGAGCGTGGGCGTGAGGTGCTGGAATTCGTGGAAAAGGATCTGGGAGAGGAAGGCATGAAGCGTTCGGTTCTGGTCGTGGCAACTTCTGACCAGCCTGCCATGCTGCGGATGAAATGTCCATTGGTAGCGACCACCATTGCCGAGTATTTCCGGGATCAGGGGAACGACGTGCTTCTGATGATGGATTCTCTTACCCGCTATGCCATGGCGCAGCGTGAAATCGGTCTGGCCATCGGCGAGCCTCCGATTGCCAGAGGGTATACGCCGTCGATCTATGCGGAGTTCCCCAAATTGCTGGAGCGGAGCGGAAATTTCAACAAGGGATCCATTACCGGTGTTTACACGGTACTTGTGGAAGGAGACGATACAAACGAACCGATTTCCGATACCGTTCGGGGAATTTTGGACGGACATATTGTTTTAAGCCGGCAGTTGGCCAATGAAAACCATTTTCCGGCCATTGATATCGGTGCGAGCATCTCCCGTCTGATGGTAGAAATCGTGGGTGAGGAACACAAGCAGTCCTCTTCTCAGATGCGGAATCTTTTGGGACTGTACCAGAAAAACGCGGATCTGATTGCCATCGGTGCCTATAAAAAAGGAAATAACCCCGCCCTTGACAATGCGGTTTCAAAGATCGATCAGATTAACAGATTTTTAGAACAGGAAATTAACGAAAGCTTTAGCTATGAAGAGACGCTGGAGATGATGCGGTCAATTGTAGGGTAAGCGGGATAAAATTTCACCCCATCAGGAGGAACAGTCTTGAAACGGTTTCAGTATGGACTTGAAACGGTACTGGATTATAAAACCCAGGTGCTGGATAATCTCAGAACAGAACATGCGGCAGCGCTTAATCAGGTCAGAAAGAAAGAAGATGAGATTCATCGGCTTAAAGATAAGCTGACAGGGTATGAAGGACAGTTTGACAGGAAAAAACACGCAGGCGGCGTAATTGAGGAATACAGGCTTTTTAACCTGTGTATTACCCAGATGGAGAGGACCATTGATTATGAGAAAGAGCATCTGTTCGTGCTTCGGAAAAAAGAGGAAGAAAAGCGAGCGAAGGTAGTGGAAGCGAAGATTGACACATCCAAGTTCGAAAAATTGAAGGAGCGCAAATGGGCGGCTTATCAGAAAGCAGAGATGAAGGCAGAAGAAAGCTTCATAGAAGAGTTTGTCTCCAACGGTCTGTCCAGAAGAATTGAAAATACATAAACAATTTGATGAATTTTTGACGTGAAATTATTTGTTTTTAGTGATATAAAAAAGTTGCTTAAATAAAGAATATATCTTATAATAAACTATAGATATTAAGTGGTATGGGAGGGCTTGCCGAAAGCCTGAAAATACCGTTGATCATAGACGGAGTATTGTGAGAGAGGAGGGAGAACGTATGGCAGAAATTTCCATGGTGCAGATGACCGGCCCGGCGGTATCGCCAGGCGCTTCGGCAGAGAAACCGAAAGGCGACCTGGCGGCGGATTTTTCCGAATTGCTTCGGGACAAAGGACAGTCTGTTTCGGATAGTGGTAAAAAAACAGAAGTGAAAAAACCGGAAAAAGAACAGGGCCAGACGCGCAGACCCGATAAAAAGGTGCCGGCGCAGGAGGATGAAAAGCAAGAAGTGAATGAATCGGCTTCTTCTCTGGAGAATACGGAGGAGGGGCTTTCTGTGCTTGCAGGAATGGTGATGCAGGTGCAGGAGAATGATGCCGTGGCAGCGGAGGGAATCGCTGAGAACGTGCAGACAGAGCCGATTCTTCCGGCGGCCGAAAGTGCCGAGCCAATTCAGATGCCGGAAGTGCGGTTGACAGAGACTGATACGCTGACTGCCGCGCCGGCAGCTCAGGAGACTGCTCAGACTGCTCAGACTGCTCAGACTGCTCAGACTGCTCAGGCTGCCCAGACCGTTCAGTCTCAGGACCCGGTTCAGACACGTCAGACACAGACTGCTTCTAAGGAGCCGTCGGCACCGCAGGAGGTTAAGGCTGAGAATCATACGGAACAGCCCCGGCAGGCTGCCCAGGCTCAAAAACCGGAACAGCCCCGGCAGGAAAAAAATCAGACGACAGCTCAGGATCAGGGAAAGACCGAGACGGGCGTTTTAAAAGAAGGGGAAACGGCGGTTAAACCGGAGGAGCAGTTTGCGGCTCAGAGCACGGCGAACAGTCAGTTTCAGTCTCAGATTTCCGGTGAGGGAACGGAGGTTTCCAAAGATGCGGGTGTGGTAAAGACATCTGAGGCTGCGCTGTATAAGGATGTAGCGGAGACATTGGCAAACCGTATGCCCACGGAGGATGGAACGCTGACCCTGGAGTTGGAGCCGGCTTCATTGGGCAAGATTATTATAAAGGTCGCTTTTGAGGGCGGAAAGACCGTGATGTCCCTGATGGCGGACAGCCAGAAAACGCTGTCCATCTTAAGCCAGCGGGCCGGAGAGATGGCGCAGATTCTGGAAGAGAAGACCGGTCAGCAGACCGTGATCTATACGCCGGAGAATCAGTCTTCCCAGGAAGAACTGCCCGGACGGGGCGGGGAAGAAAACCGCCAGAGACAGCGGGATGCGCAGGAGGAAAAGAGACACGATAAAGAAAGCGAGTCCTTTATGCAGCAGTTGCGGCTGGGACTGGTAGGATAGAGGAGGACAGAGATTATGCCAGATACATCAGGTATTACAAGCGGCGCGCAGAATCCTTATGCCACGCCGAATTATGCCGGGGCGGCTAAGAACGGCAGTACGGACAAAACCGAGGGTGCAAGTAAAGGCAGTGAGACAGAAAAACCGGGAGCGTCCAGCGGTTCTTCTAATCCCTACGCAACCCAATATTATTCTCATGCCAGCACGGATAAGAATACGCTGACGATTACTGATTATTTTAAATTGCTGTCGGCTCAGTTGGCGAATCAGGATATGAACAATCCGATGAGCAACAGCGAGATGATGGCTCAGATGGTGCAGATGGCCATGGTACAGTCTATGACCTTCATGAACGAGATGATGGAGAATGTGATTAGCACAATACAGAATTCCCAGATCATCTCCACTCAGACCTACGCGGCCGGGTTAGTTGGCCAGGAGGTAACAGTATCGGTAACGGAGAAAGTAAAGGATGAGGAGACAGGGCAGGAGACAATCAAGGTGGTTGGTTCGAAGACCGGCATCGTGGAATCCGTGAACTTTACCAGTGCAACCCCTACGTTCCGTTTGGAGGGAGACGATACGGATTATCCGATCACTTATCTGCTGGGCATGGGAAAAATAGAGGTGAAGATTCCCACAGAGCCTGACGAGGGCGAGGGAGAAGATGATAAAACCGAAGGCGTTGAAGGCGAAGGCGATAAAACCGAAGGAACCGAAGGCGAGGATAATAAAACTGACGGAACCGAAGGAACCACCGGCGGTACGGAGGGAACTGAGAATGCAGGCGGAGCGGATACGGAGAATACAGGCAATACCGGAGATGCCGCTACGGATGCGGAGAACGCCGCAGGTACCGGGGCAGCCGACCCTTCGGGCAGCATAAATACACAGCCGTCAGCTTCCGAAACGGAAGATGAGAATACTACAGAAAATACTGAGGAAATGGGGACAGCCGTATAACGGCAGAAAGGATGGAATAAACAATGTTAAGAGCAATGGATTCAGCAGTTGCAGGACTGCGTGCGCATCAGAGTAAGCTGGACGTTATCGGCCATAATATCGCCAACGTGAATACGTATGGATATAAATCACAGAATTACAGTTTTACTGAGGCTATGTATCAGACGTCCACGTCTTCTACGCAGGGCAGTCAGACTTCCGGTGGTGTGAATGCGGCTCAGTATGGTTATGGTTCTCTGACGGGTTCCATTTCGATGGATATGACAGCAAGTACGCCTACTTATGTAGGCGGATTTAATGCGACTATCAGCGGAGAAGGCTTTTTTGTCACCTATGCATCTCCGGGTACCGTAGATGTTACCAAAATAAAAGAAACGGATATGGACTATACAAGGGTTGGCCAGTTTAAGATTGATTCCAATGGTTATATGGTGGATAGCCGGGGAAATTTTGTTTATGGCTATCAATGTACTGATAAAAATGGTGATCCGGAATATCCGGCCAATTATGACGTGGCGAACTTGAAGCCTTTAAAAGTGCCGGATAATTTTGGTACCCCGGCCTATAACACAGGTGAGAGTAAAATCGTTTTAACAGATATAAAAATTAATAATTTAGGTGAAGTTACCGGAACAATTAAGTCAATAGATGGTAAGACTCTGGATGCTAATGGTGATAAACTTCCAGATGTAGGAAAGGTAATAACATTGGGAAGAGTTGCCGTAGTTACGTTCCAGAACCCGGAAGGTCTTACCAAAAAGGGTGATTATTACTATGGAGCAACAAACGACGATAATACTGGTGCTGCTTCTGTAGGCTCTCCTGGCGATCCGGCTACCGCAGCTCTGATGGCCGGCTATCTGGAAGCTTCCAACGTAGACCTTGCCAAAGAATTCTCTGATATGATTACCACTCAGCGTGGTTTTCAGGCGAACACGAAGATGATTACCGTCAGCGACGAAGTTCTGAACGAACTGGTAAACATGAAGCGTTAATTTGAACGGTCGGTTTAACCTCTTCCCATAAAAATAACATACACAACATATAAGAATCAACGCGCATACATAGATTACACCTGGCAGGGATTTTCTGGCCCGGTGTAATCGTATGCCGCGAACCCTGTTTGCGTTTCATTTCAGAAAAGAGGATGCAATGCAATGATTAAAGTAACCCGGCTGAATGGAGAGATTCTCTATCTCAACTATTTTCAAATCGAGTATATTGAAACCATACCAGAGACAAAGATCAAGCTGGTGGGCGGGAATTATTACCTGGTGAAGGATACGGCCGAGTCAGTCGGCGAACAGATTAAAGCGTTTCTGGCCGCCTGCATATCCGGGACCGGTTTGCTGGAACGGCAGAGGTTTTGTGAATAACAAGAGGAAAGGCTTAGTGTTATGGATTTAACAACAATCATTGGATGGATATTAGGTATCGTTTTGATTATCAACGGTATCACTGTGGAAAAATTGGGAAATTTCGCTGACCCGGCCAGTGTCTTGATCGTAGTTGGCGGAACACTGGCGGCGATTATCGCGAGTTTTCCATTGTCCACGCTGCTGGATATGCCCAAACACTTTACGATCCTGTTCCGGGGCAAAAAGTATGATATTCCCAAGCTGGTGGATCAGATCGTGGATCTGGCGATGGTGGCCAGGCAGAATGGTCTGCTGGCACTGGAGGAGAAAGCAGAGGAGATCAAGGATCCTTTTTTCAAGCGCAGTATCGTGCTGATTGTGGATGCCAACGATCCGGATAAAGTGCGCACCATTCTGGAAACAGAAGTGGACAGCATGCTGGATCGCCATGACCAGGCAGCCAGCCTGTATGAGAAAGGGTCGGCTTATGCTCCGGCCTTTGGTATGGTAGGTACCCTGGTAGGTTTGATTAATATGTTAAAGGGCATGGATCTGAGCGGGTCAGGCGGCGGAGCTTCCACGCTGGGCCAGGATATGTCGGTTGCTTTGATTACCACCTTTTATGGCAGCGCCCTTTCAAACCTGTTTTTCCACCCCATCGCGAAAAAACTGCGGATCAGACAGAGCGAAGAGCTGCTTTACTGTTCTACGATCGTGGAAGGGGTTATGTCAATTCAGGCGGGAGAGAATCCGCAGTATCTGCGAGAGCATCTTTTAGCGGGCGTGAAGCAGTCGAAGCAGAAGAAGCTGCTGGCCAAAGCGCCGGCAGGCGGCGGCGGAGGTGACGCGAAATGAGTAAAAGGAAAGCAGGGGGCGGAGATGAAGGCGGCAACTGGATGGACACCTATGGCGACATGGTGACCCTCCTGATGACGTTTTTCGTCCTGCTGTATTCCATGTCAAATCTGGATGCGAAGAAATGGGAAGTATTCGTCCGCAGCATCAATCCTGATAAGGGTGTGGATCAGGCCGAACAGGTGGCGATTAACGGAGTGATGGATGATACGGAGGATGTTTTGGACGGCGGATCGGACATCCCGGAACAGGAAGTGTTTGATACGGAACAATTGTATCTGATTCTGGCGGAAGAGCTGGAACGCCAGGGTGTGGATGGTGTAGAGCTTTCGCGAGGGGAAGACTATACCTTTATCGTGTTTCAGGACAGAACCTTTTTCGGAGGCGACAGTTCTGAGCTGACAGATACGGGACGGGAAGTACTGGACGTGTTCTGCGATGTGCTGGATCAGGCCAGTGATCAGATTTCCCAGATTAATATTATGGGTCATACGACCCAGGCGGATCCGAACCGGCCCAATTTTGTAAGAGAGGACCGGATGCTTTCGTCTATGCGCGCGGCTGAGGTCTGCATTTTCATTCAGCAGCGGGAAGTGATAGAGCCGGACAAGCTGGTGACCATCGGATACGGACAGTTCCGGCCGCTGGACACTGCGGATACGGATGAGGCGAGAGCCAGAAACCGACGGGTGGAACTGCTGTTGGTGGACGAGGGAGCGGATACCCGTTCTCTGAACGAATATTATGAAGAATACATCAGCGGAACGAACGCTGACCGGACGGTTGTGACCGACAGCAGTAGAAATCAGGGTGAGGATCCGGCACAGAATCCCGATCAGCCTGACGGAGAAGTATTTGAGACGCTGGGAGGTGCGGAAGGCGCGCCGCCGGAAATGGAATTGCCCGAGGATATTCCTTCGGAATAGGTGGCTGTAAAGACGCCGTATTTTATGGAAAAGGTGAAGTAGCTATGGCAGACGTGTTATCCCAAAGCGAGATAGACGCGCTTTTAAAGTCTATGCAGGACGGAGGCGGAAACGACGCCCCGGCGGAAGAAAAAAAGCCGTCAGAGCAAAAGGCGGAAACGGAGACTGCAAAATATAATAAATACGATTTTTACAGTCCTAGAAAATTTACGAAGGAGAAGATGAGGATCCTGACCAGTGTATTCGAGAATTACGCCAGGATTTTGACTTCTCAGGTGGCCGGCCTTTTCCGGGTATTGACGGATATTACCGTGCTGGAAGTACAGGAGCGGCGTTATTATGAATATGTGAATTCCCTTCATGAGAATGATATTATGACATTGATCGATACCACTGTACTGGACAGGGGGAAGAATAATCTGCCGATTATGTTGTATGTCACGCCGGGACTTGTGATCACACTGATCAACCGGATGCTGGGCGGCGGCGAAGATGTTGTGAAGGTAGAGTCCGATTATCGTTATTCCGACGTAGAGATGGCTCTGTACCGGCGGGTGGTGGATCATTTCACACAGACATTGAAGGACGGGTTCAGCAATTATATTAACGCAAGCTTTGCAATCCGATATATAGAGGAAAATCCCAGTATGGTACAGGAAGTGGGACTGGATGAGACAGTTGCCATTATTCATCTGAATGTAGACGTATCGGGACTGGCGATTGAAAAAATCAGGATTTGTATGCCGGGCACGCTGTTGGAATTCATGTTCCATATGATTGACAGCAGAAAACATATTGCCCGCGGCATTACTGTGGAAGATAACCGGGATATTATTCTGGATCATATTCGATATACAAAGCTTCCTGTGACGGGACAGTTGGGAACTGTCCGCCTTGACTTAAGCGATATCTATCATCTGCAGGAAGGCGATATCATAGATTTGAATAAACCAAGGAACGGAAGTGTTACCCTGTATGTGGGACGGCAGCCCTGGTTTACCGGTGAGATGGGGACTTATAAAAAGAATATAGCGGTCCGTATCAAGCAGCGGATTGCTCCGCAGGAAGCGGAAGATACGGAAGATGAAACGACGACGGCGGAGGAAGAATGGCCCGAGACAGAGTTTTCGGAAGCTGCCCTGACAGAAGACGAGAGCATAGAAAACATATACCCGTAAGTCGGGATAGTTGACTGACGCGTATGCTCTTTGCGTATAATGCCTAATGTACCGGCATTGTAATATAAAAAAGGAGAATGAGGAAAATGGCTAAAATTATGTTAGTAGATGATGCGGCGTTTATGCGAATGATGATTAAAAACACGCTGACCCAGCAGGGTTATACCGACATCGTGGAGGCACAGGACGGCGCCGAGGCTGTGACGAAGTTTGATGAGGAGAATCCCGACCTGGTATTTATGGATATTACCATGCCGAATATGGATGGTCTGCAGGCTCTGAAAAAGATTAAAGAAGGTCATCCTGACGCGAAAATCGTGATGTGTACGGCTATGGGTCAGGAGACCATGGTACTGGATGCGATTAAGTCCGGCGCAAAGGATTTTATCGTGAAGCCTTTTACCCCGGAGAGAATCGCGGAGACCGCGCAGAAATTCCTGGGATAAGAGTACAGCAGGAAACTGTCTAGCATAAACGGGAGGTAGGTTATGTCATTTTTAAGTTCGTTTGATATCTGTGCTTCCGGACTGAGCGCCCAGCGCGTCCGCATGGATATTGCGGCTGAGAATATCGCGAACATAGAGACCACCAGAACTGAGGGTGGCGGCAGCTATACAAGAAAGCTGGTTACATTTGAGAGCTACGGGGAAGAATCTTTCCAGGAGGCTTTAAGGAATGCGGCCCATGGAAAGGGCTATACGACGAACACAAAGACTGGCGTCCGGGTTTCCGCAATCGTGGAAGATGACCGTGAATTTAAACGGGTCTATAATCCGGAGCATCCGGATGCGGATGAGAACGGGTATGTGAATATCCCGAATGTGGATCTGCTGAAAGAGACTGTGGACAGTATGTCCGCAACCCGTTCCTATGAAGCCAATGTTACGGCCCTGAACGCGATCAAAGCAATGGCGCAGAAAGCGCTGGAGATTGGAAAATAATTGATCGGAAAACATTGGCGTTACGCAGAAGGAGATTGAGAAATGGGCGCTTGCACCTTTAATGAAATGGAAATCGACGCGATAGGCGAAATAATGAATATCAGCCTTGGCGCGTCTGCCACGGCAGTATCCACGCTGCTTGGAAACACCGTGCATATCACCACTCCCGTGGTCAGAGTGCTGAGAGATCAGGATTTTGATTTCAGGAGACTGGAGCCTGCTGTCGCGGTGGAGATTGCCTATGTGGAGGGGCTGGACGGCAGCAACGTCATGATGTTCAGCCGTAATGATGTGCGTATCATCGTAGGGATGCTGATGGGCATGGAAATTCCGGAAGAAAACTTTGAGCTGGATGAAATCAACCGCAGCGCGATCTGCGAGGTGATGAACCAGATGATGGGTTCTTCCGCTACGGCTCTGTCGGAATTCCTTGGAATGACGGTAAATATCTCTACGCCGAAAGCCTTTGAGGTGGCCAGTGAAGAGGAATTCAGAGAGAAATATTTTGTCGCTACCGACGGAAGTAAGGTAGTGGTAAGTTTTGATCTGGAAGTGGAAGGAAAGCTGAAAAGCGAATTTTTGAATATTATGTCCGAGGACCTGGCGAAGCGGCTTCTTAAGCCGTTCCAGGCGGGACTCTCCGGCCGCGGTGCGCCCGCGGCGGAACAATCCGCTCCTGTGCCGGAACCCGTGCCCGCAGCGGAAGAACCGGCGGCATCCGCAGGCGGAGGAACCTTGTCGCAGGCGGAGATCGAAGCACTGATGGGAGGCGGAGCAGCCGCTCCTGCGCCGGAACCTGCGGCGCCCGCAAGCGGAGGAACCCTGTCGCAGGCGGAGATCGAAGCGCTGATGGGAGGCGGAGCAGCCGCTCCTGCGTCGGAACCTGCGGCGCCCGCAAGCGGAGGAACTTTGTCGCAGGCGGAGATCGAGGCGCTGATGGGAGGCGGAGCAGCCGAGCCGGCACCCGCACCTGCGCCGGTGCCTGAACCGCAGCCCATGCCTCAGATGCAGGCGGCTCCTCAGATGCAGGCAATGCCCCAGATGCAGCCGATGCCTCAGATGATGCCTGTGTATCAGCAGGGCGGCCAGGATCCGATGATGCTTCAACTGATCACACAGATGCAGCAGTCTCAGATGCAGATGATGGAAATGATCAACGAGATGAAGAAGGGCGGCGGAGCAGCCAAAAGAGAAGCTCCTTCGGAGCCTTCGATCATTCGTCCGTTAGATTCGGCCGCTTTTGAAGGCGACGGCGAAGGAGGAGACAGCGAAGATCGTGTGAACCAGGAGATGCTTCTCAAAGTACCGCTGGAAGTATCCGTAGAGATCGGCCGCGCGAAAAAGCTGGTAGGAGATATTCTGGAATTTACCCAGGGTTCTCTGGTTGTTCTGGATAAAATGGCGGGAGAACAGGCCGACCTGTATGTAAACGGTCAGTGCATTGCCAGAGGCGACGTGGTAGTGGTTGAGGATAACTTTGGTATTCGTATTACCGAGATTGTGACGAGAAATCTGAATCCGGAGACTCTGTAATGTTGAATGGGAATCCTGTAATATCCCTGATCGGTGCGTTTATGTGGGTCGTCGTGATTCTGGCCCTGGCTTACTGGTGCAGCCGGTATCTGGGCAGACGGTATGGCGGCGGCGTATCCGGAAAATATTTGAAAGTGATCGACCGGGTTCAGGTGGGAGCGGACCGGTATCTGCTTCTGGTAAAACTGGAAGATCATACCTGGCTGATCGGTGTAAGTCCGGCAGGTATACAGCTTCTGTCCGAGCCTGAGGATTTCGTCTGGGAGCCTGAGGAAGAGGCGCAGGAAAACGGCGCGGCGCCCGGCTTTCAGGAGCTGTTAAAGGCTTACGGTTCGCTCAGGGAGAAGAAAAAAGGAGAGAAACACTAAATGCTAGATGAGCTTTTGACAGGATTAAACGGCGGAAGCGTGCCGACGCTGGATCTGATCTTTCTGATGACGATGATCGCGATCCTGCCGTCCCTGGCAGTGATGGTGACCTCCTTCGCCAGAACGATTATTATTCTGTCTTTTACCCGAAACGCGATTGGCGTTCAGTCCACGCCGCCGAATATGGTACTGACCGGGATTGCCCTGTTCTTGACAATATTTATCATGAGTCCGGTGATCGAAGAAATCAATGTGGAGGCGTATTCCCCTTATATACAGGGAGAGATCAGCCAGCAGGAGGCGGTCACAAGGATGGTGGGGCCGTTGAAACGGTTTATGCTCCGGAATACCCAGCAGGACAGTCTGAATATGTTTATCAAGATGTCGGATACGGAAGTACGGGAAAACCAGGAGGATTATCCGCTGACAGTGGTGATCCCTGCATTTATGACCAGTGAGCTGAAACGGGGATTTATATCAGGCTTTCTGATTTATCTGCCTTTTCTTTTGATCGATATCGTGGTTGCCACCACACTGATGGCCATGGGTATGGTTATGTTGCCGCCGTCGATGGTGGCGCTGCCCTTTAAACTGCTATTGTTTGTGACTGTAGACGGATGGGGCTTGTTGTTTTCCAGCATTGTGGCCGGATTTCATTAGCGTGTCGGCAGGAGTTGTTCACGGAGGTGGCGTAATTGAGTAACGTAGAGATCATGGATACCATATATCAGATGTTTCAGTTGATGGTACGGCTGGCGCTGCCTCTTTTGCTGATCAGTATGATCGTGGGTATTATCATCGCCATCTTTCAGGCGGCTACCCAGATCAGTGAGCAGACTTTGACTTTTGTGCCGAAGCTTCTGGCGCTCCTTGTCACGTTAAGCGTGCTGGGAGGTTCCATGCTGAGTTCGATTCATGAGTTTATGATTCTTATTTTTAATATGATCGCCGAGGGGTAGCTTATGTTGATCCTGTTCTCTCTGATCGTCATGCGCATGACCGGAGCCATTGTGTTTAATCCGATTTTCGGCAGGAACAGTGTGCCTGCCAGAATGAAAGCGGGATTGGTTCTGTTTCTCTCGCTGCTCCTGTACGGCGGCTTCGGAGGGGAACTGAGTCATCAGCCGGCCGGGATTCTGGAGTACGGCGTAATGATGCTGACGGAGCTTTTTGTAGGCTTTGTACTTGGTTTCTCCATGGAACTGGCGGTGATGATTTTACGGTTTGCTTCCGCAGTCATGGACTTTTCCATGGGCCTGAGCATGGCCCAGGTTTATGATCCCCAATACAATGGCCAGGTGACGGTTACTTCCGGTGTCTATTATGGATTTTTTGTCCTGTTGTTTTTTGCCACCAATTGTCATTTGCGGGTGATTCAGATTTTTTTTCAGTCGGCTGACGTACTCCCCTTCGGCATGGTGACACTGAATACGGAGCTGCCTCAGGCGATTCTCGTTGTCTTTCGGGAGAATATCGCGATGGGGCTGCAGTACGCTTTTCCGCTGATTGCTATTGAGCTGGTGACAGAGGCGGCGGTGGGCATCCTGATGCGGATGATTCCTCAGATCAATGTGTTTTCCGTAAATTTTCAGATTAAGATTATCGTGGGACTGCTTACCTTATTGATTTTATTCAGTCCGATGTCAGATAGAATCTATCAGATTTTTGACAATATGCTGGCTTTTATGGAGGATGCGCTCCTGTTGCTGGCGCCGTGACCGGCAGTCCGGCATGGAAAAATAATGCAACCTGATGTGCCGTCGATAAGGAAGGATGTGAGGTAGTGGCTGAAGGCAGCAATGGTCAGGAAAAAACAGAACAACCAACCAGTAAACACCGAAGAGACGCCAGAAGAGAAGGAAATGTATTTCAGAGTAAGGATGTCGCTACGGTGGTCATGCTGTTCGGCGTTTTCTGGATGCTGCGCCTTTGGATTCCCACTATGCACCGTGAGATCACAGGCTTTCTAAAAGAAACTTTAGACAGAATAAGCCTGGACGACAGCCTGATGCTGTCCGTTCAGATTCTTTATAGATTTTTGTGGGTATTTGTCAAATGTGCGGTGCCCCTGCTGCTGGTTTCGATGCTGCTGGGGATTTTGTCCCACGGTTTGCAGACCCGCTTTAATATCAGCTTTAAGGTGATCAGGCCGAAGTTCAGCAAGCTGAATCCCATATCGGGCCTGAAAAAGCTGTTCTCGCTGAAAAAAGTCGTGGAGCTTCTGAAAAATCTGGTGAAGCTTGTACTTTTGATTTTCCTTCTCTATAATATGTTGAAGGATCAGATGATCGCTATGTCCAGAATGATTGACATGACGCCCATGAGTTCGGCGGTCAGCATGTTGGATACCGCTTTCAATCTGGTAATGAAAGTGTGTATTGCTTTTACGGTCGTCGCGTTTTTTGATTTCCTTTATCAGCGCTGGGATTATGAAAAGAATTTAAAGATGACCAAACAGGAAGTAAAGGATGAGTATAAACAGACCGAGGGAAATCCTGAGATTAAAGGAAGGATCCGACGGATTCAGCGTCAGATGGCCCAGAGCCGTATGATGCAGAAGGTGCCTCAGGCCGATGTAATCATCCGAAATCCTACGCATTTTGCAGTCGCGCTGAAATATGAACCGAAAAAACACGGAGCGCCCATTGTTTTGGCCAAAGGTCAGGATAAGCTGGCGCTGCGTATTATTCATACAGGGGAGGAGCATGGCGTGTCAATTATAGAAAACAGGCCGCTGGCCAGGGCCCTTTATGCCGCCTGTGATTTAGACCGGGAGATTCCTGCGGAATATTACGGCGCGGTAGCCGAGATTCTCGTTTATATTTATAAACAGAATCACCGGGAGGAGATGTTCCGATGAAAAGATTAGCCAGCTATTCGGTGGTGATGTTTGTACTGGTCATCATCCTGCTTTTGATTATACCGCTTCCGGCAGGCGTCGTGGATCTTGCAATTATATTAAATATGTCCCTGTCTCTGATGATCCTGGTAATTACCATGACCATCAGGGACGCGCTGGAATTCTCGATTTTTCCGTCGCTTTTGCTGGTTACCACATTATTCCGTCTTGGAATCAATGTTTCCACAACCCGGAATATTCTGACCAACGGAGGTTCCTCCGGCCAGATTATCGCCGCATTCGGTGATTTCATTCTCCAGGGCAATGTGGTAGTGGGCGTGGTAATCTTCCTGATTATCCTGCTGATGCAGTTTATCGTAATTACCAAAGGCGCCGAGCGTGTGGCCGAGGTTGCCGCAAGATTTACCCTGGACGCTATGCCCGGTAAACAGATGGCGATCGACGCCGACTTAAGCTCCGGTCTCATCGATGAGCAGGAAGCGAAAGGGCGGCGGGAGAAGATTCAGAGAGAAGCCGATTTCTACGGTGCTATGGACGGTGCCACAAAGATCGTAAAAGGCGATGCCACCATGTCTCTGATTACCACCGGCGTGAATATGATCGGCGGTGTGATTATTGGTTTGGTCCAGGGCGGACAGACCATAGGAGAGGTGATGAATACCTACTCGATCGCTACCATCGGCGACGGTCTGGTATCCCAGATACCGGCGCTGCTGATTTCTACTGCGACGGGCATGATCGTTACCCGTGCCGTATCCGAAGGCAGTCTGAACGACGATGTGTCAAAGCAGTTTCTGGCCCAGCCCCGCGCCATTATGATAAGCGGTGTCGTAATCGGCGTGATGTCCGTGATTCCCGGTATGCCGAGAATCCAGTTGTGGATTGTGGCAGTCACACTGGTTGCGGCGGGTTACTATCTGTCGGCCAAAGTGTCCCAGGAGCCGACTCTTCGGAATGCGGCGGCGTTCGGAGCGGCGATGGCCGGACAGGAACCGATGCCTCTTCAGGAGGAAGCGGCGCCTCCGCCTCAGTCAGAGGAAGATTATTTCAAGGATGTTAATAACATTTATACATTGCTGACCGTGGAGCCTATCGAGATGGAATTTGGCTACAGTCTGATTCCTTTGGTGGATGAGTCGGTGGGCGGACGTCTGATCAGCCGAATCGTAATTTTCAGACGGCAGTACGCGCAGGATATGGGCTTTGTAATCCCCTCCATTCGTCTGCGTGACAGTTCGGGGCTGAGTATCAATCAGTACTGTATCAAAGTAAAGGGAGAGGAAGTGGCCAAAGGTGAGATCCTTGTGGATTACTACCTGGCTCTGGAGCCGGCGAACCTGGAACATGAGGTGGACGGTATCGAAACGGTGGAACCGGCCTATGGTATCCCCAGCCGGTGGATCAGACCTGAGGACAGAGAGAGGGCCGAGCTGTATGGCTATACGGTTATCGATCCGCTGTCCGTTATGGTGACCCACTTATCCGAGGTAATCAAACAGCATGCCTATGAGCTGATCAGCCGGCAGGAGGTAGTGCATCTGGTGGAGAATGTGAAGAATACGGCTCCTGAGCTGGTGGATGAGGCATTCCCTAACCTGGTGTCCTATGCGCTTCTGCAGCGGATTCTGACCAATTTATTAAAAGAAGGTATCCCGATCAAGGATCTGGAAACAATATTGGAAACTACCATAGAATATATTACCGAAAACGGCGTTCCGACCAAGGAAATTGATGGTCTGGTGGAGCGGATCCGAACCGCCCTCAGGCGGACGATTACCCGAATTTACTGCGAAGACGGCAGTATGCGGGTGGTGACAATGGATTCCGAGTTAGAGCGGACGATGGTAGGGGCACTGACAAGAGGAGAGAACGGCTTTTATCTTTCTTTAAGTCCGGATATTCTCCAGAGTCTGGTGCGTCAGTTGGCGGAACAACTGAAAAAATTCGGCGGGATGTCCCAGACACCGGTGATTCTGACATCACAGGTGATGCGGGTGCATTTTTACCGTCTGATCGAGCAGTTTTATCCAAATGTGCGGGTACTCTCGTTTAATGAGATTGCCAACAATGTGCAGATACAATCAATAGGAAGTCTGGTGTTGGAAACGAAGAAGGGCCATAAATAGCAGGTGCAAACAGGAGTAAAGGATGAGACGGCATGGAGCTACGCGATAAGTTAAAGGAGTTGACGGACGAGGAGCTTTTTGCAGCATATCAGAAGGAGAAGCAACTGGAAATAAAACAGGAGCTGACTCTCCGCTATCTGTATCTGGCCAAATCTATTGCCATAGAAATGAATAAGCTGTATTCCCACTTTATGCAGGTGGATGATGTGGTGAACGAAGGTGCGATTGCGATTATGAAAGGCATCGACCGGTTTGACCCGGATAAGGGAATTAAGTTTTCCACATTTATCTCCCGTCGGATCAGGGGAATGATATTTGATCTGGTAAGGGAAAAGGACATGATGCCCCGAACCTATCACAAGCGTAAAAAAACTATGGACGAGGCGATACGCCACTTGACGAAGGAGCGCGGGAGGCCGCCCACGGATGAAGAATTGGCAGAGTTCATGCAGATGAACCTGAAACGGTGCAAGACGCTGTTGCAGCGGGTGAAGATGTACGAGGCAGTTTCTCTGGACAGTCCTGTGGAGGACGGCAAAGAGGATCTGGTTTTGCAGATTGCCAGCGAGGATTCCAGTACGCAGCCGGAAGAAAGCTATATACAGAATGAAGTCGTTGAGATTTTGGAGGAAGCGGTGAACCAGTTGGGAGAGAATCTGCGGACAGTGATCTCTCTCTATTATGTGGAGGGTCTCACCATGCATCAGATATCTCAGGTCCTTCAGGTGAGTGATTCCAGAGTGTCACAGATGCACAAAACAGCCATTCAGAAGCTGAGAAAATCAGTGAAGGATCAGTTGGATTAAGAATAAGACGGAACTAAAAGACAGCGGAACTACTAACAGGAGGTAATAAAGGTATGTATCAGGGTTTTTACAATCTGGTCTCCGGTATGCTGACCCAGAACAGGGATCTGAATACCATCAGTAATAATATGGTAAACATTCAGACATCCGGCTATAAGTCCGATACGATGCTGGCCCGGACTTTTGACGAGGAAATGTTGATTCGTACGGGTACGGTAAGCAAAGGGAATCCCACGGAGCTGGCTACCAGTTCTAAAATTGTGTCTGCTCAGCGCACCTATGTGGATTACACCCAGGGGACTCTGCGGGAGACGGACAGTATCTATGATTTTGCTTTAAACGGAAACGGATTTTTCTGTATCCGCACCCCTGAGGGAGAGCGGTACACCAGAAACGGTTCTTTTTCCGTGGATGAGAACGGATATCTGATTTTGAACGAGCTGGGGCAGGTGCTTTCCGAGGACAATCAGCCGATTCAGATTACCAGCGAAGAGTTTAACGCTGACGGCGGAGATTTCCGGTTAGACGGTGAGACTTTTGCAACCCTGAAAGTAGTGGATTTCGCTGATTACGATCAGTTGCACAAAGAAGATAACGGACTGTTTTCCACGAACCAGGCACAGATCCAGGCTATGGATGAAATCGGCGGCGGAGAGACAGGTATCCTCTGGAAAGCGGTGGAAAAGTCGAACGTCAATATGGTGGATGAAATGACCGCGATGATGTCATCTCAGAGGGCCCTGCAAAGCGCCGCTCAGGTATTGAAAATGTATGATCAGTTGTTGTCAAAAGCGTCTACGGATATTGGACGGCTGTAAAAATAATCTTTTTGGCGAAGCGGAATCGTAAATCGGAGGTAGTAATATGGAAATGTCATTTTATGTCGGCGCGATCGGAGCCGATAATTGCCTGAATAAACTGAGCGTGGTTTCCAATAACCTGGCGAATGTAAACAACAATGGCTATAAGCCGAAAACAGCGGTATTTTCCGAGCTGATCAATTATAACCTGAACGATGATATTGAGGCGGTAACAGAGCTGCAGGCAGGCGCCGGAATGCGGGTGCAGCGCACCTATACCCCTTTTGAGGTGTCCGCATTCCATCAGACCGGAAACCAGCTCAACTACGCGCTGGGTGAACGAAATACGTTCTTTATGGTGCAGGATGTGGCTACCGGTGCAATTTCCTATACCAGAGACGGCAATTTTCACCGGGGAGAAATTGACGGCGTATTCTATTTAACGACTCAGAACGGAAAACTGGTGCTGGACGAGAACCAGCAGCCGGTGGAGCTTCTGATGCCCCAGACCGACGAAAACGGGGAGATTATTGAGGAAGCGGAAGAGCGGGTGCAGGCTCAGCCAGGTATCGTTACGTTTGACCTGCCCAGCCGCCTGTTGAGCATCGGTGATAATGAGTATGTTCCTTCCGATGAGGGCGTGGAGCCGATCCCGGTGGAAAGCCCTTATCTGGAAACAGGCTATGTGGAGTCCTCCGGTGTGGACGTGGCAGGCGAATATGTGAAAATGATCGAGGCACAGCGGGCGTTCACCTATGCTTTGAAAATGGTGCAGACCTCGGATGATACCGTACAGACAATTAATTCACTGAGAGGATAGCCCTGAGGTAACAGAAGTTAGAACAGCAGTATTATAATCAGCGCGGCCCCGGACAGTACACGGATGGACATAGGGACATGGAGGATGCCCGGAAATCTGTCCGGAACCAGGTATCCTGGCAGGGGTGCGGCAGAACTGAATTAGGAGGGACAGCATAGGTGGCGATTGAAAAATACAGTGATATGAATCTTCAGGAACTGGATATTATGAAAGAGATCGGCAGCATAGGCACCAGCCATGCGGCCACCTCTCTTTCCAAAATGCTTCAAAAAGAGGTCCGCATTACCATTCCGCGGGTCAGTGTCCTGAATTACCAGACGGCGCTGGATCAGACCGGAGATCCGGAGGAAATCGTGGCTGCCACACTGGTAAAAATGGACGGTGACGTGGACGGCCTGATGCTGTTCCTCTTTAACCTGCGCTTTGCCAACCGTATCCTGGAGAAATTTATGGGAAAAACCTTTGAGGGTTTGGAGTTTATGGATGAGCTGGGCGCATCGGCGCTGACAGAAGTGGGAAATATCATTATCTGCTCCTATATCAATGCTTTTTCACAGTTGGCGGGGATGAATATTCAGCTCTCCGTACCCAGCTTTACCATCAATATGCTGGGCGGTATTCTGACGGTTCCCATGACGGAATGCGGAAACGATACGGATCAGTTGATGTATTTTGACGCAGATTTCCTCATTGAAGGGGAAAAGATGAACGACTGGCTGCTGATGCTGGCGGATATTGCGTCTCTAAATCGAATTTTAAGTAAATTAGGGGTTTCATGACGATGTTTGATAAGGATCTTAAAGTTGGAATTGGTGATATGAAATTTGCCAGAAACGAAGGTCGGGTCGTCACATATGCGCTGGGGTCATGTATCGGCGTTACATTCTATGATCCGATGATTCGTCTGGGCGCGTTGCTTCATGTCATGCTGCCGAACAAAGGCGCCGGCGGAGACCAGAATCCATTTAAATATGCGGACGCGGGTATCCGCGAGACGCTGCGGAAGCTGACGGTTTTCGGTATGATGAAGTCGAGGACCGTAGTGAAGATCGCCGGCGGAGCTAAAATGTTCGAGATCAGCGGAAAAGCAGATTTCGGAAATATCGGACAGCGCAACATTATGGTGGTAAAGCAGGTCTTAAGGGAAGAAGGTCTGCGGATCGCGGCAGAGGATACGGGCGGAGTTTGTGCCAGAACCATGTTTTTAGACGTAGGCACCGGCAGTGTTATGATCAGAGCTGTGGGGAAACCAGAGAGGTATTTGTAGAGAAAGGGGCTGGAAAACGATGACACATAACAAAGATAATAAAGGAATATTGCTGGAATCGGGAACCAATGAGATCGAGGTTATGAAATTCAAGGTGCTGGGTGAATTTTACGGCATCAATGTGGCCAAGGTGCAGGAAATTATTATGAGCGATAAAGTAAAGCCCATGCCCCATTCTCATCCTGCGGTGGAAGGTATTTTCAAGCCCAGAGAAACCTTGATTACAGTCATTAATCTGCCTTTCTACCTGACCGGGCAGAGTGTGGAGAATGCGCCCAGAGATCTGTTTATCGTGACCAATTTCAATAAAATGACGGTGGCATTCCGGGTGCAGAGCATTGAGGGAATCAGCCGGATTTCCTGGAAAGAGATTCAGAAGCCTGACAAAACACTGAACAACGGAGACGAGGGTGTGGCAACCGGTATCGCCCAGTGTGACGACCAGTTGGTGACGATTCTGGATTTTGAGAAGATCGTAGCGGAGATTGCGCCGGAGACGACGATTCAGATTTCTGAGATTGACGAGATGGGAGACCGGCAGTTGTGTGACTGTCCTGTGGTGATTGCGGAGGATTCCATTTTGCTGCAGAAAATGATCGATGATTCTCTGGAACGGGCCGGATTTATGAATGTGACCAATTTTAACAACGGACAGGAGGCATGGAATTATCTGCGCAGTCTGCGGGACGATCCGGATTTATATGACAAAGTAAATATTGTTATTACAGATATTGAGATGCCGGAGATGGACGGGCATCGTTTGACGAAGCTGATTAAGGACGATCCCCGTCTGAAAAAGATTCCGGTCGTTATTTTCTCCTCGCTGATTAATGAACAGATGTATATCAAGGGCAGAGAGTTAGGAGCCAGCGAGCAGTTGTCAAAGCCTGAAATCGGTCATCTGGTTGAGGTGATGGATAAACTGATTTCCAAGTTTAACGAGGAACGGGGCCAGGAGGTATAAAAAGGACTGACGGAATTGATCAGGGCTATGGGGGAGAGCAACGCGCAGAAAGTCGACAGTACATATGGGCGGTGTGTAAGGGTTCCGCATTGTATTTCGTATAAATGACAGACAGCCGCACCGCTGCGGGCAGGGCTGTCTGTCAGGGGGATCTGTGTGGACAGAGGTTTAGGAGGGAGCGCTTTGGCGACGATTATTACGGTATCAAATCAGAAAGGCGGGGTCGGAAAAACGACGACGTCGGCCGCTTTGGCAACGGGTCTGTATCTGGCAGGGAAGAGTGTGCTGGGAATAGACCTGGATCCTCAGGGAAATCTGGGATTTTGTTTGGGGATGGAAAACGGCGCCGGCTATACGGTGCTGGATGCCCTGAAAGGCATCGTGCCGATCAGGGAGGCGATTCAGCCCACGAATTACGGCGATATCCTGCCCTCCGATATTACGCTGAGCAACGGCCTGAATGTATCCGGAAAGCGGGAATGCATCCTGCGGGATACGATTGCCCCGGTTTTAAACCAGTATGAATATATCGTAATTGATACGCCGCCGGCACTGAATCTGCTGACGATCAATGCCTATACGGTGTCTGATTTTCTGATTATCCCAATGGGCAGCGACATTCTGAGCCTGGTGGGACTATCCCAGCTAAAGGAAACCATAGACAGCGTAAAAGGCAGTCTGAATCCCCGGCTGCAAGTGCTGGGTATTCTGCTGACCCGTTATAATCCCCGGACCATTCTTTCCAGGGATGTGCTGGAGATGGCGGAACAACTGGCCGGTCAGATTGATTCCACGGTTTTTGATACGAAAATCCGAAACGGTGTCGCCATTGCGGAGGCGCCCGCCCATGGGGAAAGTATTTTCGAATATGATCCCCGTTCAAAGGCCGTTCAGGATTATCAGGATTTCCTCAGCGAGATCGCCGGGAAAATCCATCTTGGGGAGGTAAGGTAAAATGCCCAGAAAGTCAAATAAAACGTCATATGTTATGAATCTGATCACCAACGGAGAGGAAGAACAGGGACAGGAAGCCCAAAACGGTCAGGTTCCGGAGAACGGGGAAAGCGCGCAGGCCCCTCAGGACGGGCCGAATGCACAGGGCGTTCAGGCAGCGTCTCCGAACGTGGCAGCGGCCCAGACATCCGCACCGACCGAATCGGAGATCAAAAAGGTGGTTGTGGTCGATGAAGATCAGGAGAGCGAACGGCTTTCCGAGGAGATCCGAGGCCAGTTGGAATCAGAGCTGGAGGCAGAGCTGAAAGAGCAGGCCGAGACGGCCCAGCCTTCCCAGGAGACAGAAACAGCAGAACAGGAACCGATGGAGACCATAAGTGCGGCGGCAGAACCCGGACTTACAGCTCCTGCAGATACAGCAGTAACGGAGACAGAGATTGTGGAGCCAATGATGGATACAGAGATGAATACAGTCCCGGAGACAGAGAATATGGAAATGGCAGCGGATATGACTGCAGCGACAGAGAATATGGATACGGCAGCAGATACGACTGCCGCGGCGGAGAGTGTGGACACGGAAGCAAAGCCGGCCGCACAGACAGAGAGTTCGAATACAACTACACAGCCTACTATGCCTTCTCAGCCCGGCTACCGGATGGTGAACGTGATGGAGACGCTGGTGGCCCGTGTGGATCTGGATAAATATATCAAAGAATACGGCGTATGTCCCTGCCCCAGATGCCGTGCCGACGTGCATGCGCTGATTTTGACGTCTCTTCCGTCAAAATATGTGGTTATGGACGAAAACGCTATCAGCCTTATGCTGAATTTTTACGAAAGCAGAAGAAAAACAGATATTTTCACTGCCACATTAAAGGCCTGCCTGGAAGTAAAAGAACATCCCAGACATGATGAGGAAACCGGGCGGTAGAAAATAAACGGTTTGGAAAATAACGGTATGGTTTTATGATCCGGCAGAATGCGCCGATGACGCATTCTGCCGGATTTGTGAAAATTCGGTGTATTTGCCGCCGGATCGCAACAAAAGTTCACGATCCGTTTAAAAATGCCGATATATAAACATAGGATAAATCGGAGTATGTTTGAAAGAATGAAGGAACGAGTTTTCAGACGTGTTTCCTGACAAAAAGCACGGCGCGCGCAGGATGATGGCAGGGGCCGGGTTTTTATGAGATAGGAAACGCTCCATCTGAGGAAAGGAGCGGATATTATATGGCAAGCGTATCAGGAGCAACAAGCAGCCTGGGAAATACCAGTTTAAGAGGATTTGGCGGCCTGGCGTCCGGTATCGACAGAGATGAACTGATCGAAGCTATGACATCGGGAACGCAGTCTAAGATTGATTCACAGAAAAACAGTATGACTACGATGCGGTGGAAGCAGGAGGCTTACCGCAGCGTTATTGACAAAATTATCGATATTGAAGATACGTATTTATCTTATACTTCAGGAACCAATTTAAAGTCTTATGACCTGTTCGCGAAGAGCATTATAGATGTGATCGGCGACAGTGATATTACAAAGTTTGTCAATGCCAGCGGTATCTCTTCATGGGTGGATAATCTGTCCATCCAGGCAGTGGAGAATCTGGCAACGGCGGCGACCAGAAGGTCGGATTCCATGGATTTAACGCCTATTCAGACAAATATAACGAGTCTGGATCAGGAGGTTAAAGTATCGAACCTTTCCGGGCGCCAGCTAATATTCGGTACAACCGGCTATAAAGACAGTGAATTAACCTTTAACAGTACGGCTACCTTTACGTTTCCCACTAGCTATACGGAAACTGTGAACGGACAGAAAATCACCAAGGAGATCGATTATACCACAGATGATCTTGGAAAGTTAGCAGAGGAGCTGAATAAGGCGGCCGAAAATTTTAAAATAGGCGATAACGGTCATCTGAGCTTTGGCTATGATGAGACGGCAGGAACGATTCAGATTAAGGTACTGGATAAAAACAATAATGAGATAACAGATCCGGCTTACAAGATTGCCAGCCGTTCTTCCGCGCTGAAAGCGCTGGGATTTGATGTGGATGGCCTGAGTGACGAAGAGAAAAACGGCGGCATTGCTCTTGATGCGGTTAAGAATTCTCTGAAAGATACTTATACAAAAACCGTGACGATGAAAGAATACCTGACAGACCAGAAGCTGACTGTCTCTTATGGCGGTCAGACAAAGACCATTGATCTGTTAAAATCGGGTGATGAAGTCAAAGATATGGACGACCTGAAAGCTCTTATTCAGACACGTCTGGACAAGGCGTTCGGCAGAGGCAAGGTAAATGTTTCACTGGATGCAGCAAAGGGGCTGTCCTTTAACGCAGCGGCTGATGCTGACGGCAAAACCCAGACCTTGACCATCAACTCTGATAATGCGGAACTGCGGAAAATCATCGGGATCGAGAAGGGTGCTTCTAATAAGCTGAGTGTGGATGCCAGCCTTTGGAGCAATCGCGATAAACTTGGGTTTGGTACTTATGCTGATACTGATGAGGGTAAGGCAAAATTCCAGGAGGACCTGAAAAATTTCACCATCAACGGAACCAAGATCGAAGGCATCACCGCCGAAACTACGGTAAACCAATTAATGAATCTGATTAATTCCAATAAAGATGTGGGTGTAAAAGCTTCTTACATGAGCGGAAGCAATCAGCTTCTGCTGGTAGCCACGGAAACCGGTTCAGGAAGGCAGATAACTTTTGGAAATGAAACCGTTAACGCTGATGGGACGGTATCCGGCGACGGAGGAATGGCCGCTAAAATCTTTGGAACGGGCAATATTGAAGACGGCGAGGATGCTAAAATCCTTGTCAGCTATGGTAACGGCGTTTCTCAGACACTTACCAGTTCGACAAATACCTTTAACCTGGAAGGGATGAAGGTGACGGTTTCCGGAGAATTCGGCTACAAGAAAAACGAAGACGGAGATTTCAAGCTGGATGCGGAAGGCAATAAGATTCTTGATACTTCTCAGACCGTATCTTTCAGTGCAAAAGCCGACGTAGAGAAAGCGACCGAATCAGTTAAAAAATTCTTTGAGGCATATAATGCCATGATAGAAGAAGTAAACGGCCATATAACCACCCGTCCGGACAGCGCTTTTGGTCCTCTGACAGATGCGCAGAAAGAAGAAATGGATGAAAAATCCATTGAGAACTGGGAGACCAAGGCCAAGCAGGGTGTTCTTTTCGGCGACAGCTCTATGAACGATTTCAGCGTTGCGCTTCAGAGGGTTATGGTAAACCTGATGAACAGCGGTATTTCCTACTCGGATCTGAAAGAAATCGGAATCGAGATGTCGGATAATGAAAAGGACGGCGGCAGAATTCTTTTTGATGAGAACAAATTTAAGTCGGCCATGGAAAATAATCCTGAGCTGGTTTCAAATATCTTTACCGGCGGCGGCGACGTGACGAAAGGGCTTGCTTATGTAATTGAGGATACGCTGACGCCTTATGCCACCAGATACAGCAGTGATAACAAGCTGAACGCGAACTCCAAAGGTTCCTACGGACGTTTGGTTGAAGAAGCCGGTTCTGAGAAGATTCCGACGAGTATATCCAATAACTTGATTTATAAGCAACTGCAGGAAATGGAAAAAACGATCAATACATTAAAGTCCCGGCTGAAGACAGAGCAGGATCAGTATATTAAGCAGTTTACGATGATGGAAACGATGATCAATCAGTTTAACTCACAGGCCGGTTATCTGTCTCAGCTTCAGGGGTAAAAAACCAGACTGGGGATGAAACGACATGAATGAATTCCAGAAGTATAAAGAGGCAAGCATCTATTCCATGAGCGGCGCAGAGCTGTTAAAGATGCTGTACGAGGAGGCTGTCAGTCGTCTGACAAAAGCAGAGATTGCCCTGGAAGATCAGGCCTATGATCTGTTTGATGACTGTCTGTTTCGGGTATCCAGGATCGTCCGTTATCTGGACGATATCCTGGATATGCAGCAGCCCGTCAGCCGGGATCTGCGGCGGATTTACAATTATCTGATTCTTGACCTGAGTAAAGTCAAGGCGGGGCGTGAGCATCAGAAAGAAGAAATTCCCCGTATCCGTAATATCCTTTCGGAGCTGGGCGGCGCCTTTGACGAGGCCAGCAGGAAAGTTTCCGATGTGCAGTCCCTTGGCAGACAGGCGCAGGAAAGAGGGATCCGTGGATAGGAAAGAGCGAAAATCAGGAGGCAGTCGATATGGCACTGGATATGGCAGAAATAGAAATTTTATTACAGCGGCGGTTTAACTGTCTTCGGGAGATTAAACGTTTGACTCAGGAGATGTTGGATACGGTCTCCAGGGGAGACGAGGTTTCTCTGTCTCTGATGTTGGATATGCGGTCGGAGGAGATTGAGAAGTATGAGCTTTGCCAGGAAGAAATCTGGAAGAAAGCAGCGAGAGGTCCCCAGGAATCCGAAGCAGTAAGACGGATTATGAATACAGATCCGGAAGAAGGTCTTGCTGCGGCGGAACCGGAAGAAAAGCTGGCATATCAGATACGAAAAAAAACAGTGGATTTAATCCCGGAGGTCCAGCGGCTGAATGAGCAGTTGGGTCTCCGGCTTAATGCCGGCCAGCCTCGCTGAGACAAAGAGTACAGCGGGGCAATTTTGGGATGAAAGTAGATGACTATGAATAACCGAGTGATAGTTGAAGGACGTTTTCTTGTGAATATGGCCGGAGCCTTTATCCGGCAGGACGATCAGAGGCCGATCCGCGGCCAGTTGGACTGGGAACGAATCTACCGTGTGGCGGATTACCATAAGATTACCAATATGGTTTATCTGTCTACACTGGGCACCGGGAAAAAGATTTCGCCCAAATGGCAGGATGCCTTTGCGGAACGCTACTGGCAGGGTTTGCAGTATGGGGAAGTATGTAAAGAAGCCGAACAGGAGATCCTGATGCTGCTGGATATGCGGGAGATTTCCTGTGCGATTCTGGAATCCTGTGAGTTCCGTAATCTGTATCAGGTGCCCGAAGCGGCTTCCAACGTGCCGCTTCGTCTTTTGATGGACGAGGAGAGCTATACGCTTGCAAAAGGTTTTCTGATTGATCTGGGCTATGAGACAGACCGGTTTTACACCGGTTTTGGCGAACGTATGAAACGGGTGTCCGGTATCCGCGTGGAGATTTACCGGAAGCCGCCTTTTCAGACCCCTGCATATGAGAAACAGATGCAGTTTCTCCTTCGGCGCGCGTTTGTGAAGGAGCCTTACCATACCGTCCGGACATTGAATTTAGAAGATCGGTTTATTTTTTACATGGCAAGCTGTGCATACCGTTATGCGCAGGATGAACTGGTAATTCGGGAGCTGATGGATCTGTATCTCTATCATAGAACCTGGCAGGAGCAGATTAATCTGGATCATGTGAGAAAGGTCCTGTCTGATTTTCGTGTGGAACAGTTGGCCGGAAAGCTTCTGCATCTGGCTTATATGTGGTTTGGCTCCATGGAGGAGTTGAATCTGGAGGAAGGCCAGCGCTTCGAGCCGGAAGAGTATGATGTGCTGGAAGAGCGGATTTTAAGCAGAGGAATTCTCGGCGGCAGCGACCGTGAGACAGATCAGCAGGCGGTGATCCTGCGGGAAATGATTGAAAAAAGCGAGAATAAAGAAAGACGAAGTGAGCGGGCGGAACGACGCAGACAGCGGAATGCGGAGCGCAGGCAGGAATTTTTCCGCAAGATACGCTGGGCTTTCCCGGAATACCGCTATATGTGTACGATGTATCCGATTCTGGAAAAGATGCCGCTGTTTTTACCCTTTTGCTGGATCATGCGTCTGCTTCGGTTCTCTTTGATTCGAAAATAAATGAATTGAAAAAGATGATAGAATATACGAGAACAGCCACAAAAAATAAACGAATCAATCCGCAATAATGATTCGTTTATCCTGTGGCTGTTATTTTTGCTCGTTTCCTTCGTTCTGATGCAGGCGCTGGCTCAGGAACGACCGCATTGTATGGAGATATTCGCTTTGGGGAGCCAGCGCATCCTTATTTACCACTTCTGCTTTTGACAGTTCTTCCCGCAGGATAGAAATCTGTTTCGGCGCATCAATGGCAATCCGCACACCCTCAGAACCGCATTCCACGATTGTGATTCGGATATTATCCCCAATCAGGATACTTTCATCTTTTTTCCGTCTCAGTATCAGCATCTGCGTCACTCCTGTTTTCTGAATTGTCTGAATCCGGAAGAAAATCATCCATTTTCTGACGGAAACCATACTGGGAACCTTCCAGAATCACCTGCATTCCCCGTAATGTCTGCGGATTAATAGCCAAAGGCGCTTTGAGATTAACCGTGCTCTCTTTAAAATCCTGTTTGATCACGCAAATCACATAATAGGACAGATCACCCACATCGCTCACTTCCAGAGATACAAGTTCTTCCGGAGTGAGCGCAGGTGAGTAATCCGGATACAAAAGCAGGGGGTTCAGCACGGCAAAGGATATCTCAGGTTTCTGGACAGACTGTAAAACCAGCAGTGAGCTGTCCTGTTCATCAAGACAGATCAACAGATACTGGGTCAGGTCCGGAAACCCGAATATCCCGTCGGTAAATAGAATCAGATCTTCATTGCTATATTGAATATCACCATAATCTGTGGTAATCAAATTCATAATCCGTACTTCTCCTATAATACCATATCTACATTTTCACCTACAGGCGACCAACTGGGCGGTACATAATTGAATCCTCCCATATACTCGAACGACACGCCGGGTCTCTGGAGAACAATCGTCATATCGACGGCCGGCACATAAGAGAGATCGCCGCTTGCAACCCGTAAGTCGAACGAAGTCTTCTGCATGTCGTAGGTTGCCTGTGCCTGTTCCACATAAGCGTTTTCTGCGCTGAAAGAAGAACCGGAAGCCGCAGAATAGTCAGAGACAGCCGTAGGGGCAGACAGCGTCAGATTCTCAGTCTCGGGTACAGAGACTTTCGGCTGAACCTCGGTGGGTGTGGTTGTGACGGGCTCGGCTTTAGGAGCATCTTTGGAAAGCTGCTGCGGCTGGCCTTTCGCAAACGCGCGTCTGATCTGGCTGGTATCACGGGTATTAACACTGCCGTTGCCAGAGTAGCGTAGCTGAAAGCGAGCCTGCATCGCCATAACCCGACGGCGTTCGGCATCTATATTACCGCTGGATACCAGCCTTGCGTTCTGCCTGAAATGAACTGCTTCAAATGGAGTAATGGCTGCTTTAATCAATTGACTCATAATCTCCCCTCCTTTCTTAAAATATGACAATATTATATATAATATAAATTATATATCAAAATCCGTTAGCTGATGAAGTTAAACAGGGAGGATTCCATCAGCTTGGAGCTTAACTGCAGGGAGGCATTGTAAGACTGCTGGAAAGAGAACATCTCCATAATGGATTCATAGGGATCCGCGCCCAGCTTATCTTTGTACTGCTCGATCAGACCGTTTTTGATGTCTTTCAGTCTGTCCTCCGTAGTATCAATCAGAGAATACTTGGTACCCAGGTCGCTGTAGACATTGCTGATTTTGTCTTCGGTAAGCGTCATCTCATCCATGACCCCGCCCAGGTAACCGCTGTATTTTTTCAGATCGCCGTCATCAAGGTATGTTTCCGTAGCGGCGATTGCCTGGCCCATCAGGCCTACGGCGCTGTTGTTTAAGGCATCCAGAAGCTGGGTTGGAGTAAGTGCTGCAGCTTTATCCGCATTGAGTCCTGTCAGTACATTGAAACCGCCGGTGAAAGTATCCAACAGGGTCGTTTTGTCGTCGATGGTGCCGTAGCCCAGATCCACGTAACCGCGCTCGGTCATGGCTGTCTGGATCGCTTTTAAAGCATCAGCTTCGTTCGTAAAAGCCGTATTGTTTTTCCCGTTCACGGAAGCACCCAGATCAACCTCAAAACCATAACCGTCGCCGGCGGCATTCGGCTTCATATTCAGAACAACCTTGGTGGCTTGATTATCGCCCGGAAACTGGTGACTGAAAGTTAATGTCTTTCCGTCTCCGCTCATCGTAAAAGGAGCGGTGGAGAGATCGTTGCCGCCGTAGATATAAAAATTCTCATACTGGGCGTTCAGGGTGTTGACAATACTCTGCTGTTTCTGGAGCAGGCTGGAATGGATTGTGCCTACGGTGGTCATATCCACGTTATTGGTTCCGCTCAGGATATACTCAAGGTCAGTGTTTTTCGCTTTGCTCAGCAGTGACTGAATAGAACGTGCGCCCAATTCCTGCTGGTAGATCCGATTCTGAACGTCTGACATGAGCTGGAGTTTGGATTCCACATCCTGATACTGATGGTCCATCTTCTTACCCTGATAGTAGGCCAGAGGATTGTCAGCCGCTGCCTCATAGGCAGCGCCGCTGGAAATTTTGTTCATCGCTTTGTTTAGTTTGCTGTGTACGTCGTTAACTGACGAGCTGTACTTGCGGTACATCGGTGCATTGGTAACACGCATATGATATCCTCCTGTCAGATTATGATTATCTGCCTACAAGGCCGGTACTGTTGATCAAAGTGTTCAGCGCCTCATCCAGAGCCGTCATCAGACGGGAGGCCGCATTATAGGCGTTCAGATACGCCATCATATTGGAAGCTTCCTCATCCAGGCTGACGGCCGAAATCTCGTCTCTGCTGTCCTGGATTCCGTTGAGAACCATGACGTTGGTTTTCAGCGATATCTGGTTCGAAAAGGAATCCGTGGCCAGGATCGTGGAAATATGGTTCATAAAGGATGAGAAAGAGTTTTTATCTAAATCATCATGAGTGTTCTCAAAAGCTTTCAGCATCTCAAGAACAGTGTCATTGGTGCTGATCGGACCGCCCTGGCCGTCGTCGATACCGGTTCCCAGGTGTACCTTTCCGGCGAGCCAGTTGTCGGAGATGGCGATATCTTTGGCAGAGGTGCCTTTGAGCAAATCGCCTGATCCGGCGGTATTATTCGGTGGTGCATATTCTACCGCACTATTATTAATTTTATTAATTTTATCAGCAAAGGTTTTGGCAAGTTTATCCAGTTCCTCCATATAATACTGGTAGCCGCGGATCGTATCGTTGCCCTGGCCGCTTGCCGTTTTTCCAAGCATATCCAGACTGGACTGAATAGAGCCGGTAGCGAAGTTGTTTGCCTTGCTGGTATCTGCGCCTGCGCCTATCTTTACATCGGCAACCGGATTACCGGCGGCATCGGTTACGCTCGCAGCCGCTTTAAAGGTAAGCTCTGTTTTTGCCGGATCATCAGCGGTATCTGAGATATCCACGCTGCCGTAATTCTTCCCCCGGCCGCCTTCGGAGCCGTTTACCAAAGTCAGATGCTGCTGTGCTCCGGTAGCATCCGTATAAACCATATCCACTTTCAGATCATAAGGCCAGTCTTCTCTGGTGGAATCTTTATAATAAGTCACCTCAATCGGAATATAGCTGGCCAGTTCATCCAGCAGCATATCCCGCTCATCCATCAGCTCCAGGCTCGGCTGATCAACGATCTGGTTCCGCTTAATCTGGACGTTCAGATCGCCGATCCGTTTTAAAAGATCATTTACGGTCTGTACGGCGCCGTTTTCGCTGGTGCCTTCTCCGTTTAATACTTCATATTCCTGTTTTTCCGCCTTTTCAATCAGGCGTGCCGCCTCGTTTAACGCGTTTGTCAGAGCCTGCATACGTGCCCGCAGTTCGCTGTCAAAGATAGGATCGGTTACTTTCGGCGGATCCTGCTCGTTGGTCAGAACGGACTGAACATCGTCGAATGCCTGGCGGATACCGGAAATCGTATGTTCGTCAAGAAAATTCGCCAATGTATCAAGAGAAGTCTGTTTTGCATCAAAATAACTGGATTTTACAATCTGATCCCGATACTGCACATCCAGATAAGGATCCCTGATCCGGGAAACACCGTCCATCTTAACACCGAAGCCGACGGTAATCTCAGAACCATTGGCATAGTGGGAAACGGGGTGCAGGTGGTTTAAACTGGACACGTCCAGTTGCTGACGGGTATATCCCGGTGTATTCATATTCGCCAGGTTCTGCCCTACGATGTCCAGCCGCTTCTGGTTGGCCTGCAGGGAAGAAAAGGCGGTTGTGATGCCGGCAAATGTGGCTCTTACCATAATAATTTATCCTCCAAATTACACATATCTGTCATGAAAAGTAGCGGGGGCTCTGCCGTTGGGCCTTCTGGCCATCTCGGCAGTCATAAGCTCCAGTTCTCTGAGTCGGACACGAATCATCCGATCGGAAGTTTCCCGGTTCTTTTTCAGGCGATCAGTCCCTTCCTGAAGTTCCGTGAACAACGGAGAAAGAGCAGCTTCCTGTTCCGGGTCAGCAGCATCCATAATCTGCCGGAAGGTCAGTCCTTCCCATCCCAACGCCGCCGCCTGTTCCATCCGCTGCTTTTCCAGCCCTCTCAGCGATAGGATCAAAGGCTGTTCTTTCCGCATCAGCGGATCCAGCGCACCATGCTGCTTTTCCGCCGCAATTGTGGCTTTTTCGTCTTCTATCAGGGACAACTGTTTCACTACGTCAGATAGCTGGCGAAGCGTCCTGCAGAATTCCTCCAAAGCTGTCATCTGTCCCGTCCTTTCCTTATTATAATAGTGTGTTCTGTGTTCTGACGCTTACTGTGCCCGCAAACCGTAGGCAAGCAGGCTTTCTGCGATCTGTCTTGCATCCGTCCGGTAAGTTCCGTTCATCACCTGCTGACGCAGTGCCATCACCCGTTCCGACGGTACGGTCTCCGTAATCTGATCCATGGAGCCCCGAATCGTAAGCTTATCATAGTCCGCAGGCTTTCCCTTCATAATGGCAGTGTCCGAAATGTCCGTCCGTCCCGTCGCCGGCGTAATCGAACGGCAATCAGGATACTCCGTATTCACGGTATATAATTTAACGTTCATGACACCCTCCTTTACTATTTAATAAAATCCTGCATCTCCGCCCCGCAGGGCGTTAACTCCATAGGAGTGATCTGAGAAGCTTCCTTATTAAATATAAGAAATAAACCAGGGTATAAAATACCACTCGCAGGAAATCATATCTCTATATTATATTATCGGCGTTTTTCCTGAAAAGATTACAAATGTTTTAAAAACAAAGACGATGACGCGAACCGCATAGAACATTCCGGAAATAAAAAATAAAAATTTTAAAATTAATGTTAACATCCCCGAAAAAATGACGATATAATAAGTGTAGAGCAATCAATCTGTTCTGCAGAGTTTAAAACTTATTTGCCAGGGCCCGGCAGATAAGGAAATAGGAACAGGGAAGTTCCTTATAGAATTTCAAAACAGGAGGGAAACCTTATGATTATTCAACATAACATATCAGCGATTAACTCTTACAGAAACTTAGGCATCAACAACGACGCGTTAAGCAAAAACCTTGAGAAACTGTCTTCCGGTTATAAGATCAACCGTGCAGGCGATAACGCTGCCGGTCTTGCTATTTCCGAGCAGATGCGTTCCCAGATCGCTGGTATTAACCAGGCCGTGACCAACGCAAAAGATGCTATCGGTATGATCCAGACAGCAGAAGGTGCGCTGGCTGAGACTCACTCCATGCTGAACCGTATGGTTACCCTGTATACTCAGGCTGCTAACGGAACTTACGCAACATCGGCTAACGGTTCTACTACCGCCAGAGAGAATATCCAGGTAGAGCTTGAGAGACTGAAAGAGGAGATCGACCGTATCGGTAATCAGACTGATTTCAATGGTATCAAGCCACTGAGTAAGGCTATGAGCGGAAAAACAATGACATTCCAGATTGGACCGTCATCAGCAGAAACGATTTCCGTTAATTGTGGCGCTATGACCTCTAGTATGCTGGGTGCTGGCGGACCAAGCGGTGTTACCGGCGGAAATCCTTACAAGACTCCTTCGGTTGGTAGTACGCCGACTACATCTATTGCAGATATTGTTAAAGACAAGGCTGTAATGTCTGTTGCATCAGCAAATGACGCAATTGACGTTGTTAACTGTGCAATCAATATGGTATCCAGCTACCGTGCTCAGCTCGGTGCCGCTCAGAACCGTCTGGAGCATACCATTGCCAGCTTGCAGGTAAGCTCTGAGAACATCACTGCTGCCGAGTCCCGTATCCGTGATACCGATATGGCTGATGAGATTACCAAGTACACGAAGAACAACATCCTGCTCCAGGCTGCTCAGTCCATGCTGAGTCAGGCTAATGCAACTCCGCAGGGCGTTCTGAGTATGCTGCAGTAATCAATCAGGTGAAGTTTAAATCGCTATTAAATTTGTATATTCCTATATAGGATAAGTAAAGGCCATTTTGAGGGGTAACAGCCGCAAAATGGCCTTTCCCGGTTATCAGAGAGGAGAGATGGGATGGGAGCAGGAAAGATCAGGCTGTCGCAGTGTATGATCGTAAAAAACGAGGAGAAAAATATTGAACAGGCCCTTTCCTGGGGGAAAGAGATTATGTGGGAGCAGATCGTGGTGGATACGGGCAGTACGGACCGGACCGTAGAGATCGCGGAGCGGATGGGGGCGAAGATCTACCATTTTGACTGGATTGATGATTTTGCCGCCGCAAAAAATTTTGCGATCCGGCAGGCATCGGGGAACTGGATTGCTTTTCTGGATGCCGATGAGTATATGCTGCCGGAGGATGTGGAAAAGCTTCCTAAAGCGATTAAAAAGGCGGGAAAGTTAGGCCTTGAGATTCTCCGTACCCTTTGGATTCAGTTGGAAGACGATATGAAGATGGACATGGCGGCCGTGCAGTACCGGATCTTTAAAAATAACCCGGCGATCCGCTATATTAAGCCGATCCATGAACAATTGGCTTATAATGGAGCGGCTATCGACAGGCATGTACTGGATGCTTCCGATCTTTCGATCTACCATACCGGCTATATGAGCAGCGTGGGTGATAAGAAAGCCAGGCGTAATATAGGGATCTTATTAAAGGAGTCAGAAGCAAGGCCTGAGGATCCGGATGTGATGGGATATCTTGGGGATTCTTATCGAGCGCTGGGAACTGATGAAGGGACCGCTGAGGCAGAAGTATGGTACCGGAAGGCTCTGCCTTATATTTTCCGGTCAGGCCATCGGGCGGAACGGGATATCTATACGATCGCCATGCTGATGGTGATGCTGTACATGAAAGCGCTTACGAATGCGGAAGCCGAACGGGAATTCATGGACATTTATGCGCAGTCTGCCCAGTATTTCACCGGTTTCTATGATCTGGAGTATCTGATTGGGCGATTCTATGCACAAAAAGAAGATTTTCCCAAAGGTGAATTTCATTTGGAACGAGCCATTAACATGATGGAGCAGTATGGGACAAAAACCTTTAATTTACTGCTGACCAGAGACCTTCCGGAAACCTGGAGGTCGCTGGCACTCTGTTATTATCAAAATAATAAGATGGAGAAATGCGTTAACTGCTGTGTGGGACTGCTGAAAGTGGATAAGACCCATATCGGCACTTTGGAATTGCTGATCCGCTGTTTTAAAAATGAGGACCCACAGGCTGTGGTGGGCTTCCTTGGAAAACTGTATAATCTGAATGATATCAGCGACCGGATCCTGCTTCTGCGCGGAGCCGTGTATGCCAAATTAGATGGCAAGGGTGTTCTAAAAGCACTGCGGCAGTATTGTACGGAGGAGGAGCTTGCCGTGTTGAACCCAGAAGATGTATAAGGGCGATAGGGAAAAGTGAAAACGGTCCGCAAATTTCAGAATATCCTGTTTCTGCCGGCTTTTTACAGCGTCACGGTAATTTATTTGTAAAAAGTGACGATATATTATATAGAGGCATAAATGAACAGAGACAGGAATGACGCGATGTATATCCATGTTCCTGGCACCGCGGGGCAGGCCGCGGCGCGGATAAATGGAGGATTTTATTGTGCGGATTAAAAGTAATATTTCGGCGCTGAATGCTCAGGTGGCATTGAGTATAAATGAATCGAAGATGGCGAAGAACCTGGAGAAGCTTGCATCTGGTTTCCGGATTAACCGGTCCGGCGACGATGCGGCAGGTCTTGCGATCTCCGAGCAGATGCGCTCCGCAATTGCCCGTATGGATCAGGCAGAGTTGAATGCCAGGGACGGCGTTGGTCTGCTGAGAACTGGCGAGGGCGCCATGCAGGAGATCCATGCGATGCTGATTCAGTTGAACGGGCTGGCGATACAGTCGGCCAACGGCGTTTATACGGATGAGGAGCACAGGGAGCTTATGCAGGAGGAAGCGGACCGGATCAGCGAGGAAATTGATCGTATTTCCAAAGCGACCAGGTTTAATTATGTGGGGCTGTTTCAAGACGAAGGACCGGAAGACGGCGCTATCATAATAAATGCAACTCCGGGTACAAAGACTGCGGCGACGACGACTTCTGCCAATCTGCCCGGTACCCAGACAAGTACAAAGGCTGCTCCGCGGGATGTCACTTATACGAGTACGGGACAGGTGGTGGATGCAAAAAAAGAATTTCAGACCGTGGCTGCCGGTTTTGGCAGCGGGAAGGGTAAGGAGGAGAAGATCGTAGACACCCCTCAGCTTCCCGGTGCAGGCGAGAAAGCCGCGGAGGCAAAAGCGGAATTTATAATGGCGGCTGCCGGTTCCGCGGCAGGCGGTGCTGCTGATGGGACTGCAACTCCGGCTGATGCGGCAGCAGCAGCGATTCGTGCCGCGGCAGCTCCGGCGGCGGGTATGACTGGTACCGCAGCGGGCGCGGCAGATCCTGCGGCAGTAGCAGGCGCGATGGGCGCTGCTGCTTCTGTATCGAAAGCTGCTCTTTCCCCCGGTAACGGTCCGATTGTGTTTCAGATAGGCCCGAACTCTTCGGATACGATGAGTATCCCCAAGTTTTATCTTTCTAAAAAGGCACTGGGACTGGATAAACTTGATATTTCCAATCAGGATGGTGCCAGCGAGTCGATTGATAAAATAGACAGAATGATTAACCGCGTTTCCCAGATCCGCGGCGCGTACGGCGCAGCGGAAAATGCACTGGAGCACGCGATCAACAGCGTAAATATCAATAAAGAAAACCTGATTGCGGCCGAAAGCCGGATCAGAGACACCGATATGGCCAGTGAGATTACCAATTACACGAAGAACAATATCGTTCTCCAGGCCGCTCAGTCCATGCTCGCCCAGGCAAACGCCCTTCCCGAAGTAACGCTGCGGCTGCTGCAGTAAGATGCGGGGAATGGGAGAGTGGACGACACTGAAATTGCGGGTTGGCTTTTGGAGTGTTAGAGTTAAAGTGTTGATATATGGATATAAGTGAATGATGTCGGACATTCCTGCAGGTGAAGTGAGAGCAGGGGTGTCCGATGTTTTTTTATAAATGGTCTATATTTGAATAAGCGAGTAGGGTATTGGTTAAACAGTGAGCGATAATCTGATTTTTTTAACTACTTTTTCTGTTATAATTGATATGTGAATATTATGTGAAGCTGATATTCTGTATATTTTAAAATTTTACATTTCATTTTTTATGTATTGTAGATTGTATATATTTTATATGATTCTGTTCCGTGATTTCTCAAATAATCTATGTCATTTTTTATCATTTTTTGATTTAATTAATATTGCTTTTAGTATATGAAATCTAATTCAAAGCACAGTATTGATGATATATCTGATGTCTATTTTAACAGGCATATTTTGAACCAGAAAATCTATAATAACTAGTTTGGATAATGTCAATGCCAAAAACAATCCGTTAATTTATTTAACATCTGGTTTTCTTTCTTGTCAAATAGAAGATTATAGATTATCGTCTATATTTATCTTGTATAAATGTATTTTAAATAAGTTTATTATGCCTATTATTAGGATGAGTTATAGCTCAAATTTATTGATAATACAAAAATTTTTTGATTATTATACTATGATTTATAGTGTTTACATACTGGTTTTAAAATGAAATTTGCTTTTTGCTTAAGATAACGTTATTATAATTGCTAAAATGCAGAAAATTTTTTGATTTGTAGAATATAGGATTATTTTGTTGTCGAAGGACCCATAGGGGTCCCATTATATTCTAAGTTATTGATAAAATAAAAAATATAGAAAAAAGAGAGAATTTACGGTCAGGAAAAATATATTAAGAAGGTGAGCATTTAATTAAGAAAACGAACTAACTAAATGATTTGGGTTGATCTTAAATTATTGGATTGAGTAAATTGAAAAGTATATATATTTTTGGAGATTTTTGTTTTTATGTATAGTGATATTATAGGAAGAGAATATATTATGAAACAAAAAAAGAAAAATGGTATACCAGCGCTTCTATCGATGCTGGTGTTTTTGACAGTTGAAGGAATAAATATTTTCGGAAATGTGCCTTTCGAACAATGGAAGAATTTCGAAAATATTAGTAATACTGTAATGCTGATGGTTGCCATGATATGTTTTTTCTGGTTGGGTTTTCCTTCCAAAAGGGACCATAGCAGAAATTTGGGTAGTGTTCTCGGAAATGTGGCAATTTCGGTAATTGCTTTCTTCATGAATATAAATGTGTTTGAACATACGATTCAATTAGAAATGATTTGGACTGATCTAAAGGGGTGGCATGTTGGCTGGACTTTTTGTGCTATAGTACAAATATTATTTTTGACAAGGCTTGCGGAACAGTTGTTGACAGTAGTTCAGGGTTTTCTGATGTGGGGAGGAAAAACAATTAAGCCATTGGGAAATGGATTATCTGGATTTACTGCGGAAATAGGAAATTGTGATAAAGGTCTAATCCTTGTTTTTATGGGGGGATTTGGTTTTTGGGTAGTCTATCTTATTTATCAGATCTTTAATAAAGGCACATTTGCAGTTATTTTCAGTGCGGATATTTTATGGGGAAGTGTGAGGCTGTGGACTGTTTGTATTATTATTGGCTTTTTGTTATATCTTTTTCCTTTAATTTGTAAAAAGGGTAAAGAGGCTATTAAAAATATAGATGAAAAAAAAATATTGCTTGCTATGTTAGCTGCTGCTATTTTGGGATCACTATCTTATGCGCTTTTAATCCTATTAGGTATAATAGGCATCATTATGATAATGTTGATAGTTTTAGTAGGTTTGTTGTGGTACATTGTAAAAAGATCTATTACAAAGAGCAACAGTAGGGTACATCAAAATAATATGACAGCAAAAAATACAATAAATTTACTGGATTTGTCTATTACATTGATTGCTTTTATTGTAGTACCTTTAATGTTAATCTGTATTGTGACATTTTTTTCTCCTGAGGGAAACCATATCATTAATTCACAGGATGTTGCTGATTATACTACCTGGTTGAATCTTCTTGGAGTTGCCTTGGAAGTTACCAATAGCATGTTGCAATTGTTCACACTATGAAATTACAATCATAAATATAAAAATGGATGGGATATAATATGGAAGAAATTATAAATGTTCTGATGTTTTGTATTTGGCTGGGGGCACTGATTTTATGTTGTATATTGGTTGTGTCTGGCGTTTTACGTTGGTTGGCTCCAGTGGATAAAAGACAAAAAAGGCTTAATTTTGTTTCTATTATTGCTTTTATTATATTATGTGTCATATTTGTAATCCGTAATCAGACGGTTTTACTAAAGCCGTTTGTTAATAAGTATGGAAACGAGAATACAACTCTTTTTTTTATAAATGTTTCGAAAATTACAATAAAATTACTAATGTTAGGAATCATTGTTGCGTCTTCTGCAATGCTTCTTTTTGTAGTTGTTCTTTTTATATCTTACGGCTTTAAAGCAATTATTCGTGCTAAAAAGAGCGGTAGTGGTTACACCCAGATAGCAGATGCGATAAAAAATAAGAGTGAAGAACTTGTTAATATTATGAAAACTCCTATTTTTATGATGGTTATAACATGGGGAATTGTAGCAATATTTATTATTTTGCCGCTTCTTATGGGGGATAAATCAAGTTCGAGAGTGACTCAAGTTTGGAAAACTGGTGTAAATGAAATTTCAATGTATTTTAATTCGTCTAATGCAGGAGAAAGTTTCTATAAACAATTATCATCATATGTGTTGATATTTATTATTGTACTGGGAGTTGGATTTGCGACTATTAAAATTCTTTACTCAATCGTTAATAGAACTTTTGCAGAGAAAGGAGAGAAGGAGCTTTTAGATGAATATTCTGCTCCAATAGGACTTTTGGCCGTTGGGGTGTCTCTGTTATGGACTATTACAAAAGAAGATTCGGATTTGTGGGGAGATCCATTAGGAACAATAACGGCACTCTTAAAATCATTTGCTGCTGTTATTTTTATAGTTGCATTGGCTATTTTAACTTTGGAAATCATTCGTTTATTAATGGATATGAGAGAGAAGATTATCCGTCAAGAGGCGAAATTATTGTTTGTTTCTTTAGTAGGGAAGGCTTCAATAGTGTTACTGGAAATGCTGAATTCTATTTATGGAGCATTGAATAATGTAATTGGAAATGCAAATGATGATATGTTAGGAAAAATCCATGATCAAATAAGAAATGAAATGATACATGTAATAAAAAAGCAAATAAATGATAAAAAAGAATATGAAACTGTTTTTTGGGGTTTTGATGAGAAAATAACAAAAAAATGAAAGGAGAAACCATCATGATGTCAAACAGGGATCATTCATTCCAGAAAACAATAAAAACAGATGTGATAAATGGAAACATAAACCTTCTGCGAGTTGGGGTTATATTTTTGGCTTTTGTGTCTTTTTTTACGACAGCCAATGGTATGGGGAATTATATATTTACAGAGGATAGTGTGATTGCTTATGCGGCTTCTGCTGCAATACAAGGTATTTTATTGGCTTTAAGTATGAATCTGCCGGGTTATTTGAGAGGCATTTGGAAAAGAACCTGGAGCCTTTTTTTTAAATTGCTATTGTGTTTTTTGGCGCTTTTTTTGACAGCAGTGATAATTTTTTGCTCCTCGTGGTTTAGTTATGTTTATATTGTCGATGTTATACATAAAGAATCCTGGGCAGCGGAGAGCGAATTGCTAGTGCAGCAAACTTATCGCTCAGAATTATATGATGTGCAAGATTATATAAGTTCATATCGTATTTATTTAGAGGAAAGTGTAGGGGAAAAGATTTTACTTCTTGATGAGCAGGCTGGAAAACTTTCTGATTCTAATATAGATTTTGAAATGGATTGGAATGCAGAACGTATCAATTATTTGTCGGGTGAAACAACGGCTGCAGCTTATATGGCTAATGTAATAGATGCAATAGAAGGCGCTTTAAAAGAAAATTCTTCACAGGAGGATCGAGATCTTGCTGTAACAGCGGTTGCAGATGCAAAAAATAATATATCAAACAGGCGGGAGACAATTCAGCAGAATTTAAATACTATCAATGCTAATATTACAAATTATAATATTCAGATTGAGGAGTTCACAAATCGTATTAATAGTGCCCAGAGTGGCACGGACACCGATGAATTGACTGCGTCGATCAATAATTATACGAGGCTTATTAATGATGCAACACGGCGACAAACGGTTTTGCAGGAAGAGGATGCTCAGTTGGATAATGCGCTGTTACGGCTTTCGTTTTATGAAAGTCTATTGGGGCTGACTAGTTCTACCAGTGCCATTTCCATTAGAAGTGAGCTGATGCAAATGCAAACAGAATTTTTTCAGCAAGATCCGGATGAGAAAAAACTATTGGAAATTGCAACAGAAATATTTGATAATTTGCGGAGTGCATCGCGTTTGGCTTCTGATGATGGTGAAGGAATGTTGTCGGATGGAAAAAAAAATTCTTACACAAGTTTGTTGATGCAAATGAATCGGTTAATACAAAATCTGATGGATTATTCAGAGATAAAAGATATTGAATTAAATTTGGATAATTTAGTAGCTGAATTGCGTGAAATAAATTTGGTTGACGTATCAGATTCAACGGGCATAGTAAATAATAATGAGCAGTGGAAGAGAGAATGGAGAGAAAGACTAGAAATTTTGAAAGCACAGATTGGTTCTGTACCTGTATATAGTGAGTCTGATGTGGTAAAGGATACAGAAAATAGTCTATTGTCAGAATTTCAAATAAATATTTTAAATAGTTATAATCGCAATAAATCCAGTCGAGAGCTGGACGATATGATACGCCGCTATATATCAAATCATAGCCCAATATATCAAGGACTTATTTACCTGCAAAGCCCTTATTGGGGATTATCTGTATTTGCTTTGTTTCTTGCAATATCGTTTGATTTGTCAGGTTTTGTATTTGGAATCGTTATTGAAGGAAACCCGCAACGGAAAAAGAGTAATATTACTCCAACGGATAATATTGTTCTGCCTTCTGAGGTGAGTGAAAACAGCCAAACGGAATGGAGTATACTGAAAACGATGAATCAATATATGGTGCTGACAGGGGATTATGAAAATAGAGATGGAATATATTATTATAAAGTTTTTAATAATGGTTTATTGTATCAATGGCCAGTTCAAGATGTAGATTCCTATGTACAGGGAATTTATATTCAGGATAAAATAGTACCGACAAAGGGAAATTTAATTTCGGGAAGCGAACAAGAGATTCTTTTTGATAATCAACCAGGCGGGCCAGTAGATGGCATTTATGTGGATTGTCAGTTGATTTTTAATGAAGGAGGACTCATTTTAAATCAAAAAGATCAATTGCATTTTATAGCTAGTATTAATGAATATGTTCCAGTTCATAGTTATAATCCAGATAAAGGTGAAAACCAGACTATTCCAGCAAAACAACTTGCTAATAAAAGGATTAAATCAAAACTAGCGGTTGTAGCTTTAAACGAAAAAGGAACTAGAGTATCAGCAGTTTATATGATTGAGCACTAGTATCTGTATGTTGAATAAAAAGACTACTAATAATATCAAGTGGTTGGACTCTTTTGGATGGGGTGTTTATGATAGGTAGTATTTATCTATTAAGTGGCTTTTGGTAAGAAAGATCGACAGTGTTTGGCAATTGTTGCTTTACTATTGATGTTGACTATCAAAATTTGCATAAATATAAAAATATTGCTAATAATACCTGTATAGACTATCTTTTTTAGGCATCATTAAAGTATTTTTCCAACTTTTTTCCTCTTTTTTGAAATATTTCCTTCTCTCAAACGTTATTATATAAGCGCGAAAATCCAAATTTATGGTAACATTTTGAAGAAATTTGTAAAAAGGACCAGAAATAGTTCCATATTTTTTTATTTTATTAATAAAATGATAGATGAACTCTGAATGGTTCGAAGAGGGATGAAAATTGGAACAGAAGATTAAACAGGACGAAAAAGGAAATCTTGGAAGAAATATCAGAGAGGCGCGGTTGGCGATGGGGATAGGGCAGACGGAACTTGTTCGTCTGCTGGATCTTCAAGGCGTTCCGATTACCAGGGAAAGTCTCGTGAAAATAGAGCGGGGGATCCAGCATGTACAGGTAAAACAGTTGAAGGCCATCAAAAAGGTGCTGGGTATCACGTATGAACAATTGTTTGAATAATGTCGGACAGGAAGTTTCCGAATATAGATACTACTATATGCAGCGAAAATCAGATTTGAAAGAAGTGAATTGTCCGAAACGATAATTTGCTTCTTTTTTTAAGGGATTTCCAAGTGCAGAGTATTAAAAACGAATAAGTTTACAGACACTGGGACAAAGAAAACATTTTTTGCTCATCAGCTATAAACTTAGATAAAAGATAATAAGACAGTTTGTTGTATAGGGGATCATTGCTTTTTCATATCCGCCCCACCCCCTGCATATAATAACAGCAAAGCAATCTGTGCAGGTGCGCGATGTCTGTCCGGAAATATTTATTTGGAATTACGCTGCTGGTTTCTGCCTGCCTCATTCTGTGGGGCTTTCAGGGAGGAGCCCGCAGTCTGTCTGTGTCCTCCCCGGAGGATTATGCCGACCGGAAAATGGTTGCCCTCACATTTGACGACGGTCCTCATCCCGTTTATACGGAACGGCTGCTGGACGGTCTGAAAGAGCGGAATGTGAAAGCAACCTTTTTTTTGATAGGAAAAAGCGCCGACAAATACCCTGATCTGGTAAAACGAATGGCCGATGAAGGGCATCTGATCGGCAACCATACGATGGATCATGTACAGTTAAACCACCAGACCTATGATAAGGCATTGGAACAGATCCGCCAAAGCAACCAGATAATCAGCCAGATCACGGGGCAGACGCCGGTGTATATCCGCCCGCCTTTTGGCGAATGGAGCAAAGAGCTGCAGGAGGAAGTGGATATGACCGCCGTTTTATGGGACGTGGACCCGGTGGACTGGAAGGTGAAAAATACGGAAACCGTAGTCAAAAGAATCCTTAAAAATGCACGGGACGGCGACATTATCCTCCTGCATGACGTATACGGCACTTCCGTAGACGCGGCGCTGGAGATCGTGGATCAGATGCAGGCGGAAGGGTATGAGTTTGTGACGGTGGATGAGATTATTCTGGATTGATATCCGCTTCCCTCCTTATCTTTTCCAGATGCGCCCGGATCTCTTTCTCATACCCCATTTCGGAGGGCTCATAAAACCGCTCTCCTGCCACCTCGTCCGGCAGATACTGCTGCTTTACATAATGGTTCGGGAAGGAATGGGCGTAGAGATACCCGGTTCCCCGTCCCAGATCGGAGGAGCCTTTGTAGTGGGCGTCCTGAAGATGAGGCGGGACGGTGCTGATCTTCTGGGTTTTTACGGAATGCATGGCTTTGCTGATGGCCATAACCGCCGAATTGCTTTTGGGCGCGCAGGCCACATAGGAGACGGCCTGAGCCAGAATAATCTGGGCTTCCGGCATGCCTACCCGTTCCACGGCCAGGGAGGCGCTGACGGCCACCTGCAAAGCCTGGGGATCGGCATTTCCCACGTCCTCGGAGGCACAGATCATGATCCGGCGGGCAATGAATTTGACATCTTCGCCGGCGTACAGCATCCGGGCCAGGTAATAGACGGCGGCATCCGGGTCGGAGCCGCGCATGCTTTTGATAAAAGCAGAAATCGTGTCATAATGGTTGTCTCCCTGCCGGTCATAACGGACTGCCCGCCGCTGGATGCATTCCTGGGCCACGTCCAGGGTAATGTGAACCTGTCCGTCAGCATTTTTCGGCGTAGTCAGAACTGCCAGCTCCAGAGCATTTAAAGCTGATCTGGCGTCTCCGCCGCTGACATCGGCCAGAAAGTCGGCGGCATCCTCATGAAGAACCGGATGATAACTGCCCATGCCCCGTGTGGGATCGGCGGCGGCCCGGCGCAGCAGTTCCCGGATATCTTCTCTGCTTAAAGGTTTCAGCTCAAAAATAACGGAGCGGGAGAGCAGCGCGCCGTTCACTTCAAAGTAGGGGTTCTCGGTGGTGGCGCCGATCAGCACCAGTGTTCCGTCTTCCACAAATGGCAGCAGGTAGTCCTGCTGGCCTTTGTTAAACCGGTGGATTTCATCAATAAACAGAATGGTTTTTGTGCCGTACATGCCCAGCGCGTCTTTCGCCTGGCTGACCACGGCCTCCATATCTTTTTTGCCTGCACCTGTGGCGTTGATCTGGGTAAAATTTCCTTTTGTGGTGTTGGCAATCACTTTGGCCAGGGTGGTCTTTCCGGTTCCCGGCGGCCCGTAGAGGATAATGGAACTGAGCTGGTCCGCGGCAATGGCCCGGTACAGCAGGGTGTTTTTTCCGATAATATGCTGCTGGCCCACCACTTCATCCAGCGTTCTGGGGCGGAGGCGGGAGGCAAGCGGCGCTTCGTTTTCCTGTTTCATTTCTCGCATATAGTCAAATAAATCCATATTGAACCTGATTCTTTCTGTAATTTATGTTATTAATCATACAGCACCCGTCCCGTTTTTACCAGAGGATTTTGTGACGGTTTTTAAAATTTATTTGATAAATTGCGGATTTCCCGTCGAAATTTTGCGGAAAGTATAGTATGATTAAAGGCAGAGATCAACCGTCGATGAAAGTCTGGTGATATTTTTGAGAGAGTATATAAAAAAAATAGCCAAGGGAGAGATTTCGCAGCAGGGGTACAGGCTGGGGTTTCATCCCGAAACGATTGAAGAAGTCCGTCCCTGCGGCAAGGGGGTGACGGGTACCGTTCATCTGCTCTGCGAAGAACAGGAGCCGGTGAAAGGGCTGGTGTATTCTTCTGACTATCGGGTGGAATTGAAGAACAGTCAGTTTGCCGGGACAGGGGCTGTTCTGGATTATCAGATCAGAGAGGAGTATACCCACCAGGCCGCCGTGATCAAAGGACGTTTTCATATTGTGTGTACGGGCGGGGAGTATGATCTGCCCTATCAGTTTACCTTTTCCCAGACCATGGCTCTGGGGGAGTCCTTTGATCTGCTGGAGCAGTTTGCTTCCTTTGCTTCCGGTTCCCGCGACGAGGCGCTGCGTATTTTTGATTCCGGCAGGTTTCCGGCGCTGCCTTTTATGCAGGATCTGGGATTGTGCAGCCTGTACGACGGGCTGCGGTTTCAGAATGACAGACAGGCAGGCATGGAAGAATTTCTGGTGGCGTCAGGGGGCAAGGAGCGGGTATCGCTGACCGTGGATGAGGAAGAACGGGTCTGCCGCTTAAAGAGCGATGAGGAAACGGAAGACGGCATTCTGATTGAGCGCAGCGGGCGGGGATATCTGAAACTGCAGATCAAAGCGGAAGGCGAATTTATCAGTCTGGAAAAAAACACCATAACGGACGACGATTTCACCGGAAAGCAGACCAGAATCTCTTACCGCATACTGGGCCGGAAGCTTTATACGGGGAAAAATACGGGCCGTATCACGATCAGCTCTCTGCTGTACCGGTTTCAGATTCCGATTACGGTCTATAAGGGCGAACGGAAAATCAGCGAAGCAGGAAAAGAGAAGCTGCGGCTTGCCTATCTTCGCATCTTTCTTGCGGAGGCCGGTCTGCGCTATCAGAGTCACCGGGAACGGCTGGTCACGGAGGCAGCCTATCAGAAACTGAAAATGGCTTACGGGCGTTTAACCGGCGATTACGGAGAAGAAACGCCGGATATACGGATTACCCTGTTTCAGTGCATTGCGGCTTCCCAGTGGGAGCCGGAGGAAGGGCGGCGGCTTCTGGATTCCGTGACTGACGACGTGCTGATGTGGCGGATTGAGGAGCCGGGAAATTATTGTCTTTATCTGTACGGGAAAAAGCTGCTGGGAGAGGGAGAAGAAAGCGGAACGACGCTGAATGTTATTCTGAAAAAGTATGACGGCGACGGGCTGTCGGACCCGGCGGTTTTGCTTCTGCTGATTCTGAACGACCGCAGTCAGTCGGACCATCCGGCCATGCGCTGGGAAAAGATCCGCACTTATTATGAAAGGGGATGCCGAAGTCCCTGGCTTTATCTGGCGGCATATTTCACGCTGCGGGAGGATGAACGGCTGCTGCGTTTCCTGGACGAGCTTACGATGGCGGCGCTCTGGTTTGGCATCCGCCAGGGGCTGATGACCAAACGGCTGGCAGACGGTACGGCCGCGCTGGCCATGAAAAAGAAGAATGCCGGTTTCCGGGAGCTGGAACTGCTGAAAAGCCTGTATCGGAAATATAAAACGAAGGAACTGCTGTCCGGTGTGTTAAGCCTGATGATAAAATCAGACCAGAGAGAGCCGGAATGTTTTGATTATTATCAGGAAGGGGTCAGACAGGAGCTTAAACTGACCCGGCTTTACGATTATTACCTGTATACGATGCCTTCCGCGTTTGAGGGTCCTCTGCCCAGGCCCCTTCTTTTGTATTTTTCGTATCAGCAGCCTGCCGACCATGAGGCCAGGACCCGGCTGTATCTGAATATTATACAGAATAAGGGAAGGATGCAGGATATTTATCAGTCCTATGCCAAAGAAATGGAAGTCTTTGCGGTGGACCAGATGCTGAAAGGCAGGATCAGCAGGGAGCTGTCGCGGATTTACCGGGAACTGATCTATCCGGAAATGCTGGATGAGCGGGCGGGAAAAATCTTTCCGGCCATGCTCTGCGCCAGGGAATTTTCCTGCGAGAATCCGGAGATCACCCATGTGATTTTCTGCTATGAGGACAGAAGGGATGAGATGCGGTTTGCCCTGCGGGAGCAGAAAGCCTGCGTGCCGGTGTACGGCGATCATTTCCGCATGATTTTCCAGGACGGGTACGGGAACCGTTACGGTCAGATTCCATGCAGGCTGGAACCGCTGATGGAAGACTGTGACGATCTTCTGCAGGCCTGTTTCCAGGTGGATCAGAGCCAGCCGGAATATTTTTACAACCGGCTGCGGGCCATCTATGACAGCGGCCAGGTGAGCCGGGAGGACGTATGGATTCTGGAACGGGGGGTGTCGGAGAAGAAACTGCGGGATCTGTTTCGCAGAAAGCTGACGCTGATCGGTATTCAGTATTATCTGAGTCTTCCTTCTCAGGAAAAGTGCGACAATTTTGCGGCTGTGGCCGATCCCGCAATATTAGACGGGGATGCCAGGAAACTTTTGCTTGAACTTTTGGTGACAAAAGGGTATTATGAAGAAGCTTATCAGATCGTGGAAAATTATGGCTATCGGGATATCCGGCCCGGCAGACTGTTAAAGCTGTGTCATTATATTATCGAGCGGTACGGCGGATTTAATGATTATCTGATCCGTCTGACCCATCATCTGTTTATTGAAGATAAGCTGGACAATGTGATTCTGGAATATCTCTGCCAGTATTATAACGGCAGCAGCGAGCGGATGTACAGCATTCTGGAGGTGTCAAAGAACAGTCATGTCAACCTGTGGGATCTGCCGGAACGGCTGCTGGCCCAACTGATTTTTGTCAGAAACGGGCAGTGGGTGGATCAGGTGTTTTTTATCTATATGAAGCAGGGGACTGTGGATTCTGCGCTGCGGGATGCCTATTTTGTATTGAAGTCCTGGGGATATGTCAGAAGGATGTGGGAGCTGCCGCAGGAAACGGCCTGGTATATGGAGCAGAAGGCAGGAGACAGAGGGGAGCCCCGCAGGCCCAGTCTGATCGAGTCTCTTGCCATGACTCGTTATTATGACAGCCTGCCGGAATTAAATGAACGACAGAAGGAATTGTGCCGGCTGTATATGGAACGGTTTACGGAAAAAGGAATGATATTTGCTCATTTTCCCGGCTTATCGGCGAAAGCAGGATGCCTGACATGGATGGAAAACCGGTATCTGGCAGAGTATCAGGCAGAGGAGGGGGAGCGGCTGAATATCCGGATACAGATTCTGCCGGCGGCGGCCCCGCCGATTCAGGGAAAGATGGTTCATGTCTTTCAGGGGATCTTTACTTATGAGGTGACGCTGTTTTACGGGGAGCAGGCGGAATATGAGATTTACAGGGACAAAGAGCAGAAGCAGGCGGCGGCATCGGGCACACTGACGGTTGATATTTCCGATACAGCGGCATTGACAGAGCGAAACGCCGAAAAGGCGGATGCGGGAGGCGGCGTCATGACCAGGTATCAGGCCATTAACCGGCTGCTGGCCGCAGCAGAGGCGCAGGACGCGGAGCTGGAACGCCAAATGCTGGAGTACGGAAAGAGACTGGAGCTGTCAGGCCGGCTGTTTCGGCTGTTATAAATTTTTGCTGCGAAACTCTGAAAACCAGCAACGGACCGTACAAGCCCCGGGAGAATTTCCAGACACGTCAGTGGCTGGAAATACTCCCAGATCAGGGGGGCTTGGGAGGGAAGTTGCGGAACTCTAAAACCAGCAACGGACCGTACAAGCCCCCGGGAGGATTTACAGACACATTAGTGGCTGGAAATACTCCCAGATCAGGGGGGGCTTGGGAGGGAAGTTGCGGAACTCTAAAACCAGCAACGGACCGTACAAGCCCCCGGGAGGATTTACAGACACATTAGTGGCTGGAAATACTCCCAGATCAGGGGGGGCTTGGGAGGGAAGTTGCGGAACTCTAATAGGAGAGCATGGATGAAAAACTGGTGTCTTGGCATTGATCTGTGTGACGATTACAGCCAGTTAAGTTATTACAATCGAAAAACTTCCGGTGCGGAGGCTTTTTCGGCAAATCAGGATGAGCAGCTCTGTCTCGTCCCGACGATCCTGTGCAAAAAGAAGGGAAGTGACCAGTGGTTTATCGGTCAGGAGGCATACCATCAGGCCCTTTTGGGAGATGGGATCATTGTTGACCGGCTGGTCAGTCTGGCGGTGAAGTCCGGGACGGCCACAATGGAGGAACGGAAATATACGGCGGCAGAGCTGCTGGAATGTTTTATCGGCAAGCTGCTGGAGCTGATTTTAAATGATAAGGATTCCAGAATTATGCAGCTTGTGTTCACGGTACAGAAGCTGGAACCGGTTCTGATGGATCTGTTGGTAAAGATCGGAGACCGTCTGGAGATTCCCAGGGATGCCATCCATATTGTCAGCCATACGGAGGCATATCTTTATTATGTAATGGGACGCGGCGGCAGTGCGCCGCAGCATACCAGTTGTCTGTTTGATCTGACGGAATCCGGTTTTCACTATTATGAGATGCGCGTGGTACGGGGGAGAACGCCCCAGATTATTGAGGGTATTCACGAGGAACTGGAAGAAAGTTTCAGCCTGGATATTCTGGAGCATGAATCAGGGATGAAGCTGGCGGATTCCATTGTCTGTGCCTGCGCCCAGAGAATGCTGGGAAAAAAGGTTGTTCATTCTGTTTATCTCACCGGAAAGGGCTTTCAGCAGACGGACTGGGCGCCGGAATCCTTAAAGCTGCTGTGTATGGGACGGCGGGTGTTTGCCGGCCAGAACCTGTTTGCCCAGGGGGCGGCCTATATCGCTTGGGACCACACCAGGCCGGAGACGGCTTATCCCTATATCTGTCTGTGCGAGGGACGGATTTCCTCCACGATCACCATGGAAGTGCTGCACCGGGGAAAAAGCTGCCAGTTGGTGGTGGCCGCAGCAGGCAGCAACTGGTATGAGGCCAGGGCCGATGCGGAGCTGATTGTGGACCAGGAGGACCAGATTCATTTTCAGGTCCAGACCATCGGTTCACCGGAGGAGAAGATCTGGACCCTTTCCCTGGATCTGTTTCCCAAAAGGCCGCCCAGAACTACAAGACTGGAACTGATTTTTGCCTTTGTGGAGGAAAATTCCATGATGGTGCGGGTGATTGACAAAGGATTCGGAGAGTTGTTTCCTTCCTGCGGACAGGAGATTAAACAGTTTTTTGCGTTGTAAATTTCGTTGTAAACGGCAGAATTGATTTTTGGTATAGAAAGGATGCGAAGGATGAGCGGTTTTATTGTATGCGGCCGGCCGCTGGCAAAAAAACCTTATTATATACAGGAGGCTGGTCTCCATATTTATTCGGAGCAGGAGTTGTGCTACTATATTTATAATAATCTGATGATGATCGACGACGGCTTTGTAAATGACCGGCTGATTCGTTTTCTGGAAACGGAACTGGGCATGGACGAGCTGCCCAGAAAGCTGTCCAAATGGAAGGGGAAGATGTCCACTTCTCAGCTTTTGCTGGTGATTATGCAGGCGGTGGACTATTACGGCCCGGAGGAACTGGAAGAATTCCGTGCCCGCCTGGAAGAAAAAGAGCAGGCCAGACCCTATGACCTTCTGAAAAGCCGGGCGGATTATATGGTGCGGCAGAAGCATTATCCAAAAGCCATTGAGATTTACGACCATATTTTGGAACAGGAAAAGGAATGGACGGTTCCCAGGGAAATTATGGGCAAGCTGTGGCATAACCGGGGGCTGGCCCAGATCGGCATGTTCTGGATGCAGGAGGCGGCGGACAGTCTGGTGCGGGCTTATGGCTTGTTACAGGACTCGGATATTTTAAAGGAGCTGTTTTATCTTCGGCTGCTGGAACCGGGCGTGGTGTTTTCGGATGAAATTTCTCTTTTGATTCCGGCACAGCAGCAGTACCGGTGGCGGGAAGAATACGACGTTTATGACAAACAGGCGGCCAATTCCCCGCAGGTGCGCCGGATCGACAGCGCCATGAAAAAGGAACGGTACCAGAAAAAAGACGAGACAGAGCGGATTCTGACGGAGTGGAAGCAGGAATACCGGGAGATGGTGCGGTAATTTTGAATAAGTTTTGGTAAAATGGCCAGGTTTTAAATATCGGAAAGATGTTTACAACCGGCCATTTTGTGCATAAAATGAATTGGTGTGCAGTGAGAATAAAGCATGGGAGTGGGATATGAAATTGTTGCAGGGGATTGGGGCCAGCGGCGGCATTGCGGAAGGCCCGGTTTATGTGATTCGAAAAAAACAGTATGAGATATGCCGGAAACAGTCCGCCGGTTACGATGAAGAACGGGGACGGTTTGAGACGGCCAGACAGCTTGCCATGGCGCGGCTGTCCGGTTTATATGAAATGGCGGTCAGCCGTGCCGGCGAGGAAAGCGCGCAGGTTTTTGAGATTCATCGCATGATGCTGGAGGATGAAGAATATCTGGACTGCGTTCAGGAAGGACTGGAACAATGGAGCGCGGAATGGGCGGTAGATCAGGCGGGAAAACAGATTGCGGATATGTTCAGCCAGATGGATGATGATTATATGCGGGCGCGGGCCGCGGATGTGGAGGACATTACCCGGCAGCTTTTGTCGTTTCTGTCAGGCGGCAATGGGGAAGATTTGGGTGAGTTCACACCTGTGTCTGACTGTCCTGTGATTCTGGCGGCGGAGGATCTGACGCCAAGCGAGACGGTCAGGCTGGACAAAAGCCGGATCCTGGCATTTCTGACCGCGAAAGGTTCCGCGAATTCACATACGGCGATTCTGGCCCGTACCATGGGCATTCCTGCCGTGGCGGCGCTGGGACCGGAGCTTTTGGAAGTGGAAAACGGTACGCGGGCGGCGGCAGACGGCACAACGGGCACGGTCTGTTTTTCTCCGGATCAGGAAACGCAGGCACGGTTTTGTGAAAAAATAGAAGAAGAAAGGGCGCGGAAAGAGCGGCTGGAGCGGCTGAAAGGGCTGCCGTCCGTTACGCGGGACGGCAGAGAGGTCAGGATTTATGCCAATATTGGCGGCCCGGAGGAGGCGGAGTTTGCCATGGAGCAGGATGCGGAGGGAATCGGTCTGTTCCGCACGGAATTTCTTTATCTGGACAGTTCCGATTATCCGGACGAGGAAACCCAGTTTCGAATTTATAAGAGCGTGGTAGAACGTATGCAGGGCCGCCGGGTGATCTTTCGGACGCTGGATATCGGCGCGGATAAACGGGCGGACTATTTTCAGCTTCCGGCGGAAGAAAATCCGGCCTTGGGCATCCGGGCGATTCGGATCTGTCTGACCCGTCCGGCGCTGTTTCGAACCCAGCTTCGGGCTTTGTACAGGGCCGGCGCTCTGGGGCCCATAGGGATTATGTTTCCCATGATTGCTTCCGAGTGGGAGCTTGTGGAGGCGGCGGAACACTGTAAATCGGTACGGGAGGAACTGAGGGAAGAAGGGATTCCTTTTTCGGATCAGGCGGAGCTGGGGGTGATGATCGAAACGCCGGCGGCGGTTATGATCAGCCGGAGCCTGGCAAAGCATGTATCGTTTTTTTCCGTGGGAACCAATGACCTGACCCAGTATACGCTGGCCATGGACCGCCAGAATCCGGAATTCGGACGGTTTTTTGATCCCCATCATCCGGCGGTGCTGGAAATGATCCGGATAACGGCAGAAAACGCGCGCCGGGAAGGCATCCGGTGCGGAATCTGTGGTGAGCTGGCAGGGGACCCTGCGCTGACAGAGCTGTTTCTGGAATATGGGGTGGACGAACTGTCGGTCAGCCCTTCAAAGGTGCTGGAATTGCGGGAAAAGGTGCGGTCGATAATTTTTGATTGAAGAAGCATCCCTTTTCAGGTATACTATGGTAATAGAAAAAGCAATATTGTCTTGAATTGAGGAGACTATAATGAAAGTGCCGCATTTGGTTCAATATCAGGGAAGCAAAAGAGTGATTGCTCCTGAGATTATAAAATTCTTTCCGGATAAGATTGACAGGTTAGTAGAACCATTTTCAGGAACGTGCGCTGTATCAATTTTGGCGGCAGCCGAAAACAAGTGTAATAAGTTTTGGGTTAATGATATAAATGAACCGCTGATAAAAATGATGGAAGAATGTGTGAATTCACCTGAAAGATTAGCAAGCGGGTATTCGGATATATGGGAAGGACAGTTTCAAACTGATCTGAATCATATAGATTATTTTTACAAAGTCAGAGAAGAATTTAATTGCGGAATGAAAGATTCTGCCAGAATGCTGTTTTTGCTGGCAAGAGTGGTTAAAGGCGCCGTTCGTTATAATGTCCGCGGCGAGTTCAATCAATCCTGTGATAAAAGAAGATATGGAACAAGACCTCAAATCATATCCGATAATGCTTTTAAAATATCAAGATTGCTGAGAGGAAAAACATATTTTACAAGTAAAGATTATAAAGAGATTTTAGCATTGACAAAGCCGGGAGATCTGGTTTATATGGATCCTCCGTATCAGGGTACTTCAAACAGAGTTAATCCAAGAGATAATCGTTATATACAAGGCGTGGACTTTGAAGAATTTGTAGCGGAACTTGTAAAGCTAAATAATCGCGGTATAGATTTTATTGTAAGTTATGATGGCAGGACAGGGGATAAAATAATAGGAAAGAGTCTTCCTGAGGAACTTCATTTGAATCATATATACATTAATGCCGGATTATCAGCGCAGGCAACGCTTAATGGAAAAAAAGAAATAACATACGAGTCTTTGTATACAAGTGAAAATTTAAGAAGTAAACATGATGAATGTGTACAATTGGAGCTTTGTTTCGGATAATGGAGAAAAGGATGGATATACCTGAGGATTTTAAAAAAGTTTTAGATTCTGTGACCAATAAGAGAGCAAAATTTGTAATAGACACTATTTTAAATAAGGGATTTTGCAGCACAGAAGATTTAAAAAATGGCGGGTATGAACATGCTCCAAGAGCGGCCAGGGATGTAAGAGAATTGGGAATCCCATTGGATACATGTAAAATTAAGGACAGCAGCGGGAAAACCATTGCTGCTTATAAATTTGGAGATTGGGAAACGGCAAAGAAAAGGAACCAATTGTCAAAAGTATCGGGGCGAACTCAGATTACGGAAAAATTGAAAAATGCGTTAATTGACCGGTATGGGGCTAAATGTCATTTATATGGAGAAGAATATCCGGCAAGATTATTGCAACCGGATCATCGGGTTCCTTACGAAATAGGCGGGGATCCAAGAGATATGCTGAATACCGATTATTTTATGCTTTTATCACCGTCTGCCAATAGAGATAAATCATGGGCCTGTGAGCATTGTTCCAATTGGACTGAGAAAAATATTGATATGTGCAGAACATGTTATTATGCGTATCCGGAAGAATATCAGCATATTGCGGGGGTAAAAGAAAAGAAACTGGATCTTGTTTTCAGCAGCGAAGATATAGATTTATTTAATGAGATAGTAGAGGAAGCGAATATACATAATATATCATACCAGAATGTAATAAAAAGAATGATAAAATATTATCATAAGTTAAAAAATAAAGAGTAAATGAAACAAATAAATGGAGACAGGATATTAAATTTTTCCTTAGAATTATGTGATTTTATACACGCTTTGTCCGTGCGCTTGGAAAATGCGCGGCCGCAGTAACGCATTTTGGTGAGGCGGCAAAACAGGCAGATAAGGTGCCGGAAATCAAACGCAGGCCTGTGAAAATAAGGAAAATGTAATGAAAAATCTTGACAAAAAACCCTGTCTGGGATAAGATGAAAACAGATTGAAAAAGGTAATGACAGAGAAGATTAGGACTGTTCCGCGCCAAAAGAGAGGAATCCCCCAGGCTGAAAGGGAATCCGGGATGCGCCGGTCCGAAGGTAGCTCTCGAACCGGACTTGCGAAATCCTCCGGCGGTATACGGCGGGTGGGAGAGTAGTCAGCCACGGCCGGCCCCCGTTATCGGGCGCAGGGTTGAATGAAAAGACCCGTTAAGTGATAAATAAAGGTGGTACCGCGTGTTTCACGCCCTTTGCCGACAGGAGATGTCGGCGGAGGGCGTTTTTTGTATCATTAGGAAAGTTCTATGAACTTTTCTATGATACAAAACGCTCCGCAAGGATGCACACGTAAACGCAGAGGAGATTGTCGCTTGAAAGCGACACGTTTGCGGCGCAGAATCCTGCAAAGCAGGATTCTTATTCGCACTGCGGCAGAACGAAATTAAAAAAGGAGACTGTTATGAAAAAAGAATTGGAAAAAACTTATGACCCGCAGCAGATCGAAGGCCGTCTGTATGAAAAATGGCTGAACCGCAAGTATTTCGCCGCGAAGGCGGACAAAAAGAAAAAGCCCTTTACTATCGTGATGCCGCCGCCCAACATCACCGGCCAGCTTCACATGGGCCATGCCCTGGACAATACGATGCAGGATATTCTGATCCGTTACAAGCGGATGCAGGGATATGAGGCGCTCTGGCAGCCGGGAACCGATCATGCCAGCATTGCCACTGAGGTGAAAATCACGGAAAAGCTGAAAGCCGAAGGCATCGACAAGGCCGAGCTTGGCCGGGAGAAATTTCTGGAACGTGCCTGGGAATGGCGGAAAGAGTACGGCGGCCGTATCGTCAGCCAGCTGCACAAAATGGGATCTTCGGCGGACTGGGACAGAGAGCGGTTTACCATGGATGAGGGCTGTTCCAAAGCCGTTATGGAAGTATTTGTAAAACTGTATGAGAAAGGCTATATCTATAAAGGTTCCAGAATTATCAACTGGTGCCCGGTATGCCAGACGTCCATCTCCGACGCCGAGGTGGAGCACCAGGAGCAGGACGGGCATTTCTGGCATATCAACTACCCCATTGCCGGAACCGGTGAATTTGTGGAGATCGCCACCACCCGCCCGGAAACCATGCTGGGAGATACCGCCGTGGCCGTGCATCCCGACGATAAACGGTATCAGCATCTGATCGGAAAAACCGTGATCCTGCCCATCGTCAGCCGGGAGATTCCGGTGGTGGCCGACGAATATGTGGATATGGAGTTCGGCACCGGCGTGGTAAAGATCACCCCCGCCCATGACCCCAACGATTTTGAGGTGGGAAAACGCCATGACCTGCCGATTATCAATGTGATGAACGACGACGCCACCATCAATGAAAACGGCGGCGAATATGCCGGAATGGACCGGTATGAGGCCAGAAAAAAGATTGTGGCGAAGCTGGAAGAACTGGGCCTGCTGGTAAAAGTAGAACCTCATTCCCATAACGTGGGAACCCATGACCGGTGCAAAACGACGGTAGAGCCTATGGTGAAGCCGCAGTGGTTCGTGCGCATGGATGAGATGGCAAAGCCCGCCATTGAGGCTTTGAAAAGCGGCCGTCTGAAATTTGTGCCGGAGAGCTTCGGAAAGACGTATCTCCACTGGCTGGAAAGCATCCGGGACTGGTGTATTTCCCGGCAGTTGTGGTGGGGGCACCGGATTCCCGCCTATTACTGCGATCAGTGCGGCGAGACGGTGGTGGCAAAGGAAATGCCGGAAAAATGTCCGAAATGCGGCTGCGCCCATCTGACCCAGGATGAGGATACGCTGGATACCTGGTTCAGCTCCGCTCTGTGGCCCTTCTCCACATTGGGCTGGCCGGAGCAGACGGAAGACCTGGATTACTTCTATCCTACGGATGTGCTGGTGACAGGCTATGATATTATTTTCTTCTGGGTAATCCGAATGGTATTCTCCGGGCTTGAGCAGACCGGGAAGGAGCCGTTCCACACGGTACTGATTCATGGTCTTGTGAGAGATTCTCAGGGCAGAAAGATGAGCAAGTCTCTGGGCAACGGCATTGATCCCTTAGAGGTGATCGACAAATACGGCGCCGACGCTCTGCGCATGACATTGATGACCGGAAACGCACCGGGCAACGATATGCGTTTTTACTGGGAGCGGGTGGAAGCCAGCAGAAATTTTGCCAATAAGGTGTGGAACGCTTCCCGGTTTATTATGATGAATATGAATGACACAGATGAGCCGGTCAATTTGGACGCGCTGATCGACGCGGATCGCTGGATACTGTCCAAGGGAAACCGTCTGGCAAAAGACGTGACGGAAAATATGGACAAGTATGAGCTGGGTATCGCGCTGCAGAAGGTTTATGATTTTATCTGGGAGGAATTCTGCGACTGGTATATTGAGATGGTGAAGCCCCGTCTGTACAGCGATACCGATGAGACGAAGGCGGCGGCGCTTTGGACGTTAAAGACCGTACTGATTCAGTCTTTGAAACTTCTGCATCCCTTTATGCCTTTTATCACCGAGGAAATTTTCTGCAACCTGCAGGAAACGGAAGAATCTATTATGATTTCCCGCTGGCCGGAATATAAAGAGGAGTGGGACTTTGCCGCGGAGGAAACTGCCATCGAGACCATAAAGGAAGCGGTGCGGGGCATCCGGAACGTGCGCAGCTCCATGAATGTGCCGCCCAGCAAAAAGGCCACCGTATATGTGGTTTCCGAAAAGCAGGAAATCCGGAAGATTTTTGAGGACGGAAAACTGTTCTTCGGCGCGCTGGGCTATGCCGGCGAGGTGCTGGTGCAGGAGAACCGGGAAGGAATCGCTGACGACGCAGTTTCGGCGGTGATCAGCGACGCGGTGATTTATATGCCCTTTGCGGAGCTGGTGGATATCAGCAAGGAAATCGAGCGGCTGGAGAAAGAGGAACAGCGGCTGGAAAAAGAACTGGCCAGGGTGAACGGGATGCTGAACAATGAGAAGTTTATTTCGAAAGCGCCAGAGGCCAAGATTAAAGAGGAAAAAGAAAAACAGGCGAAATATGCCCAGATGATGGAACAGGTAAAAGAGCGGCTGGGACAATTGCGGTAGGAGGATTTGCCTGTCAGGTCGTTTTTATTAAATCAAGCACATCAAAAACGTCGGCTTATTGATGTGCTTGATGTATATAAAAAGGAAAATAATTTAATTTTCCTATGGAATAATAGGCAGTTATATGGTAATATATAAAAAAGGGAAAATATGTATATGTGGGCATGATACATAAAGTGTTTGGTATTTTTGCTGAAAAGGGCCGTTTTGATGTTAGGTAAGAAGGTACTTTCGGATAATTATGTAACAAAATTATATGAGATTTTTAAATCCAAAGAATGGACATTACAGGAGAACAGTGATTACTCGGTATTTGATAGATTTTGCAGTCGGCTGGCAGAATTGGAAAATGATGAGGAACGGGATCTGGTGATTGAACTTACAGGTGGATTTCTATGGGTGACATCCAGTATGTATGAGGAATATTTGCTGACAGCATTAAAGAAGTTATTTGAAAGTGATAAGTGGAAGAAAAGTAAAAATATATACATATGTCCATTATTGCCGGAGAGAGATTTCGGAAAATTGAAAAGCAGTATATTCATGTTATATATGTGTCAAAGTATATTAATGCGTACATACCCGGAATTTAAGGAAGGACAAATTCGCATTTGCGAGTCGCCCGCGATACTAAAAGCACACGAGGATAGAATTGGCGGATTGATTTTGATTGATGATTTTATAGGAAGCGGTGAGACAGCGATCGAATGTCTGGATTACTTGAAAGCCTTGTGTAATATGGATGAGAAAATCTATATTGTTGCATTAGTGGCACAGGAGGAGGGAATTAAGAATATTAATAAAGAAAAAATCCCGGTGTTTGCTGCAGTGACAAGAAAAAAAGCGATCACCGATGTATATCCGGAAGAAGAAGCAAAACAAAAAATGGATATAATGAAAAAAATCAGTACATATTTGCATGCACCCAGAGGAATGCAGTTGGGATATGCGGATACGGAAAGTCTGGTCGCAATGATGAAAACGCCGAATAATACATTTCCGGTATATTGGTATGAACATAAAAATAATACATATGCACCTTTTGTAAGAAAAGGAAATGTAAAAGTAATCAGGAGTTAGAATGAAAGAATCAACAGAATTTTTGATATTGGATACCATTAAGAAACATTCTTCCCTTGTGCCTCTGTTTTCAGCAGGGTATTCTTATGCGAAAATAATAGAATGGGTTCGTCAATTGGAAGAAGAAAAAAAAATATGTTTTGATAATATGGAAAAGAGGACATTAACAGATATCGGATTAGGCAGATGGAAAGTGATAAAAAAGAAAAAGAGCGGATTTACTATTTTACCATTGAATGATTATAAAATTTCTCCTATAAGGGTAGACGAAATATATTTGCCGTGATAATATGTTAAATAGCCTTTGAAATTCTCTAGACTTTGCACCTTTGTGCAGGATTAGCGAGTCGTTAATCCTTAAGGAACTGACATTTCGAGCCGGGGTAATACTTGTCCATGATTTTACAGGAGTAAAATCCTGAACAAGTATTACGGTCGTGATTTTGTTCCAAAATCACTCTGCTATTTCTTTTCTGCTGAAAAGAAATAGCCGATATTATTCGTAGGGGTTTCAAAGGCTTTTAAATGGTGATAATATGGAATGGATAGAATACCGGTCAAAGTTTATTGAAAATGCACAGAAGAGTAATAAAAGCAGAAAATACTGTGAATATTGGCTGGAATATGCAGAAAATCTGTGGAAACAGAAATTTCCGGTTGTGTTTAGTCAAAAACATTTATGCGCACTGCTGGGATATGATCCTGTCTATGTGTATGCGGTGTCGAATGCGCCGTCTAATTTTTATCATTGCTATCATATTCCCAAAAAGAACGGAGGATTAAGAGAGATATCCGAACCGCTTCCGAATCTGAAGGAAATACAGCGATGGATTTTAGAAAATGTACTATATTGTTTTGAGGTAAGTCCGTATGCGAAAGCGTATATAAGAGGTAAATCAATCAAGGACAATGTTCGTTTTCATAGAAGACAAAAAAAGGTACTGTCTCTGGATATAAAGGATTTTTATAATCACTTAACAGATTGGATGGTGTATCAGATATTTATTGAGGCTGGATATAATGAAGCGGTCAGTATGATGCTGACAAATCTGTGTTGTCTGGAGGGCAGTTTACCTCAGGGAGCGCCTACCAGTGCGGCATTGTCTAATATATTGCTGAAAAATTTTGATTATAAAGTAGGAGCGTTTTGTAAGAAATCTAAAATTCGTTTTACCAGATATGCAGACGACATGACATTTTCCGGAGATTTTGATGAAAAAGAAGTGATTGCATTTGTTAAGACAAGTTTAGAGAAGTTAAGATTATCGGTCAACGGAGAAAAAACTAGAGTACGTAAACAGGGGCAGCAGCAGGAAGTAACAGGAATTGTTGTGAATGATAAACCGCAGTTGGCCAAAAGTATCAGAAAAAATATTCGCAAAGATTTATATTATATTAATAAATACGGTTTACAGTCTCATTTGCAGTATATAAAAGAAGAACGCAGTAAGTACCTGGAGCACTTATATGGATTAATCAATTATGCGCTGTTTATTAATCCAAATGATAAAGAATTGAAGAATTACAAGGCGAATATAAAATGTCTTATGAAGAAGGAAAAAGAAAATAAGTTAAATAATTAGGCGGGGAATGTAGTCCCCGCCATATTTTTTTAATTCTCATCATCTTCCCTGTTCACACTGACAATCTGCTGCCGCTTCCTGGCCGCCGTATCGCTTTCCAGATACTCGTCATAAGTGGTAATCTTATCAATCAGCCCTGTCTCCGTAATCTCCATAATTCGGTTTGCCGTCGTCTGCACAAACTGATGGTCATGGCAGGAGAACAGTACCACGCCGGGGAATTTAATCAGGCCGTTGTTCAATGCCGTGATGGATTCCATATCCAGGTGGTTGGTTGGTTCGTCGAAGATCAGGCAGTTGGCGGCCTGGATCATCATCATGGATAACTGGCAGCGCACCCGCTCGCCGCCGGACAGCACGCTCAGCTTTTTCACGCCGTCGTCTCCGGCGAACAGCATCCTGCCCAGGAAGCCCCGCACATAGGTGGCGTCCTTCACGGGGGAGAACTGGGTCAGCCAGTCTACGATAGTGTCGTCGGAATCAAAAATATGGGTGTTATCCTTGGCAAAGTAGGCCTGGGAAGTCGTGATGCCCCACTTATAAGTGCCCTCGTCCGGTTCAATCTCTCCGGCCAGAATCTGGAACAGAGTGGTTTTGGCCAGTTCATTGGAGCCGATGAACGCCACCTTATCTCCTTTATTTAATATGAAGGAAATGTTATCCAGCACCTTGACCCCGCCCACGGTTTTGGACAGGTTTTCCACCACCAGAACCTCATTGCCGATTTCCCGCTCCGGGCGGAAGTCGATGTAAGGATACTTCCGGCTGGAAGGGCGGATTTCGTCCAACTGGATTTTTTCCAGCGCCCGTTTCCTGGAGGTAGCCTGCTTGGATTTGGAGGCGTTGGCGCTGAACCGCTGGATAAATTCCTGTAGCTCTTTGATCTTTTCTTCTTTCTTTTTATTGGCTTCCTTCATCTGCTTAATCATAAGCTGGCTGGACTCGTACCAGAAATCATAGTTGCCGGCATAAAGCTGGATTTTGGCATAGTCGATGTCGGCGATCTGGGTGCAGACTTTGTTCAGGAAATAACGGTCATGGGAAACCACGATGACCGTATTGTCAAAATTAATCAGGAATTCTTCCAGCCAGGCGATGGCATCCAGATCCAGGTGGTTGGTAGGCTCATCCAGCAGCAGGATATCGGGATTGCCAAACAGGGCCTGGGCCAGCAGCACCTTTACCTTCTCATTGCCGCCCAGGTCTTTCATCATCATATAATGGAAGCCGGTGTCGATGCCCAGGCCGTTTAACAGTGTGGCGGCGTCGGATTCCGCCTCCCAGCCGTTCATGGCGGCGAACTCCGCCTCTAAATCGGCTGCTTTGATGCCGTCTTCGTCGGAAAAGTCCTCTTTCATATAGATGGCTTCCTTTTCCTTCATAATCTCATAGAGCCGGGCGTTTCCCATAATCACGGTGTCCAGAACCGTATATTCGTCGTATTTAAAATGGTCCTGCTGCAAAAAAGAAAGCCGCTGACCGGGGGTAATGCTTACGTCGCCCTTGCTGGGCTCCAACTGACCGGACAGAATCTTCAAAAAGGTGGACTTTCCTGCGCCGTTGGCCCCGATCAGGCCGTAGCAGTTTCCTTCGGTAAATTTAATATTGACATCTTCGAATAAGGCTTTTTTGCCTAAACGGAGTGTTACGTTATTTGCACTAATCATTATGAAATCCTCTATTTTCCGTATTATTTATTGTTTGGCAGTTACGTATGTGCAAGCCCCGTAGCAAAGGCTTTCTGCGGGATGCGTGAAATCACTGCCTTCTATTATACATAAAACAAAGGATATTTCAAGGAAAAATGCGTGAAACTCTAATCTCTTGCCCTGATATGTAAAAACAGCATTCCGATAAAAGCAAGCCCCATCACAACGTAAAACCAGATCATATCCTCTCCGGCGAATGCGTAGGCAAAAAACGCAAATATAAACGCCCACACGGCCGACAGCAGCACGCCGATGATCCAGAACCCGAAGCCGGTTTTCTGCAGGAACAGCATACCTGCGAATACCGCCAGCCCGGCCACCAGGCATAAAGCCGGATGAAGGGTGAGAAACTGACCGCAGCACACCCCTGCGATGATGCCGAGAACAATGCTGTCAAAGAGGATGATATGGCCGAGAAAAAGTCCCACCACCATAAAAATAAAACAAATGATAAGGCTGAGTATGAGTTCAATACCCATGGCCGCCAGATACCCCATGCCGTACCTCCTTTTTCGGTGAGTGCATGTGCCGGATTTCCCGGATTATTCCGTATGCCGGCTTGATACAAATGGATTCTGTTTTTTATCATGTAATTCCGTGGCCCATCCGCAGTTCTTCCAACTGGCCTCTGTCCACGATGATATAACTGGATTTTTCCTCCCGTTTTAAAATGCCCATGGAGCAGAAGGCGTGGAGCGTCCGCAGCAGGTGCCGGTAGCTGGTTTCCACCAGGTCTGCGCACAGAGTCAGATTGTACCGGAATGCGCCGTCCTGTTCCGTTTCCAGAATAAAGGCTGCCAGCCGGGTTTCCAGCGGCTCGAAGTGAGCGGCGCTCTGCCGGATGTGGCTGGCCATATATTCGGCCGCGTAACGCAGGAATTTGACGTCATTTAACAGGATGGGCCGGTAAACTTCCGCAGGGAAACACAGGCAGATACAGGGGGTCAGCGCCTTGATGTCATTGATGGCCGGTTTGTTCCAGAGGGTTCCCACCATTCCCATAAAATGCATGTCCTTGTAGTGGCATTCGCAGTGGAATTTATCCGAGCGGGTAATCATATAGGCGATGCATTCGCCGCTGACCAGAATGGAGAAGGTGTTGACCACTTTGCCCGCCAGACTCAGAATTTCATTGGCGTCATAGCGTACCAGGACGGCGGCGCTTTGCAGGTCAAAGGAAAAGTAATTCTGAAGGTGATATTTGTCGATGTAATGCTGCATCAAAGCCGGGTCATTCAACTGTTGCATAATCTACCTCCTGTTTCTGATTTGTGTCCGTGTTAAGCGGGCGCTATCTGTCAGATATTCTCCGGTAACTGTCTGTTATGTTCCGGGTATCTTTCGGATGATTCCCTTAATCATAGCAAATTCTAAAAAAAATGTAAAGTTTTCTGAATGTATGTGACTTATGTCATTTACAACTAATGCAGTATACATGTATATTTATACAAAATCAGAAAGGGAAGCAAAAAGAACCTTCCTATATCAAATCAAAAGATAACATAAATTCCCATGGACAGCAACGATGCGTTCTAATACCATTAATAGAGGACGCTTTTTCTTTTACTATACTGCTTTAACAATGTAATCCGTAAAAGACTTAGGGATTGACAACAAAATGGGACAGGAGCGAATATATGGCGACAATCGTAGAATTTAAAAATTACAGTATGGGGTTTCGGGATGACGACGGAACCGTTTATAACCTGCTGGATCGGATCAGCTTCCGTGTGGAGGAGGGAAAGGCGCTGGGCGTGGTGGGAGAGTCCGGATGCGGAAAAAGCATGACCAGTCTTTCCATGATGCGTCTGCTGCCTGACGGTGCGGTGGTTCAGGGCGGTGAGATTCTTATGGAAGGAAAAAATATTCTGGATATGTCCGGACAGGAGATGCAGGCACTGCGGGGAAATAAGCTTTCCATGATCTTCCAGGAGCCGATGACCGCTTTAAATCCGGTTCTGACCATCGGTCAGCAGATCGGCGAGATTTTGACACTGCATCATCCGGAACTGAAAAAACAGGAGGTGCGCAGCAGGGTTCTGGAAGCGCTGGAGGAAGTGGGCATCGCACATCCGGAAACCCGGATCGACCAGTATCCCCATGAATTTTCCGGAGGCATGCGGCAGCGGGTTATGATTGCCATGGCCGTGATCAATCATCCGGCGCTGCTGATTGCGGACGAGCCGACGACGGCTCTTGATGTGACCATTCAGGCACAGATATTGGACGTGATGCGGCGGCTGAAAAAAGCATCCGGCGGTCTGATGGTAATCACCCATAACCTGGGCGTGGTGGCGGAAATCTGTGAGGAAGTGGTGGTGATGTATGCGGGACAGGCCATTGAGCGGGGCACGCTGAAAGCGATTTTTGACAATCCCATTCATCCCTACACCCAGGGGCTGATGGCTTCCGTGCCGACGATCCGCAGCGAGAAAAAGCCGCTGTACACCATTCCCGGCACTGTTCCCACCGTATATGACTTTGTACCCGGATGCCGGTTTGCGGACCGGTGCCAACACTGCGGGGAAAGATGCATGAAAGAGGTTCCGCCCATGAGGCAGGCAGGCGAAGATCACCTGGTACAGTGCTGGCGTTCAGACGACAGGTAAACCGGGCAAGGAGGAAAGGAAGATGGAACCAATTTTAAAGGTGGAAGGCTTGACCAAGCTGTTTCCGGTTAAAAAACAGAAATTATTGGAGGAAAGGCGTTTTGTCCACGCGGTTGAGGATGTCAGCTTTGAGGTGTATCAGGGCGGGACGCTGGGCATCGTGGGGGAATCGGGATCCGGCAAATCCACGCTTGCCAGGGCGATTCTGGCTCTGACGCCGGTGACGTCCGGCTCCGTGTTCTATCAGGGAGAGGATATTACCAACTTCCGGGTGGGGGCGGCAGGGAAACGCCGTCTGAGAAGCGAGCTGCAGATGGTATTTCAGGACCCCTACGCCAGCCTGAATCCCCGGATGAAGATCGGCGAGGCCATCGTGGAGCCCATGCTGATAAACGGGCAGGCAAAGACCAGGGCCGAGGCCAGGGAAAAAGCCTGTCATCTGCTGGAGACGGTGGGGCTGCGGCCGGAAGTGTATGATCGTTTTCCCTATGAGTTTTCCGGCGGGCAGCGGCAGAGAATCGGTATTGTCCGGGCGCTGTCGGTGAATCCGAAGCTGCTGTTCTGCGACGAATCGGTTTCGGCCTTGGATGTGTCTGTTCAGGCCCAGATTCTGAATCTGTTCAATGAATTGAAGGAGCGGTTTCATCTGACCTATGTGTTTATCGGCCATGATCTGGCTGTGATCCGGTATATCAGCGATCAGATTCTGGTGATGTATCTGGGAAAGATTATGGAGATTGCGCCCTATGACCAATTGTTCGGCGAACATACCCACCCTTACACCCAGGCGCTGGTATCTGCGGTGCCCGAACCGTCCACGGCGGGGAGAAGCCAGCGGATTCTGCTGGAAGGCGATATTCCAAGCCCTGTGAATCCGCCCAGAGGGTGCAGGTTCTGTAACCGCTGCTTCCAGGCTGAGGAGATATGCAGGCAGGAAGAACCGCAGATGATAAAGACCGGCGAGCGGCACTGGATTCGCTGTCATTTTGCGAAGCCGGCGCACTGAGCCCATGATATCCGGCAGGAAAAGGATATGGGCGGTCAGGGATTTTGCCGCATTGCTGCAAGACAATAAGGGCGGACGTTCTAAAATCCGACGGCCCGGTGTCCGTGCCCCGAAAAAGGCGGGGACCGGAATCTGATAACCGTGGGAGGCAGGACGGCTGTCACACTGTAAATGGAGATGATACGATGTTACGTTTTCTGCTGCGCCGTCTTGGACGGGGCGTTCTTACCATATTTGTATCCGTTACACTGGTGTTTTTTATCGTCCGGGCCATGCCCTCCGATCCGGTGGCGCTGATGATCAGCCCTCAGATGACGGAGGAAGCCCAGCAGGCTCTGATTCAGGCTTACGGGCTGGACAAGCCGATTTCTGTCCAGTATATATTGTATATGAAGGAGCTGCTTCACGGGAATCTGGGAACAAGCTTTGCGAAGCGGATTCCGGTGACGGAATATCTGGCCCAGAAGCTGCCATGGACGCTGCTTTTGCTGGCTGCGGTCATGGTGATCGTGATACTGATCGGCATTCCCACAGGCCTTCTGGCCGCTGCCCATAAGGGCAGACTGGCGGACCGGGTGATCAGTGTGATTGTCACGATGGGAATTTCGGTTTTTATACCGTTTATGGCATTTTTGCTGCTCTTTATATTTTCCTTCCGGCTGGGGGTAAGCCCTACCGGCGGCGCCTATACGCCGCCAAAAGCCCAGGGGATGGCCTATTATCTGGATGTGGCCAGACATCTGGTGCTGCCGGCGGTTACGCTGTCCATCACCAACCTGGCAAATGCGGTTCTGTATACAAGAAACAGCATGATCGACGTGCTGCGGGAGGATTATATCCGCACTGCCTATTCAAAGGGAAACAGCAGGGGGCGGGTGCTCAGGGTTCACGCGCTGAAAAATGCGCTGATTCCTACGGTGACGGTAATCGGCATGCAGATCGGATTTATGGTAGGCGGCGCCACGGTAACGGAGACAATTTTTTCCTGGCCCGGCGTCGGGCGGCTGGTGTATGACTCGGTCAACGCCCTGGATTATCCTTCCCTGCAAGGTGCGTTCCTGCTGATGGCCGTTGCGATAGTGGTGATGAGCTTTCTGACCGACATTGTGGTGGCCTGGCTCGATCCGAGAATTAAACTGGGGGAATAAGCCATGAAAAAACGCAAAGGATTTCTCTATTATTTTGTCCGAAACAAAAACGGCATGATCGGGTTTGCCGGCGTGCTGCTGATCGTGGTAATCGGGATGGCGGGAACGCTGGTCATTCCGAAACCGGAGGGGTATACCAATGATATTCTGATGGCGCCCAGCGCCCTTCACTGGCTGGGAACCGATAATCTGGGGCTGGATATTTTTGCGGAGCTGGTCTGGGGGGCACAGACATCCCTTTACGTATCCATTCTGGCCATGCTGATTGCAGGGGTGATCGGCATTCCGCTGGGGCTGGTGTGCGGCTATGCAAACGGATGGGTCAGAGAGTGCATCGACGGCATGATTGACATTTTCATGACGCTGCCCATGCTGCCGCTGATGATTATCGTAGCGGCCATTATGGGAACTTCCATAACGAACGTGGCGCTGATTCTGGGCGTGTTCTCCTGGCCCCAGTTGGCCAGAGTGACGAAAAACAGCACGCTGAAAATCCGGGAGATGCAGTATATTGAAGCGGCCACCTGCCTGGGCATTCCGCCGGGACGGATTCTGTACCGCCATGTGCTGATTAACGCTTCCGGCCCCGTGCTGGTAAACATGACCCTGGTCATGGCCTCCGCCGTTCTGACGGAAGCCAGCTTAAGCTTTCTGGGCCTGGGGGACCCTACCACCTGGAGCTGGGGAACCATTTTGAAACAGGCATGGAGCCAGAACGCCGTTATCAGCAGCCCCAATCCCTGGTGGTGGTGGCTGATTCCAAGCCTGTGCATCGTGGTATACGTGGTCTGCTTTAATCTGTTCGGAACAGCGCTGAATGACTGCCTGAATCCGAAAGGGAGAGAGTAAATAAAAAAGGAGTTGCGGAACTCTAATAAGGAGTGAGAAGTATGTATGATTTTTTGATTCGAAACGGCATGGTAATCGACGGAACCGGGAAGCCGGCCGTGAAAGCGGATGTGGCCGTGAAGGGGGACCGGGTTGTCCGTATCGGGCCGGAGCTTGCCGGGGAGGCGAAGGAGGTTTATGATGCGGCGGGAAAATATGTGATTCCCGGCCTGATCGACCCTCATGTTCATGAAGAATGGTACTGTTTTGACGACGGGCGTTACGAGTCCTATATCCGTCAGGGCGTGACTACGCTGGTCAACGGCAATTGCAGCCACAGCATTGTGCCGGGCCATAAGAAAGAGATACTGGATTATTATCTGGGCAACGGCCTGGTGGGCTTAAAGCAGTACAGGCGTTATCTGGAGGAATGGCCGGACTGGCATGATTTTGCCGGTTACTGCCAAGCGGTGGCCGGTGCCGGCACAAACTGCAATTTCGTCACCCTGCTGGGCCACGGCAGCATCCGGCAGTATGTGATGCACGGCGCTTACAACAGAAAGCCGGATGAGCTGGAACAGGCCCAGATTGAAACGATCATCCGCCATAACATGGATCAGGGCGCCTTTGGAATATCCTTTGGCCTGGACTATGTGCCCAGCCGCTATGCTTCCATGGACGAGCTGTGCGACGTGGTTCGCCAGATCAAGCGGTATGACGGAGTTGCGGCGGCACATCTGCGCCACCAGATCGGTATTCCGGAATCCACTGCGGAGTTCTGCGAGGTGGGACGGCGCACCGGCGCGAAGATTCAGATTTCTCATCTGGCCTCCGCCGTGCCGGAAGCCTATGACATCGCATTAAAGGCCATTGAGGAAGAAGGGGTCAGAGCCCGGATTGACGTGATTCCCGACAGCGTGGGCCACTGCACCGGAAAGGAGCGGATGCTGCTGTTTACCATGGCTTTAAGCGACGAGCTGTTCAGCCAGGGCATCGAAGGCGTGAAGCGGGCCCTTCACACCCCGGAAGGCCGGGAAATGATTAAGAAAGACAACTATACGATGGAAGGCCCGAAGGATAAAATATACATCGTCAATTCCGAGGACCCTCATCTGGAAAACCGCTCTGTCAGAGATATCGCCAAAGAAAGAGGCATTGACGAGGATGACTGTATGCTGGATCTGATGGCGGACGATAAAAATTATGTGTTCTGGCTGAATGCGCCTGCGGCAAAGGTGCCGAGCAAATTTATTGACCACTGTGAATCCATTGTGAACAATCCCTATGTGTCCGTGGGCAGCGACACCATTATGGGCGATCCTGAGGACCCTTACGACTGGTACGAGATCCGGCGCCGGGGCGGGTTTGCCATTTTCACCCAGATGTATCTGAAAAAAGGCGTGCCCTACGAGGAAATTGTCAGACGAAACACAAGCATGGTGGCGGATCATTTCGGCATTTATCACAGAGGGCGGCTGCAGGAGGGCTGTTATGCGGACGTGGCGGTGATCGACCTGCCCAATTACCGGTATCCGGAAATGGACCAGATGCATTATAAAACGCCCCAGATGAACGCTACGGGCTGCGACCTGGTGCTCTGCAACGGAAAGGTGGAATTAAAGGACGGGCAGCTTTTGAAAACCTTTGCGGGGCGGGCGCTGAAAAAGAACGAACAGGGGTAATCCGGGAAACGCAAAAAAAGAATCCAGAAGATGAAGAATCTGTTTGAATCAGGAAATAACAGGACGGGGCAGAGCCGTTTTGCCCGCTGTTTTTCATATGATGCGGCATCCGGCAAAATGGACCGGTGATGCGGTTTGCCGGAACGGACGATCATAATCTAACCATGAAAACAGCAGCGGACCGGACTACAAAATAGTAAGCGGCTAAAAGACACCCGCTAACAATTTTGTATGCATCGCACGTAAGCCCCTAAAAGACAGAGGCTAAGTGCTCATAGCAAGCCCCGGGAGGGATTTACAGACACTTTAGTGGCTGGAAATTCTCCCAGTTTAAGGGGACTTGGGAGGGGAGCTGCGGAACTGGAAAGGAGAGACTAGGATGAAAAAATTACTTTCTTTGACGCTTGCCCTTATGCTTGTGCTGTCTCTGACAGCCTGCGGCGGCAGCGAAGACAAGCCGGCACAGACCGGCGCAGCCGGCGGCACGGCGGCCGGCGGTGAGACGGAAGCGAAGGATGGCACGGAGTCTCAGGGCGAGGCGGGAACCCCCAAAAAGGGAGGCACCATTAACGTGGGCTTAAATTCCGCCCCGATCAGCGAAAACGTATGGTGCCAGAATGACTTGAATTCCGCCACCATTATGGAGCTGGTTTGTCCTCATTTTGTGGCCATGGATGAAAACGGCGTCAAATATGACTATCTGAATGAGCCGGTTCAGGTCAATGAGGACTGTACCGTATGGACCATTACCATGAAAGAGGGGCTCTGCTGGAATGACGGAACCCCGGTAAGCGCCGACGATCTGCTGTTTACTGCCGAATACGGCACCTCCCATCACATCGGATTTTTTGACAGCTATTTTGCGCTGGTGGATTTTGAGGCGTCAAAAGTGGTGGATGAGCGTACCGTTGAGTTCCATCTGACCTCCGGAAATGTGAATTTCTGGAACGGAGCCGGCTACTGGATTCCGATTATGAGAAAAAGCGAGTGGGAATCCGTTGAGGACCCCACCACCTATGATTACAGCGGCGCAGGCTACGGCCCTTATTATGTCAGCGAGTGGGTGGACGGCGAGTATGTGGTATTAAGCCGCAATCCGTATTTTACGCTGGAAAATGACGGCCAGGGCGCATTGCTGGATGAGATTGTATTCCGGGTATACACCGATGAAAATGCCATGATTCTGGCGTTGCAAAACGGCGAGGTGGATGTATGCGCCAACTTTTTAAGCGCATCTTCCGTGACGCAGTTACAGAACAATCCCGAATATTTAATTGAGTCCGTTCCTTCTCTGGGTTATGCCTTTATCAGTTTTTCTCAGACCAATGATCTGCTGACAGAGGTGAAAATCCGCCAGGCCATCGCTATGTGCGTGAACCGGGACGCCCTGGTGAACGTGGCGTTTGCAGGAGCCGCTACCGCGATGGAAACGCCGATCAGCCCGGTATATACGGAGTTTGTCAAATCGAATATTACCCAGCCTGCCTATGACACGGCGGCGGCAGGAACGCTTCTGGAAGAAGCCGGCTACAAGGATACGGACGGAGACGGCATCCGTGAAACCGCCGACGGAAAGAAGCTGAGCTTTACCATTATGTACAAGAGTACGCTGGCGAACGTGGACGGCGTCATGTCCATCCTGCAGGCAGGAATGAAGGAAGCAGGCATTGAGCTGGTACTGCAGCCCGTGGACGCCGCAACTTTCTCCGCAAATGTTACCCAGGGCCATAAATATGATATCAGCTATTCCAGTTGGGGAACCATTGACGACGTGGACACCACACTGCTGACCTGCTTTGGCATCGGCCAGACCCTGAACTTTATGGAATTTAACAGTCAGGAGCAGGAAGACCTGCTGCTGGCCATGCAGGGCGAGACTGATTATGAGAAGCGGGTGGAGATGCTGGATCAGTGGCAGACCTGGTTTGTAGAAAACCTGCCTACCTGTCATCTGCTGGTGCCCAACAATACATATGTGACAAACACCACGAAGTTTGGCGGATGGGCGATCTGTCCCGGCAATTATGGTTACATGGACTGCCCTAATTTCGTAAACGTGTACGCAAAATAACAGAACGGTTGAACAGGGCCGGCGCATGGACTGCCCGGTAAAAACGGGACGTCCGCTGCGCCGGTTTTATGAAAAAATATGGACAAAGAGCAGGAGGAAATCTGAACATGGAACTGACCAAAAAACCGGCATACAAAGGTTACAAATCTTATTCTTATCTGGAAGCCGGAAAAGATTATAAAGAATTTGAGTGGGAGGACTGGGACTGGTCCGGACATCATATCGTGGAGCTCTCCGGGGAGCAGGAAGCCATGGCAAAGGAGATTTTTGAAAAATATCCCTATTTAAGCCTTCATGACCATCCCACTTTTTATCCCAAAGATATGAGCAGCATCGACCATATTTATGATTCCATGCGGCAGGGACGGGCAGTGACCGGCTATGAAGCGCTGGCCTACTCCAACATCGACTGTGTATTTGACAATATGCTGGACGGCGTGAATATTATTTCCAGCCCCGGCGGATGGAAATGGATCGATATCATTCATGATCTGGGTATGCGTCTGTGCGATATCGCCCACCAGGATTTTCTGATTCACTGCAGAACGGTGGAGGATATCTTCGAGGCCAAGAAAGCGGGAAAGATCGCGTGGGTGGCGGCCGTCGAGGGAGCCGCATGCATTGAGAACGAGGTGGACCGGATCGACATTCTGTACGGCCTGGGCGTGCGCCAGTTGGGCGTGACCTACTCGGAGAGCAATGCCCTGGGCAACGGCATGAAAGAGGATTTCGACGGCGGCCTGACCAAGTTCGGCCAGCGCTGCGTGGAGCGGATGAATAAGGTGGGAATGCTGCTGGATGTGTCCCACTGCGGTCAGAAGACGGGGTATGACGCGGTGATGTATTCCAAAAAACCCATTATTATGAGCCATGTGGGTGCAAAAGGCGTCTGGGACATCAAGCGGATGGCCGGGGACGAACTGCTGAAAGCGGTGGGCGCACAGGGCGGCGTCGTGGGCATCGAGTCCGCACCGCACACCACCATGTCCGGAACCAAAATGACCCACGATCTGGACAGTGTGATGGAACATTTTGAGTATGTGAAAAATCTGGTGGGCATTGATCACGTAGGCTTTGGCGTAGACTGTCTGTACGGCGACCATGTGGGGGTACATCATGCCTTTGCGGCGGCGCTGTCCACCGGAGAGACGGCAAAGAGCCAGAATTCCTATGAGGAAGTTCCTTTCGTATGGGGACTGGAAAATCCCACCGAAGCCAGTTGGAATATTGTGCGCTGGCTGATTAAGCATGATTATAAAGAAGAAGAGATCGCCAAGGTGATCGGCGGAAACGCAATCCGGGTGCTGCGGGAAGTCTGGGCGAATTAGAACAGGCGGCAGTACGGATCGGAAAGGGGGAGGCTTCGGAAAGAACCCTGGAGAGGAATTTCGGGCAGGGCTTCGGACGAAGACTCCGGACGGGAGGGCAGGATGAATCATTGTCAGAAAAAAGGGTATAAACCCTACGAAGCATATCAGTATCTGGAGCCGGGAAAAGATTTTAAGGTGATCGACTGGGCGGACTGGGACTGGGCGGGGCGGCATGTGCTTCCCCTTTCCGGGGAGCAGGAGGCCCGTCTGGCCCGTCTGCTGGAGCGGTATCCCTATATCAGCCTTCACGATCACCCTGATTTTACCACACGGGACATGACCGGCTGTGAGCCGCTGTTTGACGCCATGCGTACGGGCCGTGACCGCTGCGGCTATGAAGCCCTGTCCTGGTCCGATATCGACTGTATTTTTGACAATATGATGGACGGCACCAACATCATTTCCAGTCCCGAAGGGTGGAAATGGATTGATATCATTCATGATCTGGGTATGCGTCTGTGTGATATCGCCCATCAGGACTTTATGGTACACTGTAAGACTGTGGAGGATATTTTTGAGGCAAAAAGGGCCGGAAAAATCGCCTGCGTGTTTGTCATTGAAGGGGCGGCGCCCATCGAGAACGAGGTGGACCGGATTGATATTCTGTATGGCCTTGGCATACGGCAGATGGGCATCACCTACTCGGAGAGCAATGCCCTGGGCAGCGGCCTGAAAGAAGACCATGACGGCGGCCTGACCCGGTTCGGCCGGAAATGCGTGGAGCGGATGAACAAAGTGGGAATGCTGCTGGACGTGTCCCACTGCGGCCAGCAGACGGCTTATGACGCCGTAATGTATTCCTCCAAACCGGTGATCGCCTCTCACGTGGGGGCGAAGGGGGTATGGGATATCAAGCGGATGGCCGGGGACCGGCTGATTAAGGCCATTGCCGAAAAAGGCGGCGTGATCGGCATCGAGGCGGCGCCCCATACCACCATGTCAAAAACACGTATGACACACGATATCGACAGTTTTATGGAACATTTTGAGTATGTGAAGGATCTGGTGGGCATCGACCATGTGGGCTTCGGCGCGGACTGTATGTACGGGGACCATGTGGGCCTGCACCATGCCTTTACGGCGGCACTGTCCACCGGCGAAACCTCCAAAAGTCAGACGGAATATAAAGAGGTGCCTTTTGTGAAATATCTGGAAAATCCCACGGAGGCCAGTTGGAACATTCCCAGATGGCTGATCCGGCACGGGTATACCGACGAGGAGATTGCAAAGGTGATCGGCGGCAATGCGGTTCGGGTGCTGCGGGAAGTGTGGGCGTAGAGCAGAATGAAAAATCAAGGCGGGGCATAGTTTGCCGTTGCCAGATAAGGATGTTTTTATGTAGGGTACGGTGCAACTCTGTAAAAGGGGCTGCACCGTATCCTTTTGTTATGTTGTGACCCTTAAACCCAGGCAAAGAATCTGCTGTCAGGCAGAACAGCATTTAAATCTTCATAAAAATCTAATATGACCGGTAGAATTTACTTCTGCATTAGAATTTACTTTTGCAATTAAGCAATTTTTTGGAAAATGGGTATATAATTGAATTTTGGTGAAATCCAAAATTAAACCTATATGCTTTTAACATGCAAATTTAGAAAAATATCTGCGTTTAGTTGTTGTAGTTCTGCTAGCTATCCGTTATAATAAATACATGCATTATTTATTTTTTGTATGCGGAAAGTTGGTATCTGTTTGAATAAGAAAGAAATCGTACAAAATATAATTGAAAATAACGGTGGTATTGCAAAAATTTCAGATTTTGCCGATAAGGGGATAAATAAATACGAGGTAGCAGCTTTTTGCAAAGCAGGGGTTATCGAAAGGATTAGAAGGGGATTTTATCAACTTCCGCAAGGCAATGGCATAACGGAGGAACAGTTCATACATGAGTTTCTTCCGCAGGGGATTATCTGCGTGGAATCCGCCCTGTGCCATTACGAATACAGCGATTTTTCTCCCCGTGAATGGTCGATTGCAGTACCGAGAACAGCGTCCCGTGCAGTAAAAAATATAGAAGAATTTCCAGTGAAAGCTTACTATATTCAAAAAGATTTTCTTACAATCGGAAAATCTATGGATAATTTCAATGGTGTAACATTGCCGGTGTATGACCGGGAGAGAACCATATGCGATTGCTTTAAGTACCGTACTAAGCTTGATAATGAGATTTTCAATAAGGCTGTCAATGCCTATGCTGCTGATGAAAAGAAGAACCTTGCAAACCTGTCTAAATATGCAAAAGAAATGAAACTGTATACGAAAGTTATGAATGTAATGGAGGTACTGCTCAATGGCTGATACTGCTGCGTCTGTACTTGCAAGATTGAAAAACAAGGCAAAAGAAAGCGGACGAAGCTATCAGCTTTGTCTGCAACTTTTCTGTCAGGAGGAATTCTTGCGTCGTTTGGAAAAATCGCAATATGCGGAAAATCTTGTGCTGAAAGGCGGATTGTTCATTTATTCCATTACCGATTTTGACAGTCGTGTGACGGTAGATATAGATTTTCTTCTTCGGAAAGTTCCCAACACTACTGAACAGCTACAGACTGTAATAGAGACAATCATCTCAACGCCCACAGGTAATGATTTTGTGAATTTTGAGATTAAAGGCATTGATCCTATTGCCGTTGCAAAGAAGTATTCCGGTATCGGAGTTTCTCTTGTGGCACGAATCAAAAATACGAAAACGCCGTTCAGTATTGATTTAGGCGTGGGTGATGTTATTGTGCCGAAGCAGAAAAAGCGGAAAATTCCCACTCAGCTTGATGATTTTACCGCACCGACAGTAAATACCTACTCTCTTGAAACAACAATAGCCGAAAAGATTGACGCTATCCTAAGCCTTATGGAATTTTCCAGCCGAATGA